>CAZPHH010000069.1:0-26983 GCA_964586145.1 uncultured Phycisphaeraceae bacterium | reverse complement strand
GCAGTTGAAGCAGTGCGAGTGGGCGCAGTCGGAGTCGTTCACGCAATCGCCCGTGGGGCATTCGTGTGAAGCGCACCACGTCGTGCACCAGCCGCACCCGTCGGATGCATCCGGGTAGTAATTGCCGTCCGGGTCGTAACTCTCGATCTGGGCGAAATCGAAAAGCACCTTGCCGTGGTCTCGGCAGTAGTTGCGGATCTGGTCGTTGCGGGCCTGCAGCGTGCCGCCTTCCCCGCTGCCGTCCAGGTGCCCCGTCATGTACACGAACACCACGTTCGGGTAGTCGTCTTCCAGTTCGTCCATCGTGGTGAGATACGTGTTGATGCCGGCCTCCGTGTTGTCGCTGACGCCGCCGCACCACGACCAGATGACCACGTTGATGTCGTGCCCCGGCTGATCCAGCCGGTCACGGGTGATGTCGGCCCAGCCCGTGTCGCCCTCATGCCCGAGGTCCGTGCCGGTCTCCTCCAGATCCAGCGAGCCGGGACCCGTATCCAGCATGTTCATGCCGGTCACAAGCTGGCTTCCGTGCGACGTGTGGCCGTAGAACACGTGCAGGTTTGCCTTGGCCTGCGCAAAGACGCCGGCCGGAATTGTATCAAACGCGGCGGTCGCGGTTCGGTCCGCCAGAAGACCGTCCAGCGGCGGCTCCGTTCCATTGTCATTCGTGTTGTTGTTGACGTTATTATCGTTCACGTTGTTGTCGTTGACGTTGTTCTCATTGACATTATTGTCGTTGACGTTGTTCTCGTTGGTGTTTCCCCCGCCGCCCCCGCCGCCGCCAGCCTGGCTGACGCACCCTGCGAACAAGGCCAGCACCCCGATCATTCCAGCGACAAACGACCCTCTGATCAGCCCCGATGTCATGGCTCGGTCTCCTGCGTATGGTGACGAACGGTGCATCCACTCAGGCCGCAGCAAGGCTGCTGTTTTCGCCGCGGTCCCGCGCCCGCCGCGAACCGGCCGGACCAGGGTACACTCGCAGGCGGCTGATGACGAGGGGGCACCGGGCCGACGAATTCCGAACGCGGCGGGCGCCCGCGATGCCGCCCGATCTGTCCTCTCCAGGGTTCCCGGGGGTATGCCCGGGCGCCTGTCCGTCCCAAACGGCGCTTCCGGGCCGTCCCAGGCCCCGCCCGCGCAATCCCGCCCGTGGGACACCTCATGTAACGCCGGCGTAACAACAGATAGCTGCTGCGTTGACTTGACTCTGCCGATGAGCAAAGATCGACCGTATCGCGTTTGAGGAGGGGTGGGGACCCGCCTGACGCGGCTGAGAGTGCGTTTTCGGTGGCGAGAATCGCGACGCAGACATTCGTGGAGATCGCGGTCCTGATGGCGGTCAGCGTGGCCGTCGGGCTTGGTGTCAACACGGCCCGGCAGGATAACCAGTCCGTGGCGCTGGCACGCAACTACTTCGCCCGGCCCGATGCCGTACGGACCGTTCTGCCGGCCGGGGCGCCGGCGGAAGCGTTGTCCGAGCCTGCCACGGGCGCTTCGACCGAGTTTGCGGGGTCGTACCTGGGGGTCCACCGTGCGAAGTTCGACGAGGTTCGCTCGTGGTTTGAGGATCCCAAGCTGACCGCGGGGCTGCACGTGTTCGTGGATGCGCGGGACCAGGGGTTGTTTGATTCCGGACGGATCCCGGGTGCGGTGCTGGTGGACCACTACCGCTCGGACCGGTACCTGCCCGACGCATTGAACATCCTTCTGCCGGCCGAGCGGGTGATCGTGTACTGCCACGGCGGGGACTGCGAGGACAGTATCTTCCTGTCGCACACGCTGATCGAGAACGGGATCGAGCCGGACCACATCTACGTGTTCGAGGGCGGCTACGAGGAGTGGGAGGCGCAGGGCATGCCGGTCGAGAGGACGGAGTGGTCGTCATGATGCAGCGAGGCGGCTGGCTGCGACGGGTGGACGACACGGGCGTGCCGCTGGGCGTCGCCCGGCTGGTGCTGGGCGGCATGTTTGTCTTCATGGGCCTGTCCAAGGCACTGGACCCGATCGACTTCCTGAAGTTCGTCCGTATGTACGACATTCTGCCGGAAACGCCGCCGTACTTTTTGAACCTGACGGCGGTGATCCTGCCGGTGCTGGAGGTCGTGTGCGGGGTGGCGCTGCTGCTGGGTGTGGCGGTCCGCGGCGCGGGCCTAACGCTGTTCGGAATGCTGCTGGTCTTTACGGCCGCTTTGATCTCCCAATCGCTGGACATCCACGCGGCAAAGCCGATCGCCTACTGCGACGTTCGCTTTGACTGCGGTTGCGGGACCGGCGAGGTCTACATCTGCCGAAAGCTCGCAGAGAACGCCGCCCTGACGCTTCTGGCCCTGCTTGCGTCTCTTTCCCGCTCACGCCGCTTCTGCCTGTCCGCGTGGCTTTCCCGCGTCTCCCTGTCGACCGATCCGGAACGCTCCTGGGCCGCCGGGTCATAGCGGCGAGGTCTACCGCCGGCGCGCGGCACGCTCCGCGGGAACGTAGTACTTCCGCAGATACTCCCTGACCATCCGCTCGGCGCTGAACGCAGGCGAAATGGTGGCCAGCGCGTGCTTCATGCGTCCCACCCATTTCTTCGGCAGCCCGGCCTTCGTGCGATCGTAATACAGCGGGACCACCTCGCGTTCGAGCAGCCGATACAGCGCGGCCGCGTCGCGCCGGTCGTCGTCGGCAGTGCCGCGGTGGTCGCGGGCGGGGCCGATGGCCCAGCCGTTGCGGCCGTCGCAGGCCTCCGGCCACCAGCCGTCGAGGATGCTGAGGTTCAGGCCGCCGTGCAGGGCGGGCTTCATGCCGCTGGTGCCGCTGGCCTCCTGGGGACGCTGCGGGTTGTTCAGCCAGACGTCCACGCCGGAGACGAGGTACCGCGAAACCTCCATGGTGTAGTCTTCGACCAGCACCACGCGCTTGCGGAACGCCTTGGATCGGGCAAACGCCTCGATCTGGGCGATCAGCTTCTGCCCGCCGGTGTCGCCGGGGTGGGCCTTGCCCGCGAAGAGAATCTGCACGGGCCGGGTCGGGTGGTTGAGGAGGCGCGCCAGCCGCTTCGGATCGGAGAAGATGAGCGACGCCCGTTTGTACGGAGCAAACCGGCGGGCAAAGCCGAGGGTCAGCGCGTTCGCGTCGAGGATCCGATCCACCTGCCGGACGGACCCGGCGGACGACCGCATGCGCCGCAGTTGCTCTCGCATACGGTCGCGCACGAACGCGATCAGGTCCGCCTTGAGCTGCACGTGCAGGTCCCACAACTCGGCATCCGGGATGCTCTTCACCGTCGACCACACGCGAGCCTGGTCCTGCCGCGCTTCCCAGTCGGCAGGAAGGTATTTCTCGAGCAGCCCGGCCATCCGCGGGTGCAGCCACGTACGCACGTGAATGCCGTTCGTGATGGACCCGATGGGCACGTCCTTCACCGGCCGGTCCGGCCAGACGCCGTGCCAGAGCTTCCGGCAGGTGTCGCCGTGCAGGGCGCTGACGCCGTTACGGTGCTTCGACAGGTGCAGCGCCACCTGGGTGAGCCCGAACGGCTCCGATTCGTTGTCCGCATCCACGCGGCCCAGACCGAGGAAGGTCCGGCGGTCCATGCCAAGCTTTTTGCGGTGCTTCTCGTAGTATTCCGCCACCAGGGCGGGGTCAAACGTCTCGTTGCCCGCGGGGACGGGGGTATGGATAGTGAACACGCTGGTTTGGGCCACGTCGCGCAGGGCCTGGCGAAGCGGCTGTCCCGCGGCCACGGACTGCGTGAGTCGATCGATCGAGGCGAACACCGCGTGCCCCTCGTTCAGGTGCAGCACGGAGATCGGGATGCGCAGGGCCTGCAGCAGACGTAATCCGCCCACGCCCAGCAGCGTTTCCTGGCAGAGGCGGTCCTCACGACCATTGCAGTAGAGGCTATGCGACAGCCGGCGCAGCCGCGGCGGGTTGTCCGGCAGATCGGAGTCCAGCAGGTAGAGCGGCACGCGGCCCACGTCGAGCTGCCACGCCCGGGCCACCAGGGTCTGCCTGGCCAGCGGGATGCGCAGACGCAGCGGCCGGCCGGAAGGCGACGTCACCTCGCGCAACGGCAGGTCGCGGGCGGACAGGTCCACAAACCAGTCTTCCTGCGTGCCGGTTCGGCCGATGTGCTGCCGGACGTACCCGTTTCGCCAGAGCACGCCCACGCCCACCAGCGGAACGCCCAGATCCCCGGCAGCCTTGATGTGGTCGCCCGCCAGCACGCCCAGTCCGCCCGCGTAGATGGGCAGTGACTCGTGCAGGCCATACTCCATGCAGAGGTATGCGATCTTGCCGCGGAACCGCCGGCCGTACTTCTCCTGGAACCACGTCCTGGCTCGCCGATAGCGGTCGAATTCACGATGCACGGCCGCCAGCCTCCTCAGGAACGCGGCGTCGCCGGCCAGGGCACGCATGCGTTTGGCCGGCAGGGCCCGCAGCAGCGCTACCGGGTTGTGCTCGGTGCGAACCCAGAGGTCCGCATCGAGGGAGGCCATCAGCGCCGCGGCCTGTGGATTCCACGACCACCAGAGGTTGGACGCGAGCTCCGCCAAGGGGGCCAGCGGCTTGGGGCAGATGTCCGTCAGCGTCTTCGCCGATTGCGATTTGCGCATGGTGTTGCTCTCCGCGCCAAAGAGATTGCCGAACGCGGCGACATCTTACTGCGGGCAGCGCGCGGCGGTCAAACAATGCGGATCGCGCCCGCGCGGGCGTGCGTGTCCGCCTTCTGTGGGACCGGCTTTCCAGCCAGTCTGAGCCTCCTGCCTATCCTGGTCCGCACGGCGGACCCTACTCATGGGACCGGCTTGCTTTGTGGAACCGGCTTTCCAGCCGGTCTTCACTGCTTTCGAGCGGGCATGGGCATCCGCACGCGGTGTGCTCTGCGGTGATTCACGGCGTGTCCGCGGCGGGCGGTTCCGGTTCCGGCGGTGCATCCACCTTCGACAGAGGCTTCACCACCGCGTGGACGGCGAACGGCAGAAACGTCAGGGACAGAATGACGCGCACGATCCACCAGCCGCGGTTGCCGCGGTACTGGATCGCGCGATGGACAGTCGTGGTCGGCGTCTCCACTTCGACGGGCAGGCTGCTGGCGGTCGCCTTCCATCGCATGTAGCCCAGGGCGCCGCCCGGCCAGTGATTCTCGACCAGGTACTTCTCCACAGACGCGCGGGCTTGCCGGAGGATGTCGTCGCGCGTCATCCCCTCCGGCAGAGTCCGGAACGTCTTCAACGTGCGTTCGGCGGCGTCCCCGGGGAATTGCCGGCACTCCACCGCAATCGAGAACCCGCCGCACACCGCCGCCACGACCAGGCTGCCCGTGACCAACTGCCAGCGTGGTATGGGACGGGCCGGACGCGCGATGCGAAACATGACCGCACCCACCAGGAGGCCGAACAGAAGGAAGAAAAACAGCCCGAAGTAGGCCAGGAGGAACGCCCCGTAGGACAGCAGGTATCCGAAGGGAAGGGACACGACCGCGGCCACCAGCACCGCCAGCCACCATCGGGCCGGTTGGCTGGCCGTCACCGGCTCCGCGATGGGTTGACTCGGCAGGCTGTTGGACAACACAGGCTCCGTGCGCCAAGGGCTTAAAGGTCAAGGCGTTGCGGCGTATCTTGGGCGAACGCCCGCCTGTTCGCAAGACGTGATCGGGCATCGCGGGCCGGCGCGGGCCGCCTGCCGGCGATACTGGACGCGACCGGCCTCGGCCGGGGCACTCAGTACGGACCTTGTCGCGTAACACCATTGTTTGGAAGGCATTAGAATTAGGGCGAGGTGGGGGCGGTCTCCGCCGGGATCGGTGGGACCGCCCAAGGCCGGCGGGAATAATCGTCGCCGGTCCGCGAACCCCATCACAGGGACCGCTTGGGAGCGGTAAACCGACGGAGTACGATGGCCGGGCGGGGGAATCGGGTCATCGTGGTGGAGAAACGCATGTTCAGCCGGTTGTTCAACGCACGGATCAAAGCGGCCGAGGCCGCCCTGAAGTCCGAGCGTCTGGACGAGGCGTTTCGCCTCGCCTCCGCCCCGGACCTCCGCGACAACAGGCAGGCGGCGGCCGTGCTTCGCACGTTGGCCGAGCGGCTCTTCCAGCGGGCGCGACAGCGTTTTGCGGACGAGCAGTTCACCGAGGCGCTGCTCGATCTGGACAAGGCGGAGGTGGCGGGCGCCCCGTCCGACAAGGTTGCCGAGCTCCGTGCCCAGGTCCGCGTGGTGGCCGACGAGGTGAACCGGCAGGATCGGTCCCGTCGCGTTCGTCTGGAGGCCGCACGAGATCGGATTGACAAGGGATCGCTGCTGGCGGGCCGGCGGATGCTGGAGCAGGCGCCGCAGGAGGACGCCGAGGTGCAGCGGCTGAAGCAGCACGCGGAGGACCGGCAGGAACAGGCGGATCGCTTGTTCGGGGAGGCCGAACGATTGCTGGATCAGGGGCAGTTCTCTGCGGCCGTGGAGCGGTTCCGGCGAGCGAAGTCCCTGCATCCGACTGCCCCGACCTGTGCCGCGCTGGAAGGCCGACTGTGTGCGGCCGTTCTGACTCGCGTGCGGGAGGCGTTCGAGACGGGCCGACCTCGTGGGGCGGCGGATGACCTGGCGATCCTCGCCGACCTGGGCCGGGACACGCCGTCGCGGCGAGAGCTCGAAGAGGCGCTGCGCTGGATTCGCGAATCAGCCCAGGCCCTGCGGGCGTGGCAGGTGGACGCGGCTCGGCAGGGCGTCCTTCGCCTGCTGAACCTGCATCCGAAGGTGGAATGGCTGCGCAAGGCGGCGGATGACCTGAAGGTGCTGGACGAACGCCTGATGGCCCTGCAATCCGGTCCGCTTGGCGAGCGCTGGGAGGATACGAGAATTCCGTCCCCGGCCGGGCAGGCTCCGACGCCGGGCGGCCTGGACGAGACCGTCCTGCTGGCCAAGGCGCCGGCGGACATGGCCCTGCTGCCCGAGCGGCTGCTCCTGATCGTTGACGGCGGCGGCAGTTTCCTGCTGCACCGAGGCGATCGGATCAGCATCGGGCGGGCCGCCTCCAGCCGGCCGGCGGACGTGGCCGTCTTCTCCGATCTGGCCGAGCACCACGCGGACGTGGCCCGGACGGAGGAGGATTACTTCCTCTTCAGCCCGCGCGAGGTGCAGGTGAACGGGGTCGTGACCAGACAGGCTCTGCTGCAGGACGGCGATCGGCTGGTGATGGGCCGCAAGGCCCGCTTCACGTTCCGGGCGCCCAGCCGCCGCAGCGCCAGCGCTGTGCTTGAGCTGAGCGACGGGACCCGCATGGCGGATGACGTGCGCCGCGTAATTCTGTTCCGCGGGCACGCGCTGATCGGCGTCGGTCCGACGGTTCACGCCACGTGCATGACGGCCCGGCGCCCGCTCATTCTCTACGAGCGGGCCGGGCAGCTCTGGCTGCGGCCGGAGGGCTCCGCGGCCGATCCGGGAACGGCCATCCCTGTGCCGCTGGGCCAATCCGTGGAGGTCGACGGCGTTCGCCTGATCGTGAAGGAAACTCGGCGGCCGGACGGGCTGATTCCGGGGCCCGGCGGAAGAATGGCATAGGATTCGGGCGGGTCGGGCGTGGGCCGGAGTGTCCAGCCTCCGAAGGAAAGACGGTCGGGCACTCCGCTCGTGGGGATGGCGACGAGGTCGGGATGTACAGGGGAGGTTCTGCAGCGGTGGCGTTTGCCTTCCAACATGGTGATCGACCGCTTGACGGGTTTACGATCCAGCGGGCCATCGGCCGCGGCGGGTTCGGCGAGGTGTACTACGCGGTCAGCGACGGCGGTCGCGAGGTCGCGCTGAAGTACCTTCGCGAGAACCCCGAGACCGAGCTGCGCGGCGTGGCCCACTGCATCAACCTCAAGAGCCCGCACCTGGTGACGATCTTCGACGTCCGCCGCAACGATCTGGGCGAGTATTTCGTGGTCATGGAGTACGTGGCCGGCCCGTCGCTGCGCGACATACTGGTGGCCGAATCGAACGGCCTGGGCGTGGAGAAGACTGCCTACCTGGTCCGGGAGATTGCCAAGGGGCTGATTTACCTGCACGACCGCGGCATCGTGCACCGTGATCTCAAGCCGGGCAACATCTTCTATGACGACGGGTTCGTGAAGATCGGCGACTACGGCCTGAGCAAGTTCATCGCGGAGTCGCGGCACAGCAACCAGACGGTCAGCGTGGGCACGCTGCATTACATGGCCCCGGAGGTGGGCAGCGGAAACTACTCGAAAAGCATCGACGTCTACGCCCTGGGCGTGATGACGTACGAGATGCTCTGCGGGCGGGTGCCGTTTGAAGGCGGCTCGGCGGGCGAAGTGCTGATCAAGCACCTGACCGCCCAGCCGAACGTATCGGTGCTGCCGCCGCCGTTTGATCGCGTGGTGGCCAGGGCCATGGCCAAGGACCCGAACGAGCGCTATCTGTCGGTGTCCGACATGGTGTCGGAGTTGACGACCGCGGGGACGGTGCGCGAATCGCTGGCGGGGTTCGAGCCGGCGAGTCTGTCGCAGGCGGCCGCCCGGGTGCGGATCGCGGCGCCGGACTCCCCGCCGTCCTCGCCAAACCCCGCGCCCCGGCGGTACCCGCCGCCTCCGCCACCTGTGCGGCAACCCGCGTACGCGGGCATCCCGGTCGCCGTGGCGGCGCCGGCGTACGGTGCGGACAGCGGTTTCCGTATTCGACGGGGCGAGCTCTCGCCGGAGGCGCCGGCCGGCCGGTACCACTATGCGGGGTTCTGGATTCGCGCCTTGGCCGCGCTGATTGACACGATGATCGTGGGTGTGGCGGGCGCCGCCCTGCTCCCTCCCATTGGACCGGCGATCCTGGGCATCGTCTATGGTGGAGTATTGGTCGGGTTCTGGAAGGGACAGACCGTGGGCAAACGCGTGTGCGGCATCCGAGTCATAAACGTGGACGGCACGTATTGCGACGTCGGCCAGGCATTCATCCGGTCGTTTGCCAAGATTCTCAGCTCCCTGGTTCTGTGCCTTGGGTATCTCTGGGTGGCCTTTGACGGACAGAAACGGGGCTGGCACGACCATATTGCCGGCACGTTGCACGTATATACGGTGAAGTAGGGCGGAGCACTTGGCCCTGACGGGCGAGAAGGACGACGACCGTGGCGTTTGCGTTCAAACATGGTGATCGACCGCTGGAGGGATACACCATCCAGCGGGCCGTCGGCCGCGGCGGGTTCGGCGAGGTGTATTACGCGATCAGCGACGGCGGTCGTGAAGTCGCCCTGAAGTACCTGCGCGAGAACCCGCAGGTGGAGTTGCGGGGCGTCTCGCACTGTATCAACCTGAAAAGCCCGCACCTGGTCACCATCTTCGACGTCCGCAAAAACGCCGACGACGAATACTTCATCATCATGGAATACGTCGGCGGGCCGTCCCTGCGCGACCTGCTGGTGGCCGAGCCCAACGGACTGGGCACGCAGAAGGCCGCGTTCTTCCTCCGCGAGCTGGCCAAGGGGCTGAGCTACCTGCACGACCGCGGCATCGTGCATCGCGACCTCAAGCCCGGCAACGTCTTCTATGACGACGGGTACGTGAAGATCGGCGACTACGGCCTGAGCAAGTTCATCTCCGTGTCGCGGCACAGCGCGCAGACCACCAGCGTGGGCACCGTGCACTACATGGCCCCGGAGGTGGGCAGCGGGCACTACTCCCGCGGCATCGACATCTACGCCCTCGGCGTGATGCTCTACGAAATGCTCCTCGGCCGCGTCCCCTTCGAGGGCGGCAGCATGGGCGAAGTGCTTATGAAGCATCTCACCGCCCAGCCTGCCGTGGACGAGCTGCCCGAGCCGTTCGCCCAGGTCATCCGCAAGGCCCTGGCGAAGGACCCCAACGAGCGCTACCAGACCGTCGACGAGATGGTGCAGGAAATCTTCCACGTAAGCGACGTGCAGCAGTCGCTGGCCGGCTTCAACCCGACCAGCCTGACCCAGGCCGCCGGCCGGGCCGCCGCGGACATCGCCGCCTCGCCCGTTCCGTCGCCCAACCCGCCGCCGGTCTATGGCTCGCCGGCCGGCCCGCCCGTCGGCGTGCCCATGCGGGTGAGCCGGCGGCTGCAGCGAGTGGAAGAGAAGGTGGCCCGCAAGCTGGCCGCCCTGGACCGCAAGGCCGGCATTCCGCCGCAACGCCCGACCGTGGCGCCGCCGCAATACGCACCACGCCCGACGTCCGTCAAAGGAGTGACACTGGCGATCATCATCGCGCTGGCCGTCTCGGTTGCCGCCGGAGTGATCTGCGGAAAAAACGAGGAGACCGGGCTGGCAGCCTTTTTCGTCACGTTCCTCACGAGCGCGGGGCTGGCGCTGGCCCAGAGAGTCCAACGGTGGATCGGCGAGCACGCGGAGCCGGAATGGGTGCAGCGGTTGCTGTGTGCGATCTGTTGCGCGCCGGCCTTGTTGATTGGCACGGCTGCGATTTCGGGTTGCCCCCGGGTCTCGGATCGGGAAGCCCTCGGCTGGCTGGTCGGCGTCGGGCTGATGATCGTGGGTGTGGACTGGCGCAAACGCTTCCGCGCCGGAACAACCGGACAGCTTGGCATCGGTTCCGCCTTCTTCACCGGCCTTATGGCGTTCATCGTCGCGGCGGTGGTCAGTCAAGGTCACGATGATACGATGTGGCTGGCGGGCGGCTGCATCGTTGCGATCTGCCTGATCGTTCAGGCCACGGCATGGTTCTGGCCGGCGCTGGCATTGCCCGCGGCGCCCAAGGGCCCAACTCCCGCGTCGGACCGGACGCCGCCGCCGGCGGGCTCGCGCGAGCCGGCCCCGGCGCCCCATGAACAGGCTCAGAATCTGGCCGCGGCCGCCGTTCTGTCGGCCGTCGAGGCCCTTCCCTATGGCGTGCCGGTCGAGCCCAGCGGTCGACCTGCGCCGGACGCCGCCACGGAGCCGCTGCCGCCGCTGCGCTGGGGCGTGACGCGGGCATTCTGGAGCGTGCTGGCGTTTTGCCTGTTCGGAGCGGCCGTGGTGCTGTTTCTGATGCCGGTGCTGGGCGTGGTGGCCGGGGACGATGCGCTGCTTGCGGGCATTGCCAGCGCCGGGGCCGTTGCCTTCATGTTCGTCGCGATCAGCAAGACGACGGAGCGGCGGCGTCCCGGATTCTGGCGGGAGACCGCCCGGCCAATCCTGCTCGCCGTGGCGACCACGGGGCTCGTCGCCTGTATCGCGATCCAGGCCACGGAGAACCTTCACGCGGACGAGCAACTTGTGTTCATGTCGATCACGGTGATCTGCGCGGGGCTCCTGCTCGTGGCCGCCGTCGTGGGTCGACAGCGGCGGCGTCCACGCGCATCCGGGGTGTGGGCGATTCCGGTCGTGCTTCTGATTCTGGCGCTGTTTCTGGCGATGTTTGTGGTGTGGTTCAGGGAGGCAGACGTGATGCCGTACGACTCTGAGTCGCCGTCATCCGGCTGGTCGGATTCCGATTACGGCGTTCCGCATCGCCGGCCCATGAATCAGCGCGTCACGGAGCTGCAGGCCTACGTGTCTGAAGGGGAGGCAAGGACCCAGGCCCACGTCGCTGAACAGAATGCGAGGATCCAGGGCCACCTTGCTGAACAACAGGAAGCCAGGACCCGGGCCCGCGTGCAGCACATTCGCGACGGGACGAATTTGAATGCGAGGCGGTTCCAGAACCGGCAGCCTGATCGTGTGAGGGTGTTTCTTCTGATCGGACCGGCGGCATTGATTCTGGGCTTGCTCTGGGTGATGCTTAGCCGGCGTCCCCGACGCTCGCGGAACCTGTTCGGCCCCCACCATTCCCCGCACCGTCCTGGCTGACGGGAGTTTCCTTACGCGCAGGCCTGGGCCAGCATGAGCTGCCGGACCAGGGCCGCAAGGTTCGTGACGGTCATCTTGCGCATGATGCGGGCGCGGTGCGTCTCCACGGTGCGGACGCTGATGGACAAATCCTTGGCAATCTGTCGGTTGCCCACGCCTGCCGCCACACGCCGGGCGATCTCCTGCTCGCGGGGCGTCAGATGCCGCCAGCAGGCGAGGGCTTCGATACGCCGGGCATCCTGCCGACGCTGCTCCTGGTTTCGCGCCAGCGCCTGGCGGACGCTCCGGCGCAGGCTCTCTTCTCCCAATGGCTTGGGCACAAAATCCGTCGCACCGGCCTTCATCGACAGGATCGCTTCGCAGGGATCCTGCGTGCTGCTGATCGCCACCGCCGGGACCCGAACCGGCCCGTCCGCGATCCGTTCCAGCAGACTCAAACCTGCTTCGGAAGCCATGTCCACGTCGACCACCACGCAGCCGGGGTGGAAGGGATCGTACTGTGTCCAGAAATCCTCACAGGACATGAAGCAGCGAACCGGAACTCCCGTCGGCTCCACGGCCGAGCGAATCTGGTCTGCCAGTCCAAGCTCGTTCGCGACCACATACACCGTGGCCGCGAAACCGTTCCCGTCCCCGGAGATCCGCCCGGGCGACGCGGCACCGTCGTCCTCTTCTTGCTGCGCGTCGATCGGTTCCTGCGGAACGACTCCGTACATGATCCACCCCCCTGGACCTCCGTGACCTTGTCTGTGTCCACGCTGCTCCACCGCTGGCCTGGACTCCTACTACGTAATTACGCGGATGAGACGACAATCTGTGTCGGACCTGACTCTGAAAGCGCAGAATTCTTCGGGCCGGACCGCGGGCAGCCCAAAAATCAGAAGTGGTGAGCGATTGTAACTCGCTCAATAGTAGTGGATTACGCGCGTACGACCCTGAACAAAAAGAAACTGCTGATGTTCGGCCTGCCGTCAGGGTTCGTAAAGTCGCACTGTCTCCAGAAGCTCATCCCGAAGCTCCCGGCGAAGCCAATCGGGCCGAATGACCTCGGCCTGACGACCGAACCCCTGGATCCAACGCTTGAACTCCACGACGTTGGCCAGGCGGAAACGGGCCAGCAGGGTCCCCGAAACGGCCGCTTCGTGGGAGAAGAGTGTGCCCTCGGACGGCAGCCACTTGAGCTGCTGGCTCTCGTGCCAGACTTTCTCTTCCACCAGGCCGGCTACCGGCCCGGTGAACTGCACGTCGATCTCCACGGGCTCCTCGTCGGACTGGGTGATGCCGAAGCAACTGTGGAATTGACGCTCCAGGTCAAAATCCGCCGGCCGGTCGAACCGCGCGTTCGTGCCGTTCGCATCGGTGATGCGGATGATTTTGAAGACCCGAATGGCGTCTGCCCGGTGAGACCGTCCGACGGCGAACAGGTCGCCATCGTAATAGACCAGGCCGTAGGGGTCGAACCGCGTCGTGTACTCCTCTCCGCGCCAGAGGGCTCGATAGCGGATTTCCACGGTCCGGCCGGACCGGGCGGTTTCGGTGAGCACGCGGATGATCTCGGCCCGGGGGGCGTGGTCGGGGGTGCCGATGCGTCGGACGTAGAGCGTGTCCTCCAGCTCCGCGAAGTAGTCCAGCGCCTGGGCGGGGACATGGCTGCGGATCTTCGTCAGAAGCGAGTGCAGCCCTTCGGCGAACGGCGTGCCCGAGAGCGGAGCGAACATCCGGTCGGCGAGATGGAGGGAGATGGCCTCGGTCAGGCTGAGGGTCAACGGCCCGGTCCGGAAGAAGTCGTGCGGCATTCGCCAGAAGCGCCTGCCGCAGTCGTCGTCCTCGTGACACACAGGGAAGCCCAGCTCCTGGAGCATCTCCAGGTCGCGCTGCATGGTGCGTTCGCTGACGGATAGATCTGCCGCGAGCTGTCGCAGGGGGATGCCCTCCCCCCGGGTCTGGAGCGTTTTCAGCAGCATCCACTGTCGTTGGAGTTGTTCGCCTCGGGCCATCGGACGGAACTCCTCTCACCCGGGTTGACTGGTCTGCCGGCCATCGTAGCGTTTCCGGACGACGGCCGCACCCCCGAGCGCCGGGCCGCGACCGGCCAGGTCCGGGACGGAGGGCTGGGGATAGCGTTGTTTCCGACAAGGATTTACACGTCGTTGCGGCCATTGACTCGGATCGGTGTTATGCTGGAGAAGGTTCGCAACGGAAGGGGTTCTGCCGGGAGTGTGCACGGTCATGCATCGTCGGGCGTTTACGCTCATTGAGCTGCTGGTGGTCGTGTCGATCATCGGCCTGCTGATGGCCATCCTGATGCCGTCCATGAAGAGGGCGCGGGAGTCGGGCAAGCGCACGCACTGCGCGGCAAACCTCAAGGCCATCGGCGTGGGCATGCTGCTCTACCTCGAGCAGAACAACGACCGGCTGCCCTTCGCGTCCCTGATGCCGTCCATCGGGCCGGTGCCGCTGGACACCGTCCCCGACCAGGAGCCGATCTTCATCGCGGACGTGCTGCGGCCGTTTTTGGGCAAGCAGACGCAGGTGTTCCGATGCCTGAGTGACACGCCCGGCCGATTCCCGCGGGATGACGAGAACGAGGGCAAGAGCTACTTCGAATCGGAGAAGAGCAGCTACACGTATCGTACGGGCATCTCCGTGGCCGGCGGAATGACGATCATGGGCAAGTCCGTGCCGGAGGCGGCCCGATTTCTGGAAAGCCTCTACTCGACGAAAGTGCCGGACAACTCATTCTGGATTCTGCAGGACTACAACAACTTTCACGGCAAGCCCGGCGAAAGGGGCGCCCGCCGGTACCTGTACAGCGACGGGCGGGTGTCCGACTTCGAGAACATCTGACGGGAGAATGATCATGGCCAAGACCGCTCGCAAATCTCCGTGGCTTTGGGGCAGCATTGTGGCCGGTGTGGCAGTGGCGTCGGTCGGCGTCTGGTACGCCGTGGCCCGCGCCGGCGACGCGGGTCCACAGGTGCCGGAGGGCTACAGCGTCGAGGACATCCAGGCGACTGCGGACGATCCGGCCAAGGCGGTGGCCAAGGCCAACGAGTTCTTCCAGCGCACCGACCTGACCGAAGAGCAGCGGCACGCCGTCTTTGAGAACATGCGCCAGGTCATGGAAGAACGGCTCGACAACAACATCGACGAGTGGACGGCCGCCGCACCGGACCAGAAGCTGGCCGTGCTCGATCAGCACATTGACCAGATGCAGGCCTTCATGAAGGAAATGGAGAAGCACCGGGCCGAATGGGAAAAACGGCGAGAGGAAGAGCGCAAGCGGCGAGAGGCCGAACGAAGCCGGGACGGCAATGACAACCAGGCCGAGGGCGACCGCGGCCCCGGCGGACGCTGGCGGGAGCGCATGGCCACGCCCCAGGGCCGCAAGCAGGCGACCGAATCACGCGATCCGGACCAGACCGCCCGTCGCATGGGCTATTTCAGTGCCATGATGGGCCGGATGAAGGCCCGCGGCATCGACATGCCCTTCGGCCCCGGCGGCGGCAACCGCCCCGCCGGCAACACAACTCCACCGCCCCGTCGCGGTCCGCGCAGCGACGGGTGACATCGCCCTGCTCCAGGACGCGAATCGCCGGCCCTCCGTCGCGGATCCACCTGGCCGGACGCGCCCCCATCCGCACCCCGTCCACCCGACGGGAAGGCCACAACGAAACGACGGCCGGCATCTCGCCCAAGGCGGTACCGGCCGTCCTCTTCCCCATCCGTTGCCCGGCGCCAGCGGCCTCACGCGGAAGCCGCGACCCCCGGGGCATGGGCTTCCTCCTCCGTAGCGCTTCTTCCTCCTTCGCTCACGCGGACGGACCCGGCTATGGATCCCGCCGGCATACTCGCCACGGCCCGGAGATGAGCCAGAGGAGCTCCCTCCAGGCCGGCACAAACACGGGTTCTGCCCCCTCCGGGAAGCACCCGTCCGGCCGTGCGATCGTCAGCCTGAGTCGCCCATCGCGCAGACCCTCCTCGCCGCCAAAACGTTTCGGTTGCGATGGGGAGCTTTCGACATGGGGTGACCGCTGACAGCGAACCGCTTCTCAGACGAGGAAGAATGGGCAATTCGCGTACCGTCCGTCACCATTGCCTTGATTGACAAATTGCAGCACTGGCGATCTTCCGCATTCATCAAACGTTGTGGTCAGACCCAATTGTGCGGACTCCACGTATGCACTGGTTTCGGCTCGCACGACCATGATGCAGAATCGCAACCTGCCGGACCGCGTTCGGCGAGGAAGTATGCACGTAACTTACCGTCAGGACGATAGGATAGGACTGCCAACGGCGAGGACTGGCACCTGTTTGCCATCCCGTAGGGTATTCCCCACATGTTGTCGAGCATAAACGGGGTTTGCGTGGGATCTCAATACAGCGGCGGGGGTCAGCCGGCGTCCGCGCTTTCCGTCGCGAGCCCTCGCGAGAGCGCGATCTGGCAAAGTGACTCATCCTCGGCAGAGAACTCGCACCCGATCAGATACCCATGCTCCGTTGGGGTCGCGTGGCGAACGATGGCCGGGACCCACCGCCCTCTTCTTTCATGCCAGAACAGCCGCAGAAAGACGACCGACCCGTCCCGAATCGTCACGGGAGACAGGAAAGCAAGCCCGAGCGGAGATGCGTTGTGCAGGGCGACACTGATATCGCGGATGGTCGTACCCAAAGGAGCGCTGACCGTCAGAGGCCACGATCGCTGATGCCGGCGGCGGGCACGTCGGCGTTGGTGGTTGCTATCGGACTCACTGCGCTCTTGCGTAATCTGGATAAAACGCGCAATCTCGCCGCGAATCTGGTCGGAGGCTGAGGCAGCCCGGGTGTTGAGCATAGTATCCCTCCGCGGTGATTTACGATTCAGTTCCAGCGAACGCAATCCGGGATAGACCGACCGTGGCGACCGATCGGCGATCCGGGCGTTTCCCGGACTCCCGGCGGTCCGGTAAAATCCCACGCCCGAGTCCGGGGTGTGAATTCACAGGTGTGGCATGGCTGACGGGGAGATGGAATTCGTACGCTGGCTCCTGGCGGGGCAGGGCCGGCTTCGGCCGTGGTCGAAACTCGGCGTCGGCGACGACATGGCCATTTTGGAGGTGGGCGGCACGACGGTCCTTCTGACGGCCGACATGCTGCTGGACGGGATTCATTTCCAGGCCGGCCGGCAGCCCCTCGCCGCCATCGGCCGCAAAGCCGTCGCCTGCAGCCTGAGCGATTGTGCCGCCATGGCCGCCCGGCCTTTGGCGGCCACCGTATCGGTTGCCCTGCCCCGGTCGCTTCCGATGCATCGTGCGCAGGAGCTGGTCCAGGCCATGCGTCAGGCGGCCGATTCCTTCGGCTGCGACCTCGTGGGGGGCGACACCACGCGGTGGGACCACCCTTTGGCCATCGACGTCTGTATGGCAGCCGGCGCCTACCCCGGCATTGCCCCCGTCCGGCGCAGCGGGGCCAGGCCGGGCGACATGCTGGTGGTGACCGGACCGCTTGGAGGCAGCCTGCTGGGCAAGCATCTGACGTTCACGCCGCGGGTGGCCGAGGCAAGGAACATCGCCGAAGCGCTGGGCCCAAACCTGCACGCTCTGATGGATATCAGCGATGGGCTGTCGCTGGACCTGGCGCGAATGGGCGAGGCGTCCGGCGCCGGCGCCCGCCTGGACGAAGAGGCCCTGGCGGGTGTGATCAGTGATGCGGCGCAGGAGGCCGCCCGGGCGGACGGCCGCTCGCCGCTCGACCATGCTCTGAACGACGGGGAGGACTTCGAGCTGCTGGCCGCCCTGTCGGAGGACGTTGACCGATCGGCGCTCGACCGGTTGGGCCTGGTCCGGATCGGCGTCATGACGGAGCGGGATTTCGTCCTCGTGGACCCGCACGGGCGAACGACGCCGGTGAAGCCGGGGGGGTACGATCATTTCGATGGCTGATTCCGCGGGTCAGATCGAGACGAACAGCGTCGAGGAAACGCTTGCCCTGGGTGCGCGGATCGGTCGCGCGCTGGAGGGCGGCGAGACCATCGCCCTGATCGGCGGCCTCGGCAGCGGCAAAACGCACCTTGTGAAGGGGCTCGCCGACGGGGCAGGCGTGTGCGACTCCTGCGACGTGAACAGCCCCACGTTCGTGCTTGTCCACGAGTATGCCGGCCGCGTGTATCTGTACCACGTGGACGCCTACCGGCTCCGAAGCCCCGCGGAGTTCGCCGCGCTGGGCGCCGAGGAGATGTTCCGCGCGGATGCCGCGGTGGTCGTCGAGTGGGCCGATCGCGTGCTGAACACGCTGCCGGACGACCGCCTGACGGTCCGGCTGGCCGTGGTGAGCCCGACGCAACGACGCCTGACGTTTCACGCCGCCGGCCCGCGGTCGGAACGCCTGCGGGACGCGGCCCTGGACACCGGCGGTTGACACTCCCCGTGACCGTTCGTACGCTCGCGCCGCGGGAACCTTGTTGGGATGCGGGATCGGATTCCCCCGCAGAACTTGCGTTTCCCATGCAGAGGCGAGGTGACCCTCATGGTGAGAGAGGACGGTCGGCGGGCGACGGACCTTCGCCCCGTGAAAATCACGCGAGGGTTCACCTCGTACGCACCGGGCTCCGTCCTCATCGAGTGCGGCCGAACGCGCGTGCTGTGTACGGCCATGTGGCAGGTCGGCGTGCCGTCCTGGCGGGCCGGACAGGGCGTCGGCTGGGTGACGGCCGAATACGACATGCTGCCCAGCGCCGTGTCTGACCGCAAGCCGCGGAATCGACACCGCGTGGATGGCCGGACGCAGGAAATCCAGCGCCTCATCGGGCGGTGCCTCCGGGCCGTGCTGGATCTGGACGCCCTGGGCGAGAGCTCGATTCTGATCGACTGCGACGTGCTCCAGGCCGACGGCGGCACGCGGACGGCCAGCGTGACGGGGGCCTACGTGGCTCTCTGTGACGCCCTCGCCCACGCGCGCCGGCAGAAGCGGATTGTCCGATCACCCGTGCGGGATGCGATCGCCGCCGTCAGCGTCGGGCGTGTAAACGGCCGATTGTTGCTGGATCTGGACCAGCGAGAGGACAACGGGGCGGACGTGGACCTGAACCTGGTCATGACCGGTTCGGGGCGGCTGGTGGAGGTTCAGGGCACGGGGGAGGGCGCTTCGTACACCCGGGACGAGCTGGATCGGATGCTGCGGATGGGAGCGCGAGGCGTTCGACAGTTGCTCGACATCCAGGACCGTGTTCTGCGAAGACGGCGAAGAGAGCCATGAAGCGACGGCAAATCGGACTGGGCATCGGGATGGCCATGCTGCTGGCCCTTTCCCTGGGCTGTGAGCACGGGGGCGGCGGCCCGTCGTGGGGCTTCGGTCGGCCGAGGGGCGAGCCGTGGACCATTCTCTGCGTGGAGATCCGGGGGCCCGGACGAGTCGCCGAATCGGAGTCGCTGGCCGCTGACGTGCGGAGAATCTCGGGCGTCCGGAGCCAGGACGTCAGGGTCCTGCACGGACGGCACTCGTCCCAGGTGCTGTATGGGACCTACTATCGCCGGATCGATCCCGACACGGGCAGGCGGTTCATTCCCGAGGAATTGCGGACGGATTTGCGCACCGTGCAGCTTGGCGGATTCCTGGGCGCGGAGGCCGTCGCGTCTCCGGAGACGGACGTGGGCAACCCCGCCTGGCGCCTCGAGAACGCCCGGGGAAGCTACACGCTGCTGGTGGCCACCTTCGAGAACACCGCGAGTTTCTACGATCGCAAGGCCGCGGCATCCGAATACACCCAGGAGCTGCGCCGACGGGGCTACGAGGCCTACTACCATCACGGCTCGGTCGCCAGCGAAGTGACGGTGGGCACGTTCGGCCCCGACGCCATGCTGGAACAGCAGACGCAGCGCGTGCAGCAGGATCCCGGCAGCGGGTTTTCGAGATACGCGGTGGAGCGAACGCTCATGGCCAGCTACAGCGCCGAGGTCCGACGTCTGCAGGCAAAGGAGAACTTCGCCTACCTGCTCCGCAATCTGAAACGCGTCAAGGTCCAGGGGGACCGCAACAAGTTCCTGGCCTCCCAACTGGTCCCGATCCAGGCCGGAAGTGAAGCGTGGTGACACCCCGTACCATCCTGCTGGCCACCTCCAATCCGAACAAGGTGCGGGAAATCCGCGAGGTCATGCATGATCTCCCCGTCGCCTGGAAGACGCTGGCGGACCTGCCCCCCGTGCCCGAACCCGTGGAAGACGGCGAAACATTCGAGTCCAACGCCGTCAAGAAAGCCCTGTACTACGCCGAACAATCCGGGCTGTGGACGTTGGCGGACGATTCCGGGCTGGAAGTGGACGCGCTGGGCGGCGCTCCGGGCGTGCATTCCGCCCGATTCGCCGGCCCCGGCCAGGACTCGACCGCCAACAACCGCAAGCTCGTCGCGGCCCTGGCCGGCGTTCCGGCGGAACGTCGCACGGCCCGGTTCCGCTGTGCCATGGCCGTCGCGGCCGGCGGTCGCGTACGGGCCGCTGCCTCGGGCGCCGTGGAGGGTCTGATCATCGACGAACCGCGGGGCGCCAACGGGTTCGGGTACGACCCGCACTTCTGGATTCCCGCCTTCGGGATGACGACGGCCGAGATGGAACCCGCCCGCAAGAATGCCATCAGCCACCGGGGTCGTGCGCTGCGGACCATCCGCCCGATGCTGGAGGCGCTGCTGGACGATGCGACGTGACGCTTCGTCCCTGAGGGCGTCTGTTTCGCCGCCCGGAAAAATCCGGCGAATTCCCCCTTCCGTGCTGGTGACGCGAACGGCGAGCCCGTTATAATCTGCCCCCTTGGCGTTCCGGCGCGGCGCCGGGTGGTGTTCCCCGTGACAACGTAGGGTGGAGGTTATATGCATGAACACGCCTTTCGTCCCGCAGGAGATGTTCTTCACCAAAGGGGTGGGCAAGCACTCCCACAACCTGCAGTCGTTTGAGTCGGCGCTGCGGGGCGCGGGGATCGCCCATTTCAATCTGGTCCGCGTCTCCAGCATCTTCCCGCCCGGGTGCAAGATCATCAGCCGGCAGCGCGGGCTCGCGAAGCTTCAGGCCGGGCAGATCGTTTTCTGCGTCATGGCCGACGTCCGCACGGACGAGCCCAATCGCCTCATCGGAGCGGGCATCGGGTTGGCCGTGCCGGCCAACAAGAACGACTACGGCTACCTGTCCGAGCACCACGGGTTCGGACTCACCCAGAAACGGTGCTCCGACCTCGTGGAAGACATGGCCGCCTCCATGCTCGCGACCACACGGGGAGCCGATCTCGACCCGGACACGGCCTGGGACGAACGGCAGGAGATCTACCGCAGCAAGGGCCTGGTGGTGCGGACCCGCGCCGTCGTGCAGACCGCCGAGGGCGACAAGAACGGAAAGTGGACCACCGCGGTCGCCGCAGCCGTGTTCGTCTCCTGACCCGCAGCGAGCCGATGGAAACCTACCCCCCCAACTTCCTTGGGCTGGAGCCCCGATACACGGACTACGCCTCCGCCCGGTTCGCCGTATTGCCCGTGCCCTACGAGGCCACGGTGAGCTACCGCACGGGAACGCGGTACGGCCCCAAGGCCATCCTCGACACCTCCGAACAGGTCGAGCTGTTCGACGAGGAACTGGGCGCCGAGTTCTTCCAGTGCGGCATCGCCACCCTCAACCCGCTGGCGCCGGATCTGGCCGGTCCGGCGGCCATGCACGAGCGGGTGTACCGGGCCGCCCGGCCCGTCGTCCGGGACGGCAGGTTTCTGCTGACCCTCGGCGGCGAGCACGGCATCACGCCGGCCCTTGTGCGAGCGGTGGCCGGCAGGTCGCGCAAACTCTCCGTGCTCCAGATCGACGCCCACGCGGACCTGCGCGACGGTTATGAGAACACGCCATTCTCCCACGCCAGCGCCATGCGGCGGGCGCTGGATTTCGTGGATACTGTCGTGGGGGTGGGCATCCGCAACTACTCGAAGGAAGAGCACCGCTTCATGCGGCATAACGGTATCGAGCCCGTCACCGCCCGCGAGTGCCACGAGTCTGACGACTGGCTCGACCGGGTGCTGGACCGGCTGGGGGACACCGTGTACGTCACCATCGACATCGACGGGTTCGACCCGTCCGTCGCCCCCGGCACCGGCACCCCGGAGCCGGGCGGGCTGGATTGGTACCAGGTGACCGGCCTGCTGCGGCGGGTGGCCGCCGAGAAGAGGATCGTCGCCGCCGACATCGTGGAAGTCGCGCCCATCTCCGGCCAGGTTGTCACCGAATTCCTCGCCGCTCGCCTGGCCTACAAGCTGATCGCCTACGTCCAGGCAGGCGGCCGATCCCCTCGGTGACCCGTTCACCCGGCGCACCACGCCGACGCACACCCGTCTGGGGACACCTCTCACTCACGAGGTGAACGCAATCTGCAGCTCTGCGGCGTCGAGCAGGTCCACGCGGGAGTCGCCGTTCGGGTTGTGCGTCTCCGCGCACTCCGCCGGCGCGAGGACCGCAGGACCGAGAAGGCACGCCTCAAACGCCGGGTAGTCGACCAGGTCCACACGGCCGTCGTGGTTCGCATCAAACCAGCCGTCGCAGGCGTCGCCCCAGGCGTCGCCGTCCGCGTTTTCCTGGAGCGGGTTGGGCACGGTCGGGCAGTTGTCGAGATGGTCCGGGATGCCGTCGCCGTCCGTATCGAGCTCTGCGGTGACGATCTCGATCGCGTTGACCATGGGGTTCTCCACGACGTGACCGAAGTCGATGTTCACCACGCCGTCACTGACCACGGCGAAGCTCTTCATCACGCCCACCTGGTGGCCCACGTCGGCGACAATGTCGTACTGGTCGAGCACGACCACTCCGTCGATGGACACGTCGAACACGCGCTCGCCCGGATCGTTCGTGCCGCTGAATCCGTCTCCAAAGTACAGCCGCACCTGCACCGTCTCGCCCGCGGGGACCGGGAACGCCCACTGCATTTCCGGGGCGGCGGGCGGGTCCCATCGCTCGCTGGCGAACACGGCCGTCGGGGTCGTGGGCGGCACGGAGCCGTGGAAGCTGTGGATGGTGAAGCCCGCGGTGCGGCTGCCGTCGTTCCGGTAGGGCGAGGGCGACGTGCTGTCCGCTTCCCAGTTCAGCCCGCCGTCGATGGCGGCAATCTGCGGCCCGCCCGCGTTGACGCGGAACAGCACGCTGAACACGTCGTCGATGCCTTCGGCGGCCAGGGGGATGTTCAGCGGCGAGTTGTTGCCGGAATGCGTGACGACCAGCGTGCCGGGCAGCGGTCCGACGCCCTGCGGCGAACACTGCACGGTGAGGTTCAGGGCGGGACCGCCCGGCGTCAGAACGACCGGCAACGCCGGCGGACTGACCAGTTGGAAGGTGCCGGCGCCGGTGGTGATCGCCAGGTCCGAGATCGTGACGTTCGTGTCGCCTGTGTTGCTCAGGGCGACGGGCGCCGTGGGCGTGTTGCCCAGCAGCACGGAGCCGAAGTCGACGCCGGCCGGGGAGGCGGAGAGGTCGGCAACGTCGAGCTGCAGGATCAACGTGTCTGATACGAGTCCCGTCCGGCCATCCGGGTCGGCCACCACCGCCACGATGCGGTTCAATCCAACCGTGTCGTTAACGCCGACGCCCGGCGTGGCGGGGTCCAGCCGGCTCAGCAGGACGGGCACGTCGACCACGCCGTCAGACCCGAGGGTGGCGGAATACTCTCGGACGGCCACCGCGCTGTTTGCCTCGTACGGGTCGATGTCGTACCCGTTGGGGTACGGACCGGTCATTCCGGTGACGAACAACCCGCCCTCCACGACGAGCACGCGCACCTGCGCACCACGCGGACCGGCCACCCGGACGGTCTGGTTGGGATCGGTCACCGTGCTCGGTGTGGAAGGCACGCCCAGCACCTCCACGAGCGGAGCCGGGGCTGGCGCCGGCCGGAGGGTGTTCTGCGACGCATCGAGGGTCCCCGCGGTGCGAAACAGTTCGCCGATCCGCACGGTTGCATCGTCGAACGTGACCGTAACCCGAACGCCGGTGAGCTCCAGCCCGGATATGCTTCCGGACTCGTATGGCCCCGGGGCGCTGGTGCCCTTGGTGCTGGTGGGGTCGTTGTCGATCGAGAAGCGCATGGTTTTGCCCGGGCCGAAGTCCGTGTAGTAGACGGCCAGTTGGTCGAACCCGTCCTGGTCGTCGATCCCGTTGTGGAAGCTGTCCAGGTAGCTGTGCGTGATGGTGCCGGTGCCGCCGTTGAAATCGACAGTGAAGCCTTTGCCCACGACGTCGCCCGCGGTGCCAGACGGATCAAACACAATGTCCGGCAAGATGGCCGTCGTCAGGTCGAAGGTGACGGATTGAATCTTCTGCCCGCCCGTCGATTCGTTGAACACCTGGAACGACCCGCTGCCATAGGTGCTGCCGTTGATGCCGCTGCCCGGCGGATCGACGACGATCCGGGCCTGGGCCGTGCTGGGATCGGGCGTGACGTTGAAGTCTTTCCAGGTCGCGGTGAAGGGATCGGCCTGGTGCGAGGTGGAGAGGATTCCGACGGCCAGGGGCACGTTCGAGTCGCGCACCGCCGTCAGCAGCGCGCCGCTCAGCGGAATGGGAAGGCCCAGGTCCGTGACCGGGCCGTCGTCCGCGGCGAATCGCGGCTGGACCGTGCCCGCCAGCGGGTCGACCGAGAGGAACAGGTCAATCGAGCCGGACGCGAGCAGATCCGCACCATACATGGTACGAACGGCGGTGCCGGCCGCTTCGTGGGTCACTTCCAATCCGCCGGCGCCGCCGTTGGCCGCCACACAAAGCGCCAGGTAGTTGTCCTGGTCACCGGTCCCGATGAAGACCCCCATCGACTGGTCGTCGGTCGTCGTGAACCCGCTGAAGAACGTGTCCACCGGCGCATGGACCGTGAACGGGCCGGTGGCGGTGCATACGTTCACGCCCAGTTGGAACCCGTTGTCCTGGTTGTTCAGCCCGTTGCGGGCGGTGCCGGCGGTTACGTTGTCGATGGTGAACTGCCCGGCCGCCCCGCCGGGCGTGAGGTCGGCCGGGTCGAACTGGTCGAGGTAATCGGTGCTTCCATTGACCATCAGCCCGGTGAAGCCCAGGCCGAAAAAGCCGAAGCCCGGCTCACCGCCGCCCCAGCCGTAGACGATGGGCAGTCCGGTGGTCAGGCCATTGTAGGGGTCGATGGCGAAGGCGTCGTCGACGTCCGGGATGCCGTCGTTGTCATCATCAGGATCGTTTCGATCGGAGAGGAAGTCGCCGTCGAAGTCCGGGGGGACGCTTCCGGGCGAACAGGGGTCGGTGCCGTTGTCGATTTCGTCCGCGTTGGCGTAGCCGTCTCCATCTTCATCGAGTTGCCAGTCATAGACGCCGGTGCAATCACTGAAATCCTGCGGCTCAAACACCACGATGGCGCTGTTGTCAAAATCGCCCGACCAGACGGTGCCGGGAAAGGGGCCGTCGTCGCCCACGGCCGTCACGTCCAACTGCTTGCCGCCGACGTTGGCGAACAGCGTGCTGACGCTGACGGCCTGGTCGCCTGCGGCGTTCAGCACGATGCGCTCGATGCTCTTGAAGTTCCAGGTCGCCGCCAGCAGGTTGCCCTGCATGGCCCCGCCGAAGTTGCCGGCGGTGTATTCCACGATCCCGTTGACCGACGAACCCCATACGTGCAGCGCCCCGTTCGCCACGCCGGGAATGAGGTAATCGCACTGCCGCGGGTCGGACGAGCCGGGGGGAATCGGCGATTGGCCGGCGATGGTGTTGCTCTCATTGGCCCGGAACGGGTTGGGGTGTCCGGCGTAGTACGTGCCCGGCGGGTCGACGTTCACGTTTCCCAGGTAATGCAGGCTGTCGCCGTGCGTGCTGCCGCCCCCGGTGGGCAGGCCGGGCGGCACGTCGTTGGTGCATGACGGCACTCCGAAGGACGTCCAGTCGATCGG
Source organism: uncultured Phycisphaeraceae bacterium (assembly GCA_964586145.1). Taxonomy (GTDB): domain Bacteria; phylum Planctomycetota; class Phycisphaerae; order UBA1845; family UBA1845; genus JAFGJQ01. The sequence goes on along the minus strand of CAZPHH010000069.1, from coordinate 1,319 downwards.
GCCCCAGCCGGCGTTCGCCCCGTTGTCGATGGTGTACAGGCGCCCGTCGGCGGTGAGCACCACGTCATACGGGTTGCGATAGCCGGGGGAGTACACCTGCACCGGTCCGCCCGGCACGATGATCGCCTGGTTGGCCCCGTTGTTCCCGCCGAACGGATCGTTTTCGTCGCTGCCGCCGGGGCCGGTGTTCGGCCGGGTCGGATCGTCCAGCGTGGGCAGGTCGTAGGGCGGGGCCGCCAAGTCCGGGTGGCCCAGGTCAATCTGCAGGATCGCGGCGGACAGGGCGTATTCCGGCTGCCAGGCGAAGCTGTGCGATGGGACGCCCATGTTCGTGTGTCCGCCCTGGCCGAGGTAGAGGATGTTCGTGCTCGGATCGAGGGTCATGCCGTTGGGCGAGTGGTTCTCTTCGTTACGGGGCAGGCCGCGGACCAGGACGTCGTGGACCCAGACGGCGCCGTTCCACGTCAGCCGCGACAGGGTACCGGAGTTCGTGTCCAATCCCGAGTCGCTGCCGATCGCGATGCGCGGATCGGACGACGTGACGTAGAGGACCGGATTCGCGGCGGTGCCGACCACCAGGATGCCCGTGACCTGCCGCTTGGTGATGCTCGGGTTCGGTGTCCCGTCATCGTTATGATTGGGCAGGTTGCGGACCAGATCGATGGTCTCGGTGCCGGTGACGACGTAGTCGCCCACGCCCTGGCGGGCGATCGTGTACACCTGGATGAATCCGTCCTGCTGTGCCACGTAGAGCCGATCATCCGGGCCGAACTGCAGCGACGTCGGGTTCGTCGAGCTGGTGCCGGCCAGTGTGCTCTTGGAAAAGCTGATCGGCTGGGCGAGGGCCGCTCCGGCCCACCAGAAGCCCGGCATGAGCATGCAGAGAAGGCGACCGCTCGGTTTTCTCGTCCACCGAGATGTGTTCATGTGCCAACCCCTCCTGTTTCGGAGCAACTCTTGTTTCTGAGCAAAGAGTCCTGGCGGCCGTCGCGCAAAGACTGACCGTCTCCAGACCGGCGATCGTTTGTCGCCGGCCGGCCCGAAATGCGACGCCAGCCACATCGCGTTCACGAGACGACACCTCGTGGCCGCCCGTGAAGGATTCGAGGCTTTCGGAGCCTCTCCTCCGTAATGCGTTCGATAAGGCCCGTGCCCGACGTAACCCGAACGCCGATTATAGGAACCGGGTTTTCGAAGAATCAATGTACGCGGGATGCGCGCGACAACTTCGCATCGCCGAAAACGCGTCAGCAGCCCGAACACGGGGCGCCACCCGTCGCGAAGCGGCATAACCTGTCGTGTGCAATGAGCTTACAGCC
>CAZPHH010000068.1:0-27341 GCA_964586145.1 uncultured Phycisphaeraceae bacterium | reverse complement strand
CTACGCCCGGCTGCTCGTCGATCGCGGCCTGTGACACGCAGCGACCCGCTTCCGCCGCCACCGCCACGCCCTTCCCACCAGAGAACTGGAAACGGGAGATTCGAGATCGCTCCGCCAGGGACCAGACATGCGCGGGCGTGTATTCAGACGAGCCAGACCGCCGCCGCGCCCGAAGCCCCGCCGCATCCCAACCCCGCCCGCCTTTTGTCTTTGCGTTTTTGCGTTTCCTTCGCCCCCCATGTGCCAGGCGCCCCATCCCTTTTACCCACAGCCCAACCGGGAGACGGGGCGGAGGTCGAACCGGGGCGGACGCGTCGGGCCCGATAACGGGCTTGTGTGGACACACCGGCTTCGGAGGCTGCTGCGGCAGCGGGCCAAGCGTGCCGATGGACATTGGCCGGGACGGGTGTCTCGCGCGGGCCGCGGGGTGGGCAGGGACTCTGTTACAGACCGGCTGGAAAGCCGGTCCCACAGGGGAGAAGAAGACCGGCTGGAAAGCCGGTCTTACAAGGAGAGAGAGGGACCGGCGCGCCGGGGCGGTCCCACAGAAAACGCGGAGCAGCTGTCCCGACCCGTGTGAGCAGAAGACGCCGTGCCGATCGACCGAGTCATTCAACCCGCAGCGAGTCGTTCTCGACTGGACGTCGTACGCCTGCTTACGCCGGAGCGCGTGCGCCGCTACCCGCTTCTGTTGCTCGTGGTGACCGTGGGGCTCTATGGCGTTCGGCTGGCCCGGTCCGACCACTGGATCGAGCCGGACGGGCGGGTTGTGGGGCAGGACTACTTCGCGTTCTTCATGGCGGGCGACCAGGTTGCGCGCGGCCGGGCGAGCCAACTCTACGACGCGGCCGTCCAGAGCGAGTATCAGCGGGCGTGGATGCGCGACATCAACCCGCACTGGCGGGGCACGTGCCTGTATCTCAACCCGCCGCATTACGCATGGCTGCTGTCGTGGCCGGCGCGGCTGGGGTACGGCGGGTCGCTGCTGGTGTGGTGGGCGGCTTCGCTGGCGGCGTTCGGTGTCACGATCCGGCTCTGGCGGGAGTGGCTTCCGCCGGATGCGTGGAGAACGGCCGCGCTGCTGGCCGTCTGCATGCCGGCCTGGTTCGCCGCCCTGGCGGGCGGGCAGAACAGCTTCTTCTCGCTGTTGGTGCTGACCGGCTTCTGCGCGCTGCTGATGAAGGGACGCGACGGATGGGCCGGGCTGGTGCTGTCGTTGCTGGGTTTCAAGTTCCAGTTGCTGCTGGTGCCGGCCGGGCTGCTGCTGTGGAAGCGGCGGTGGCGGGCACTCGGCGGCCTGGCCCTGGGCGGCGGGCTGACGCTGGGGCTGACCGTGCTGACCACGGGGCTCGAATCACTCCGCGCGTATCTGGCTTTCAGCGGCGAAATCGCGCGGCTGATGCATGTGGACGGTTTCGACGTGTGGAAGCAGCATTCGTGGCGCGGGTTTTTCGCGCTGTTGGGCGGAGAGGGGCGCCCGTCGGCCTGGATGACCGCTGCGTCCATTGCGACCTGCCTGGCCTCGCTCGCGGTGCTGCTGAGGCTTTGGCGCGGGCCGTGGCGTCCGGGGTCGCCGGCGTTCGCGTTGCGGCTATCCGCCCTGATCATGGCGACGCTGCTGACCAGTCCGCACCTGTTCCACTACGACCTGGTCCTGGCCGTCCTGCCGGTGGTGTTGTGGGCTGCGACGGGCGAGATGCGGCACCGGTCCGCGTTTGTCGCGATCGTGGCGCTGGGTTTTGCGTGGCTGGCCCTGGGCGGAGCGGCCGGTGCGACGCTGCGCGTGCAGCTTTCTCCGTTGCTCATGGCCGGCTGGCTTCTGCTGGCGGAGCGTGCCGTGCGTGAGCCCTCGGACGGCGCGACGACGGCGGAGCACGGCCACCCTGACGCGGTGGCCGTATCGCCGCCCTGATCCACTGTGGGCGGCCCGCGGCCCGGCTCCGCGGCGACGCCTTGTTTTCGCCCTTGCATTGCAGAATCCGCGTCGGGGGTCGCGGCCGGTGCGGGTCCGATTCGCCGGTTCAGCCGATTATCGGAGCGCAGGGGCCCGGGAACCCGGTTGGCGGACCGCGCTCGTGCGGATACAATAGAAGCAGTGAGGGGACCCGCCTTCTGCGCGAATGCGCTGGGACAATCCGACGTCCAACCCGAGCGGGAAAGGAGCGCGTGCTCTGATGAGGTTGATTTCTGCGCTGTACGTTCTGGCCCTGGCGGCGGCCCCTCTGCAGGCCCAGGTGGAAGAGCCGATCGGTCTTCGTGTGCTTCAGTGGGAGGCCCATCGGGATACGCCGACCTCGCCGGACCTGCTGGGGTCCGGCGACGAGCCCATCCTGCCGCTTCAGCCGCGGGCGCTGCGGAACAACCTCTGCGCGACGGTGTTCGGCTACCTGCCGTACTGGGAGAGTTCAACCTATCTGCGCTGGGACCTGCTTTCCCACATCGCCTGCTTCTCCGTGGAGGTGAATGCGGACGGTTCGATCGGCAACACGCACGGCTGGCCCTGGACCGCTCTGGTCAACACCGCGCATGCGAACGGCGTGAAGGTCATCCTGGTCGCCACCAATTTCAACAGCTCCTCGCTGCTGACGCTGGTCTCCACGCCGGCCTACAAGAACAACTTCTTCGTCAACATCCGGAACCAGATTCTGCTGGGCGGGGCGGACGGCGTGAACATTGACTTCGAGGGCACCGGCACCTGGCGGAACTACATCAACGGGTTCATGGCCGAGCTCACCGCATACCTGCACAGCGAAATCCCCGGCTGCGAAGTCACCTTCGCCGGCCCCGCCGTGAACTACGGCGGGTGGGACCTGCCGGGCCTGGCCGCCAGTTGCGACGGCATCTTCATCATGGGCTATGCGTTCTGGGGGAGCTGGAGCAGCACGTCCGGCCCCAATGCCCCGTTGACCGGCGGCACGTACAACATCACCAACACCGTGCTGACCCAGTATGGCACCGTTACGCAGAACAACCCGGAGAAGCTGATTTTGGGCCTGCCCTACTACGGCCACCACTGGACGACGACTTCATCTGACGCCCGTGCATCGGTGATCGACTTCATCGGCTCGACCCGGTTCAAGAACGATGAGCCGAATTCGGCGACGTACGGCCTGCTGTGGGATTCGGTGTCGCAGACGCCGTGGTATCGATGGAACGACGGGTCGACCTGGCACCAGGTGTGGTTCGACAATGCGGAAAGCCTGGGGCTGAAGTACCAGCTTGCCCAGGACTATCAGCTTCAAGGTGTCGGCATGTGGGCGCTGGGGTATGACGGCGCCCGCACGGAGTTGTGGGACGAGCTGGAGCAGCGGTTCGCCAACTGCGAGCCTGCCCTGGGCGACGTGAATCGCGACGGTACGATCGACCTGGAGGACTACAAGGTCCTCGGCATCTGTATGGGTGTGTCCGGGCCGGGCCAGACGCTCTCGCCGGAGCATATGTGCCTTGCGAACTACAGCCCGGACCTGGACGGAGACCTGGACGTCGATCTGGCAGACTACCAGATCTTCATGCGGGTGCTGGCCGGCGAGCCGGCGACCTGCCTCATCAGTGACTTCGAGGGGTACGCCAACGGCACGGAAGTCGTCTTCATCCACCCGCGCTATTCCGGCTCCACGTCCGCCCACCTGGCGGCCACGCCGGACGTGAACGAGGTGACCGACGAAGTGACGCCGCACGGCGGACTGAAGGCCTACAAGCTCCAGTGGCAGTTCGTGGACACGGCGGCGGAACGCTGGCTGCGGGCCACCACGCACAACGCCACAAACGTCCCCAGCCCCACCATTTGGCTGGACCGGCCGGTTCGCGTCCGGCTGCGGCTCGACAGCGGGTCGCTTCGGGTCAGCCTCGGCATCCGGGAGACCGGCACCACGGCCGACATCGGCCAGTACGGCGGAACGAGCGGGCCGATCGAGTGGGTGGGCGCGAGCAGCAAAATCGGCACCAGCACGCCGGTGGGCAAGCTGATCACCGCGAACCCCGGCGTCTGGCAGACTGTGGTCTTCGACCCGGCCACGGACCCGATCCTGGCCTTCACGGGCGATGGCGTGTTGAGCTCGGCCACGAACAAGGGAACGCTGGAGCACCTGGCGTTCACCACGACGGGCGGCGTCGGGCCGTTTACGGTCTACATCGACGACATCGAGCAGTTGTGCTACTGACCGGGCCGGCGCACGTGAAGGTGCCGTCCGCACCTCCCGGCGTGTGGCCGGGAGACCCTGGCGACCGTCCCGCGAGCATCAGACCCGTCGCACGCTCTTCCAGAACTTCACCAGCAGGACCACGGCCAGCACAGCTGCAACGCTGAGGCCGGCGGCGGGCGCCGCCTTGCCGTAGATCCAGTAGCCCGTGCTGAAGAGCGTGCTGTACACCGCGACGCAGCCCAGGAACATGCAGAGGATGCCGGCCGCCAGGTTCGAGCGGCCGCCTTCCGGGCCAGTGATCGTTTCGCCGTCCTGCCGGGCCTCGGCGATGACGCGCCGCCAGCCGGGGCCGCCGGGCCGGGTGAGTCGGTGGAACGTCCGCAGGGCTTTCGGATCCGATGCCGGCGTCATCAGCGTGACCACGATCCAGGAGAGCGTGGTGATGCCGACGCCGAGAGGGAGCTTCCAGAGTCCGATCCATTCGGGGCTCCAGACCTTCATGTACAGGGCGATCCCAAACGACACGACCATGGCGGTGATCTCGCTGTACGGATTTACCCGCCACCAGAACCAGCGCAGGATGAACAGCGAACCTGTGCCCGCCCCCATCAGAATCAGGATGTCGAACGCCTCCTTGGCGTTCTGGAGCCAGAGCGCCACCGACCCCGCGCACACCATCATCAGCACCGTGGCGGTCCGACCCACCCACACCTGCTCGCGGTCGCCGGCCGTGCGGTGGACGAACCGTTTCCACACGTCGTTTACCAGGTAACTGGACCCCCAGTTCAGGTGCGTCGAAATCGTGGACATGTACGCCGCGATCAGCGAGGCCACCACCAGCCCCAGCAGCCCGGCCGGCAGATACCGCAGCATGGCCGGGTAGGCCAGGTCGTGCCCCAGCTTGTTCAGCGGGATGTTCGGGTACTCTCCCTGCAGAGACGTCAGGCCGCGCGCCTGGGCCGACAGTTGCTCGATCGCCTGCCGCACCGCGGGATCCACGGAGTCGGGCGCCGCCTTCCATTGCTCGACGTGGGCGGCCAGGGCCGGCGCGGCCAGCGCCGCTTCGGCCGCTTTGCGTTCTCCCTGCGAATCCAGTGGGAAGACAACCAGCGAGCACAGGGCGACCAGAATCCACGGCCACGGGCGCAGCGCATAATGGGCGGCGTTGAAGAACAGTGTCGCCCCCACGGCGTGGCGTTCATTCTTCGCCGACAGCATGCGCTGGGCGATGTACCCGCCGCCTCCCGGCTCGGAGCCCGGATACCACACGCTCCACCACTGGACGGCCAGGGGAATGACCAGCAGCTTGATCAGCGTGTCCAGGTTGCTGGAGCCGTCCGGCCGCGTGAACATGGGCACCAGCGACAGCGTGCCGTCCGGCAGCCGGCCCTCGGCGAGCAGACCGTCCAGCCCGCCCACCGTGTCCAGCCTCAGGGCCACCACGGCGGCCGTCACCGCGCCGACCATGGCCAGGAAAAAGAGCACGAAGTCCGTCAGAATTACCGCGCGAAAGCCGCCGGCCGCGCTGAAAATCACCGTCACCACGGAGGCGATCAGGATGGTCTGGATCGGCGTCAGGTTCAGAAGCACGTGCCCGATCTTGATGGCCGCCAGCGACACGGTGGCCATGATGAGGATGTTCAGCAGCACACCCAGGTAGACGGCCCGAAAGCCGCGCAGGAACGCGGCGGCTTTGCCCGAGTAGCGCAGCTCGTAGAACTCGATGTCGGTGGTGACGCCCGATCGCCGCCACAGCCTGGCGTAGACGAACACCGTCAGCATGCCGGTCAGCAGGAACGCCCACCACTCCCAGTTCCCCGCCACGCCGTTCTGGCGAACGATGTCCGTCACCAGGTTCGGGGTGTCGGTGGAGAACGTCGTCGCCACCATCGACATGCCGAGCAGCCACCAGGGCATGGTTCGCCCGGACAGAAAGAACTCCGCGGAGTTCTTGCCTGCCCGCCGGGACACGAGCAGACCCACGGTCAGCGTCAGGGCGAAGAACGCGACCACCACGCCCCAGTCCAGAGTCACGAGTTGCATGGGTTCTCCTTGCGCTCCGATCGGTACGGCGACCGTCCCGGTTGGGGCCGGCGCACGATCCACAGGATGCCGCCCCCTGGCCCGGGCGTCGAACCGGGCACGCTCCGGGGGTCCTTCGTCGGGTCAGGGCAGCTCCGGCATGCCGTCGCCAACTCGCGGTTCGGGCCGGGGGAGCTCGGGTTTGGGTGGAGTCGGTGGCGTCGGAACATCGTCTTCCGTGGGTGGCACTGGGGGCTCTTGCACGGACAGGAGCTCCACTTCGTAGATCAACGTGGAGTTGGGCGGCACCAGCCTGGCCCCGCGCTCCCCGAAGCCCAGGTTCGGCGGCACGATCAGCTTGCGCTTGCCCCCGACCTTCATCGTAAGCAGTCCCTCCTGCCAGCCGTCGATGACCTGGTTCAGCGGAGCGGAACTGGGGTCCCCGCGAACCACGGACGAGTCAAACACCGTCCCGTCCTCCAGCCATCCGGAGAAATGCACCGTGACAAGGGAGTCCGGCCGGGGCGACGGTCCGTCGCCGACCTTCAGGTCCGCGTACTTCAGGCCGGTGGGTGTCTGCGTCAGGTCCGACGGCTTCGTGGGGGTCATCTGCACCACGATGCTGACGAGTTCCACGTCCATTACGATTGTCGAGTTTCCCGGTATCCCCGGCGCCCCGCCTTCGCCGAATCCCAGTTCCGGCGGGATGACGAGCAGTCGCCGGCCCCCCGGCTTCATTCCGCGGACCCCTTCGGACCAGCCCACAAACCGGGTCCCCGTGACCGGAAGTTTAGCGCCAGGCCCGGTGTCCGGCGTGCCTCGCCACCATGTCCCGTCATCCAGCCACGCTTTGAACCGGAACTCGATAAACGCGTTGGACGTGACGTCTTCGCCCTCGCCCAGCGCGTGGTCGTAGATCTTCAGTCCCGAGGAGGTCGTGCGAAACTCAAACGCGTCCAGATCGGGCATCGGCGGATGGGCCGGTGCAGTGGTCGGCGGCGCGATGGCCGGGCCAGTGGTCGGAATCGCCTGCCCCAACCCGGACGATGCCGGGAGGAGGAGACTCAGCAGCACGGCGAACCGTGCCGCTTGCTGAAGCCGCTTTGGTGCCTGGATTGCCATCGGCTGGATCACGCAATGCATGGGCTTGAACCTCTCGTGTACTTCTATGCCGGATGGGACGACCGCGCCGCAATGCCTCGGAACTCGATCCGCGGCATCGCCGGACACCATATACAGAAACCCTGTAATCGCGTCAAAGGAGCGGCGATCCAAACGCCCACCAAGATTTGAAGCAGGACTTGCATTAATGTGCTACATGGCGTGAAAGGGTCGACCCTGTACCACAGGCTTGCGTCAATCCTGCCTGAGTCGGAGTGCCGTCTGTGGAGGAACGGGCGGATGTGATACATGCGGCTGCCCGCAACTCTAAATAACTACTTAACTTGTGCTCGCGCTCTTGAAACCGACGGGTGCGGTCGGTTAGAGTGCAGTGTAAGCCTGAGAAGGAGCGGGAAGGGGGAAGTCCCGCCTGCGGGTTTCGCCGCATCGTCTGTAAGCCGTACTGACAACGATGCCGGCTGGGATGGTTCGGGAGGTTTAGAGAGGGAAACACCACTTGGTTGGTGTTTGTCTCTTTTTTTGTTGCGCGGGCTGCCGCGGAGGTAGTGGCGTAAGGCGTCAAAGAGAGGAGTGGGGAATGATTCACGGCTCTCGATATTCGGTAGCGATAGCGGTGGTTGTGGTGTGTGCGGTGGCGGCTCCGTCGTGGGCCGGTTCGTGGTCGAACGCATCGGGCGCCAATGCGGCGTTCGGCTGGTCCGGGGGTCAGAACAACACGGACCGGTTCGGCAATCCGGCAGTCAGTGAGGCCGGCTTCCTGTTTTCCGACCCGGTGGACTTCCGGGCGGAAGGCGGGGGGGGCGTCAGTGCCAGCAAGACGGATTTCGCGCGGGTGACGGTGAACATTGCGACGTCGGTTCCGGCCGGGGCCCCGGCGATTGAGTTCATCACGGTGAAGGAGTGGGGGACGTGGTCGGCGGGGATCAGCGACCCGGACACGGACTTCGGGTTCCAGTTGGACTACTCGGTGTTCCGGTACGCACCGACTCCCCTGGGGAACACGGGAGCGATCGACATTGACGCGACGTTCTATCCGAACGGCACGTGGGCGGCGAGCTACACGCTGAATGCGGGAGTGACGTCTCCGCCGTACGCGGACAAGCCGTGGGAGCGGTTCCAGATCACGGTGACGAACACCATTCAGGTGGATGGTGCGGCGCCGTCGGGTTCGTTTATCGAAAAGCAGGGCATGCAGATCATTGTCCCTGAACCGGCAACAGTGGCTCTCTTGATGATGGGTATTGGTTCTCTGGCGATCCGGCGGCGTCGCTAAGCCCGCCGGCCGTTCACAGCGTAAGGAGAGGAAATGGACATGAGGAAAATTGCAGGCACTTTGGTAATCGGGCTGATGGTGTGCGCGTCGTCCGCGCTGGGCGGCCCGTGGGACAATCCCTCGGGCGCCGGGGATGATTTCACCTATGCGAACGGTCAGGACATCCACGGGCTGTTCGGCGAGCCCGCCGTTGGGGGCAACACGCTCTACTTCGTGAACACGGCCTTTCAGGTCAACGTCGAAAACGGCGGCCACGAGTCGCAGTGGGACACCACGTCCTTCGACGTGACGGTCACGCCGGGGCTCTTCTTCTCGACGATGACCGTGCAGGCGTTCGGCAGTTACGCGGTGGTGGGCGAAGGGTCGTCCGTGGACCTGGACTCGGGCCTTACGCTGACGGAAAACGTGGTTTCGCCCCGCACCTGGAGCGGCCCGCTGACCACCACGCCGGGGTTCCCGATCACGTCCGGTTCGGGCGTCTGGGACGGGATCGCCATGGTGGACGTGACGTGGGAGTTTCCCACGCCGGCGGACAGCATGCACGTGGAGCTGTCGTGCATCATCGACGCCCTTGCTGCCGCGGGTGGGAGTTCCCAGATCAACGTGCAGTATCAAGACCTGACCATCAGCTTCGGGCTCATTCCCGAGCCGGCTTCACTGCTGCTGCTCGGTCTGGGCGGCCTGGGGCTGTTTCGTCGGCGTTAGCGGGCCCTCGTCAAACCATGAGACTCCAAAAGCGATGGGCACGTCGTGCCAGCGGCGGCCCATCGCTGCTTTTGTGTTGATGGGGTCGTCTGCCCGGTCCCAGGGGGATCGCGTCCCGGCTGGCCAGAACTCGCGAGACTCGAGGCCCCCCCGCCGCTTCAGTGGGACTGTAACGGGGTCTCGTGTCCAGTTCCTCTTCTATCTCGTTGTCTTCACGGATGTTTCGGAGGGCTGTGGATGCCGGGCTTCGGCGCTTCCTGCGCCCTGCCGGATGTCCGATAAGAATTCTGTCCCTGGGGCGGCAAATTCCTTGACTCTGGGCCGCCGGATGGGGTAGGCTGTTGACAGGATCGACTGGAGGGCGGAATGGGTGCCCTTCGAAGATCGGCACCTGCATTCCGAACGGCGCATTTCACAGCTTATCGGGCGGGAAGAGTCTGGGAGTGGTATCGAGAGAGGGATGCCTGAAAAGGCGTTTGTCTCTTTTTTTGTTGCGCGGGCTGCCGCGGAGGTAGTGGCGTAAGGCGTCAAAGAGAGGAGTGGGGAATGATTCACGGCTCTCGATATTCGGTAGCGATAGCGGTGGTTGTGGTGTGTGCGGTGGCGGCTCCGTCGTGGGCCGGTTCGTGGTCGAACGCATCGGGCGCCAATGCGGCGTTCGGCTGGTCCGGGGGTCAGAACAACACGGACCGGTTCGGCAATCCGGCAGTCAGTGAGGCCGGCTTCCTGTTTTCCGACCCGGTGGACTTCCGGGCGGAAGGCGGGGGGGGCGTCAGTGCCAGCAAGACGGATTTCGCGCGGGTGACGGTGAACATTGCGACGTCGGTTCCGGCCGGGGCCCCGGCGATTGAGTTCATCACGGTGAAGGAGTGGGGGACGTGGTCGGCGGGGATCAGCGACCCGGACACGGACTTCGGGTTCCAGTTGGACTACTCGGTGTTCCGGTACGCACCGACTCCCCTGGGGAACACGGGAGCGATCGACATTGACGCGACGTTCTATCCGAACGGCACGTGGGCGGCGAGCTACACGCTGAATGCGGGAGTGACGTCTCCGCCGTACGCGGACAAGCCGTGGGAGCGGTTCCAGATCACGGTGACGAACACCATTCAGGTGGATGGTGCGGCGCCGTCGGGTTCGTTTATCGAAAAGCAGGGCATGCAGATCATTGTCCCTGAACCGGCAACAGTGGCTCTCTTGATGATGGGTATTGGTTCTCTGGCGATCCGGCGGCGTCGCTAAGCCCGCCGGCCGTTCACAGCGTAAGGAGAGGAAATGGACATGAGGAAAATTGCAGGCACTTTGGTAATCGGGCTGATGGTGTGCGCGTCGTCCGCGCTGGGCGGCCCGTGGGACAATCCCTCGGGCGCCGGGGATGATTTCACCTATGCGAACGGTCAGGACATCCACGGGCTGTTCGGCGAGCCCGCCGTTGGGGGCAACACGCTCTACTTCGTGAACACGGCCTTTCAGGTCAACGTCGAAAACGGCGGCCACGAGTCGCAGTGGGACACCACGTCCTTCGACGTGACGGTCACGCCGGGGCTCTTCTTCTCGACGATGACCGTGCAGGCGTTCGGCAGTTACGCGGTGGTGGGCGAAGGGTCGTCCGTGGACCTGGACTCGGGCCTTACGCTGACGGAAAACGTGGTTTCGCCCCGCACCTGGAGCGGCCCGCTGACCACCACGCCGGGGTTCCCGATCACGTCCGGTTCGGGCGTCTGGGACGGGATCGCCATGGTGGACGTGACGTGGGAGTTTCCCACGCCGGCGGACAGCATGCACGTGGAGCTGTCGTGCATCATCGACGCCCTTGCTGCCGTGGGTGGGAGTTCCCAGATCAACGTGCAGTACGAAGACCTGACAATCACTTTCGGGATCATTCCCGAGCCGGCTTCGCTGCTGCTGTTGGGTCTGGGCGGCCTGGGGCTGCTGCGTCGGCGCCGCTAAGGGCCGCCGAAAGAATAACGCAGCCGGTGCCTCTTTGGGGAAGAAGGGTGCTGGGTGTGTCAGGGCGGCCGATGTCGCCGGCATCGACAGAGAAAGACGTTCGGGAGCGATGGGGGTGTCGAGAGGATCGGCTCCCCATCGCTTCCGACGGTACCGCCCGGATTACAGTCGTGGTCGACTGGGGCGCCCTCCCGGCGCGACCTGCCTGCTGACCACGAGCAAACACCCCCTGGATGAGGTTTCACTAGGCGGCGTTTCCATCCGAAAGCGACGGGAGAGGAAGAGTCGGGTTCGTCGTCGCGGTGGAGTGGAGTGCCGTAGTGCCTTTGGTATGGGGAATTCTGAACACGCGACCCGCGCGTCTGGGTTGGTGGGCCGTTGCGTGCCTGATGGCCGGCGTGGCGTACGTGGACGCGACTCCCGCGGACCGCACGGCGGACCAGCCCGACAGTTGGCTCGTGCTCTACAATCTCAACAGCCCGGACAGCATTGAATGGGCACAGTGGTACGCGGGCCAATGGGGCATCCCGGCGAGCCATTTGCTGGGGCTGGATGCGTCTCTGGCGGAGCACCTGACGGATCTGGCCGCGGTTCAGTCACAAATCATCGGGCCTGTACGCGATTACATCGCTGCCAACCCGGACGTGCAGGAATCGGTCATGGGGATTGTGCTGGGCTATGGATTGCCCGGGCACTACCACACGCCTCCGGTCACGCCCTCGGTGGGGGGCTACTCGGTAGCCGATGCGCTGACGGATATGACTGACGACCATCTGGCTCCGTATTCTCAACGAGGGCAAAACACGGACAATCCACATTGCGTCGGTCAGATCCTGCCGCCCGGCGGTCGTCTGACCCGGGCTTCCATGGCCGCGAACCGCTACATGGCGGTCCGTATCGATGCGCCCACCCTGGATGATGCCAAGGCCCTGACCCTGCGGGCGAAGGCCCTGGCGGCGCCGGATCGCTCTCTGTACGGCGACTTCATCTGGTACGATTACTACGATCCGAGCTTTCCGCATCCCTCCCGTGAGTGGTACTGGCTGCGCGCCGCGGTGGAGAGTCCCCTGCTGGCCGTGGAGCCGTGGGCGGAGTTTGACATCGACGGCGTCCGGGCGGCCTCGGATACCCCGTCCGCTGCGTTTCGATTTGCCATCTACAAGCTGTATGGCTGGACGCCCGACCACTTCAGCAGCAGCCCGCCGGGCAATCGGGTGCTCGGCTACCACTTCAACAGCTTCGGCTCCGTGACCGTGCGCAGCTTGACCGGCAATAACGGATGCTACGTGCCGAATGCGCTGGCGGCCGGGTTCGCCGCCGCCATCGGCGCCACGGCGGAGCCTGGGTTGACGGCTTCACCGTTTCCGGACACGCTGCTGGCGGCCTTGCGCGAGGGATGGACGTTGGGCGAGGCGTATTACCTCGCCAATCCGTTCAACGACTGGATGTGGAACCTCGTGGGCGACCCGTTCCTCACCCTGCCGAACTGGTTTGACGAAATCGAGGTCCCGGACCCGCACGGCGACATCAACGGGGACGGCGTGATCAACGAGCGGGACCTGGCGGCGTTCCGCGCCTGCATGAGCGGGCCGGGCCACCATGCGGATCCGGTCTGCGCCCCCCTGGACTTTAATGGGGACGAGGACGTGGACCTGCAGGACCTCGCCGGCTTCCAGAGGGTTTACAAGGGGGGGCCGGCGGGCGAGGTGACGTTCGACCACAACGAGGACGGCCAGGTGGATGTCCTCGATTTCAACGCCATGCTCGATTGCATGTATGGGCCGGGCCCCACGAGCGAAGTCTTCGGGCACGGGTGCTACCACTTTGACGCGGATTTCGATCTGGACGTGGACTTGCGCGACGTAGCGGCCATGCTGCTCCAGATCGGTGGAGGCCCGGACGCCGCCGCGCCCGCCAGGAGATCGGCTCGACTTTCGGAGGGGGTTCTGCGATAATCGACAGCGAGCCGTGACGGCCGGGGCTGCTCGCGAACCGAGGCGGCCCCGGCTCTGTTTCGTCACGCCCGGGGCGGCGGCACCCGACGAAACTGGGGGGATGGAAGTTATGAGGTTCGACTCGTACCGGGCGGTCCCGCGCCAGCCGCTACATGTCGGGGTCTTCACCGTTCTGGTTGCGGTGCTCGCAGCCCAGGGCGTGTGGGCCGAGGAGTTGCCGGAACAACCACGCGTGCGGCGATCGCCCGTCACGGGACGGGCGTCTTTCGTCACCTCGCTGGAGAGCACCCGCATCACACAGCCGGAAGAACTTCTCCGGCGGCACGGTGAGCTTTTCGGAGTCCAGGACCCGTCGCGGCAACTGCGCCGGCAGCGCGTGTGGACCGACGCCCTGGGCCATCGGCATACCACCTATGAGCAGGTACACCACGGCATCCCGGTGTTTTCCGGGGTGTTGCGGATCCACCAGGATGCGGCCGGGCGCGTCCGTTGCGCCAACGGCCACGTGTACCCCGTTTCCCCGAAGCTCAGCGTGGTTCCGTCTCTGGATGCGGCGAAGGCCAAGGCCGTGGCGGCGGACGCTCTCGGCGGCGGCGCCGAGGCGGAGTCGTGTGAGTTGGTGGTCGTGGATCCCGGCTGGTACGGTGATCCGCCCCGCGGCGCCTGCCTGGCCTACCACGTGATTGCCGGCCAAAGCGACACCGGCTGGCAAGAGGCCTTTTTTATCGACGCCCACACGGGCGAGGTGCTGGATCGATGGCCGATGGTCTGCACCGCCCTGGCCCGGGCCGTGCATGACGGCGGTGGCGCGGCGGACCTGCCCGGCCCCCTGGCACGGGGGGAGGGCGATCCACCCGTGGCGGATGCGGACGTGAATGCGGCCTACGATTATGCGGGCGACACCTACGCGTACTTCTGGCATGCGTTCGGCCGGGACAGCCTGGATGACGCAGGCATGCCCCTTGTGATCACCGTCAACACGGGGGCCGTCAATTGCCCGAACGCTTTCTGGGCCCCCACCCTCCGCCAGGTCGGAATGTGTACCGGCGTGGTGGGTGACGATGTGGTGGCGCATGAGTTGACCCACGGCCTGACGCAGCACACGGCCAACCTGATCTATCAGAACCAGTCCGGCCAGCTCAACGAATCGTTCTCCGACATCTTCGGCGAGCTGGTGGACCTGTTCAACGGCGGCGCGGCGTTTCCGGGCCCGCCGGAACCGCCGCCGGCCTGGTCGTCGCACGCCACCGGGCCCGGAACCGACGTGGACAACCCGCTCCGCACGTCGTGCAGCGAGTCTCCCGGCCACCTGAACGGCGTCCGCTGGCTGTTCGCCGAGGATGCGCCCGCGTGGAACGGGGCGATCCGTGACCTTTGGAACCCCGTCTGCATGGGCGATCCGGACCGGGCCAACAGCCCCCTGCAGACGTGCAGCCTGCTCGACAACGGCGGTGTCCATAGCGGCAGCGGAATCCCGAACCACGCGTTTGCCATGCTCTGCGACGGCAAAGAGTTCAACGGCTACACGGTCAACCCGATCGGGCCGATCAAGGCGGGGGCCGTCTGGTACCGCGCCCTGACGGTCTACCTCACACCGGCCTCCGATTTCCAGGACGCGTACGCGGCGTTTAACCAGGCTGCCGCCGATCTGATCGGGACCGATCCGAACGATCCGCGCACCGGCCTGCCGTCGGGCGATCCATTCACGGCGGCCGATGCGGCCGAGGTGGACAAGGCACTGCTGGCCGTCGAGATGGACACGCCCGGCGCCTGCGGCGCCACGGCAACGATTCTGGACCCCGCGCCGCCGGTGGAATGCGAGGACCGGATGGTTCTCTTTCTGGATGACGTGGAGGCCGGCACGAACGGCTGGACGGTGTTTAACTCCGGGCCGCCGACGCCGTACGACTGGGCACGGACAACCGAGCCCCTGCCGGGGGGCCGCCCGGGGACGGCGTGGTTCTGCCCCGACCCGCTGATCGGGGACTGTTCCTGGGAGGGCGTTCCCGAGATGAGCACGCATTCGCTGGTCAGCCCGCCCGTGCCGATGCCGGCGGACCTGCATCTGCCGATGCTTCGGTTCCGCCACTACATCGAGACGGAGGCCCGCTACGACGGCGGCCAGGTGATGATTCGCGTGAACGGCGGAACGTGGCAGACCGTGCCCGCGCCGGCGTTTCGCTACAACGGATACAACATCACGCTGTTCACGTCCAGCCAGGGCAATACGAACCCGAATGCGGGCCAGCTTGCGTTCAGCGGGGCGGACGGCAACTGGGGAGTCAGCCTGGTGGACCTGGGCCCGTACGTCGTCGGCGGCGACATCGTGGAGGTCCGGTTCGAGTTCTCCAAGGACTGGTGTTATGGGCTCACGGGCTGGTACGTGGATGATGTGGAGGTGTACCATTGCCCCGGTTCGTCCGATTGCGACGGCAACGGCGTGGCGGATGACGTGGACCTGGCCGCCGGCGTTCACCGGGACGCGCTGGTCATCCAACCGGCCAATCATTCCTCCTCGTACCCCAGCGACCTGGATCCGGCATCCGGCGTGACGGCCATCGCGGACAATTTCATCCTGCTGCGGCCGCAGACCATCGAGTCCATCCGTCTGTGGGGAGGGTACTATCCGAATAATGAGCCGATCCCGGTGGATCGCTTCACGGTCCGTTTCCACGAGGACGCGGCCGGCCTGCCGGGAGCGCTTCTGGCGGAGCGCTTGCAGGTGACGGCGGATCGGGCGAAGACGGGTGTACTGTTCACTGCCCGGAACATCGACGAGTGGGAATACACGCTGGTGTTCGACGAGGGCGTGCCTCTGGCGGCCGGCACGTACTTCGTGGAGATTCTGAACGACACGACGGGCAGCCCCGAGACCTTCGCCTGGGAACGGGCCCTCCACGGGCACATACTGGGCATCGCGGGCGCGTTTCAGGCCCCGGGCGTGTCCTGGATCGCCGACCCGCTGGTCAACATGTCGATGGAGCTGTACGGCCCCGTGACCGGGCAGGACTGCAACGCCAACCAGGTGCTGGATGCGTGCGACGCATGGGGCGACGCCACTGGAGACGGAGCCGTGGACGGTGCGGACGTGGCGGTTCTGGCGGCGTGTCTCAGCGGTCCGGATCAGCCCGCGCCGGGCGAATGCCTCTGCCTGCTCGATGCCGACGGTGACGGTGACCTGGACCTGCGCGACTATGCCGTTCTCCAGGCCCAGCTTGCACCGACACCCCCGTGACTCCGGTAGCCTGCGGCGGCGGCGGAAAGTATGATTCCCGTCATGACCGACGAGCCGGTGGCCCTTCGCGGGATCCATGCTGTGGACTCTTCTGCCCCGGAACCGCACATGCGGGTGTACTACCGCATCTGCCGATTCCTGGCACAAGGCACGTTTGTGCTCTTTGCCCGAGGCCGCGTGTATGGCCTGCGCCACGTGCCGCGGACCGGCGGCGTGGTACTGGCCGGCAATCACCAGAGTTTTTTTGACCCGATTGTGGTAACGCTGGCGTTGCCCCGGGAATGCAGCTACATGGCGAGGGATTCCCTTTTCCGGAATCCGCTGTTTCGACGGTTCATCGAGTCGTTCAATGCGTTTCCCGTTCGGCGTGGCACCTCCGACGTGGCGGCCATGCGGGCGTCCCTCGATCGCCTGCGGCAAGGCGCGGTCATCACGGCGTTTCCGGAGGCCAGTCGCACGGAGGACGGGCGGGTGCGCTCCTGCCGGGCAGGTGTCGTCGTGCTGGCTCGCAAGGCCGGCGTGCCGCTGGTGCCCGTTGCGATCGAGGGCGCGTTTGACGCCTGGCCGCGGCATCGCAAGCTGCCCGGCCGGGCCACGATCCTGGTCGAATACGGCCGCCCGTTCCTGCCGGAAACACTGGCCCGGATGGATCGGGATGTGGCGGCCGAACGCCTGACCGTCGAAATTCGTATGCTTCATAACCGCCTGCGCCGACGGCTGGGCCGCCGGCCGTTTGACTATGGGGCGCGTTCGACGCCGGGCGGAGAGGCCTCGACGGCGTGACAGGCAGGGTCTTTCACACCGCCGGTCTTCCTGATCCTGCAGCCAGGGGGTGTTCCCACATGATCGTGAAACTCGCCGAGAAGCGGGGGTTCTGTTTTGGCGTGGAGGACGCTATCGAGACCGCGCAGAACGCCGTGGCCCGATACGGGGCGGGCAACGTGGTTTCGCTGGGTCCGGTCATCCACAACCAGCAGGTCGTCGAGCGGCTGGAGTCGGCGGGGCTGTGCCAGTCGGCCGAGCTGGAGCAGTTGGAGCCTGGATCGAACGTGCTGATCCGATCGCACGGGGTGACCCCGGACGTGCTGGAACGCGCCCGGCAGAAGCGGTTGAACATCCTGGACGCCACCTGCGTTCTGGTCAAGAAGGCCCAGGACGTGGTGCAGCGGCTGCACGAGGAAGGCTACCGGGTCGTGATGATCGGCGATCGGAACCATCCGGAGGTCCGCGGGGTCATCGGGTACGCGCCGCAGGTCGTCATCATCGACCGCGTGGAAGACGTCGAGCAGGAGTTGCCGTTCAAGGAGCGGCTGGGGATCGTGGCGCAGACGACGCACGCGCCCGAGCACGTGGCGGAGATCATCGCGGAGATCGTCCGGCGGCCGTACATCGAGCTGAAGATCGTCAACACGCTGTGCCTGGAGGTGATTCGGCGGCAGCAGGCCGCGGTCAAGCTGGCGGCCGAAGTGGACGTCATGTTCGTGCTCGGCGGCAAACACTCGGCCAACACGCAGGAGCTGGCCCGGATGTGTCGGGCGGCGGGTGTGGATACGTACCACCTCGAGACGTGGAACGATTTCGAGCCGGCGATGATCGGTGGAAAGACGATCGCCGGCGTGACGGCCGGGGCCTCTACGCCGGACTGGATCATCGACGAGTTCGCCGAGCGGCTTCGCGAGCTGTAGTCGGCGTTCCGGCTTGCCGCGTCCTCGCCCGTTCCGTAGCATGAGACGTGGCGCGGGCCCGGGCCGGCGTGGCTTGCCCGTGCGTTTGTGATCCATGACGGGCGCGCTCGGTCGCGGGGTGAGCAAGGCTTGAGCACGATCGAAACGGTGTGGTGGCTCTTCTTCTTTGCCGCGGTGGGGCTGTGCGTGGGCAGCTTCCTCAACGTGGTGATCTACCGCATCCCTCTGGGCCTGAGCATCGGCCGGCCGGTCTGGTCGTTCTGCCCGCACTGCCAGGCGCGAATCCGCTGGTATGACAACCTGCCCCTGATCAGCTACTTGTGGCTGCGGGCCCGGGCGCGCTGCTGCGGCGGGTCGATCTCGCCGCGATATCCTCTCATCGAGGTGGCGACGGCCGTCCTGCTGGTGATGCTGCTGGATGCGTTTCTCATCGGTCGGGTCCGGTCGGGCCTGGACGACGTCGCCTGTGGTTTGTCCTGGCAACTGGCCGCCGACTGGCCCATCTACCTGGCCCACGTGATCCTGTTTGCCTGCCTGTTGGCCATGTCGGCCATTGACATTGAGCACTACTGGATCGACACGCTATTCGCCCTCTTCGCTGTTCTCGCCGGCTGTCTTCTGCACGCGCTCTGGACGCCCCACTACAGCTTCGAGCGGATCGGAGGCGGCGGGCTGTCACAGGCGGGCTGGACTCGCCCGGGCGATGGAACGGCCAGCGTCTGTCTGGCGGCATTCCTCGCGATGACCGTGGTTGGCGTGGTCGAGCTGTTCCGTCCGCAACCCGATGAGACCCCGGCCGAGGCCGACGCGACGCCGGAGCCGGCGCAGGAAACGACGGCGCCCGATCGCGAGGAAGCGGCGGGCGCGGCGCTGCCCGTCGGGGTCTCCGACCCCGGTCCGGCGGGGCCGCTGTCGGGAGACCCGCCGGGTGAGATGACCGAAGCGGCCCCGCCGGCACAACCGGCGCCCGCCGACCCGTTCCGGGGGTGGATTCTGGCGTGGGCCCTGGCGGCCGTCCTGGCGGCCCTGATCGTGGCCGGGGTAAGGGCGAACGCCTCCGATGATCCGGCCCGGTTCGCCCAGTGGCGATACGGGCTGCCGCTGCTGGGGTACTTCGGGCTCATTGTGCTGGTGGGTGCGGCGCGGCGGCCTGCGGACACCCAGATTATCGCAGCGATCAACTCGGAGCGGCCGGACGCCCGGCGGATGGTTCTGCGCGAATTGTGTCGACTGCTGCCGGCCCTGGCGCTGGCCTGCGCCACCTTGCTGGTTTACCTCTACTTTGAGCCGGGTCGGCGGTGGCTGCGGACCGTTCTCCACTGGAGCCCGACGGCGTCCGGCCAATGGCAGCCGGTGTTCGGCCTGGCAACGGCGGCCGCCGGTTTTGTGGTGGCGGCGGGCATCGGCTGGGCGGTGCGAATCGGGGGGACCCTCGTCTTCGGCCGGGAGGCCTTCGGCGACGGGGACGTTCACATCATGGCTGCAGCGGGGTGCGTGGCGGGATGGCCTGTCGTAGCACTGGGATTCGTGATTACCTGCCTGATCGCCCTGGCGGGGTGGGCATTGCTGCTCCCGTTCAAGCAGACTCGTGCGATCCCGCTGGTGCCGTGGTTGTCGCTGGCGTTTTTGGGTACGGTTGTCTTTCTGGGTCCGCTGCTGGAGTTCCAGCCGGTGCGGAACCTGACTGAACTGGTTGAGTTGATCGGGCTTGGGGCGAAATCCTGAAATTCCTGGGCCGGCGTCGGGAGAGCTTCCGATGAAACTTATGCTGAAACGGCTGCGAACGTATGTGAAACTGGTGCTGGTGGTCGCGGTTGCCGTCGCGGTCGTCCTGATTATCCTGTATAATCGCAACCACCGCGTAACGTTCTGGTTTTTTGGAACGTATGAGAACGTCAACGTCCTGTGGCTGCTCCTATGCACCGCGGCGGGGGCCATCATCACGTATTGGGTTGCGTTGACGGTGTTCTCCCTGTGGAAGGAGCTGCGGGAGATGGGCCGGGAGTCGGCCCGGCGGGCTTCGGAGGAAGAGCAGCGTCGCCGAGAGGCGGAATTGGCCGAGCAGGAACGGCGGATCGACGCGAAGCGAGCGGAGATGTTGCGGGAGGAACCCTAGCCGGGCCTCGTGGGACGGTCCGGAGGCGAATCAGGTACGTGTAGCCGAAACGGCATGGGCAGTACGCGGCGTTTTTGGTCTTCGGGAGGAACGGGCGAACGCGTCCTCGCGAAGCAAGGAGGCAGAGTAATGGTGAAGTTTGTGCGTGGAATGATGCTGGCAGCCGTCATCGGCATGGTCGTGATGACGGTGGGTTGCGGCGAGAACGAGGAGATGGCCATGCTGAGGCAGAACTATCAGCAGGCCCAGGGGGACCTGGACAACTGCCACGACCAGATGGCCCAGATGCGGAATGATCGCGACCGCTGGCACGACCAGTATCTGGCCGCCCGGGCCGAGAACGACGCGTTGCGCGGCGAGCTTGCGGCGATTCCCGATGTGCCCGAAGGCTGGACGGCCGTTCCCGGCGGGGCCATGATCGCCCTGGACGCCGAGTTCCTCTTCAACTCCGGCATGGCCATTCTCCGGAAGGAGGCGGTGCCCAAGATCGACGAGGTGGTAGCGACCATCCAGTCGACCTATCCGGAGAAGGAAGTCATCGTCTACGGGCACACGGATACCGAGCCCATCAAGAAGTCGAAGTGGAAAGACAACTTTGAGCTGAGCACGCAGCGAGCGTTGACCGTGGTCCGGCAGTTGAAGGATTCCGGCATTACGGGCGGCAAGCTGGTGGCGGCCGGATGCGGCGAGTACCAGCCGATTGCGTCGAACGAGTCCAAGGAAGGGCGCCAGCAGAACCGCCGGGTGGAGATCTACGTGCTGGATCCCAGCGTGAAGAAAGCGTCCCGGTAGCGTCCATCGCGGCCGGAACGCCTGCGGTTTGACGAACAAGGCGGGGCAGCGTCGGGGACCGGTTCCCCTTCGCTGCACCGCCCTTTTTTCATGCCCGCGGGCAGAGGTTGCGGCATACTCGCGTTCTGCCCGACTCGGCGTCCCGTCGAATCTTGTAAGAGGGTCTTTCGTCCATGCGCGAATCGCGTACACTGGTTCTGCTCTTGGCTCGCCCCGCGGGAGTAGCATCCATGACCCGCCGACTCGCCATTCTGTTTGTGCTGGCCGTTCCTGTTGCCGCCGACGAGCCGTCCGCTTCCGCCCCCCCCCGCGAGAGTCGCTCGGCACCGGTCGCCTCAGACCCCTTTTGGCCGAGCGAAGCCATGATCGAGCGGCAGCTTCAGCAGGCCGCACGGATCAAGGGCGAGGCCCTGGGACTGACGGAATCGCAGCAGCAGCAGTTCGAGGCCATTCTGCTGAAGCGCTGGCCGAAGTTCATGCGGGAGAACGAGCAGGAACTCAAGCCCCTGCTGAATGAGATGATCGACGCTCGATCGTCGTCGACGCCGCCCGATTCGCGGCGGGTGGCGCGGTGGGCCTCGCGGGCCCTGCCGCTGTGGGAGCGCATCGAGCAGGAACTCAGCGCGGGGGATCGCGAATTGCGGGCGATTCTGACGGAGGAGCAGCGCGTCCGGTTTGACGAGGACCGCCGCCGCACGTGGCGTCGCGTCGAGAACTGGCGAGCCACCCTTTCCCAGTGGAAACGCGGCGAGTTTGACCCGAGCACCTGGCCTGGGACGGAGCGGCAGCCTCCGCCCCCCCCGCCTCAGCCGAGGGACCCGGCGGACCCGGCGGTGCGCGACGCCGTGCCTGCCTCCCGACCGGCGGCCCAGGCGGAGTTGACCGAAGAGCTGCAGGCGTGGGCCCGGTTTGTCGAGGAGTTCTGTGACTACTACGACCTCGATGCCGCCCAGCGGGGCGCGGCGCTGTCCATTCTTCGGGAGATGCAGGAGCGGGCGACGGCCCATCACGATCGCCGCCGCGTCGAGCTCGACCGGCTGGAACGAATGATTGCCGGCGAGCTCCCGGCGGACCCCGACGAGATCGAACGCGGAATCCACGAACTCTACGGCCCGATCGACGAGATGTTCCGCGAACTCCAGCGGCGCCTGGATCCCATCCCCACCCCCGGCCAGATTCGCAACGCCGAGGAACGACGCCCGGAGCCCCAGCCGTCCGCACCGCAACCCGAGACGCCCGGCCGCTGAGCGTCCTGCTCCGTTTTGATCCCCTGCCGCCGCCTCTCTACAATTCCGTGCTCCGGACGGACGGGGGGCTTCCCGGCCTTCCGGCGGTGAGGAGACGGCATGGCATCGCGGGAGAAAGTGGTCGTCGCCATGAGCGGAGGCGTGGACTCCAGCGTGGCGGCCGGCCTGCTGCACGAGCAGGGCTACGACGTGGTCGGGCTCTTCATGCGATCCGGCGTGGAGATGCCGGCGCCGGCGGACGGGGCCTTGCGTGACGCGACCGTCCGGCCGCATCAGGGGTGCTGCAGCGCGGCGGACGCGGCCGACGCCCGGTTCGTGGCCGGCATGCTGGGCATTCCTTTCTACGCCCTGAACTTCCGGGAGGAATTTGACGCGATCATCGACTACTTCGCCGCGGAGTACGCCGCCGGCCGCACGCCGAATCCCTGCATCGTCTGCAACAGCCGCTTGAAGTTCGGGAAGCTGCTGGAATATGCGGATGCGGTGGGCGCCCGCTCCGTGGCCACCGGCCACTACGCGCGAATCGGAACGCGCGGGGGCAGGCCCGTGCTCTGCCGCGCGCGGGATGCGGCGAAGGACCAGTCATACGCCCTTTTCGGGCTCAATCGCAGCGACCTCGGTCGCGTGCGGTTCCCCGTGGGCGAACTGACCAAGCCGCAGGTGCGGGCCGAGGCACAACGACTGGGCCTGCCAGTGTCCGACAAGCCGGACTCCGTCGAAATCTGTTTTGTACCGGACGACGACTACGCGCGACTGGTGCGCCAGCGACATCCGGAGGCGTTCGTCCCCGGCAACGTCGTGGACGCCGAGGGCCGGGTGCTCGGCCGGCACGAGGGCGTGCCGAACTTCACAATCGGGCAGCGGCGTGGCCTGGGCATCGCGGCCGGCAAGCCGATCTACGTCACGCGCGTGGACGTAAACACGCACGAGGTGACCGTGGGCGATGCCGATCGCCTGCTCAGCCGCACGCTGGTCGCGGATCGCGTCAATACCCTGGCGGACGTGCCGGACTCCTTCCGGGCCGACGTGAAGATTCGTTACCTGCACACGGCAACGCCGGCCACGGTGGAACGGCTGGTGGATGGGGCCGTGCGCGTCACGTTTGACGAGCCGCAGCGGGCCGTCACACCCGGCCAAGCCGTCGTGTTCTACGACGCGGACGTGGTTCTGGGCGGCGGTTGGATCACGCGGGCGGGTGATTCCCCCGACGACTGAGCGGGGGCCTGGGTCGATGATTCCTCCATTCCGCAACATGCTGTTTCTCCATGGCGGCGCCGTTGGCGACTTCATCCTGGCATTGCACGTGGTGGCGGCCGTGCGCCGCTTGGCGCCTGAGGCCAGGGTGGAGGGCATCGTTCGCTGTCCGCTCGCTCGGTGGGCGGTGGGGCACGGCGTGCTCGATGCGACCATCGATCCGGAGGATGTCGGGCTGCACATGCTGTACGCAGGCCGGGCCGACTTGTCGGCGCCGCTGGCCGAGCGGCTGGCGGGCGCGGATCTCGTGATCAGCTTTCTCGGCGGGCCGGCGTCCGCGGCGGCCGGTGCGCTTCGCGACCGGTGCCGCGGGAGGGTCGTGGCGATTGACCCCCGCCTGACGCCGGAGACGCTTGCGGCAGGCCGGCACGTCACGCAGCAATGGTCGGACGTGCTGGCTGGGGTCGGGCTGGATGCGCGCGTGACGGATGATGCCTTGTTCCACAGGGTCGAGCCGGCTGCTGCCGCCGAGCCGGTCCTCGTGCATCCCGGCAGCGGCGGCCGGGACAAGTGCTGTCCGCTTCCCGTGCTGGAGGCGGTGGTGCGCCGCCTGCGGGATGCAGGCCGTACCGTCGGCTGGATGATCGGCCCGGTGGAGGAGGAGCAGCAGGGGTCTGCATTCGTTCAGCGGTTGGCGCTGACGGCCCCCGTGACGTATGAGCGGTCGCTGGGCCGCGCGGCCGAGCTTGTCCGATCCGCCGCGGCGTTCATCGGCAACGACGCCGGCATGACGCACCTCGCCGCCGCCTGTGGCGTGCCCGTCGTCGCTCTGTTCGGGCCGACGGACCCGTGCGTCTGGCGTCCGCGTGGCCCGGATGTGCGGGTGCTTCGCCTCGACTTCGCGTCCGCGGCAGCCACACCCGATGGAATCGCCCGCGACGTGTTCGACCTGTTGGATGTCCACCGTTGAGCCTCCCCGGGCGGCGCGGGCCGACGGTACGCGGGGGTGTTCCGTCGGAAGAACCCGTCGGGGGGTGAGGGACGTGGATTGACCGCGCGGAGAAACGAGCTGCGTCCCCGCTTCGATTCGTGCCTGCGGACGTTGTCTCCACGCCATGAGCCAGGGGAGCGCCCCTCCTCGAAGTTCTGCTCGTTCCGCGAGTTGCAGCCAGGCCCCTGCCTGGGGGTGCCGGGACCCCCCGGGACGTCGCGCCGTGTATGGTGTCGGACGGAGTAAGCGCCCGATTCGAGCAGGCGCCGCGCACTGCAGATTTCGTGCAGGGCTGCATGGGGACCTTGGATTCGCCGCCCGGGTATGCTACATATGCCGGACGCGTGCCGGCACGGGACCCCCGGCTCGGACAGCCCGCGAGGAAACCATGATCACCCTGGACCTGAAGGACTTTGAAGCGCACCTCACGCTCCGGCCCCTGCGCATGGAGGATTTCGACGATCTGGCGGATCTGCAGCAGAGGTGCTTTCCGGGCATGCCCGGCTGGAAGCGCGAGCAGATCGAAAGCCAGCTTTCCATCTTTCCGGAGGGCCAGATCTGCGTCGAGTATGACGGCGATCTGGTGGCGTCGTCCGGCAGCCTGATCGTCGATTTCGACAATTATGACCAATGGCACAACTGGCGGGAGATCGCCGACGGCGGCTACATCCGCAATCACGATCCCGACGGCGACACGCTGTACGGCATCGAGATCATGGTCGACCCGGCCTATCGCGGCATGAAGCTCGCGCGACGCCTGTACGAAGCCCGCAAGGAGCTGGCCCGCCAGCGCAATCTGTCCCGCATCATCATTGCGGGGCGGATCCCCGGCTATGGGCGGCACGCGGACCGCATGTCGCCGCGGGAGTACGTGGAACGCGTGATGCGCAAGGATCTGTCGGACCCAGTACTCACTGTGCAGCTCTCGAACGGCTTCGTCCTGCGGCGGCTCATCCCCGACTACCTGCCCACCGACACCGAGTCACGTGGCTACGCGACCTTCCTGGAGTGGACGAACCTGGATCACGTGCCGGGCAGCGCCCGACGCTTCAAGGCGGTGTCGTTGGTGCGGATCTGCTGCGTTCAGTACCTGATGCGGTCGGTCGATTCCTTTGACGAGTTTGCCCGGCAGTGCGCGTACTTTGTCGACGTGGCTTCCGATTACCGGTCTGACTTCGTGGTATTCCCCGAGCTGATCACCACGCAACTGCTTTCCCTCATCGACGCCCGGCGCCCCGGACAGGCCGCCCGCAAGGTGGCGGAGTATACTCCGCAGTACCTCGATCTGTTCACCGAGATGGCGGTGCAGTACAACGTGAACATCATCGGCGGCTCGCAGTTCACGGTGGAAGACGAACGGCTGTACAACATCGCCTACCTGTTCCGGCGCAACGGCACCATCGGCAAGCAGTACAAACTTCACATCACGCCCAGCGAGCGCCGATGGTGGGGCGTCGATCCGGGCGACAAGGTGGAGGTCTTCGAAACCGATCGCGGCAAGATCGCCATCCTGATCTGCTACGACGTGGAGTTCCCTGAAGTGTGCCGGGTGGCCGCCTGGAAGGGGGCCAAGATCTTCTTCGTGCCCTTCAACACGGACGAGCGCTACAGTTACCTGCGGGTTCGCCTTTGCGCCCAGGCGCGGGCGGTGGAGAACGGCGTGTACGTGGCCATCGCCGGATGCACGGGGAATCTGCCATTCGTGGACAACGCGGATATTCACTATGCACAATCGGGTATCTACACGCCGGCCGACATCCCCTTTGCCCGGGACGCGGTGGCCTCGGAGTGCACGCCGAACATCGAGACGCTGATCATCCACGACGTGGACACGGAAATCCTGCGCCGCAACCGGATCATGGGAACCGTGCGGACCTGGAATGACCGTCGCACCGACCTGTACCTCGTTCAGTATCAGGATCCGGATGAGGGACCGACCCGGTTCTGAAAGGCTTCCCGCCGCACGGTTCCTCGACGACAGCTCGGGGTCAGGGGCGGGAATTGACCGCACGAAAAAACGAGCTGCGTCCCCGTTTCGATTCGCGACGCGCGGCAAGGGCCTTCCCGTGGCCCGCATCTATGCGGATCATTCTGCGGCCGGCGGCGTCTTTGCCGGAATGTGCCTGCGGATTCGTGTCCACACGCCGAATGCCGCCAGAAGCGCTGCAAGGGGCAGCAGATCGATGGCGGCCAGGAAGACCGTCTGTCCGACTCTGTCGCCGGCGATGGAGATTCGGATGACCTTCTCTGTTTGATCGGTATCCTCGTAGTAAAGCTCGTCTCCGTAATGTCGATCCAGAAGGCGGCGTGCGCCGAACACGTTGAAGACGTTCCACGGTTTGAGTTCCGGCCCGACCAGGTAAATCGTCCGTTCGTTTTCCTGGCGCCGGATTCTGTGTCTGCATGTGAGCGTATAGCCGAAGCCTGTACGCTCAACGCTCCCGCCGTCCGCAACAAAGCCAATGGTCACGGACAGCCAGCCGCGTCCGGTGCGTTTGGCGAGTTCGTAATCCACGTTTCCGAGAAGAATGGCGGCCGCCATCGCTACGAAGTAGAAGCGAATGAACGATATGATGTTGGATTTCATCTGTAGCCCCCGCGGATATCCGCCTCACCCGTGCAGGGCCGCGCGTCCCCGGGCGGAACAGTCCGGAACGCAATCCAGGGATCCATGCGCCGCCTCCCGTTTTGGGCTTTTCCTGCTTCATCGCGGCCGCTTCGATGCCGGTGATGCGGACGAAGACCTCCTCCAGCGACGGCCGGATCTTGCGGGCCTCGGACGCTTCCGCGCCGCGGTCCTCCAGGAACCGCACCAGCGGGCCGACCCGGACAGGCTCCGACGACGGAACCAGGGCGCGCCGGATTCCGCCCGGAGGGCGCATGCTGGTTGCCAGGGGCTTTCAGCCCCTGGA
>CAZPHH010000067.1:25142-27644 GCA_964586145.1 uncultured Phycisphaeraceae bacterium | reverse complement strand
CCCACCCCCACCTGAAGGAGGGGGCACTGGCCGGTCGGCTGAAGCCGACCATGGACTTTGGCACGCCCGCGTCACACAGGGAGTGCGGGGAGAAGTCTCGCCACGCTTGCTGGAAGATCGCGCACTGGCCGGTGAACTGAAGCCGACCCAACCTGCGCATCGGCCGGCAGAGAAGCGGACCCCGTACTCCCGCCCCCCGGCGCAACAGGAGGAGTCGAAGGAGGGGGCTGCCTTCGCCCATCTGACGACGGAGCCACTGGCCGGTGAACTGAGCCCGACCCAACCTGCGCCCCCCGGACGCACCAGAGGGAGCGAAAAACGGGGCCGCCGGTCACGGCCGCTGCGGACTTGCCGCTCCAACCCTCGCAACATGCCTGACACACCATGAAGAAGGGGCCGTCCCGAAGGACGGCCCCCGTTCTGCGTTTGCTGCTGTGCCACGAAAGGCACCTGGTACGGCTAGTCCACCACCAGGAAATCGGTGTTGGCAAAGCTGGCCAGTTGCGACAACTGCGTGATCGTCGGGAACGTCGCCACGATCTGGGGGACGCCGGCCGTGCCGAGCGTCGTCGTCCAGTACATCTTGGCTTCGTTGTCCGTCGTATCGAAGTAAACGACAACGCCGTCGTTCGCGGACGTGGACACGGCGCCCACGGCAACATCGGCCGCCGTAACGTTCGCGTAGCCCTGATCGGTGATCACGACAACCTCGTACGTGGTCGCAGGCGTCATACTGGCAACGGCACCTTTGTAGAACAACGCCGTGGTGACGGCCGTGGGCGTGCCACCGCCGGTGGCCGTGCTCCAGTAGTCCCCCTTCTTGAACTGGAGATAGTCGGACCCGATCACAAAGTCACTGAGGATGTTGGCTCCACCCGTGTACGCCGTGTTGGCCGTGGCGTCGCGGAAGTAGAACGTATCTCGGCCATTGCCGCCCAGCAACACGTCATTGCCTTCCCAGCCGACGATGAGGTCGTTGCCATCGCCACCGTTGATCTGGTCGTCGTTGACCGAGCCCCACAGCGTGTCGTTCAAACCGGTGCCGGTGATGGAAGCGCCGCCACCAGCGACCGTGGCCGCACCCATCGTCAGGGCCGCGGTCAGGCCGGACGCATTGATGGTTCCCGCAGTCACCGCGCCCGTCAACTCGACGGCGACGGTGCCCGTGAAGTTCAGCGTGCCGGCCCCGAAGGTCGGGGCAAGTGCGATGGTCGTCGCGGTGTTCTTGTTGTCGTCGGCCGCGGTGCCATCCTCGCCGTTGGCGGACATGTAGTTCACCGTCTCCGCCCCGTTGATCGTCAGCCCGGCACCGAGGTCCGCGTTCATCGCGTTGAACGCGAGGACATCGGCCGTGCCCGAGCCGGCCACCGTCACGGTCAGGGCGTGCGCGGTGTCGTCGTTGTTGAGCGTGACAGCGGGAGTCCCACCGGGAACGGTGACCGTCGAGGCACCGCCGGTGAGGGCCGTCGCGGCCGGAACGGTATCCAGAATGGCGTTGGTCGCGCCGAACTTGGACGCAATGATCGCCCCGTTGAGCGCGTTCGTGATCCGCAGGTTGGTGATGTTGGTCACGTTGGTCTGGTTCGCGGTGAGCGCGGATGCCGCCACGGCCTCGGCGCTCTGCATGCCCAGAGTGTTCGTGCCCGTGCCGCCGTCGATCGTGTCGGCGGCGGTGTACCCGCCGGCCACGTCGAACAGCACCGTGTCGTCACCGGTGCCGCCGGTGTACGTCACGTTGGCGGTCCCGCCGACCGACAACACCGTGTTACCCGTTGCCGCACCGGCGTTGATCGTGGTCAGACTGGCCGGCAGCGCACCGGTGATGGTCAGGTTCTGATCACCGCCGACGGTCAGGGTGGTCAGGGTCGCCGCCGCGTGGGCCAGGGCGTCCAGCTTGCTGGCCGCGGTCTCGGTTTCGATATTCAGCGTTTCGATTCCGTTGGCCGGCGTGGTCAGGGTGACCGTGCAGCCTTCCTTGGCCCCGTTGAGCGTCAGCACCGCTTCGTCGTCGTTGGCGTTGGTCGCCGGGGCAATCCAGGTCACGGCCAGATCGGACGCCGTGGTGGCAACGCCGAGGTCCACCACCGTGTTGAGGTTTGTGATGGTCACCGCGTCGGCCGAGCTGTTCAGGCTGTTGATGACCTCCACGCCGGTGACGTTCGCCATGGAGAACGTCGTGGTCACGCCCGTCGGCGTGAAGTCGGTGATGTTGAAGATCTCGATGCCTTCCAGCGTGGGCTGGACGGTGGTATTCGCGGCATGGGTGAACGTGACGTTCAGGGTGTCCGTCCCGCCCAGCCCGTTGGCCGAGTCGCCGTTCTGCAGGGTCGGCAGTTGCGTACCGGTGCCCTCATTGAACGCGAGCGGCGCGCTGAACACGTCGTTCGCCGAGGTGCCGATCAGGTCGTCCTGTCCCAGGGTGAACATGACCGCGGTGACGGTCAGCGGGATGCAGATCGCGCTGGTGTCACCCTCTTCGCAGCGCTCCGTCGCGCCGTCGCC
>CAZPHH010000067.1:0-25042 GCA_964586145.1 uncultured Phycisphaeraceae bacterium | reverse complement strand
AAGTCCACGCCCGGGTTGGCCGCGGCGAAGTCGCCTTCTTCCTGGATTTCGCACCGGTCCTCATCCTCGTTGCAGGTCTCGCCCTCTTCGCAGGGGTCGCCGGTGAAGCCGCAGGTGCCGTCCTCCGCACACACCGGGTCGCCGGTGCAGAACAGGCCGTCATCCTCGCAGTCGGCGTCTTCCAGGCACTCAAGGCACCTGTCCTCTTCTTCGATGCACAGTTCTTCCGCGCACGGCGGCGTACCGGGCAGGCACTCGCCGGCCTCCACGTCGCACGTCTCGGCGCCGTTGCAGAACACGCCGTCATCGCAGTCGGCGTCTACCTCGCACTCAGGGCCGGGCGGCGGGGGCTTCGGCGTGGAGCCGGGGCACCCGTACATTCCCACGAGCAGCGCGAGACCTAGTACCATGCCCAAGCTCAAGAGCAATGACAGGTTCCGCCTGCTCTCCGTTTTGTTAATTGACCTATGCATTATCATTGACCTCCAGTGAAACCTATGGCCTAGTCCGCGCTACACGATGTATCGCTAACCGAAGTTTGCCAACAAACAGACCGCCGCCGACGGTGAACCATCACCGGGCGGAACTCAATTCCGCAACAACCCTGGACCGTACTTGTGTTGCCAACTCATTTACAGAAAACCGACGCACACCCGTGCGATCCACCCCCCTTGACGTGACGGCCCCGCAGGGACAACCCACGTGAAAGCCGTATCCGCCTGCCTGGTTTGGATGTCTCGCTCAAACCCGACTTGGGGGCTGTTGTTTTCCATTCTCCTGAACAACGCGCCACATTCAGAGAATGGTCCGCCTCCCTGCAACTCCTTTGCCGCCCGACAGATGCAATGACCGTCGAACGCAACTGGTTCCAATGCGGGGGAATTGTAGGGCTCGGGCGGTTCAAGTCAATACCGAAATATAAAAATGGGCCGCTGCCACAGGGCCCGCGCCGTGCCCTTGCCTTCTCGCCCGCCGTACCGCGACATACTCACACCATCATCGGCCCGCCACGGCCCATCCCTTGAGTCATTCGCCAGGGATTGTGCATCCGTGAAACCACCGAAACCCCGGTATCAACTCGACAAAACCGGTATCCGAGCCGCCCACGCTTAGCCGCTGAAGCATGTTCCAAATCGCGATTCGATAAACTGGCACTTTATACATGACCCGTTTCGACGCCCGGAGCGGCCCCGGCCCCGGCTCTCGCCCGCGTCGCCAGGTCGTCCAGGACGTTCATGAAATTGATGTAGGCATCGTGCGGGGAGTCGTACGGGTTGAAATACTTATGCACATCCCCATCTGCGAACCACTTCGTGCACATATAGTAAAAATGGTCAGACGTCTGCAGCCGACGCCACTCCCCGAGGAGGGCAGGATCACCGCTGTCCTTGACCCGCGACTCCAGTTGGTACAGCTCCCGGATCGCCTCTGACTGCATCGCGTTCCCCAACCAGGCCGAGAGATCTCGCTCGGTATCCGCCCAACTGCTTAGGTGCGGCACGTCATACACAGCAGCCGGGGGGTGGCGATCCACCGCCTCCGAGACCGTCGCGAAATCGTTCTCGGGGTAGGCCAGCACGGCGTCGGGCAGGGCCCGCAGAAAGTCGAAAATGCCCGTATCGGCCCACTGGTGCTCGCCCAGGGTCTCGTAGTCCATGAACAGGTTGACCAGGTGGCCGTGGCCGTTGGTTGCGCTGACCCAGGCAGCGAACTTGCCCGCGTCCATCGGCCATTCCTCCCAGTCACGGTTGCCGAATCGGAAGGCGATGTCGTCGCTGAGCCGGTAGTTCTTGAGCAGGAGCGAGAGGCCCGGGCAACGGGGCGGGGCATAAGTGAAGGCGGGGGAGCGCTCGCCCAGCACGGCGTCGAGCCCCTCGCACAGCACGGCCCGGAAGCCCATCTGGGACGCCAGGTGAGCCACGTCGTTGCTGTACACCAGCTCCGTATTCCGAAAGACGGTCGGCTCCTGGCCGAAAAGGTCGCGCATCCGCTGCCGGTGCGCCTGCACCTGCTCCACGAACTCCTGGCGAGAGTAGAGGAAGGACAGCGAGTGGTAATACGTCTCGGCGAGAAACTCGACGCAGCCGGTTCGGGCCAGGGCGCGGAACGTGTCCAGCACGTCCGGGCAGTAGCGCTCGAACTGCTCGATCACGACGCCGCTGAGGCAGTAGGAAATCCGGAAGCGCCCCTTCAGCCGCTGGATGAGCTCGAGCATGAGGCGGCCGGCGGGCCGGTAGCACTTGTCGGCCACCTTGCGGCACACCGCCGCGTTGCGGTCGTCGTCAAAGGGCTGCCCACCGCGATCGAAAATGGTGTACCGCCGCAGCCGGAACGGCTGGTGAACCTGAAAGTAGAAACAAACCGTTGCCATCGCGCCTCCAGCCCGCGGCAGGGAGCATCCGGAGCCGCCCACGGGGCGCGACCCCGCAGTCGGCGTTTGCGTTACGGCCCGCTCGCGGCCCGCACGAGTCGATCGTACAGGGCCAGGCAGTCCCGGGCGGAATTCTCCCAGCGCAGGTGGGAAAGTTCAATCATGCCCTGGCGCCGCAGAAAGGCGTGCAGCCCGGGGCGCTCCAGGATGGCCAGGATCAGGTCCGCCAGCCGGTGGGTGTCCCAGAAGTCCACTTTTGGGGCGCTGCGCAGAATCTCGGCCACTCCGGACTGTTTGGAGATGATGACGGGCACGCCATGGGCCAGGGCCTCCAGCGGCACCAGGCCGAACGGTTCCGACACGGACGGCATGACAAACAGGTCCGCAGCCCGGAACACGCGTTCCACGTCGGCCCCTCGCAGAAACCCGGTGAAGACGATCCTGCGGCCCAGGCCCTCGCGGGCCACCATCTCCACGATTGGGCCCGCCAGGTCGCCGCTGCCGGCGATGACGAAGCGGACGTCGGGCATTCGCTCGAGCACCCGCCGGGCGGCGGCCACGAAGTACTCCGGCCCCTTCTGCATGGTGATGCGGCCCATGAACAACACGACCCGCTCCGTGCCGAACAGACGGACCGGTTCATCCGGCGGCTGAAAGCCGTTGGTGTCAATCGCGTTGTACACCACGGTGACCTTCTCGGGGGGGATTTCATAGCGGCGGACGATGATGTCTTTGGTGAGTCGGCTGACCGCGATGACGTGGTTCGCCTTCTCCATGCCTTCGCGCTCGATGTCGTAGATGCGCTGGTTCACGTGCTCGCCGCTGCGGTCAAACTCGGTGGAGTGCACGTGGACGATGAACGGCCGGCCGGTGCGAGCGGCGACGACCTGGCCGGCCCGGTAGGTCAGCCAGTCGTGGGCATGGATCACGTCGAAGTCATAGCCCTCGATGATTTCGCAGGCCATTGCGGCATATCGATCCACCTCGCTGAACAGATCGCCGCCGTAATGGCTGCGCACAACGGAGCCGGGCTTGACGGAGCTGGGCGCGCGGCGCGGTCGCCGGGTCTGCGCGGGCGGTTCCTTCGGCCCGGCGGGGCGTGCATAGGCGCTGTCCGGCGGCTCGGCCAGGATGCGGATGGGCTGGGTGGAGTCCGCCGTCTCGGGGACGACCGGGCCTTCGGGTGTCAGGAGGGTGACGTGGGAGCTGTGCGAGGCCTCGACCGCATGGGGCAGGACGAAGACGACCTCCGCCCCCAGCGCGGTCATGGCCCTCGTCAGCCCGTAGCAGGCTGTTCCGAGGCCGCCGGAGATGAACGGGGGGAACTCCCACCCAAACATCAGGACCTTCATCAGCGCACCCTGGTTCCTCCGTGCCCGGCCACTGAGTCAGCCCGGGCCGTGCGGTGCGGCCTGTCGAAGCGTCGGATGCAACGTGCGCCGTGGGGCCATCCGTCCATCCGTCTTGCCGGCCATTCGGGAAGGCGCGACGACCCGGCGTCGAGCCGGGGCACGGCAGTTGATGCCCCTGCGGCCCCACACGCCGGTTCGTCCCCCACCTCATTCACCGCTCACCGCCCACCGGGCGCAGTCGCCCCGTCGCCCGCATTCGCACGGACGCCGACTCACCTGACCGCCTCACCCCACCCACAACACGTATCTGCTTCGTGAACGAACGACTCTTTCGGGATCACCGCGGCATGGCCCGGCCATCGTGAAGGTGTCTTGGGCCGACGGGCACTCGATGTCGTCTGCCAACTCCGTGGCGTCGGATTCAGAACGCAGCCTCGCGGCGGAATCAGTCTATCTGGGAGCGCGCGCGTGTCAAACCCGCTTGTGAGTCGCGGCTGGGTTTTCGCTCCCTTGCCATCCTCAACAGTTACCCATTTCGCCCAGATTCACCTGTGACGCAACGAACCCGCGTTTGGGCGCACGATTGGATGGGCGCTCTGACGGATAGACAGCGCTTTTCCGGACGGGGTCAGATCAGGTTCGCCGGCAGAGCTGACCGACCAGGCGCAGGATCTCGGCCGCGACCTCGTCCTTGGCGCCCTCGATGGTGGGCGACCACTGTCCGTCCGCGGTGAGGATGGAGATGGCGGCGTGGTCCCCGCCGATGTTGTCCGGCGAATTCAGGATGACGGCATCGGCTTGTTTTTCCTGAAGTTTCCTCTCCGCATGTGCTTGGGCGTCGTGGTCTTCCAGGGCGAAGGCGACGACCACGCGGGATCCCTTGACGGCGCCGAGATGGGCCGCGATGTCCGGCGTGGGCTCCAGGGCCAGGGTGAGCGGGACCGCCTGCTTCTTCAATTTCTGCTCGTGGCGAACGGCCGGTCGGTAGTCACAGACGGCGGCGGTCAGCACGGCGGCGTCGCAGTCGGCGAAGGCACGCACGCAGGCGTCGAACATCTCCGCGGCGGACACGACCTCGATGAGATGCACGCTCCGGGGCGGGGCCAGGCCGACCGGGCCCGAGACCAGCGTCACGGTGTGGCCCAGGTCCGCGGCCCGGGCCGCGATGGCGTATCCCATGCGTCCGGTGGACGCGTTGGAGATGTAGCGAACCGTATCGATGTGTTCCCGCGTCGGTCCGGCGTTGACGAGAATCCGCATCATGAGCCGGGACACTCCGATTTCGGTCGCGGGCCGGGCTGCCGACGCCGCGAAGACGTACCGAGCCATCCGCGCCGCATCATTCCACGCTCACGCTGATGTTCAGCTCCGTCACACCTGCATTCCGGAAGGTGAACACTACAATGTCACCACAGTTGAAATCGCGGCCGTCGCGGTGAACGCGGGTATCCGCGTTCGGACCCAGACCCAGGGCCACGTCCAGGTCCGCTTCGTCGATCATGACGGCCTGGAGAGCATCGCATTTGCGAGAAAGTGATGTTTCCTCACCGGGCGACAGGCGCCGTTCCACCCGGGTCCCCGTGTTCTTGAGGATCGCGCGGACGGTCTCCTGCGTGCTGCCGTAGTAGAGCACCACGTCCACGGGGTAGTCCGCCGCGTTGACCAGGCGGATGGACGTCTGGCTGCCGCTGGAGATGATCCTCTGCACCGCCCCGCATCCGGCCGCCAGGGCCAGGAGCACGGCCAGACTCCATCGCATTCGTCGTATCATCCGAACCCCCCTTTCGTTGCGGCCACGACGCCGGCGTTGCGTGCCGGACGCGCGTCCGGACTCCCATCGCGCGCCGTGTTGCTGACTTCCGCCTCAAACTACCGTGGGACCCCGTCCTGTTCAACGCCCGGCGTGATTCCGCGGCAAGAGAACACTGAGCGAACCGGCTTTCCCCTGTGGGACCGGCTTGCCACCTCACCTGTGGGACCGGCTTTCCAGCCGGTTTCTGCCATCTGTGGGACCGGCTTTCCACCTCACCTGTGGGACCGGCTTTCCAGCCGGTTTCTGCCATCTGTGGGACCGGCTTTCCACCTCACCTGTGGGACCGGCTTTCCAGCCGGTCTCTGCCATCTGTGGGACCGGCTTTCCAGCCGGTCTCTGGCTCCCCCCCATCGGCCGCGGCTCACTCTACGCCTGGACAGCGGTTGCGGGCGCACAAGACCGGCTCCGCCCGGCCCACATCCCATCTACTTCGACGGTCGGCGTTCGGAAACAAGACGAACCCCGCGGCGGCCCATCTCCTCTACAACCGCGCCGTCCAGCCAATCGACAGGAACACGCTCGCCGGAAGCAAGGTTCAACCGATAGACCCAATACGGCCCGCTGAAGACCTCTTGGCATTCCCGGATGTCCGCCCACGCAAGGGTTCGTTGTTGTGATGAATCCGCTCGACAGACGGTCACGCCGTTTTCGTCGTACGTCGCGTGCGTCGCGGACCGGGCGGCGCGATCGAGACCCAGGGAATAGCGGATCGCCAGGATTGGATAAACAAGAACCATGAAGAGGAGCATGACAATCATCACCGGCGGGACGAGGACGAAGAGAAGCAGTGGCAAGAGAACCGGACTTACGGGTAGTCGAAACCCCTTTGACCTCAGGATCAGCGTGACCGCAATGCAGGCCATGGCCCAAACCGCGACGCAGATTGCGGCCGAGTTCCCAATCATGCTGTCATACCGGCTTCGTGCGTCGAACGCGTGCCAGACCCGCTCTGCACGAGACTCCTGCAGAATCAAGCGGGACGTCCTGGTCCCTCGCTCCCCTCGCGGCTGCTCCAGCTTACCTCCCAGCATCTCGGCCCGCTACGCCCGGCAACCCGCCGTGGGGGGAAGCTCCACGCGGCACGCTCGCCCGTATGGACAGAACCGACGCTTGGCCGGAAGATGGGGTTATGCAGGAACACGCGTACCAACAGTGCATCCGGGCCGATTGCGGCGAGACCTTCGCCCTGGACGAAGTGCGGTTCAAATGCCGCAAGTGCGGGGGGCTGCTTGACGTTGCGTACGACTGGGACAAGCTGAGCGTGCCCCGGAGCCTCCGGGCCTTCGAGCGGCGGTGGGGCACCTCCGGGCGGCACCTGGTCGGGCGGGCGGATTACAGCGGGGTCTGGCGGTTCCGGGAGCTGCTGCCCTTCGCCCGCCTGGACGACATCGTGACCGTGGGGGAGGGCCGGACCACGCTCCAGCAGGCGGACCGGCTGGCGAATCTTCTCAAGGTAAAGCAGGGCTGTTTGTACCTGCAATACGAGGGATTCAACCCCTCCGGCAGCTTCAAGGACAACGGCATGACGGCCGGGTTCACCATGGCCCGGTTCCTCCGCCGCCGGCGGGTGGCGTGCGCCTCGACCGGCAATACCAGTGCGTCCATGGCGATGTACGCCTCCATGGCCGCTCCGCCGGGCGAGCCGCCGGTCCAGGGCATCGTGTTCATCGGCAGCGGCAAGATCGCGTACGGCAAGCTGTCCCAGGCCCTGGATCACGGAGCAGCGACCCTTCAGATCGAGGGCGATTTCGACGCCTGCATGCGCCGGGTGGTGGAGCTGTCCGACCGGCTGGGCATGTACCTGCTGAACTCGCTCAACCCGTTCCGGCTGGAAGGCCAGAAAAGCATCATGTACCGGGTGCTGGAAGGCCTGGATTGGGAGGTGCCGGACTGGATCGTCGTGCCCGGCGGGAACCTGGGCAACAGCAGCGCCTTCGGCAAGGCCTGGATGGAGTTGCTGCAACTCGGCCTGGTGCCGAGGGTTCCGCGCCTGGCCATCATTAACGCGACGGGGGCCCGCACACTGGAAGAGCTGTACAACGAGCGCGACCTCCGCTGGAACGGAGGAAGAATCAACGACGAGGCTGTGTGCCGCCGCTACCAGGAGATGGACGCGGCCGGCCAGCGGGCCCGCACCATCGCCAGCGCCATCGAGATCAACCGGCCGGTGAACTTGTCCAAGGCCCTGCGGGCCCTCGACGTCATGGACGGGGTCGTCCGCCACGTGGATGACGAGACGATCCTGGACCACAAGGCCATGGTCGGGCGGTTCGGGTACTCCTGCGAGCCGGCCTCCGCGGCGTCTGTTGCAGGACTGCACCTGCTGCTGGACGAGGGGGTGATCGGCCGGGATGAGCGCGTGGTTTGCGTCCTCACCGGCCACGGGCTGAAGGATCCGGATGCCACTGTGAAATATCATGCAGGCATCGATGCCAAGTTGGCAAAATGGCCGGACCCGGTGGCACCTTCGGGGTGCATGGCCAACTTCCCGGTCCGCGTGCCTGATGACGTGGAGGCCATCTGCCAGGCCATCGGCGAGCCCGCGGACTCGTAATTCTCCGGGTCGCCCCCCATGGTTCCGAAGGCTTCCGGCTGTCAGGGGAAACCGCGATATCAGTATCAAGAGCGTGGTGTTGGCTGCGTTCCGGTTGCGTGTGGGCGCTCTGTCCCGCGGTCTCGCCGGCCACTGACGCGATTGGTATTCGGAATGCATTTTTCATCCTGGTCGGCCGGGGTGCCCCAGGATAGATGCGCGCGGGCTCATCACACCTTGACGCGGTGGCGGATGGGCGTTAAGAATGGTCGATTGCGGGTTGTGCTTGGGCAAAGCAGGAGAGAACGGACCATGGCGAAGCAATCAAGAAATTCGAGCGACTCTTACGCGTCGAAGAAGCCGGATCGATCGGAGTCTACCGGATCGACCGGGGGTTCCGAGACGCGACCCAGTTCGGCTTCGGTTTCCGGCTCATCGACTGTGACGGCTGATCAGCCGCCGAAGACGAAGAAACCAGCCCGGCGGGAGCCCACGATGGAGGACGTCCAGGCTCGCGCGTACAAGATATTCCTTGCGCGCAACGGCGCACCCGGCGATCCGGAGTCGGATTGGCTCCAGGCGGAACGCGAGTTGCGTGAGGAATTCGGCCGCTGAGCGAAGGTCCGGCTGGCCCCGTCCGGTCGGCGATCGCAGGCACCGGGTTCGTGTGACATCCCCGTGGCGTTTGGGAGGCCTGACACCATATCACAGGGGACCGCAGGATCGGGGGATTGCATCCTGTGCCCGCAGAAGTCTCTGTGTGCCCTGATCCGCGTGTATTCCGACCCCCTGCCCAAAGCAGCACCACCACACTCGGCAGTGCGCCCCCCTAAGGTCTATGAAGCTACTTGTTGACGTGGACGGTCCCCTGCTGGATGTGCAGCCGGCGTACTGGCACGCGTATCAACAGGCTGTCAGCGAGCTTGGGTTGGCCCGGATCGACCCGGCCGGGTTCTGGCGGCTCGTGCGAAGCGCCGCGTCCGACGGCGTGCTGCTCCGCGACTCGAAGCCGCGTCACTGGAAGGTTTTTCGGGAGCGATTCGCGGCCCTGCTGGACGTGGACGAGTGCGTGGCACACATGGTGCTGCAGCCCGGGGCCCCCAGGCTGACGTCCGCCCGACCGCGTCTGACCGTGCAGTTGCTCACGCTACACGGAAACGCAGCCGCCCGGCAGCAGGTTCTGTCGCCGCTCGGCCCGATCGGGCCCCCGATCGTCAGCTTGGCCGCGTCTGCCGAGGATCGCGTCCGATGTCTTCTGGTGATGGCGGACCGCCGGGAACGCTCCCTGGTTCTGGCCGGCCACGATCGCCTGGTCCGAGCCGCCGGTGATGCGGGCCTGCCCTGCGTCGGCATCGCGAACGGCCCCCGCACCGCCAAGTGCCTGACCCAGGCCGGCGCGTCGCACACGTTCCCCGACCTGGAAAGCCTTCTTGAACGGATGCGGGGCGGGCCCGACGGCCTGGAGATAGCGCGGCGGTAACGCCCGGCAGACGATGACTCCTGATTCCCGGCATCATGGACGGGACGCAGCCGAACGATACGATGGTGCCGTCAGGCATCAGCCCGAACCGGGGACCCCTGGTGAAAGCAAACGAGATACGCGTGGAAGACGCCAACCCGCTGGTCGTCCGCCTGTTCGAGGCGAGGTTCGCCCCGGTGGTGGCCTCCTGGGTGCGTGATGACGCGGAGCTGTTTCAACTCACGCCGACGACCCCGCCGCCTCTGACGCCGGCGAAGGTGCTGGCCTGGGTGCGGCCGAACGGCCGGGCGTACCTGGGCTTTGCGGGCCGGCAGCAGGCGCCGTGCCTGTACGGCGAGTTGAATCCCATGCGGACGAACGACGAGCACCTGTGGATCGGCCATGTGCTTGCCGATCCGCAGTGGCGTGGACGGGGGCTGGGCCAGGCGTTTGTCCGGAGGCTGGTGGAGTCGGCCTTTGGGGAGTTTTTCGCGGAGCGCATCTCGCTGATCGTGTTTCCGGACAACGCGCCGGCGATTCGTTGTTACGAGCGAGTCGGGTTCACGTTGAGCGGTGATGAACACCACCGCTTCGGGCCTCAGCAGCGGCCGTATCGCATGCTCCGATACGAGATCGACCGGCCCCGGCCCCCGGCGGTCGCCCCACCGGCTGCCGGGGCTGATGCGCAAACGCGGCCTCGCAATGCGCAATCTTCGCCGCGTACGCCGGATGGGCAATGGGAACTGCGTCCAGACTCGTCCGGCGCCGGGGCTCACGAGCCGGGATCGTAAACGGCAAATGCCCCGTCGATCAGCCCGTCGGCCAGCGCGTGGATGCCGGTCTGAAAGCTGTTGGCGGCCGTCGTGCGGAACTCCTTCGCCAGTTCGCTTTTGCCGCACCCGCTCACGGATGCAAGCACCATCACGGCCAGCAGCGCGACGCTTCGGATATGCCTTCTCATGGCTGTCTCCTGTTGGCGGTCCCGGGCCCTTTCGCAGGCAGGCAACCGCCGCTCGGGGCCCGCAAGAGGATGGCCCGGGGGTCTATCGTCGGTTGGTCCGGACGGGGTACACCTCGCGGTTGGCGGGGAAGGGGCTGCACGACCGAGGCTTCGAAGCCCGAGCGCGGATTTCGCCGGTTCGGCGGGCCCGGCCCGAGCCCTCTTCAGCCCAGGGCCGCCAGGGCCCGGAACGTCATGCGAAGGGCCGCCACCAGCATGAGCACGGCGAACGCGGCGCGGATCGCCCGCAAGGGAAGAGTATGCGTCAGGCGGCCGCCCACGAAGCCGCCGGCGATGGCCGTGGGGATCAGGACCGCGGCCAGAAAGACGGACTCACGCAATTCGAAGCCGTGGTGGGCGACCAATTGCTGGTTTTTCAGGAAGGACCCGATCAGGCTCAGGGGGATGATGGTCACCGCCGAGTTGGCGATCGCGTTTCGCAACGGCATGCGCAACAGGCGTTGCTGCAGGGGCACCGACACGATGCCGCCGCCCACGCCCAGCAGGCCCGCGACGAGTCCGACCGCCACCCCAACCACCACCGGGCCGGCCCGCATGGTCCGCTCCGGCCCCCATTTCTCCATCGCCAGGGCGCGCCCGGAGCCAAACAGACGGTGAAAGTTCACGCCCGCCACGTAGAAGAGGAACAG
Organism: uncultured Phycisphaeraceae bacterium; assembly: GCA_964586145.1. Taxonomy (GTDB): domain Bacteria; phylum Planctomycetota; class Phycisphaerae; order UBA1845; family UBA1845; genus JAFGJQ01. Next base: position 13,864 of record CAZPHH010000067.1, on the reverse strand, counting down.
CCCGAAGATACCGGCCAAGTACACCTCCCCCGCGTGCCGGAACACCGGCAGTTCGCTGAGCATGACTCCGCCCACCACAGAAACACAGGCGGCGGGCGCCAACCGCGCCACGATGGGCCAGAGGATCGCCCGAGCTCGGACGTGCTGGTACACGGCGGGGCAGACCACGAAGAAATTGACGATCATGGCCGCCGCCTGATACAGGTGCTGGTTTCCGCGGGCCTGCCCGTGGAGAATCTCTCTCATGCACGGGATCACGACGATGCTGCCGCCGATCCCGAGCAGACCGCCCAGCAGACCGGCCACCAGGCCGACGACCGCAAGCAGTGCGAACAGGTGCATTTCGGTGTCTCCAGCCAGCAACCCGCCGGGCCCAGCGGGGGATGGCTACGGATGGGGAGCTTACCGACTTGCCTCCGGTAGCGAAAATGGGGATACCGGACCGCGGACATTTCCCCGGCCACCGCGAAACCCAGAGTCAGCCTTTGACTTTCCGGGTTCAGAGCCGGCGCCGGTGTGAGATTGTGACGTTCGGCACGAATCTTGCTGTACAGGCACCCCAGGATCGGCGGTGGCTCGTGGCGTCGCACCCGTTCGGGCGACGGAAGCGAGGCAGCCGGTCTGACAAAACGGAGCTTTGAGGACAATGGAAGAACTGGCTGGTCCAAAGGTGATTGAGGCCTCGGAGAGCGGGGTTTGGCTACTGAAGAACCCGAATACCAACAAGGGCCTGGCGTTCACTCATGAGGAACGGGAGCGTTTGCGGCTGGGCTGCATGCTTCCCCCGCGGGTCTGCACCATTGACGAGCAGGTTCAGCTCGAGGTGGAGCATATCCGGGCCAAGGCGAATGACCTGGAGAAGTACATCGGGCTTGCCAGCCTGCAGGACCGCAACGAGGTGCTGTTCTACCGGGTCCTGGTGGAGAACCTGATCGAGTTCATGCCGATCGTGTACACCCCGACGGTGGCCCAGGCCTGCGCCCAGTTCAGCCATATCTTTCGCACCGCCAGGGGTTTATGGATCACGCCGGACGACATGCGCCGCATTCCCCAGATGTTGAGGGACGCTCCGTTCCGTGACATTCGTCTGATCGTGGTCACCGACAACCAGCGAATTCTGGGAATCGGCGACCAGGGATGCGGGGGGATGGGAATTCCGATCGGGAAGCTGGCCCTGTACGTAGCGGCTGCGGGAATTCACCCATCCAAGTGCCTGCCCATCAGCCTGGACGTCGGGACGGACAATCCTCGGCTGCTGGAGGACCCGCTGTACCTGGGGTACCGTAAGCGTCGCCTTCGGGGGGAGGAGTACGACGAGTTTGTCGAGGCGTTCGTGCAGGGTGTGAAGAAGGTGTTCCCCCGGGCCCTGGTGCAGTGGGAAGATTTCCACAACACCCAGGCGTTCAAGATCCTCGACCACTACCGGCGGCAACTCCTATGCTTCAACGATGACATCCAGGGCACCGGCTCGTGCGCCCTGGCCGGCGTCTTCTCCGCTATGCGCCTGCTGAACGGGAACATCCGAAAGCAGCGGATTATGTACATGGGAGCGGGCGAGGCCTGCACGGGAACGGCCCGCCGGTTGGTCTCCGCGTTGCGGGAGGCCGGTGCCGACGCGCGGGAAATTCGCGAAGCCCAGATGATGTACGACATTCACGGGCTGGTGCGGGCAAACCGGACCCCGCTGGAGCCGTACTCCGAGATGTTTGCCGCCACGCCAGAGTCGCTGGCGCGATACGGCCTGCCGGACGAGAACATTCCGCCGGAGAAGATGATCGCGGCGTTCAAGCCGACCGTACTCATCGGGGCGACGGCCTGCCAGGGCCTGTTTCGGCAGGAGATGATCGAAGAGATGGCCAAGCACACCGACCGACCGATCATCATGCCCATGAGCAACCCGACCGCCAAGGCCGAGTGTACCCCGGCGGAGGCGATCACGTGGACCAAGGGTCGGGCGATTGTGGCCACGGGCAGCCCGTTCGCCCCGGTGGACTACAAGGGCCGGCGGCACGTCATCGGCCAGGCGAACAACGTGTATGTCTTTCCCGGCATCGGGCTTGGCGCGATCATTTCCGGCATGCGGGAAATCACGGACGATGTGTTCATCGTCGCCGCCCGAACGCTGTCGGAGTGCGTGACCCAGGAGCGGCTGGAGTCCGGCGCGCTGTTTCCTCCGCAGAGCGAACTGCGAGAGGTGAGCCGGCGGATCGCCTGCGCCATCGTCAAGTACGCCAGCGACAACCACCTGGGGCGTCACATGGCGGATTACGACATCGAGCCGGCCGTACGCAACGCGATGTGGTACCCGGACTACGTGCCGATCGTGCAGAAGTCCTAGTCGGCCCCCCGTTTTGAGACGAGAGGAGGCCGTTTGAACAGCGTTCGGGCCCAACCACGGTGGCCCGCGGAGAGCTGATCGCCCTCGCCCCCCCGGGGGGACGAGGCGGGCCTGGCTGCCGGCGGGGCGCCCTTTTCATCTCCCTGCGCTGACATCACCCTCCCTATCCGCTACAATGAGGGCTCGTCGTGCTCCGTGCAGCCACGGCGTATTCGTTCGGGGCCAGGTCCGCAGGAATTCCCTTGCACTTCCAAAGGAGTCCAATCGGTGGCACAGGAAAGCTCGGACAACCTCGGCGGCGCCAAGGCGATCGTCACCCGGAAGTCGAACGTCTGGCTGCTGAAAAACCCGTCCACCAATCAGGGCACAGCGTTTTCTCGAGAGCAGCGGCAGAAGCTGCGGTTGCGCGGCCTGATTCCGTACGCCGTCACGAAGATCGACGATCAGGTGAAGATCGCGATGGAGCAGAACCGGCTGAACCCGACGCCGTTGGCGCGGTACATCGCGCTGGCCGCTCTGCAGGACCGAAACGAGGTGCTCTTCTACCGGACCCTGGTTGAGAACATGCAGGAGCTGATGCCCATCGTCTACACGCCGACGGTGGGCGAGGCGTGTCAGAAGTTCAGCCACATCTTCCGGGGCGCCCGCGGCATCTGGCTGACGCCGGAAGACATCGACGACATTCCGGAGATTCTGCACAACGCGCCGTTCCCCGACATCCGGCTGATCGTCGTGACGGACAACGAGCGCATTCTGGGACTGGGCGACCAGGGCTGCGGCGGCATGGGCATTCCAATCGGCAAGCTGGCCCTGTACGTCGCCGGCGCCGGCATCCACCCCTCCAAGTGTCTGCCGATCAGCCTGGACGTCGGCACGAACAATCCGACCCTGCTGGAAGACCCCCTGTACATGGGGTACCCGAAGCGGCGTCCGACGGGTGAGGCGTATTTCGAGTTCATCGAGGCATTTGTCCAGGGCGTGAAAGAGGTGTTCCCGCGGGCCATCATCCAGTGGGAAGACTTCCACAAGGACCGGGCGTTCTGCCTGCTGGAGCGTTATGCCAAGCGCGTTCCGTGCTTCAACGACGACATTCAGGGCACGGCGGCCGTCACCCTGGGCGCCATCTACGGCGGCCTGCGGATCACGAAGCAGCCGATCTCGAAGCAGCGGATCGTGTTCATCGGGGCCGGCGAGGCCTGCACCGGCATCGCCCGCCTGGTCACCAGCGCCATGCGACGGGAAGGGGCGGACGATGCGACCATTCGGCGGGCCCTCATCGCGTTTGACAGCAAGGGGCTGCTGCACGAGGGGCGGGAGATCTCGGAAGTCTTCAAGCGAGAGTTCGCCCTGACCCGGGACATCATGGACCACTACAAGCTGGACCCGAGTTCCTCGCTGTCTCCCGTCGAGGTGATCCGTGCGGTGAAGCCCACCATTCTGATCGGGGCCACCGCCCAGCCGGGCGCGTTCACGCAGGAGATGATTCAGGAGGCCGCCCGGCACGTGGAGCGGCCGATCATCATGCCGCTGAGCAACCCGACGAGCAAAGCGGAGTGTTCGCCGGCGGAGGCCGTCGAGTGGACGGACGGGCGGGCGATCGTCGCGACGGGAAGCCCGTTCCCGGACCTGGAATACGCCGGCCGGCGTCACGTGTTCGGGCAGGCGAACAACGTGTTCATCTTCCCCGGCGTGGGCATGGGCGCCATCGTCTCCGAGGCCCGCGAGATCACCGAAGGCATGTTTGAGGTGGCCGCGGCCACCATGGCCGAATGCGTCAGCCCGGAGCGGCTGGCCCTGAACGCGATTGTGCCCTGTCAATCCCAATTGCGTGAGGTGAGCTTCCGCATCGCGTGCAAGGTGGTGAAGTACGCCAAGGACAGCAACCTCGGCCGTAACATTCCCGACGACAGGATCGAAGACGCCGTGCGTGCCGCCACGTGGTATCCGGAGTACGTTCCGGTTGTGCCGAAGGAGGACTGAGGGGATTTGGGCGGCGCACCGAACCGTGCGCCCGGGCAGGCGGGCGTCGGAGTCGCTTGTATGCCCGCAGGACGGTCATGCCATTGGGGCGATCGGCCGGGGGCGTCATTCTCCGGGCCCGCCGCGGTCCAGCAGATCGCGCACGCGGCGGAGCAGGCCCTGCCGGGAAAACGGCTTTTCGAGGAACTCCACGCCCTCGTCCAGAACGCCGTGGTGCGCGATGATGTCTGACGTGTAGCCCGAGACAAACAGGACCTTCAGGCCCGGCTGACGCGCCGTCAGCCGGGCCGCCAGCCTGCGCCCATCCGTGTCGGGCATGACGACGTCGGTCACCAGCAGGTGGATCGACTCCTGACGCCGGGCGAAGACTTCCTCCGCGTGCGTTCCGTTTCGGGCGGCCACCACCGTGTAGCCGGCGCTTCGGAGCAGTCGCTCCGTGAGCTGGCGCACGGCCTCATCGTCCTCGCAGACCAGGATGGTTTCGCTGCCGCCGGGCGCGTCCGGCTCTTGCCTGTCTGAGCGGAGGTCGGACGTGGCGTGCGCGACCGCGGGCAGGTAGACCCGAAATGTGGAGCCCCGCCCCACTTCGCTGTAGACCGTAACGTGCCCACCCGCCTGCCGCACGATGCCGTACACGGTGGCCAGGCCCAGGCCCGTGCCCTCGCCCACCTCCTTGGTCGTGAAGAACGGTTCGAACACGTGATCGATGACGGAGTCATGCATTCCGCAGCCCGTGTCGCTGACGGAGAGCATCACGTGAGGTCCCGGCCGGGCCTCGGCGTGGGAGGCCGCATACGCGTCGTCCAGACACACGTTTCGCATGTCGACGGTCAGGGTGCCCCCGTCCGGCATGGCGTCTCGCGCGTTGACCAGGAGGTTCAGGATCACCTGCTCAATCTGGCCGGGATCCACCCGGACCGGATCGAGCTTCGGCCGGCGAACCACGTCGAACAGGATGTTCTCGCTGAGCAGGCGGCGGAGCATTTTCTCGATGTCTGTCACAATGTCATTCAGGTCCACCACCTGCGGCTGCATGATCTGCCGTCGGCTGAACGCCAGGAGTTGCCGGGTCAGGCGGGCGGCCCGTTCGGCCCCGTGCCCGATTTCCTGAATGGAATCGAGTACCGCCTCGGGATGCGGGGTCGGCGGCCCGAGCGCGGCGCGGGCCAGTTCCACGTGTCCCAGCACGGCCGTCAGGATGTTGTTGAAATCGTGGGCCACGCCGCCGGCCAGTTGACCGATCGCCTCCAGTTTCTGGGCCTGCCGCAACTGGGCTTCGAGGTTCGCCCGCTCCTGCTCGGCCTGTTTGCGAGCAGTGATGTCGACGGCAGCACCGGTCATGTAGGTCAGCCGGCCTGCCTCGTCATAGAACGGGCGGCCCTGGTTGCGGAGCCAGCGAACGGTTCCATCGGGACGGACCACGCGGAACTCCTGCAGATACATGTCCTGATCCTGGATGGCCCGTTCGAACTCGCTCCTCGCCGCGCCGCGGTCATCCGGGTGAAGACGGGACAGGATCTCGTCGAGCGACGCGGTGCATTCGACGGGTTCGAGGCCGAGAATGCGGTTGAGTCCGGCATCCATCGTGCCCTGGGCCGTCACGGGGTCCCATCGCCAGGTGCCCATTTCGGCGGCCGACAAGGCAACGCGGAGGTTCGCTTCGCTGCGACGCAAGGCCTGCTCAACCTGCTTCCGTTCGGTGACGTTGCGCGCCTCCGCGATGACACGAAGCACGGAGCCGTCGGAATCCCGGAACGGCTTGAGCGACAGGTCGATGACATGGCGCTCGCCCTGCCAGTCGGTGCATGTCGTTTCGTACCGCACAAACTCGCCGGCGGCCGCCCGGCAGACGGCCGCTTGCAGCCGGGGGCTTTCGCCCTCGGGATCCGTCCACCACGGGCCGTCCCAGAGCTTGCGACCCTGCAACTGTGCCTCGGACACATTCGCGAATTCGAGCGTGGTGCGGTTGACCGCAACGATGGTGCCGTCCGGATCGAGCAGGCCCATGTACTGAAACGACTGATCGAAATAGGCGCGCAGCCGTTGTTCGCTCTCGCGCAGCGCGTCTTCCGCGCGTTTCCGCGTGGTGATGTCCCGCACGAACTCCACGACGCCCGTCACCTCGCCGGACTCGGCGTCTTTCATGGGGTAGCTGAACAATTCCAGCCACTCGGCGGCGGAGCCGGGCAACCCGGGCACGATCTCACTTTCGGCCCGGCCGGTCCGCATGCAACGAAGCGTCGGGCACGGTTCACAGGGCTTGCCCCCGTCCTGGTAGCAGAGGTAGCATTTCTTGCCTTCCAGCGGGACGTGACGAGCGTACCATTGACGCATCACGCCGTTGACCCGCCGGATGGTGAGGTCCGGGCTCAGTACGCTGACCCCGTCCTGAATGCTCTCGAAGATCGCTTCCAGAAACCGCTCGTTCTCCTGCAGCGCCCGTTCCGCCCGCCTCCGTTCGGTGACGTCCAGAACCACACCCAGCATGCGCCGGCGCTGCCTGTCGGCATCCGGGGGCGCGTCGCCCAGAACGGATATCCAGCGGACGGCCCCGTCGGGCTGAACCACCCGGCATTCGATCCGGTGTTCCCTGCCAAGCTCCAGGCACTCCCGGATGGACTGGTCCCAGCGTTCGCGGTCGTCCGGATGGATCCGCGCCGCCATGTCCTCCCCCTTGCCGCCGAACTCCTCGCGCCGCAAACCAACGATGGCCAGCATCTCGTCCGAGCAGCAGACCTCGTGGGTCTCCGTGTTCCATTCCCACGTGCCCACGCCGGCGATGCGCTCCGCCAGACCGCACCGCTCCTCCGCGCCACGCAGGGACTCGTCAGCCTGTTTTCGCTCTGCAACCCGAGCGGCCGGAGCGTCGGTGGCCGCCGCCGGCCTGGCCGCACCGGTCGAACCGGGGGTTGTGGCCTCCACGCGAAGGCCCGCACCCTCTCCCGCGGATCGCCGATCCCCGCGCTGGCCCGATCCAGACTCGTCTTTGTGCTGCTTTTCCACGATGCACCTCGATGTGGTTCCGGCGCGCGCCGGGGATGCCTCCGACACCGGAAGGAGCGCATTGTAGCAGGCCGCCGCGCCGCCCGCAGCAGCCCAGCCCCGACGATCCAGCGGATTGGAGGGAGCAACGGCAGCCGATGCGGGACTCATGCCGACGTGGAGCGGGTGGGCGTGCCGCGGGCAGGTGGCGCTTCCCCACTTTGCCCGGGCGCCCACGGGCAGCCCATCCAACACATATTATGTGAATATCGCGCCTTCATGCGGAAAAAACCCGCGAAATCGGGGGCATAAAAGGAGAATTCGCTCACAAGCCCGCTGGGAGAACCGGCGATGCACGGGGTACAATGGTGTCCGCAACCTCGCGACCGGTTGCTCCGGGCCACCCGGACGAAATCAGGCGAGAAACGGGATGAACGTAACCGACACCATTGCCGGACGTGGATTCTATGACCCTGCCTTTGAGCACGACGCGTGCGGGATCGGGGCGGTGGTCAACATCTCCGGCCGGCGTGACCACGCGATTCTGCGGTACGGGGAGCAGGTCCTCATGAACCTGGTTCACCGCGGCGCGGCGGGCAGCGACGAACTGACCGGCGACGGCGCCGGCATCCTCATCCAGATTCCGCACGCGTTCCTGGCCGGCGAGGCGAACGGCCTCGGGTTCGACCTGCCGGAGCCGGGCCGGTACGGCGTCGCGTCGGTTTTCGCGCCGAAAGACCCGGCGCTGCACCGCGCGGGTCACGCGGTGCTCGAAGCCGCCGCCGCCCACCACGGCCTGCGGCTGCTCGGGCGACGAGACGTGCCGGCCAACCCGGACTGCCTGGGCGAAGCGGCCCGGTCCGCGGAACCGGCCATCTCCCACGTGTTTTTTGACGGTTGTGGGCTGGAAGGCGAGACGCTGGAACGTCGGCTGTACATGGCCCGCAAGCGGGCCGAACGTCTGGCGATGCAGCAGTTCGGCGAAGCCGCGCGGGACTTCTACGTGTGCTCGATGTCGTGCCGGACCCTGGTCTACAAGGGCATGTTCCTCGCCCCGCAGTTGTTTGCGTACTACCCGGACCTGGCCGACGAGCGGATCGTGACGGCCCTGGCCGTCGTGCATCAGCGGTACAGCACGAACACGTTTCCCAACTGGCGGCTGGCCCAGCCACTGCGCGTCATCGCGCACAATGGCGAGATCAACACCCTCAACGGCAACGCGAACTGGATGCGGGCGCGCGAGCGGAGCATGGCCTGTCCGGGATTGGGCGGCGACCTGGAAGACCTGCGTCCCGTTCTCCAGCCGGGCGGCAGCGACTCGGCCTGCTTTGACAACGCGGTGGAGCTGCTGGTGCGGGCGGGGCGATCGCTGCCGCACGCCATGATGATGATGATCCCGGAGGCGTTCGGGCCGGCCTATCACATGAGCACGGACCGGCGGACGTTCTACGAGTACCACGCGGCCATCATGGAACCGTGGGACGGACCGGCCGCCATGATCTTCACGGATGGACGGGTGGTCGGCGGCACGCTGGACCGCAACGGCCTGCGGCCCTGCCGCTACGTGGTGACCACGGACGGGCTCGTCGTGCTGGCCAGCGAGGTCGGCGTCGTGGAGTTCGCGCCGGAGCGCATCCAGACCAAGGGGCGGCTCCAGCCGGGGCGGATGTTCCTGGTGGACGTGGATGACGGCCGGGTGGTTGCGGATACCGAGATCAAGGCGAAGATCGCGCGGCGCCGACCGTATCGGCGGTGGCTGGAGCAGAACCACATCGAACTGCGGGGCCTGTTCGACGCGGCAAAGGCCGCCCGAAGCGATCCGGCCACCATCGTTCGTCAGATGCGGATGTTCGGCTACACCCGCGAAGAACTGCAGATGATCCTGACGCCGATGGCGCTCAACGGGCAGGAGCCGGTCGGCTCGATGGGCACGGACACGCCGCTGGCGGTTCTGTCTGACAAGCCGAAGCTGCTCTTTGCGTATTTCAAGCAGTTGTTCGCCCAGGTGACGAACCCGCCGATCGATCCGCTCCGCGAGGGGCTGGTCATGTCGTTGATGGGGTTTGCGGGCAAACGGGCCAATGTGCTGGACGAAACCCCGGAGCACTGTCGACGGCTGAAGCTGCTTCATCCGATTCTGACGAACGATGACGTGGAGCGGTTACGCGGCGTGGAGCGTCCGGACTTCCGGGTGGCCACGATTGAGGCCCTGTTCGACGCAGACGCCTCGGACCCGGCGGGGGCGCTGCGGCGAGGCCTGGAGGAGCTTCTGCATGCGGCGGAGGCCCAGATCACCGCGGGCGCGAGCCTGCTGATTGTCAGCGATCGGGGGAGCACGGCGGCCCGGGCGGCCATTCCCAGCCTGCTGGCCGTCGCGGCGCTGCACCACGGGCTGCTGTCGCGGAACCTGCGGGGCGCGACGGGCCTGGTCATCGAGTCGGGCGAGCCGCGGGAAGTGATGCACTTCTGCCTGCTGTGCGGATACGGGGCGGAAGCGGTCCATCCGTACCTCGCCTTTGAGACCATCCACGAGCTTCACCGGCGGGGCGATCTGAACGGCGACCGATCGCCGGAGGAGCTGGCCGACAACTTCATCACGGCCATCAAGAAGGGAATCCTCAAGACGATGTCGAAGATGGGGATTTCGACGCTGCGGAGCTACCGGGGGGCGCAGTTGTTCGAGGCAGTGGGCATCCACCGCGACGTGATCGATGCGTATTTCACCGGCACACCGTCACGAATCGGCGGCGTGGGGCTCGACGTCATCGCCGAGGAGACGCTCGCGCGACACCGGGCGGCGTTCTCCCCGGTGGAGGCCGGCCGGCCGGAGCTGGAGTTCGGCGGTGAGTACCACCTGCGCCGCGACGGCGAATTCCACGCGTGGAACGAGCGCACCGTGGCCCGTCTTCAGCATGCGGTGCGGAGCAACGACGCGGCGGCCTATGCCGAGTTCGCGGAGGCGGTCAACAACCAGTCCCGCCAGTTGGCCACGTTGCGGGGCCTGTTCGAGTTCACGCCCGGCGAACCGGTCCCGCCGGAGGAAGTCGAATCGGCGGAGTCCATCGTGCAGCGGTTCTGCACCGGCGCCATGTCGCACGGCTCCATCAGCAAGGAGGCGCATGAGGCCCTGGCCGTCGGGATGAATCGGCTGGGCGCCCTGAGCAACACGGGCGAGGGCGGCGAAGACCCGGCCCGGTACGAGCCCTCGTCGGACGGCGACTCGAAGAACAGCGGCATCAAACAGGTGGCCTCCGGCCGGTTCGGCGTGACCCTCTGGTACCTGGCCAATGCCAAGATGCTTCAGATCAAAATGGCCCAGGGCGCCAAGCCGGGCGAGGGCGGACAGCTTCCCGGGCACAAGGTCACGGAAGAGATTGCGCGGCTGCGGCATGCCACGCCGGGGGTCTCGCTCATCTCGCCGCCGCCGCACCACGACATCTACTCGATCGAGGATCTGGCCCAGCTCATCTACGACCTGAAGTGCGGCAACCCGGGCGTGAAGGTCTCGGTGAAGCTGGTGGCGGAGGTCGGCGTGGGCACGATTGCGGCCGGCGTGTGCAAGGCCAATGCCGACGAAGTGCTGATCAGCGGGCACGACGGCGGCACGGGCGCCAGTCCGCTGTCCTCGATCAAACACGCGGGCATCCCGTGGGAGATTGGACTGGCCGAAACGCAGCAGACGCTCATCGCCAACGGCCTGCGCGACCGCATCCAGGTGCAGGTGGACGGGCATCTGAAGACCGGCCGGGACGTGGTGATCGGGGCCCTGCTGGGGGCGGAGCGGTTCGGCTTCGGCACGGGGGGCCTGGTATCGCTGGGGTGTATTCTGATGCGCAAGTGCCACCTCGGCACGTGCCCGGTCGGCATCGCCACGCAGGATCCCGAGCTGCGCAAGCGTTTCGCGGGCGATCCGGAGCATCTGCAACGGTACCTGCGGTTCGTGGCGGAAGAAGCGCGGCGGACCATGGCGGAACTGGGCTTCCGCACGTTTGACGAGATGATCGGCCGGGCGGACCGCCTATGCTGCCGGTCGGCAGTGGACCACTGGAAGGCCCGCGGGCTGGACCTGTCGCGCGTCTTTCTGAAGCCGGAGGCGCCGGAAACGGCCGCGCGAAGATGCCTTTGCGGGCCGCCCAACACGCTGGACTCGCACGTGGATTGGGAGCTGCTGCCGGCGCTGGAGCTGGCCCTCGAACACAAAGTTCGCGTTCGCCTGAGCCGACCCATCCGAAACGTCCACCGAACGGCGGGGGCCATCCTCAGCCACCGCGTGGTCACGAAACACGGCCCGGCCGGCCTGCCGGACGACACCATCCGGATCACCTTCACCGGCTCGGCGGGCCAGAGCTTCGGCGCCTTTCTCGCCCCGGGCGTCACGCTGCATCTGATCGGCGACGCCAATGACTACGTGGGCAAGGGGCTGTCCGGCGGGCGCATTGTCGTGCAGGCCCCGCCGACCGTGGACTTCGTGGAGCGCGAAAACGTGATCGCCGGGAACACGCTGCTGTACGGGGCCACCGCAGGCGAGGCGTTCATCAACGGCGTGGCGGGCGAGCGGTTCGCCGTGCGCAACAGCGGGGCCACGGCCGTGGTGGAGGGTGTCGGCGACCATGGCTGCGAATACATGACCGGCGGCGTGGTGGTGGTGCTCGGGCAGACGGGGCGCAACTTCGCCGCGGGCATGAGCGGCGGCGTCGCGTACGTGCTGGACGAGCATCAGCTCTTCGACACGCTGTGTAACCTGGACCTGGTGGACCTGGAGACGATCTACCACGAGAAGGACCGGGCCTTGCTGCACGAGCTGATCACCCGGCACTATGAATGGACTCGCAGCGCCCACGCCCGGCGCATCCTGGAAAGCTGGAAGGAGATGGCGGGCAAGTTCGTCAAGGTCATGCCGGTGGACTACCGCAAGGCCCTGGAACGGATGCGGCAATCGGAGGGGGCCCGGAGCCCGTACACCGCGGCGACCGAGGAGGTGTACCATGGCTGACCCGACGGGATTCCTCAAGCACGCGCGGCAAGACGTGGACCATCGCCCCGTGCCGGAGCGTGTGCAGGATTGCAGCGAAATCGAGATTCCGCACCCGCAGGAGACCCTGGTCCGCCAAGCGTCGCGCTGCATGGACTGCGGCATCCCGTTCTGCCATACCGGCTGCCCGGTGCAGAACCGCATCCCGGAGTTCAACGAGCTGGTCTACCGCGGCAAGTGGGAGCAGGCGGCGGCAAACCTGCACTCCACGAACAACTTCCCCGAGATCACCGGGCGGGTCTGCCCCGCGCCGTGCGAGGCCGCGTGCACGTTGAGCATCAATACCGACCCTGTGCTGATCAAGCACATCGAATACCAGATCGCCGAGCGGGCCTTCGCCGAGGGCTGGGTCCGTCCGATCCCGCCGGAGCGCCGCACCGGCAAGCGAGTGGCGATCGTCGGCTCCGGACCGGCCGGTCTGGCGGCCGCCCAGCAACTCGCGCGGGCGGGCCACAACGTTGTGGTTTTTGAGAAGGACGACCGGATCGGCGGACTGCTGCGGTACGGCATCCCGGATTTCAAGCTCGGAAAGGGTATTTTGGACCGGCGACTGGAGCAGATGCGGCAGGAGGGCGTCGTGTTCGAGCCCGGCGTGCTCGTCGGGGAGGACATCTCCGCCCGATACCTCCGCAACTCCTTTGAGGCCATTCTGCTGGCCATGGGGGCCGGGGTCCCCCGGCCGCTTGGAGCGCCGGGCTGGGGGTTCAACAACGTCCACTACGCGATGGACTTCCTCACGCAGCAGAATCGACTGGTCGCCGGCGACACGATCCTGCCCGAAGAGCGCATCACCGCGCGGGGCAAGGTTGTCGTCGTGCTCGGCGGCGGGGACACGGGCAGCGACTGCGTGGGTACATCCATCCGTCAGGGGGCCAGGGAGGTGCATCAATTCGAAATCCTGGACCGGCCGCCGGACGGACGCAACCCGGCCACCCCCTGGCCGACGTGGCCGCGGATTCTGCGCACCTCCAGTTCGCACGAGGAAGGCTGCCATCGCCGGTGGAACGTGCTGACGCAGCGAATCACCGGAACGGTCGACCGGGCGGAAGAGCTGTACGGCGTGGACGTCGAGTGGATCGTGGGGCCTCGGGGCATGCGGATGCAGGAAATCCCGGGCACGGAGTTCTCCATGAAGGTGGACCTTGTGTTGCTGGCGATGGGCTTTCTGCACGTCCTGCACAGCGGACTGGTGGACACGCTGGGCCTGAAGCTGGACCCGCGGGGGAACATCGGCGTCCGCCGGTATCACACCAGCGAAGACGGCGTCTTTGCCGCGGGCGACGCGGTGGTCGGGGCTTCCCTGGTTGTGACGGCCATCCACGCCGGCCGCGAAGCCGCCGCAGCCATGCACGAACACCTGATGCGGTCCGACGCGAAGCCCTGACCGCCGGCGCCATCCACTTGATCCATCGGCCGGTCGCTCCCTATACTCCTGCGCGGTGCCTCATGCCCAGGCAGCTTCCATGTCCAGTCTGCGGCAAGCCGGTGGAAGCCCCCATCCCGGCCGGGCAAGCCGCGCGCTGCCCGCATTG
>CAZPHH010000066.1:0-28200 GCA_964586145.1 uncultured Phycisphaeraceae bacterium | reverse complement strand
ACAGGCTCCCAAGACCGGCTGGAAAGCCGGTCCCACAGCGAAAGCCGGTCCCACAGCGGAAGCCGGTCCCACAAGACAGGAGTAGGGTCCGCCGTGCGGACCAATCGTGCAGCCCACAGCCTCCCAAGACCGGCTGGAAAGCCGGTCCCACAGCGGAAGCCGGTCCCACCAGGATGGGGCCGGCCCACAAATGCCGGCGGTTCCCGTTCAATTCCCGGCGAACGCGGCGATGCCGTCGGCGATTGCCCTGGCCAGTCGGGCGCGGTAGTCGGGAGAGTTCAGCAACAGGGCGTCCGCCCGGTTGGACATGAAGCCGCACTCGATGAGCACGGCCGGCCGAGGATGCTTGGTCAGCACGCGAAAATCCCGCCGTCGCGTGCCGTTGTACTGGATGCCGTGGCGGCGGAAGCCGGCGGCGATGGAATCGGCGGCGGAGATGCTCGCTCGCGACGCATTTCGGGCAATGTAGAGCGTGGCCCCGCTGTTGGTACGCTTCGGCGAGTAATCCGCGTGAATGGAGATGAAAAGGTCCGCGCGGGTGCGCCGCGCCACGGCCGCCCGGGCCTCCAGCGTAAGAAACACGTCCGTGGTGCGGGTGGGAACCACGTTCGCGCCGCGCCGGGAGAGTTCCTGGATCAACTGCTGCACCATCAGCAGGTTGAACGCCTTCTCCGGGATGGACGAAACACCCTGCGTACCGGGGTCTTTTCCGCCGTGACCCGCGTCGACCACGATGGTCTTCGGGCCGATCATGCGTGGCGGTTCGGATGCGGGAGGGGGGGTAACAGGCAAAGGCACGGGGGGCGGGGCGGGGCGAGCCACGTAGTTCGTGTTCATCACCGGGGGCGGCAGATCGCGGATCACCCCGCGCGGCTGGGCGCATCCGGCCATCCCCACCAGCCAAATTGTCACAGCAAGCCGCTTCATGCGCATCGCAATCACTGTACGGGATCAGACTCCGCCGTCAATCTTGATAATCGGCTTTTCGGCGCCTGGAAAGACAGTTGACCCGGACGAAACCCCGGACGCGCGGAGAGCGCGATTGGATCAGATGGCGCTTCGGAGGGTCCCGCCCCCGGCGCGCAGCAGCTCCGCCGTCTTCTCCCAGCCGATGCACTCGTCCGTGATGGAGACGCCGTAGCGCAGCTTCGACGGGTCCGACGGAAACGGCTGGTTCCCCTCAAACAGATTGCTTTCCAGCATCATGCCCACGATGTCCGTGTTCCCGGACACCCGCTGCTGGATCACGCTGTGCCACGCCCGCTCCTGGTATTGCTGCTTCTTGCCGCAGTTCGCGTGGCTGCAATCCACGATCAACCGCGCCGGCAGCCCTGCCTGCCGCAGCGCCTCCATGGCCCCGGACACGCTCGAAGGGTCGTAGTTCGGGCCGCCACGCCCGCCGCGCAGAATGACATGCCCCCACGGATTGCCGCGCGTCTTGATGACCGCCGTCCGACCATTGTCGTCAATGCCCAGGAAGCTGTGCGAGTGCTGGGCGGACTGCAGGGCGTTGATGGCGATTTCCAGATTGCCGTCCGTGGCGTTCTTGTACCCGACGGGCATGGACAGGCCGCTGGCCATCTGACGGTGCGTCTGGGACTCCGTCGTCCGGGCCCCGACGGCCGCCCAACTGATCAGGTCGGCGATGTACTGCGGGGTGATCGGATCCAGGAACTCCGTGGCCGTCGCCAGGCCCAGCTCCGTGACGGCCAGCAGAATCCGGCGGGCCTTACGGATGCCTGCCTCCATGTCAAACGTGTCGTTCAGGTGCGGGTCGTTGATCAGACCCTTCCAGCCCACGGTGGTTCGCGGCTTCTCGAAGTATACCCTCATGCCCACGTACAGGCAGTCCGACACTTCGTGGGCCAGGCCGGCCAGTCGTCCGGCGTATTCGATGGCTGCCTCGTCATCGTGAATCGAACACGGCCCGACCAGCACCAGCATCCGCGGGTCCGATCCATTCAGAATCTGCTTGATCGTCTCCCGGCTCTCGACCACGGTCTGGTACGCGGCGGGCGTAAGCGGGATGTCCTCCTTGATCTGAAACGGCGATATCAGCGAGACGGTGGCGGCAACGTTCAGGTTATGCACCGCCGGGTGAGACTCGCCCCAGCCCGCCGCGGCGCTGCCGTTGGAGTTCTGCGGCGCCGAACCCCACCCGAATCCCTTTGCCTGTCCAGCCTTGCCCATGATCCTCACACCTGCACGATGCCGACACAACCGCCGTGCCCAGCCCAGACGGGGGCCGGCGGGCCATGCCCTTATTCTATCGTCAGTCGGCCTGTGAATTCACCCCTGCGCGTGGGTCAGATAACTGTGGATGCCGGCCGCGGCCGTTTTGCCGTCCCCCATGGCCAGAATCACGGTGGCACCTCCCCGCACGATGTCGCCACCCGCGAAAACGCCCCTCATGCTGGTCATCCGGCTTTTGTCCACCTCGATGTTGCCCCATTTGTTGAGCTTCAGCTCGGGGGTGGTCTGGGTGAGCAGCGGGTTCGCCCGGGTGCCGATGGCCTCGATGAAAACCTCGCACGGAAGCTCGAATTCGCTGCCCGCGATCGGCACCGGCCGCCGGCGTCCGGACGCGTCCGGCTCGCCCAACTCCTGGCGGATGCAGCGGACGCCGCTCACCCAACCGTCCTGCCCGCCCAGGATCTCGATGGGGTTGACCAGCATTTCGAACACAACGTCCTCTTCCTCGGCGTGCTTGACCTCTTCCACACGTGCGGGCATCTCCTGACGCGAACGCCGGTACACCAGCGTGGCCGGCTCTGCGCCCAGCCGCCGGGCGGTCCGAACGGCGTCCATGGCGGTGTTGCCCCCGCCGACCACCACGACCCGCGTGGATTTGACCACCGGGGTCGGCGTTTCGTCGCCCTTCCAGGCGCCCATCAGGTTCACCCGGGTCAAATACTCGTTGGCGGAATACACCCCCTTCAGGTGCTCGCCCGGAATGCCCTGAAAAACCGGCAGGCCCGCCCCGTTGGCGATGAAAACAGCGTCGAAACCTTCGTCGTTCATCAGTTCGTGGATGGTGTAGGTCTGCCCGATGACGACGTTACACTCGATCTTCACGCCCATCTCGCGGAGCTTCTGCACTTCCTCGTCCACGATTCTCTTGGGCAGACGGAACTCCGGTATGCCGTAGACCAGCACGCCGCCCGGTCGGTGCAGGGCCTCGAACACGGTCACCCCGTGCCCCAGCTTGGCCAGCTCGCCCGCACACGTCAGGCCGGCAGGGCCGGACCCGACGATGGCCACTCGCTTGCCTGTGGGCGGCAGGGGAGTGAACAGCTCGCGACGGTGCTCGCGGGCCCAGTCAGCCACGAACCGCTCCAGGTACCCGACGGCCACGGGCGAACCCTTGCCGGCCCGCACGCAGACTTGCTCGCACTGCGTCTCCTGCGGGCAGACCCGGCCGGTGATGCCCGGCAGCACGTTGGCCGCATACAGAATGTCCGCCGCCCGCGGCAGATCGCCCTCGGCCACTGCCTCCACGAACCCGGCAATGTCCACACCCACCGGGCAGCCGGCCACGCACTTGGCCCCTTTGCAGCGGAGGCACCGCTGAGCTTCCGTGCGGGCGGCCTCGGTGGCCATCCCCAGGTTCACCTCGCGGAAGTTGTGGGCTCGGGTCTGGGGTTCCTGCTCCGGCATGTGCTGCCGGGGGATCTTCATGCGGTCGGCCGGTTTCATTCATCCCCTCGCGTCTGCAATTCCTTCTCTGCCGCTTCCAGCCGGCACACGTGCTGCGGGTCCAGCCGGTATCGCTCCCAGACGGCCCGCTCTTGGTCGCGGTATGCGGTCAGCCGGTCGGTCAGCTCTCGGAAGTCCACCTGGTGCGCGTCAAACTCCGGCCCATCCACGCACGCGAATCGCTGCTTGCCGCCGACCGTCACCCGACACCCGCCGCACATCCCCGTCCCGTCCACCATGATCGGGTTCAGCGACGCGATGGTCCGGATGCCTCGCTCGCGAGTCACTTCCGCCACCGCCCGCATCATGGGCACCGGGCCGGCCGTCAGCACCATGTCAATCGGGGGTGCGGCCTCGCGGATGAGGCTCTCCAGCTTGCCGGTCACGAACCCGTGAAATCCGTAGCTGCCGTCGTCGGTGCAGGGGTGAACGGCATCGCAGATGGCCGCAAGCTCCTTCTCCAGAATGACATACGGCTTGCTTCGTCCGCCGATGACGGCGGTGAGCCGATTGCCCATCGCCTTGAGGGCGCCGGCCTGCGGATAGATGACGGCCGTTCCCACGCCGCCGCCGACCAACACCACGTGCCCGAACGTCTCGATCTCCGTGGGCTTGCCCAGTGGGCCGGCGACGTCCAGCAGGGTTTCGCCCGTGCAGAGCGAGCACAGCCGCTCCGTGGTGGCCCCGACGATCTGCACGACAAGCGTGATCGTGCCGGCCTTTGCGTCGGAATCAGCAATCGTCAGCGGAATGCGTTCGCCGTTGTCCTCGCAGCGGACAATGACGAAGTGGCCGGGCTTGTGGTGAGAGGCCACGCGCGGCGCGTGAACGACGAGCTTGCGGACCTTGGGGGCGAGCCATTGCGCTTCAAAGATGGGAAACATGCTTGCATGGGTCTCCGTGCCGGATGTCATTGCGACCGGGCGTCCGGCCCGGCCGTTCGAATCCGCCGAATCGCATCAGAATACCGGAGCCCGCCGCCGCCCTCAACCCGTTGTAGGATCCGCCCCGTCACGCCGATCCCGCTCACCGTGCCCGTATCTGTGCTCCAAAGCCCGCGTCATGCTAAGTATTCACTCCCCCCACGCTCTCCGACGCCGTTCCGCGCCACCAGAAAAGCCGCCAGGCATGGGGCCATCCGCCATCGCCTCCATCACCCGCGGCCCCGGCCCGAAGCACTCCACCAGGTCGGCCCCGGCCGGAAACCCGTCCCGCTGCCCGTCCTCCAGCGTTTCCGGTGGCGAGTGCAGATGGAACGGTGTTTACGAGGTGAAGAGGAGTCGTATCTTCGCTCTGATGGCGTCCAGCACCGGCGCCGGGACGCTGCCTTTCCTGCTCTTGATGACGAGTCTGCTGATCGTCATGGGTTTTGTCCACTTCACCGAGGATGAACACCTCAATCCGGTTTGCGGAAAGAAGGCATCGGTCTCCGCGATCACAAACCCGTACGCGTCGTCAGGAATCACGCGTGAACTGATGGGAACCGCGATCAGGTCTTCACCGCGATTGAACCTGTCGGCAGAAACGATCAGCGCGGGCCGCAGCTTGATGCCGCTTGTATCCGTGAACGGATACTGCAGGAGGACGATTTCGCCTGCCTGAAGCGTCATCCCCCGTCATCCGGATCATAAACGTCTTCTGCCGGATCCTCCCAGAACTCCAGCGTACCGGATCTCTCGACGATGCCCATCTGGTCTGCCGTCGAAACATCCTCGGACTGACAGATGGTCTCCGAGCGTCGCTCATAGACGGTCTGCGTTCCGAGTTCTTCCGCGTTTACGGAAGCGCTCGGAATCAGGGTCATCGATTCATTGGCCATGCGGTTCCTGCCTTTCCGGGATGACTCGCACCTCGAAAGGTCGCATCACGATCAGATAGTCATTCACCCAGAAACGGATGTAATGGGTGCCATCTTCCTCAAAGACAAGGTTGTTGAGGACGAAATTGAAATCGACAACACTGACCGGATCTGCCTCCTTTGGGAAGGGCCCCTCCAGACGGACCACAACCTTCTCCGACTCTCCATGAACGATTTCCAGTCTCGCCTTCGATCCGGGCCTCAAGTCGGTAACGGATGCAAAGACGACCATCCGTGCGTGGCGGACCGGGAGCTTTCTGGCATTGATGTTGTTGAACAGTCCGACCAGCGCTGTCTTTCCGCCCGGCTCCTGGTAGATGTTGTCACATACGACGAGCGCAATCGGCGTGGGTTTCGTGCTCATTGCTCATCCTTCAAGCCGGCTTCGACTTCTCCCAGTTCGCGTTTTGCCGCATGATGGAGCTGAATCCGAATCCAGACCGACAGATCCTGCCCCGCATTCTCCGCCGCCAACTTGAATGTTTCTTTCTCGGACGGGTTGACGCGTACATCCAGCCGCCCTTCGCGTCGCTGCAGCCGATCCCTTCTTGGTCTACCCCTCGTGGGCATCTTCACTTCCTCCGGTGTGTGTGCGGAAATTGTACACACAAAAAATCCCCTCGACAAGCAGCCGAGCCAGGAGACGTCCTAATCTATTTTGAAACAAGTACTTGACCCCCCCCGCCACCGCTTAAAGCTGGACTGTACGACCATCCTTCCTGTACGCCTATCTATCCGGTTGGGCCGAGACAGTACGGGCCCGACGTTCCCGGGGACTCCCCGTCCACGAGTCGTTGTCCCTGTCCTCTGCGCTTTTTGCGCGACCGCTTTGCGCTTACCACCAACCGGAGGCCACGACGTGCCCGGGGGCGGAACGTCCGTATAACACAGGGCCGGGAAACTCAACCCCCGCGGGGATTTAACTTGAAACTTCTGGGGCTCTGACGTACTCTTTCTCCGACGGGGTTGGAAGTGAATCTCCGTGCCGGCCGGGAGTCCAACGGTCTCGGCCGCGATTCTCGACAAGCGTTTCCCCAGTCCGAGTGAGGAGTTCAGGCGGCTCGAACCCGCCGTCCCTCGATTCGGGGCGGTTGGAGTGTGCGAGTTGTCACGTAGGCCGGTGGGTCCGGTGCAGGATCCCGGCCATGGGTTCCGTAGCAGGAAGACACAGGCCATGCAACGGCTGGCGCAGGTTCGGAATATCGGGATCAGTGCCCACATCGATTCGGGCAAGACGACGCTGACGGAGCGGATGCTGTTCTACGCCGGCAAGATTCATCGCATGCGCGAGGTGAAGGGCGGCGACGGCGGGGCCACGATGGACTTCATGGACCTCGAGCGCGAGCGCGGGATCACCATCAAAAGCGCCGCCACGACCGTTTCCTGGAAGGGCACGGAGATCAACGTCATCGACACCCCCGGCCACGTGGACTTCACCGTGGAGGTGGAGCGGTCGCTGCGCGTGCTGGACGGCGTGGTGCTGGTGCTTTGCGCCGTGGGCGGCGTGCAGTCGCAATCCATCACGGTGGACCGGCAGATGAAGCGGTACCGCGTGCCCCGCATCGCGTTCATCAACAAGATGGACCGCGTGGGGGCCGACCCGGCCCGCGTGGTGGCGGAGATGGAGTCCAAGCTCGGCCACGTGGCGGTGGCCATGCAGATTCCGATCGGCACGGGCGAATCCCTTCGCGGCGTGATAGACCTGGTCCGCATGAAGGCGGTCTACTTTGACGGCGCCCAGGGCGAAACGGTACGGATCGCGCCGATCCCCGTCGAACTACAGGACGAGGCCAGGCGGGCCCGCCACGGCATGCTCGATACGCTCAGCCTGTACGACGACGACCTTATGGGAGCGATGCTCGAAGACCGCGAGCCGGACGAGGCCCTGATCCACGCGGCGGTTCGCGGCGCGACGCTGGCCCGGGAGATTACGCCGGTATTCGTGGGTTCCGCGTATCGCAACATCGGCGTGCAGTTGCTGCTGGACGGCGTGGCGAAGTATCTGCCGTCGCCGCTGGACCGCGTGGCCTACGCCAGCGACAACCAGAACGACGGGGCGGAGATCACCGTCACCGCCGATCCGGACGGCCCGGTGGTGGCCATGGCGTTCAAGCTGGTCGACGAGCCGTTCGGCCAGGTGACGTACCTGCGAATCTACGAGGGCACGCTGGTCAAGAGCGGGCAATACGTGAACTCTCGAACCGGCAGGAAGCAGCGGGTCGGCCGCATTCTGCGAATCCACGCGGACGAGCGAGAGGACCTGGAGAGCGCCCGGGCCGGTGACATCGTCGCCATCATGGGCGTGGACTGCGTCTCCGGCGACACGTTGTGCGACCCCGGCATCCGTCTCTCGCTGGAGCGGATGCACGTGGCGGAGCCGGTGATTGCGCTGGCCGTCCGCCCGGTAAGCAACAAGGACCGCGACGCCATGTCCAGGGCGTTCAGCCGGTTTTGCAAGGAAGACCCCACGTTCCACGTCCGCCACGACGAGGAGACGAACGAAACACTGATCTCCGGCATGGGCGAGCTGCATCTGGACGTGTACGTGGAGCGGGCCCGTCGCGAGTTCAAGGCGAACCTGGTGGTGGGCGCGCCGAAGGTGGCGTATCGCGAGGCCCCGACGGCAGAGGTCTCGTTCGACTACCGGCACAAGAAGCAGACCGGCGGCGCCGGACAATACGCCCACGTGAAGGGCCGGCTGGTCCCGCTGGCCGACGATGCCGCGCACGAGTACGTGTTCGAGAACAAGGTGACGGGCGGCCGGATCCCGACGGAATACATCCCATCGGTGGACAAGGGCTTTCAGATGGCCCGGGCGAAGGGTCCGCTGGCCGGCTTCGAGGTGGTGCGGGTCCGGATGGTGCTGGAGGACGGTTCGTCGCACGCGGTGGACTCGTCGGACCTGGCGTTCCAGATCTGCGCGCGTGACGCCTTCAAGGAGGCGTTCTTGCGGGCCCGGCCGGCATTGCTCGAGCCGATCATGGAGGTCGAGGTCGAGGTGCCCACGGAGTACCAGGGCACGGTGAGCGGCAGCCTGTCCGCCCGCCGGGGGATTATCCTGGGCACGGAGATGAAGGGCCCCAACACCGTCATCAACGCCGAGGTGCCGCTGGCCAACATGTTCGGCTACGCAACCGACGTTCGCTCCTGCACGCAGGGCAAGGGCACGTTCTCCATGGCCTTCAAGGCCTACCGCCGCACTCCCGCCGGCGTCCAGCAGGAAGTCATCGAGGCCGCCAAGGCCGAGCAGCGCGAGAAATCGCGAACACGATGACGCCGCGCCGTCCGTTCCCTTCTGTGGGACCGGCCTCCGCTGTGGGACCGGCTTCCGCTGTGGGACCGGCTTTCCAGCCGGTCTTCCCCTGGATCGATCCCGGCACATTCAGCCAAAGGCCGCTCCTGCACCCCGGGCCGTCGCTTCGATCGGACACGGGTCTGGCGATCGCGGACCTCCCCGCCGGCCTGGGCGAATCCGACGATGCGCCAAACCGCCCGCACTCTTTCGGTTCGGCCAGGCTGAGCCCGGGACCCGCCATTCCTCGCACTCGTCGGGAATGCCGTTTTCGTTCAGGTCCTGCGAGAACCCACTCGCGATGTCGCACTCGTCCGGAATGCCGTTCTCGTTGCAGTCGTTGTCCTCAAGCTGGCACTCGTCCGGAACCCCATCCTCGTTGCAGTCCCGGCTACCGCTGCCTGCGTCAGGACCGGCTTCGTAACTGGCCAGCACCTCCTGCGCGCTCAGTGCTTCGGTGTATATCCGAAACTCGCTGATGATCCCCTTGAAGTAAGGCGCCCAACTGAACACGGATCGACCGAGCAGAGTATTCGTGCCGGCGCCGAGATCGGACGGCGTCAGCGTCATGCCGGTATTGAAGGGTCCGGGAATTCCATTCAAGTAGTGGCGTCCGAAAGTGCTTCCCGGGTCGATGGTGATCGCGGCATGGGTCAATTGGCCGGAGGTGATGCCGCCCCCGAAGAGCGACTGGGCGTCGATTTCCGGCGTCCTGATCGAGAACATCGAACTGCTGCCGCTCACGGAGAAGTTCAGGTGGTTCTGCGTACTGGTCTGACTCGTGAACACCGCGGCGCTGTCGCCCTCTTCCCAGACAAACCATACTTCAAAGGTCACGTCGGTCAGCCCGGCGATTGTCGCGGAGATGGGCAATTGCACCATGTCGTTGACGCCGTCCAGCACGACGGCGCCATCGGAGAGGAAGGCCCCGTTCAGCAACACGGCATGGGCCCCGGAAACCGCGTCGTCTCCGTTCTCGTTGAAACGGTACCGGTGAACGACGCTGGCCGGAAGCGGCGGCTGCGCCACGTCGCACTCGTCCGGCACGCCGTTGCCGTTGCAGTCCTCACTCGTTCCCTCCGCGATGTCACATTCGTCGGGGACCTCGTTTTCGTTGCAGTCCAGGCTCGTCCCCTCGGCGATGTCCACGTCGTCCGGTACCCCGTTGCCGTTGCAGTCGGCCGGCTCGCACTCGTCCGGAACACCGTTCCCGTTCAGGTCTTGCGAGAACCCGCTCGCGATGTCGCACTCGTCGGGAATCCCGTTCTCGTTGCAGTCTTCGCTCGCGCCGCCGTGGTCGGGACCGGCCGCGAAACTGTCCGCGATCTCCGTCTGCGACAGCGCCGCGTCGTAGACCCGGTACTCCAGCACCCTGCCCTGGAAGTAACCGTCCGCCGGCCTCATCGACCGCCCCAGCCACGAAAGCGTCGTCGCGCCGAAATCCGCCGGGGACTGCGTGAACGTCGTGCTTGTGGAGACCGTCTGACCATTCAGATAGAGCCGCGCCGTGTCGGTGTCGCCGTCCAGGGTAAACGCCACGTGCGCGACGGTCTCCGGCTGCACGGTGTGGCCCCAACCGATGAGCCACCAGTCCGGCTCGGGGTGAACCGTGAATTGCAGGCAGGGCGGCCCCGTCCAGTACACCTCATGGTACGGCGAGAACCCCATCCACTTCTGATAACTGGCTCCCGTCGTGAACAGGTTCGACTGTGCGCTGCCGTCCCAGATGAACCACGCCTCGAACGTCGCACTCTCCAGCTCAGCCACGGTGTCGCTGATCGGCAGTTCGGCGTAATCGTCCACTCCGTCCAGCACGAGCGTGCCGTCCACCGTGTACGCACCGTTCACCGCCGTGCCGTGCGCGTCGCCCACAAGGTCCCGCATGCCCGATCGGAAGGTGTATCGGTGGCGCAATGCGTCGTGGATCAGAATCCCGGCGATATCCAGATGGTCCGGGATGCCGTTGCCGTTGCAGTCCTCCGCCTCGCACTCATCGGGAACGCCGTTGCCGTTCAAATCCTGCGAGAACCCGCTCGCGATGTCGCACTCGTCCGGAATCCCGTTCGTGTTGCAGTCTTCACTCGTCAACAGCTCGTGATCCGGACCGGCCGCATGGCTGTCGGCCAGATCCGCTGCGGAGAGCGCGCGATCGTACACCCGGAACTCCACGATCTCACCATGGAAGTAGGGGTCCGCCTCGTAGAGCGACTTGCCTAGATACGCAAGGATGCCCGGCCCGAAGTCCGACGGGCGCTGCACCACGTCCGTATTCTCGGCCAGCGCACCGGCCAGCGCGCCGTCCACGTACAATCGGCCGGTGTTCGTCGCGTCGTCGATCGTCACCGCCACATGCGTCAGCGCCCCACCCGAGGGAAGCAACCCTTGCGCTGTCATGACGGAATCTCCGGCCGCCCACGTGCGAATGGCCGCGATCGCGGTGCCGCCGGCGCCGGGCGTCAGGAAGATGTAATTCGACGTTCCCGTGCCGATGTCGAATACGCGCTGCCACGTCCCGCCGCCGTTCCAGCGCACCCACGCCTCGAACGTGCAGGAATCCAGCGAGGCGATCGTGTCACCGATCGGGAGCTCTGCGTGGCCGTCGATCCCGTCCAGGACCAGCGCGTCCGCGCTCAGCGTCGCACCGCCGTACAGCACCGCGTCGCCGCCGCCCATCGAATCCGCCGGCGTCGCGTTGAAACGGTAGCGATGCACCAAGTTCGCATCCAGCACCTCGCTCGGAACGATATCGCACTCGTCGGGGACCCCGTTGGTGTTGCAGTCCTGGCTTACCGCCTCGGCGATGTCCGGGCCCGAGGCGAAGGACTGCGCCAGGTCGGCCGCCGATAGCGCCCGATCATACACGCGGAATTCCACGATCTCCCCGTTGAAGCACGGGTCCGGCCAGAACGACTTGCCCAGGTAGCTAATCGCGCCGGTGCCGAGGTCGGACGGGCGCAGCGTCACGTTCGTGTTTTCCGCCGTGGGGCCGGCCAGCACGCCGTCCACGTACAGGCGGCCCGTGTTCGTCGCGTCGTCGATTGTCACCGCGACGTGGGTCAGCACCCCGCCGGAGGGAAGGGCCGAACCGGCCAGCATCTGCTGCTCGCCGACCATCGGCGTGCGGATGGCGGATCGAGCCTCGCTGCCCGAGAAGGGTGTAAGGAAGAAGTAGTTGTTGGTGGCCGTGCCCACGTCAAATATCCGCTGCCAGGTCCCGCCGCCGTTCCATCGCACCCACGCCTCGAACGTGCAGGAATCCAGCGAGGCGATCGTGCCCGCGATGGGCAGCTCCGCGTAGCCGTCGACTCCGTCCAGGACCAGCGCGTCCGCGCTCAGCGTCGCGCCGCCGTACAGCACTGCATCGCCCCCGCCCATCGAGTCCGCCGCCGTCCCGTCGAAGCGGTAGCGGTGAATCAGGTTGGGGTCCATCACCGTACCGGAGATGTCGCACTCGTCCGGCACGTCGTTGCCGTTGCAGTCTTCGCTCGTCCCGTCCGCGATGTCGCACTCGTCGGGGACCCCGTTCTCGTTGCAGTCCTGGCTCGTTCCCTCGGCGATGTCCACGTCGTCCGGGATGCCGTTCCCGTTGCAGTCCGGGAAGGGTTGCGCGAAGTGCTCCGCAAACAGGGCGAAGTCACGCAGGTCCACGTCTGCGTCGTCGTCCAGATCGGAAGCGGCGAACTCCTCGTAAATGCATCCGGGCGGCGGCACGTGCTCGTCCGGACCCGCCATGCATCCGGCCAGAATGACGAAGTCGTCCAGGTTCACCATGCCGTCGCCGTTGATGTCCGCATTGACTTGTCTGGCGCCCGGTCCCGCGGAGAAGGCTTCCGGTTGCACCGCACCCGTCGGCGCGGTCCACGCAAAGCAGGCGGCCACACCGGCCAGTAACGACAAATGGTGCAAAAGGGTGATGCGATGAGGCAGTGAAAGCATGGTCCTCGACTCCTTTCCGGTCTCCGTGATCTGACGTTAGTTCCCGCGACGAATTGGCCCGGTTGCGCTGCCGTGCCAAGTGTCCGATTGTAACACACCACCACCCCCATGCGCCTACCCCTGTTCGGCCTGTTCGGGTTCAGGGAATGAGAATGTGGGCAAAGATTGACGCCTGTAGCGGCAAGATGCCTAACCCGGATCCACAGCGATCGCGAGGGCCGTCTGTCAGGCACCGAATCGTTCCCCGATCATCCCGTCCGGTACGAACGCGCGCAGCGGCCGCGTGTCTTGTTCCCCTCGCTGCCGTCTTCCAGTCGCGGAACCCGGGGCCGGCTCGGACGCTGGAGAATAACGAAACAAGAATGAAAAAAGGGTCCGGCTACCCCCATCTGAAGGTTGGGGGCACTGACCGGTCGGCTGAAGCCGACCCATGCTTCGCCTCGCCGTGTCGGGCAGCAGGCACGCTGCACGACGGGCGTCCAGACTCTTCGCACCCCGGCCATCACGGCTGTGTGTCGGGCGGCACGTTGGGATGGGGCGGTGCGTTTGCGGAGCGGCGTCGCGGAAAACGCCGCGGGTGACGGCCAACTGGACGAGCGTTTCGCGGAACTTCGTCTGCAGGTCAACCACGGCCGCGACCTGGGCCTCGCGCCGCACGCGGTCGGAGGCGATTTCCACGGCGCCGGGCAGGACGTTCTCCTCGCGCAGGGCCTCGCCCTCGGCCGTGGCCAGGATGAAACCGCTGCGCGTATCGACCAGCACGCCCTGGCAGACCGTGTAGTGGCCCACGGTGTGGCCGGGCACGACGAACAGCCCGACAAGTGTCCAGTATGCCATGGCCGCGTCGTTGTAGCCCTCGCTGGACTGGTCGTCCTGCACGTAGACAAACAGCAACGGAGCGTGCAGCAGGGCGGCTGCATCCCGCAGGCCCTTGAGG
The DNA here is from genome assembly GCA_964586145.1 of uncultured Phycisphaeraceae bacterium. Taxonomy (GTDB): domain Bacteria; phylum Planctomycetota; class Phycisphaerae; order UBA1845; family UBA1845; genus JAFGJQ01. Next base: position 14,481 of record CAZPHH010000066.1, on the reverse strand, counting down.
GTCACCGGCGTCGGCGCAACCAGCGGACTGACCAACTGGACCTGCTCCAGAACCCGCGTGCCGCCCGCCCGCAGATCGCCGGGCAGGCTTCGCCAGCCCTCCGCCTCGACGCCGCGGAGCATCTCCACCGGGTCGTTCTTCCGGTCCTCGGCGGAGCGATAGTACCGGCGTTCGGATGACCCCATCTTGGCGACGGCCAGGGTGGTGGGAAACACGGGCCGGGCATCCGCCGTCAGGTAGGTCTCAACCTTGAAGTCGCTGAGGTTCTCCAGTTCCGGCGACAGGAGCGACATCTTGGGCACGGGCCGGACGATGTTCTTGTACGGCTCCGCGCACCCACCCGACATCATGCAGGCGGCCAAGGCACACACCACACCAGCCGCACCGCGCACCCGCAAACAAGAGTGTTTCATGGACGTGTCCTCCACCTGGATTCACTCGCGCCAGAGCATACCGGTCCCGCGCCGTCCGGCAACGCCCGCGCACAGCCCACCTGCTGTGGCAGACACGCGCCGACGCAGTTCGATAGGTACCCGACCGGCTGGAAAGCCGGTCCCACAACAACCCGGTCCCACAAAGACAAGCCGGTCCCACAACAAGCCGATCCCACAGAAGAGGACGGTCCTACATCGAAAACGCCGGCGCCGTGACGCAGTTCGAGCCGATGAGTATCCCGATTGCACCGGGACAGCCCAAGCGGGCCGACCCCTTGCCTCGACGCGGCACCGGGTAGATATTGGTGGCGCGTGTCGGCACGTGAAGGGAGATTGGATCATGACGTGGACCTTTTTGTGTGTGCTTTCCGGAGTCCTGGCGGGCATCTGCGCCCTCGCCGCCCCGGCGGCCCAGGCGACCCCCGATGCTGCCAATGCACCGCACCTCATCATCCGCATGGATGACGTGGGCTTCTGCCATGCCGCCAACCAGGCAGCGCAGCGCGTGCTCAAAGAAGGGGTGTGTACATCGATCTCGGTGATCGTGAACACGCCGTGGCTGGATGAGGCCGTGGAAATTCTCCGCCGGCACCCGGAAGTCAGCGTCGGCGTGCATCTGACGCTGAACGCGGAGTGGCGTGAGTATCGCTGGGGTCCGGTGCTGCCGTACAGCGAGGTGCCGTCGCTGGTGGACGAGTACGGCCGGTTCTTCCCGTCACGCGCCACGTTTTTCGCGCACAATCCCAGAACGGAGGAAGTGGAGAAGGAACTCCGGGCCCAGATCCAGCGAGCCCTGGATAAGGGGCTGCCCGTGTCCTACGTCGACTATCACATGGGGACGGCCATGTCCACGCCGGAACTCCAGCAGGTGGTCGAGCGGCTGGCGGCGGAGTTCAAGCTCGGAATCTCCCAGTATTTCGGCGAGACCTACGCGCCGAGTGTGTATCGCGCCGCACCGCGGGACAAACTGGCCGAAGGCATTCGGATCGTCGACGAGATGACGGAGCCCAGGCTGTACCTGTTCGTCGTGCATCCCGGGCTGAACACGCCCGAACTGGCCGCCATGACGGACCTGAACCCCGGCGGGCTGGAGAACATGGCCGCCCATCGCCAGGGCGAAACGGACATGCTGTGCAGCCCCGCCTTCAAGGCCGCCATTGAAAAACGCGGCCTGCAGCTCATCGGCTACAAAGAGCTGCGTGCCATGGGCCTGGACCGCATGAGCCGGCCCTGGGTGGCCGAACCCTACCAGCAGACCACGCAACCGGCCGCGGAACCGGTCACGAAGCCGAAGATGTAAAGAGACTTCACCGTGTTCTCGCTGGACACCCCTTCGCCTCAATGGCGAGCCAGCAGCACCATAAGAGCCTTCTGGGCGTGCAGGCGGTTCTCCGCCTGGTCGAAAATAGCCGAGTTGGGCAGCCGGGAGGCCTCGTAGTCGATCTCCTCGCCGTAGTGCGCGGGCAGGCAGTGCAGAATCACCACGTCCGGCCGGGCCGCTTTGACCAGCTTCATGTTGATCTGGAAGCCCTGGAATTTGCCGCGCCGGCTCTGGGCCTCCGCCTCCTGGCCCATGCTGGCCCACACGTCGGTGTAGAGCACGTCGGCATCCTTCGACAGGGCGAGCGGGTCATTGCCGACGGTGACTGAGCCGCCCTTGGTCTTGGCAATGGCCAACGAGTCAGCGGTGATCTCGCCGTTGGGCTCAAAGCCGGGCGGCGTGGCGATGCGCACGTGCATGCCCATCAGCGCGCCGCCGTACATGATGGAATGGGCCACGTTGTTGCCGTCGCCGACGTACACCCACGTCAGGCCCTCCAGGCGGCCTCGCTTCTCCCAGATGGTCTGCATGTCCGCAAGAATCTGGCAGGGATGCTCGCGCTCGCTCAGCCCGTTGATCACCGGACAGGTCGCGTAGCGCGCCAGGTCCTCCACGATGTCGTGCCCGAAGGTGCGAGCCATGATCAGATCGGCGAACCGGGAGAGCACCTGCGCAATGTCCTCCGTCGTTTCGCGCTCGCCGAGCTTGATGTCCGACGGGGCCAAATAGATCGCGTGCCCGCCAAGCTGCGTCATGCCCGCCTCGAACGAGACGCGGGTCCGCAGCGAGGGCTTCTGGAAGATCATGGCCAGCGTCTTGCCGGCCAGCAGCGGATGCGGCTGCCCCCGAAACCGCTCCAACTTGAGAGCATCGGCGGTCTTGAGGACCTCCCAGATTTCCTCCGTGCTCAGGTCTTTCATGTTGACGAAACTGCGCCCGCTGAGATTGACGGCCATGACAAGAACTCCCAAATCCAAGCGATCCGACTTCCTTCGGCCGGTGACGAGCAGGGTAAGCCCGCCCCGCCTGCCCCGGGGGCGAAATGGTATCGCCGCCGGCCGGACGCGGCAACGCGCAGCCGTGCGAATTCTGTCGCATAAAGATGCATGATCCGCCGTTACATGCGGCGGAGCAGGGCCTCGGTAAACTGGCGGGTGCCGGCCGTCCCGCCGATGTCGCGGGTCCGCTCGGCCAGGTTGCCCTCCTGCAGCACGGCGTTGTAGGCCGCCTTGATGCGGTCGGCCGCGGCCGGTTCGCCGATGTGGTTGAGCATCATGACGCCGCTCATGATCAAGGCCAGCGGGTTGGCGACGTCCTTGCCGGCGATGTCCGGCGCGGAGCCGTGGACGGCCTCGAACACCGCGGTGTCGTCGCCGAAGTTGGCGCCCGGCACGACGCCCAGGCCGCCGACCAGCCCGGCGCACAGGTCGCTGATCACGTCGCCGTAGAAATTCTCCAGCAGCAGCATGTCGAAGCGGGTCGGATCGGTTACAAGCTGCATGCAGCCGTTGTCGATGATGAACTCGTCGTAGGCGATGTCCGCGGCCGTTTCCTTATGCACCTTTCGGGCGCATTCGATGAACAGCCCGTCGGACATTTTCATGATGTTGGCCTTGTGGAAGACCGTGACCCGTTTTCGATGCCGCTTCCGGGCGTAGTCGAAGGCGAAGCGGGCGATCCGCTCGCAGCCGGTGCGGGTGGCGATCTTGAGGCTCTCCACGACGCCGGGCACGATCTCGTTTTCCAGGCCGGAGTACAGGCCCTCGGAATTCTCGCGGATGACCACGATCTCCACGTCTTCGTATCGCGTTTTTATGCCCGGCATGGAGCGCACGGGCCGCACGGCCGCGTACAGGTTCAGGGCCTTGCGGAGCTGCACGTTGACGCTGGCAAACCCCTTGCCGATGGGCGTGGTGATCGGCCCCTTGATGGCCACCTGATGCTCACGGATGGCCCCCAGGGTCCGCGCGGGCAGCACGTCGCCATGCACGTCCGCCGCCGCCGCGCCCGCCGGCAGCGTGATCCATTCAATTCTCGCCCCGGAGGCGTCCAGCACCTGCCGCGTCGCCTGCGAAACCTCCGGCCCGATGCCGTCCCCGGGGATCATGCAGATCGTATGCGTCATAAACCACTCCGCAGAAACGCGGGCAACCCCCGGGCCTCAGTCCAGCGCCGCGAGCAGTTCGTCAACGTGTCCGTCCACTTTGACCTGGCGGAAGACCTTCCTGACCTTGCCGTCGCGGTCGATGACGAAGGTGCTGCGTTCGATCCCCCGAACAACCTTCCCGTTGAGGTTCTTCTCGCGGATCACGTCGTATTTCTCGCAGACGGCCCCGTCCTCATCGCTGAGCAGCAGAAACGGCAGTTTGAATTTCTGAGCAAATTGGTCGTGCGAGGCCAGGCTGTCGCGGCTGACCCCAAGCACGACCGCACCTTTCTTCTCCATCGCGGCGGCCTGATTCCGGAATTCACAGGCCTCTCGCGTGCAGCCGGGCGTGTTGTCCTTCGGGTAGAAGTACAGCACAACCTGCTGTTTGCCCGTGAAGTCTTTCAGTGACACTTCCGTTCCATCGCTGGCCGGCAACGTAAACGCCGGCGCCGCCTTGCCTTCCGCCACGGTTGCCATAGACATGCTCCCCGTTGGCCTCAAATTTCCCCCACCCAATCAGTGTAGCGATGCCGCTGAGCAATGACCAGCCGGTGCGCACCCCGTCGGGCCGTGAACCGCCAATCAACCGGCCTCCTCCTTATTCGCCAGATGGTATGAGCCGCGTACGTGTCGCATGCACTCCAGGGCTGCGGGCTTCCTCCGGAACCCAGCCGCGGAAAGTCGCGGGGGAATTTCATTACCCACGGCGGCCGGTTCTCCTTATAGTGGGATTCCAGGCCCGGGCCAGCGCGGATTCAGGGGTATCGCTGTCCAAACCGGTCCACACAACAAACGATCGCCCGGGTTCGTGTGGATGGCTTTCAGGAAGGACCGACTCTGTGTTTGTGTTTCTGGATTTGCTGTCGTACCTGGCCGTCGCGTTGCTGGCGTTGCCGGGGATCTTTTCGTTCCTGATCGATTCGATGAGGAACCTGGGCGGCGGCTTCTAGGGCGGTGCCTCGTCCGGCGCCCGGCCCGCACGCCGGCTGCGCACGGGTGGCGCACGGGCCCATGCGCCTGGAAGCAAGCCCGAACGGCCACCATCGGTGGCGTGAGATCGAACGTCTGGCTCAGACGTTCCGTTGCACAGCGGGGTGAAGCGGTGGCCCTGCGTCGTGCCTGCCTCGTTTTCACAAGGAGCGATTCCTACCATGAACGCATTTCTGCTGACAGGCTTACTGCTGACCGGCCTCGCGCAGGCGGAACCTGCCGCCGCGGCCCCCGAGACGTCCAAGAACGTGACCATTCAGGTCCCCTGTCCGCCGGCGGCCGCGGCGCCCGCCGCGCCCACCTTCACCGCCCGATTCACGGCGGAGGACATCGAACCCCTGCTGACGGATCGGAAGGACCTGCTGCCGATCCCGTTGCAGTTTGAGGCGAACCGGACGGCCTGCCTGGAGGCGTTGAAACGGGTGAGCATGGGGGCCGTGGTGGACGCCCTGATGCCCATGCTGGCCAGGGAATACGCGGATCGCTTCGCCCCCGATCGTGATCTGCTGATCGCACCGGTTCCGGCCGAAAAGCAGGTCCGCACGGAAGACCCCTTGCTGCCCGGCGGCGTGTTCACGGGCCCGGCGGATGAGGTGGTCGGATTTCTGCTGCACGGAATCCGTCAGGACGAGTACGTGCGGGTCGCGATCCGCACCATGCAGACCGCACGGCAGCTCCTGGAATCCGGCGACCCCGGCGTCGATCGCACGGCGGCGGACTACTACCCGCAGATCGCGGCCCGGCAGGTGGCCGCTCTGAAAGACGGGCAGGCCATGCGCGAGGCCGTTCGCCGCCAGTTCGGCGAGGCCCTCGGCGTCTACAACGAGCAGGGAGAGCTGGACGAGACGCAGGCGAAGTGGGTGAAGGAATCGCGTCGGTTTTCCTATGTGGTGAGGGACGGGCAGTTCATCGGCCGGCTCAAGCCGCTGGTGGACGAGATCAACCATTCGGCGGAGCTCGCGGGCTTTGTGGCGCCGGAGTTCCCCGTGGACCGGCCGGGCATCCACTTTGACGGGGACCTGAACGACGTGGAGATTCTGCTGCCCTCCGACTATGTGAAGGCTTTCCTCGATCAGGCCGACGTGCTGGAGAGGCGGATGGCGGAGGAGTCCATGATCAGCGTGGAGGTGGTCCGCCTGACCGACCGGGACATTCAGAACGGGGCCGTCGCCTCGCGGCTGAGCGCTTCGTTCCGGGGCGTGCATGATCCGTCGTATGAGTTCAATGAGAGGTCTGTGATTCGGCAGGTGGGCATCAACGCCCTGACCGCCATCGCCAATCGGGAACTCAGCATCACCAACGCCAACGCCATCACGGCCGGTTTGATCCCGGCGGGCACGCCGGCGGTCCAGTTGCCGGACTACGTGCTGCCGTCCGTCATCCGGCCGCGGGAGGTCACGACCATCGGCTCGAGCTTCGCGATCGGGGCGGACAACGTGTTCTTCGACGGGCGGGAGCAGAGCTTCGGGTTCAGCTACATCGGGCCGGACGGCATCGAGCACGTGCTGTCCTTCGACGTGGTGGACAGCCTGCGCCAGTTCTGGGAGCGGATCGAGCGCAACCTGATCGTGCATAAGATCCTCAAGACGCAGAGCAAGGAGAAATTCACCGTTCCGGTGGGGCCGGAAACCAAGACGTTCGAGGGCATCGCGGCCCTGATCTCGCAGCAGAACCAGAACCTGGTGGTGGCTACCGGGACCGGCGCCCTGAGCGAACTGAGCGCGACGGCCGGCACGTGGCTGGTCATCAAGGATTTCGAGATCACGCCCATCCCCGGCTCTTCCACCGCCCTGAGCGACGAGGAACGGCAGACGATCCGCGACCGCGTGATCCTGACCATGCTGCTCCGTGATCCGACGGTCCCCGTGATCGTCAAGACCGGGTTGGTGGAGCTGGAGGACCGGGGTGCGCTCTCGGCGCGGCTGACCGATCTCCTGGACGAGCTGGAAGGCCGCCCCTTGCGGCCGGGACGCGACGAACGCTCCTTCGGGGCGCTGTTCCGGTCCCGCTATGACGACACTCGCGAGGTGGCCACCATCGAGAAGAAGGAGCGAAACTCCAAGATCTCGATGACGTTCTACTCCAGCCAGGGCACCATCCAGTCGAGCCTGGGAATCACCGCCCTGGGCGACCAGAACGATCTGACCTCCTTCACCACGCAGCTCAGTCCGAACCGCGTGACGCCCATCTCGTCGTTTTTCACCAAGTCCGCCACGAACACGCAGGACACGTCCTCCCTGACGGGCCTGGCCCGCGGCGAGAACGACGTGGACGAGAAGTCGATGACGCACCTCGTCATCCGGGCCCGCTTCCCGGACGACGAGCGTGAACGACAGGATCGGGAAGAGGGGCGGTTTCTGGGATACTTCCAACTGCCCATGGGCAAGGACCCGCTCAGTTCCGTGAATCTGCCGTTCCTGTCCAGCTCCGAGCACCCGCTGGAGCGGCTGGCCCAGATTCGGCCGGGAATGCTGTTCCCCTCGCTGGATCGCACCCGCATCCGGCAGCCGGCGCTGCTGCTGAACCCGAACCGGATTGTCGGCGACGTGCCGCGTGAGGTGTGGGAGGCCTGCACGTCGCGGTTCCTGTTCAACATGCGAATCATCGCCGACGCGCCGACCAACGACCTGGTCAGCGTGGCCGCCCACCGGCAGCGATTTGCCGTGGAGGTGCGCTCGCTGCTGGAGTACGATGAGGACCTGTTCGACGCGCCGAACATCGCCCTGCGCAACATGGATCACTGGAACAACCCCTACCGCATCGTCACCGCGCTGAACAACAGCGCCGAACGGTTCGCCTACAACCGGCTGATCACGCTGATCGACGACCTGGGCGAGGCGCTGGTGGACCAGGACTTCATCGACGACCGCCTCGCCGTGGCCGAGCCGGACTTCTGGGGCAAGCACCGGCTCCGGCCGCTGGACGCGGACGAGGTGCGTGATCTGCGGCGCGACGTGGCCGCTCATTACCTGAGGATCGAGGAAGTGTACGGCGACGCGTTCCTGGAAGCGATCGCCATTGTGCTCGGGCTGAATACCTACCAGACGTTCTCACACAAGGAGGCGACGGCCGGGCCGTTCCACGGGTACGAGCGTCTGGCGGTGTTCGACCGCACGGGGCAGTCGTACATCCCCGCGGTCCAGGTGGCGCAGGCCCACGAGGATTTCTGCCTGCTGCGGCGGGGCGGCCACCGGGGCAGGCTGTTCCAGCCGTCCCTGGAGTTCGTCGAACACATGCCGAAGGGCTTTCGGCCGTTCGTCATCGTGGGCCGGCAGATCATCGAGCATCGCCAGGCTGTCACGGCAAAACAGCCGGACACGTACTGATGACGGCGCCGGCGGCGGGAACGCGATACGGCAGCGAACCGGAGAAGAGGACAGACCTGCCGGCGGTTCCCGGGGGGCTGGACCCCGGCCCCGGAGATCCGGCACAACACGGAGGGCGCTCCTATGCCTGGCGGTCACCGATACAGAGGGCTCGTGGTTGCGGGAATGGCGCTGTTGGTGGCGTTGAGCGGGTGCCGCACGCGCGTGTACCGGAAGAACCCCGCCGGCACCCGATGCGAAACGACGCTGGATTGCAAAGTTGGCCTGGAGTGCCAGCCGGGCACGCAGACCTGCCAGCTTGAAGGCACCAGCGGCACGGCCGGAGCGGGCAACCCGTGCCAGACGAGCAACGACTGCCCGGGCAGCACCCGGTGCCAGGCCTCAACAAACACGTGCCAGGTTCTCGGCGCAGGCGATCCGGACATCCCCGGCCCCACGCTGCTCGGCGGGGACTGCACCGCGGACGAACAGTGCGACGAAGGGCTGGTCTGCCAGTTTGCCAGCGAAACCTGCCAGCCGCCCGGCGGCGAGGATGTGCCCGGCATCGGCGCCTCCTGCATCCGCAACGGCGACTGCCAGTCCGGCCTGGTGTGCCAGGACGAATCCGACACCTGCCAGCTCCCCCCGGAGAGCTGAGCAGGCACGGATCGCGTGCCACGCGCGTTCGCTTCCCACTCCCTGCCCAGCGAACGTCCGAATCCCGCCCGCCGGACCCCGAGTCGTCAGTCCATTGTCACGTTCACCGGGCGGACGCCCCAGATGTCGTCCGCGTACTCCTGGATCGTCCGGTCGCTCGAGAAGTACCCCACGTTGGCCGTGTTCAGGATGGACATCCGCGTCCACGCCTCCGGATCGCGGTACAACCGGTCCACCCGCTCCTGGCACTCCATGTAGGCCGCATAGTCGGCCAGTACGAGGAACGGATCCCCCTCCCGCAGGAGCCGGTTCGTAATCATGTCGAACACGCCCGGCTCCTCGGGGCAGAAATGGTTTCCGGTGATCTGGTCCAGGGCCGTCCGCAGCTCCGCGTTGCCGTGATAATACTCTGCCGGGTCGTAGCCCCGGGCCTTCAGTTCGGCCACCTGCTCCATGGTCAGCCCGAAGATGAAGATGTTCTCCAGCCCCACGTGGTCGCGAATCTCCACGTTCGCCCCGTCCAGCGTGCCGATGGTCAGCGCCCCGTTCAGCGTGAACTTCATGTTGCCGGTGCCCGAAGCCTCCGTGCCCGCCGTCGAGATCTGCTCGGACAGGTCCGCCGCGGGTATGATCCGCTCCGCGAACGACACGCGGTAGTTCTCCAGGAACTGCACGTCCAGCTTGCCCTTCACGGCCGGATCGTTCCGGATGGTGTTACCCACGCAGGTGGCCAGCTTCGTGCAGAGCTTGGCCTGGTAGTAGGCCGGGGCCGCCTTCCCGCCGAGCAGAATCGCCCGCGGCACCGGGTCGGCCTCCGCCCCGGTCCGAATGCGGTTGTACAGGGTGATTGCGTACAGAATGAGCAGCAACTGCCGCTTGTACTCGTGCAGCCGCTTCACCTGCACGTCGAACATCATGGACGGGTCCAGCGTCATGTTCAGCCGGTCGCGGCAGTAGACGGCCAGCAACTCCTTGTTTGTGGACTTGATGCCCCGCCACTGGGCCCGGAATGATTCGTCCTCCGCGTGGGCCGCCAGCTTCTTGAGCTGCGACAGGTCGGTCACCCACTTGTCGCCGATGGTGTCGGTGATGAGGTACGACAGCAGCGGATTGGACTTCTTCAGCCAGCGGCGCGGCGTGATGCCGTTCGTCTTGTTCTGGATCCGGTCCGGGAACATCTCGTGGAAATCCCGCAGCACCCGGTTCCGCAGAAGCTGCGTGTGCAGCGCCGACACCCCGTTCACGGCGTGGCTGCCCACGATGGCCAGATTGGCCATCCGCACCTTCTTCTCGTATCCCTCCTCGATGAGCGACATCTGGGTGATCCGTCCGTCGTCGCCCGCAAATCGCTTCCGCACGTCCTCGAGGAACCGGCGGTTGATCTCGTAGATGATCTCCATATGCCGCGGCAGCAGGTGCTCCATCAGCTCCACCCGCCAGGTCTCCAGGGCCTCCGGCATCACCGTGTGATTTGTGTACGCAAACGTGCCCTGGCAGACGTCCCACGCCTCATCCCACGAAACGCCCTCTTCATCCAGCAGAATCCGCATCAGCTCCGGAACCGCCAGCGCCGGGTGTGTGTCGTTCAACTGGATGGCCGCCGCCGCGGGCAGCTCGCTCCAATACGTGTGCTGCTTGCGGAACCGGTGCAGAATGTCCTGCAGGGACGCCGAGACCAGCAGGTATTCCTGCTTGAGTCGAAGCTCCCGACCCGCCTGCGAATCGTCCTTCGGATACAGCACCTTGGAGATCGTTTCGCTCCGCAGCTTGTCCTCGCACGCCCGGATGTAGTCTCCGTGGTTGAAGTAATCCAGGTTGAAATCCCGCGTCGACTTCGCCGAGAACAGCCGAAGGGTGTTCACCGTGTTCGTGCCGTACCCGGGAATCGGCGTGTCGTACGGCATGGCCAGCACGTCCTGCGTGTCCACCCACCGGGCCCGCAGGTCTCCCTGGTCGTCCAGGTACCGCTCCACCCGGCCGTAGAACCGGACCCGGTACGTGCGCTCCGGCCGCGCAATCTCCCACGGGTTCCCCAGGCGCAGCCAGTCGTCCGGCTCCTCCACCTGGTACCCGTCGCGGATCCGCTGGTGGAACATGCCGTAGTCGTAGCGAATGCCGTACCCGTAGCCCGGCAACCCGAGCGTTGCCATCGAGTCGAGGAAACACGCGGCCAGTCGACCCAGGCCGCCGTTTCCGAGCCCCGCATCCTCCTCCAGCTCACGCAGATCCTCCAGGTCATCACCGGCGTCCCGGATCGCGTCGTAGCAGGCGTCGTAGAGGTTCAGATTGATCAGGGAGTTGCCAAGCGTGCGCCCGATGAGGAATTCCAGCGACAGGTAGTACACCCGCTTGAGCTTCGGCTGCGCGTAGTACGCGTTCCGCGTGGCCAGCCAGCGATCGATCATCCGGTCGCGCACGGCCATGGCCAGGGCCATGTACCGGTCGTTCTTCGTGGCGTAGTCCGGCACCTTCGCCTGGGTGAACGCGACGTGCTGGATGTACGAGCGCCGCAGCGACTCGGAATCCGTACCCAGGCGTGAGTCACGCGACTTCTCCGGCGGCAGCATCTTGTCGGCAATGGTCATCGCACCGGCCCCCGAGTCTCTCTCCCGATGCGGCGCCGGCGACCACCCTGCCCAGGCGGAACCCCACCGGCGCCCGGCCATCGGAGGCCCCATACTAGTCCGTCCCTCCTGGTCTGTACAGCATCGCCGACAGATCGTAAAAAGGGGTACACAGCAGGGGCACAGTGAACGGGCCGAGCCCACGCCCCGGAGGCAGCGCCGATGACTGCAAACACCCGCGTGACAGTACTGGCCGGTCTGATTCTCCTATCTTTGGCGGGCCTGGTGAGCGGCTGCGCGAACCAGTTGTTCTGGCGGCCGGACCTGGGCGGCGCCATGAACCTGGCTGCCCGGGAGGACCGTTTCGTGGTGGTATCGTACTGGTCGGATTTCAACGACGACTGCATCCGCATGGACCAGACGGTCTTCCGGTCACCCCAGGTGCTGGAAATCATGAAGGGCACCGTGCCCGTCCGTCTGATCGCCGGATTCAACAACGAATGGGCCCGCCAGGTGGGCGTTTCGCGTCCGCCCGCGTTTGTGGTGTACGGCCCGGAGGGCCAACTGCTCCGGCGTCACGAAGGCTATTTGGACGAGGCCTCGTTTCGCGGCTTCATCGTCGCCGCGAAGCTCTCCATTTGAACCCTGTTGCCTCCATCGGAAGCTGCTTTGGGCTGCTTTCCTGCGGGGGCGGGCGGCGGCCTTTCGGTTTCGGACGCTGAGGCGCACGTGGGCCTCATCCATCCACATGTCGATCGTTCTGCAGGGGTGGCTGCGGGGAGCGTTCGCGGGCAGCTCCCGCCGGTTACAACGCCTGATCCGTTTGGGGTTCGGACGGCACGTCGGTAAGAAGCGCGGCACGATCCGCCCTCTGAACGCTTCGACGCTGTCGCCGACGGATCTTGCGGGTGTGGATTGCGTAGTTGTCCAGGATGACGTGGATGGATATCGAGCGCAACGATCGCACCCGCGAGGGGATCGCCACCTATGTGGCCCGGGTCGTGGTCCGGCCGTCGGGGAGACGCGGCAAGAGGATCCTGAACGGGACCGGCCGGCCCCTACGGAAAGACTACGACCGTCCCGAGCGACGGTCGCGGGCAACTTAACTCGAAGTGACTGGACACGGTTAGAACTTTTCGTGGCTGGTGTTGTCAGTATGCCACCGCGGGTCACGGCGGCGGTAATGGCTGCCTGAAACTCGACAACTATGCTGTTTCGCCAGGCGCAGCACTTGGCCGGCTGACAGAGCTGGTTGCCCACATCTCGGTACCGAAGCAAAGCCAGAACTCGATAAACGGCTCGGGCGAACCCCGAGTCGCATTCTTTTTGCCACTACAGGACGGTCAGTGGCGGACTTGGCAGACCACGCCCCTCCCACGCTCTGCCCCCGAACCGCGGGGGATCGAGGGTCCGTTCGAGTAGTCAAGCAGCGACCAGTCCTTCAGGCTCGTGAAACCCATTACGCTGGACAAATTTCGACGAAGATTATCGTCAAACATGCTTGCTTTGACGAAAGTCTTCGTGTATATTTCCCGATAGAGAGTCGGTCAGAGACGCCGACCGCGGGAGCGAATCGCCGTGTCCAATAAGAAGAGCCAGAAAAAGCCGACCGACGCGGAAATGGCGATCATCGCCGTGATCTGGGAGCGCGGCCCCAGCACCGTCCGCGAGGTATTCAAACACCTGAGCGAACGGCAGGAGATCGGCTACACGACCGTCCTGAAGCTCATGCAGATCATGACGGAGAAGGGGTCGCTCGAGCGGGATACGTCCATTCGGCCGCAGGTTTTCAAGGCGACCCAGCCGCAGCAGCAGACGCAGAGGCAGCTTCTGCGCGATCTGCTCGACCGGGCGTTCGATGGATCCCCCGGCGATCTTGTGCTGCAAGCGCTGTCGGCGCGCAAGACGACTCCCGAGGAGCGGCGCCAAATTCGGGAACTCCTCGACCGATTGGAACGGGAGGGTTCGTGATGCCGGATGCCGTCAGCATGTCATCGGTTTTGTCCGCCCTGGGGTGGGCGGTGCTGCACTTCCTCTGGCAGGGCTGCCTGATCGCCGGATTGGCTGCATTGACTCTCGCCGGCCAGCGAGAACGGTCCGCTCAGGCCCGATATGTCGTTGGCTGCGCCGCGCTGGCGTGCTGTCTGGCGGCGTTTGTGGTGACGCTCACCACCACCTTGTCGGGCGCCGGAGTGTCGCCCATCGATTCGACCGTGACGGGCGCGCCTGATAGTGGCTGGGCAATTCTGATTGGTTCTTCCGCTGCCGCCTCGTCGAGCCCAACGATCAGTTCCGCTTACATCCCGAACATGGACGAGGTCGTTTTCCTGGCCGCCTGGCTCTGGGCCGTCGGGGTGCTCTTGATGGCCGCGCGCTTCGCTGCGCAGCGGACAGCGGTACACCGAATCAAGTGTGACGCGGTGGCGGAGTTCGGTGAATCCACGCGGCGGCTGTTCGATACGGTCTGTGAGGAACTGGGCGTGTACCCGGCCGTTCGCTTCGCGCGTTCGCGAGTGGCCGAGGTGCCCATGGTGGTCGGCTGGCTCTCGCCGATCGTCGTTGTCCCAGTATCGGCACTGACGTCGCTCACGCCGGACCAGCTGCGGGCGGTGCTTGCCCACGAACTCGCGCACATCCGCCGCTATGACCACCTGGTTAACGGCATTCAGAGCGTCATTGAAGTCGTCTTGTTCTTTCACCCGGCCGTGTGGTGGCTGTCGGGTCGGGTTCGTCAGGAGCGCGAGCTATGCTGCGACGAGATCGCGGTCCGGGCGGCGGGGAGTCCAATCGTATTCGCACAGGCGCTTTCACGGCTGGAGGCGCTTCGATACGAGCATTCACAGATTGCCCTTGCGGCAAACGGAGGATCACTCATGCAACGCATTCAGCGGATAATGGGCATCGAGGCGAAGGCGGGTTCCATGACCGTCGGACTTGTGGTTGGGCTTGCGCTGGTATCCGTGGGTCTGACGCCGCTTCTCGGCATGGGAGTTGTCGCATCAGACTTCGCAGAGATGGAGGCCAAGATTCAAGCCGCGGTCGCATCCGGCGAGCTGACGCA
>CAZPHH010000065.1:0-28218 GCA_964586145.1 uncultured Phycisphaeraceae bacterium | reverse complement strand
TTTGCGTTTCCCCCAAGCATCGCCGCCGCCACACGCCGGCGACCTTCTCTTCGTGCCTGCGTCCCTCCGTGCCTCCGTGCCTTCTTCCGCCGTCGCTCCCTCATTTCTGCTTTTTGTTTTCTGCTTTTTGCTTTGGCCGCCGCAGGCGGCCTGTTCGCTTCCCCCGCCCCCAGTAGCAAACGTTACAACCCCCCTCACCCCTTCCCACGACCCAAACCCCCCAGCCTCCCACCCTCACTTCGTCCCTTCGTCCCTCTGTCCCTTCGTCCCTGCTTTCTTTTCACTTTTCGCCCGAGCATCTGCCCTCCAAACCCCGACATTTCAACAATTGGTCACGAAATTCCGGGCAAGACCGGCCACCCAGGCAAACTGGGCAACCCATTTTCTGCCGCACGGTGACGCATAATCATGGGGGCTCATGCAGTGTGTGCCGGCAAGCGAACGCGTGGTTACTGCACGCAAATGCGATGCGTGGTTTCCGCGCGGCATGGATGACAGGCCACCGCCGGGGCGCCAGGCCCGGCGCACGACCTCAGGCAACCCCCGCCGGCCACTGCCGGCGTCCTCCCCTTCGTGCCTGCGTGCCTCCGTGCCTTCGTGCCTGCTGCCCACGTGCCGAAGCCTGTCCCGGCGCGCCGGGATGCCTCTTCCCCCTTCCCCCCAACCGAACACCCGCGCGGTTATATGTGCTGAAGGAGGATTCGCAATCAGCGTGACACACCACACGCATTCACAGCGCCACACGATGACACACATCCCGCCCGCGGCATCCATGCGGCTACTGGCCGTAGCGCTTCTGGAATTCCTCGCGCTGCTTGTCGCGGCGTTCCTTTTCCGCCGGGTCCATGCGGTTGAGGTACCAGCGGTGGTTCTCGGAGTTCAGGACCTCGTCAAGCTTGGCGCCCAGCGCCTCGGCCGCAGCCTTTTTGCCCGCGTCCTCGGATTGCCGGCCCCGTTCGATCAGCTTCTCCAGCTCCGGAACGAACTTCGCGTAAAAATGCTTGGCCACCTCGTAGGTGCCGTGCCAGTGGGTGTAGTCCGGGCCCATCATGGACGCGCCGTGCCGGGCGCGGCGGCCTTCGTGGTGCCAGATCTCGTACCAGGTGAAGTCGATCGGGTTCGAAAACTCCGCCGGCCGCAGAAGCGGCTTCGCCAGGGCGTACAGCTCCAGACCCGGCTTCGCGAACTTCGCGTGGTACAGCTCAATCAGGCTGTCGTACTGAACGTAAAAATTGTTCACCCACTGCGGCTGGTGGCAATTGAGACACACGTCCTTCATGGAGGCCCGCCGGGTCTGCCAGTTGATCGAGGCACCCGGCAAACCCATCTTCGCATCCGATTCCTCAGGCCGGATGGAAACGGCCGGCCGGTTGTTCCAACTGATGCGCAACCCCACGTCGTGCGAAACCGGCTGGTTGCGGGTGGCGCTCATGTGGCACGTGGCGCAGGTGGGGGCGTGGCTGTAGTCCTCGCCGACGATCCACTTGGGCGAGTCCAGGTTCAGCCGGTCCTTGTACGCGCGGAACGCGATGCCGTGCTTCGACTCGTAGTAGATCTCCATCTGCGGATGGTCCGGGCCCATGTGGCACTTGCCGCAGTTGTCCGGGTTGCGGGCCTGCTCCGCGGAAAAGGCGTGCCGGCTGTGGCAGGCGGAGCAGGAACCCTCCGACCCATCCGGGTTGATCCGGCCAATCCCCGTGTTGGGCCAGGTGGCCGGATCGAGCTTGCCGCCCGGCAACACCTTGATCTCGGACCCGTGGCACTGCCAGCAGCCCAGAACCGCAGAGGCGGCCACGCCCTGCTGGAATGCCGGCGTGACCATGCCGCGATTGCCCTCTACCACCTCCGCCAGCGTGTTGTCGAGCGAGCCCAGAATGCGGGCGCCCTTGGAGTGGTGCGACGCGCCAAACTCCGTCGTCTCCTTCACGTGGCAGCGGGCGCAGTCCTTGGGCGAAACGATGGTGGCGATCCACTGGCCTTCGTGCCGGAACGCGTCGGGATCGTCCTCCCGGGCCGCGTGACACTCATAACAGGAGATGTTGGCGCGGAAGTGCTTGCTGGAGCCCCACTGCTGATAGACGGCGGGGTCCTCCATCTTGTGACAGTCCACACACGCCCGGCTCTCTTTGGACATCTCCGAAAGGCCCCACGTCTGACCGGTGGCCGGACCCGCACCGCACAAGAAAACGACGGCCACCGCCCACGCACCGACAATCGTGTGTTTCATGATTCCGCCTCTTGTTGTTTCCATAGCAGTTTCCCCTGCGGCCAAACGCCGCATCGCCCGTCACGTCGCCGCCTTCCCCGTGCCGGGGGGAGCGCCGTGCCGCTTGGCAAAGCTCACGTCGCCCGCCAGCACGGGCACGGAAATCCGCACGAAAATCGTGTACAGCAGCAGGCCGAACGCCCAGATGCCCAGACAGACCATGATTTCGTGTCCGGTCGGGTGGTACTCGACGACCTCGCCCAGCGGGGTCGGCACGAAGGCCGGGACAATCAGGCCCATGCCCTTCTCGATCCAGATGGCCACGATCGCCAGCACGCCGGCCACGTTCAACCAGCGCAACCCGCGAGACGCCGGAAGCACCAGCAGCAGCGTCGCGACCAGGTTGAACGCGATGGCCGTCCAGATCCACGGAACCAGAGCGCGCCGCCCGTGCAGTCCGAAGTAGAGGTAGCGGGCGGAGGCGAGGTGGGCCGAGTCTGTGTAGAACTCCGTAAAAACCTCGCAGCCAAGCAGGAACAGGTTGATGATCATCGCGACCTGCACGATGCGGCGGAGCGTCATGAGGGCGTCGTCACGGACCCGGTGGTTCGTGTACCGCCGCACGACCTGCAGCGTGAGAATGATGAACGCCGGCCCCGCGGCAAACGCGCTGGCCAGAAAACGCGGGGCGATGATGGCCGAGTTCCAGAACGGCCGGCCGCCCAGCCCCACGTACAAGAACGCCGTCACCGTGTGGATGCTCACCGCCCACACGATCGCCACGAACACGAACGGCACGTAGAACACCGGAGACGGCTTTCGCCCGCAGTACGCACTGTACAGCAGGTAGCCGCAGATGTGCAGATTCAGCAGCAGGTACCCGTTCAGGGCGATCACGTCCCACGTCAGCATGGACATGGGGAAGTTGAACCGCCGCAGCAGATGCAGAAACCGGTCCGGCCGGCCAAGGTCCACCGTCACGAAAAGCAGGCACATGACAATGACGGCCACCGCGAGCAGCTCGCCGAAGATCACCACGTCGTGCAGGTGCATGTTGCGATACACGTACACGGGAATGACCAGCATCGCCGCCGCGGCCGCCAACCCCACCAGGTACGTGAAGTTCGCGATGTACAGCCCCCACGACACCTGGTCCGTCATGCCCGTGGTGACCAGCCCATGCACAAGCTGGTGGCAGTACGCATAGAGCCCCGCGAGCGCCACCACGGTCAGGACCGTCATCCACGCGTGGTACCGCCAATCGCCGACGAAGCTCAGGCGCACGCACTCCCAGACGAACGTGAGGTATCGCCTCATGCGTCGGCCCCCGGCTGCACCGGTGCGATCGGCTCGTGGTACCGGCTGCCCCGCTCGTCAAAGTAATAGAAGAACCGCGGCACCGTACCGACGTCCTCCTTGAAGACAAATATCCGCTTGTGCCGCAGGATGTACGCCACCTCGCTCTCCGGATCGAGCACGTTGCCGAACTTCCGCGAGCCAGTGGGGCAAACCTCGACACATGCGGGCATCCGACCCCGGCGCGTGCGGTGCAGGCAATACGTGCACTTCTCGACAACCCCTTTGCGCCGCGGACGGTTCGACAGATACGACATGTCCGGGTTCAGCGACCCCTCGGGGACCTCCGGCTCGGTGAAGTTGAACCGCCGCGCCCAGTACGGACACGCCGCCTCGCAATAGCGGCAGCCGATGCACCAGTCGTAATCCACCACGGTAATGCCGTCCGGCTCCTGCCAGGTCGCCTCCGTGGGGCACACCTTCACGCACGGCGGCTTGGCACACTGGTGGCACTGCACGGGCATGTAGTAGCTGTCCGGCTGCGGCACCACCGGCGGGTCGTAGTGATGGTCGGAACTCTCGACGTTCTGGCTCCCCTTGGGCATCTGCAGCACGCGGATGTACTGGATTTCCGGCGCCCGCGCCGTGTTGTTCTCCGCCACGCACGCATGCACGCACTTGCGACAGCCGATGCAGCGGCTGATGTTCAACGCGTACACGTACTCCACCCCGTCCAGCGGCGGCGGGTCGGTCAGCCGCGTCTTGACGCCGTGCCGGGCCTTCACCTCCCGCTCGATGCGGGCGAAGATCCGCTCCTTGTCCGCGGGCGTCATCTCTTTGTAGTGTTTCTGGAAAAGCCGCTCGATCGTCGGGATATCGTCCGGCGCCAGGTCACGCAACGGCGACAGCGCCGCGGCCACGGCCGCGCCACCCGCCGCCGCAGCGGCCCCCTTGCGAAGAAACCCGCGACGCGTCAGCCGGGGAGATTCGGATCCCGGATCCGTGTCACTCATGAGCGTCCTCCCCGGCCACCGCACCGGCAACGGGCTCGCGCCCGGCGCCCTGCTGGTATATGCGAAGCGGGTTGTGAACGGCCTCGGGTTCGTGCGGGGCCCCCTGCTCACCCATGCGCAGCGTGTTCGGCCCCGCGGCCGGCGGCATGGGCGGGAACGGAGGCTCGTGCGGATCGTGGCATTCCACGCACTTGCGGTGTTCCTGCGGGCCCATCTGCTTGTTCCAGAAGCCGTCTGTCCGCCCGTGCGCTCCATGGAGCCAGTCGCGGTAGGTCGGCCCGTGACACCGGGCGCAAAGCAGCGGCGGCTGGTCGAAGGGAATCTCGCCACCGCGATCGTCGACCAGGAAGTCCCGGCGCGTCGGGTGATGACAGTTGAAGCACCGCGTGTTGATCCCGTGCTTCAGCACGATTTCCGTATGCTGCGTCAGTGGCCGGTCCGTCTCGACCGGGGAGGGGAACAGGTCGTGACAATCGCTGCATCGCATGGAGAAGCCGGCCACCTCGTACTCCGGCTTCAGCACCGGCCGGCGGATGGGCGTCGGATCAATCGCCCACGCCGGCACGGGCTGGGCCGCAGGCACTGCCTCCGGCACCCGCCAAAGCCCGGCGCCAAGCAGAGCGGCCACCACCACCAGCACCGCCGGAACCGCCACGGCCCGGATTCGGTCGAATGCCGCTGTCTGTGGGTCCATCCAAGGTCTCCACCCGTCGTCGCGCCCGTGCGCAGAGCTCTGCGCCCCCTCCCCACACACGGACCCGCAACCCCGCGCCGGCAGCCCCCCCCAAAGCCACGCGCCGAAGACCCAGGCCAGCGTAAACTACGACGTGCAAGACGGACTTGACCTGGATCAAGCCGCGTGACTTTTTTCTGAATTTCTCCGCCGCGTCGACCCGCCCGGGTGCCGCGCCGCCGGGCAGGCGCCGCAAACCCCAAGGGGCATCATGCCTCCTGACTCCACCCGGGGCAAGACCCCAGGCACCACGCAGAGAGGCTGGAATGGCCCCCCCAGCACCGCCAGCTCGGTACCCACCCTCCAGACGAACCGCCCAAACCGTCGATATACAGGTGCTCCGGACGGCCGGAGCACCGGAAAACCGCAATGCCCGACCCCATGCTGCCGCCACCGGCCACTTCGACGGACCGACCCGAACCGGCGCCCGTCCGGATCGGCTCGGTCGAGGTGGGACCGGGCCGACGCGCGTACGTCATCGCCGAGGCCGGCGTCAACCACAACGGAAACGAAGATGCCGCCCACCGGATGATCGACGCCGCGCTGGCCGCCGGCGCCGACGCCGTCAAGTTCCAGGCCTTCCGGGCCGCGGATCTGGCCTCCCCAGACGCGGACGCGGCCGGCTACCAGAAGAACGCCACGGGCATGTCTTCCCAGCGGACGATGCTGGAATCGCTGGAACTGCCGGCCGACGCCTTCGACCGCCTCGCCCGGCACTGCGGCCGTGACGGAATCGAGTTTCTCGCCACGCCGTTCGGCATTCGCGACCTGCACATGCTGCGTGACCTCGGCATGAGGGCCGTCAAGATCGCCTCCACCGATCTGAACAACCTCCCACTGCTCGACGAGGTTGTCGCAACCGGCCTGCCGATCATCCTTTCCACCGGTGCCAGTCTCCCGGAGGAACTGGACGCCACCGTGCAAAGACTCCGGGAACGCCGGGCCGACGATCGGCTCATTCTGCTTCACTGCGTCAGCAGCTATCCCACGCCGTGGAACCAAGCAAACCTCAGACGCATTCAGCACCTGAACGCCCGCTACGAACTGCCGACCGGGTTCAGCGACCATACCCAGTCCATCGGCACCGGATCGCTGGCCGTCGCCGCCGGGGCGTGTGTCATCGAGAAGCACTTCACGCTGGACGGCAGCCTGCCCGGTCCGGACCAGGCGCTCTCCCTGGAGCCGGGATTGCTGGCGGAGTACATCGAACGGATACGAGAGGCGGAAGCCGCGCTCGGCACCGGCGACCTCGCCCCGCGTGCTTGCGAGCGGGAAGTCCGCCAGGTCGCCCGCAAGAGCATCGTCGCCGCCCGCCCCATCGCCGCCGGCGAAATCCTCGACGCCGCCTGCCTGGCCGCCAAGCGTCCCGCCGGCGGCCTGGAACCGCGTGCCCTCCACTCACTTCTCGGAAAACGCGCCCGCACCCCCATCCCCCCCGACACGCAAATCACCTGGGCCATGGTGGAGTAACACAGGCTGTAGGCTGTGGGCTGCAGGGCATTGGTCGGCAGTGGCTTGCCGTTTCGCGGCACGTGCGAACACGGGCCCGTTGGGGCTTCTGCGTTTTCCTGCGTTTCAGCGTTTGTGCGTCTTCAGCTATGATGGTTCCGTGCGAACAGACGCACCCGGACGGAAATGGACGGCCAGAGGAACGGGGCCGAAAGGATGGACAGGATGTTCAACCACACGCGACCGGGAATGCCGGCACTACAAACGGGGTATGATCGGTGCAGACCGATGACTGTCCCGAACGGCTCGCACGGCTCTCGATCCGGACGACTGCGGGGGAGGGTTCGCCCATGACCCGCGTTCGCGTCGCCTCCATCCACGACATCCCGGAAGGCACCGGCCGCGAACTGCTGCTCGGCCGTATTCCCATCGTGGTATGGAACATCGCCGGCCGCTTCCACGCCACCGCGGCCCGCTGCCCTCACGAAGACGCCCCGCTCTGCATCGGCTCGCTGGAAGGCGCCGTCGTCACCTGCCCCATGCACGGCTGGCAGTTCGATGTAACGACCGGCCAGGGCGTGAATCCCCCCGACCGCCGCCTCCGCCCTTACCCCGTTCACGTGGACGACGAATCCATCTACATTGACACCGCATGACTGTAACAGATGTCATCTCCAACCGTTTCGCCGCCGCGTGCGTCGGTGTTGCCGGGCCACCCGTTCTGTGCCACGTTGATAGCCCAAGGCCTGGCGGCGCCGGCGGAGGGCCGCCCGCTGTTTGGGGCTTCAAGGACGCGCCCTGTGACGGAGGTTCCCGTGCCAATTCCCATCACATGCAGGGAAGCAACCGCGCCGACGGCAGCGGCTAGCCGGGACATCACCGCCCGCGATACGCCGGCCCGACCCCAGACGTCCAGCACACTGGTGAACGGACCTACCTCTCGCGCCGTCTCCATACCGGCCACATTCTCCCGCGAGATTCCCTTCACCAGCCGCATCCCCAGCCGCAACGCCGGTGCCTCCTCCACTTCGTCCCTCCGTCCCTCCGCTCCTTTCTTCCCTCACCCCCCCGCACAGCGCGCCCCAACTCGCCGCCACCGCGGCTTCCTTCGCCTCCACTCGCCTCACCCCAGCAAGCAAACCCCACCGGGGCGCCGCCCCGTGGCACTCGTGCGCCCTGCCTCCTCCTCGAACCCCGTCCGCGTGCCGAGAACAATCGCAATATGAGAAACGTACCGTCTTGCGCATGCGTGACCTACCACGCCTGGCGCGACCATCGCTGCCACTGCCCTTGCAGGGTGGC
Organism: uncultured Phycisphaeraceae bacterium; assembly: GCA_964586145.1. Taxonomy (GTDB): domain Bacteria; phylum Planctomycetota; class Phycisphaerae; order UBA1845; family UBA1845; genus JAFGJQ01. The sequence continues at coordinate 20,219 of CAZPHH010000065.1, read as the reverse complement.
GTGTGTGTAGGGCTCGCCGCATTCCGGACACCTGCCTTCTTCATTGAGTTCGGCAAGCGAGTAACCGCATCGCGGACAGACTCGCCATCTCTTCAGGCGGGCGGCATCGATCAGGCGCCGAACCCGCCTGGGTACCCAGTATGTGACCGCCAGACAGGCCAGAGTACCTGCGCTCAGTATGAGGACAACACCCATGAAGCCCGGCTTAACGACTACGGCCAACGCCACCGCGACAATGATGATGAAGACGCACGCTCTGAGTCCCCTGCGGCGAACCCCGCGAAACAGTTCAGGCTCAGGCAGGTGCTGCATCTCAGCCCCAGGCATGTTACTGACCCACAAGCCGGCCCTTGCGCCTTCCACGTCACGATCAAGCCGCGAACGCTCGACAACACCATCATACTGCGCGGCCGCTGCGCTGAGCACGTCAAGCATCCGCCGTCTGCCCGCAGATTTCAGAATCAGTGGTGTCCGGTTTTACACGTATTACCTCTGCACTGCTCAAGAGCAGAGGCACGCATGCGGCGGATTCAGAGTTGACGTGCTTACCCGGCCTTGCTGACGCGGACGACTTCGTCCACCGTGGTCAGGCCCGAGCGGACCTTGTTCCAGCCGTCCTCGCGCAGCATCTTCATGTCGTACTTCTCGCGGGCGAGGTTGCGGATGTCGGTGGCCGTGCCGCGGCTGACGATCAGGTTGCGGACCTCGTCGTTCATGACCAGCAGCTCGAAGATGCCCATCCGGCCTTTGTAGCCGGTGTGGCGGCATTCGCGGCACCCGGCGCCGCGGCGGAGGGTCTGGCCGGGCTCGAGCAGAAGATCCGCCGGCACCGAACCCGGCTCCGGCTGGTATTCCTGCCCGCAGGACTTGCACACCTTTCGGACCAGTCGCTGGGCCAGCACGCCCTCGATGGAGCTGCTGACCAGGAAGGGCTCCACGCCCATGTCCAGCAGACGCGTGTTCGCGGTGGGGGCGTCGTTCGTGTGCAGCGTGCTGAACACCAGGTGGCCGGTGAGTGACGCGTTGACCGCCACCTCCGCCGTCTCCAGGTCGCGAATTTCACCCACCAGGATCACGTCCGGGTCGTGCCGCAGGAACGCCCGCAGCCCGTGGGCGAAGGTCAGGCCGATCTTGCGTTGCACGCCGATCTGCTGGATGCCGTCCAGGTAGTATTCCACCGGGTCTTCCACGGTGAGGATTTTGGTGTCTTCGCTCTTGATGCTGTTCAGCGCCGCGTACAGCGTGGTGGTTTTGCCCGACCCGGTGGGGCCGGTGACCAGCACGATGCCGTGCGGCTGCCGGATGATCCGGTGGAAGTCGACGTAGACCTGGTCGATCATGCCCAGATCCTGCAGCGAGAGCAGCACGGTCGCCTTGTCCAGGATACGCATCACCACCGCTTCGCCGAACATCGCGGGGATGATGCTCACGCGCAGGTCGATGTCGCGGTTGCCCGTCTTGATCTTGAAGCCGCCGTCCTGGGGCAGCCGGCGTTCCGCGATGTTCAGGTTCGACAGAATCTTGATGCGCGAGACGATCGCGTTCTGGAACCGGCGGACCTCCGGCGGCACGTTCGTCGTGTGCAGCACGCCGTCGATGCGGTACCGGATCTTCAGGCTGTGCTCGTACGGCTCGATATGCACGTCGCTCGCCCGGTCGCGGATGGCCTCCACCAGAATCTCGTTCACCAGCTTGACCACCGTGGCTTCCTGGGCCGCCTCGATGGCGTCGGCGTCCGTCTCATCGATGTCCGAGACGATCTCCACCTGGTCGTCGCCGATCAGCTCCTCGAGGGTGTGCCCCGCCACGCCGAAAAACTGCTTGATGACCCGGGAAATGTCGGTGGAGGGCGCCAGCACGGGCTCAATCCGGCTGCCCGTGATCATGCGCAGCTCGTCAAACGCGTACAGGTCAAACGCATTCGACGTCGCCACCCGAATGGTGCCGTTCACCTTGTCGATCGGCACCAGGTGGTACCGGTGGACGATCTTCGACGGGATGGTCTTGAGCAGGGCCTTGTCGATGATGGACTCGTTCAGGTCCAGCACGGGAATGTGCAACTGCTCCCCGATGACTTCCAGCACCGCCCGCTCCGTGACGAACCCCATATCGACCAGGATCTTCTCGATCCGGTCGGCCGGGTTCTTCCGGGCGGCCAAGGCGGAGTCCAACTGCTCCTGCGTGATGAGCTTGCGTTTGACGAGTGTCGGGCCGATTCCCACGGTTCTGGCTTCCTGACGACCGCTGCCCCAGGGGGGCCGCGGCAAGATCCCTCAATGCTGGGGACCAGGCCTCGCCCGGTCCCTTCCGTATCAACGGCTCGAAGTGCGGGCGCACTACACCCGCTACCCGCTTATACCACTGTTTGTGCGTCCGGATGCCAATCCGACAGGGGATTTGACAATCCGCTGTCGATACGAACGTTATGGCTGGATCCTGCTGGTCAGTCGGTGGGCAGGTCGGCCAGGCTCTTGTTGCTGCCGACCAGAATCAGCACGTCGCCCGGCTCGATCCGGGTGTCGGCGGTCGGGACGTAGACCACCTTCCCCTGCGCGGATTTCGAACTTCCGGGGCCGCGCTGGATCGCCACCAGATTCACGCCGTACTTCGCGCGTAACCCGAGTTCAAATGGGGACTTACCGTGAAACACAACCGGCGCGACGGTGTGGATCAGGCTGTGCCCTTCGCCCAGTTCCACGTATTGCCGCAGGTTCGGCAGCATCAGCCGGTGGGCCCAGCGGGCGGCCGCCTCCGACTCCGGATTGATGATCGCATCCGCCCCGATCTTCTCCAGGATGCGGGCCTGCACGGGCGTCTCGGCCCGGGCGTAGATGCAGGACACGCCCAACCCCTTCAGCAGGGCCACGGTCAGCGCCGAGGATTCGAAATCCTCCCCGATGGCCACGATGGCCGCGTCCACCTTCTGCATCCCCTGGGCCCGCAGGGCGTCCTCACTGGTGCTGTCGAGACGGACGGCCAGGGTCACCTCGTCGCGGAACTCCTCCACCAGCCGGGGGTTGCGATCCATCGCGATCACCTCCGCGCCGCTGCGCGTCAGTGTGATCGCCAGCCGGCTTCCGAACCGGCCCAGCCCGATGACGGCAAACTTGGGAATGCCGGACGCCACGTGGAGCTCCTGTGCGCGCATCGCGCGGCTACGAGATGATCACCGATTCCTCCGGGTACTCATACGGGGCCGACACCGACCGGCCGGCCAGGGCCATCAGCAGCGTGAGCGGACCCAGCCGACCCGCGAACATCCCCAGCATGATGAGGATCCGCCCCCCGTATGTCAATCGCGGCGTCAGGCCCGTGGACAGCCCGACAGTGCCACATGCCGACACCGATTCAAACAGAATTTCCTGCGTGGACTCGGCCCGCTCGGTCACACAGAGGGCGAGGATGACCGTTGCGACCACCAGGCCCATCATGACCACCACCACGCCCGCCCGGCGCACCGCCTGCTCGGGAAGCCTCCGCCCCAGGATCTCCACGTGCGGCCGCCCGCGCAGCGTGCTGTAGACGGCCAGCAGCAGAACGGCGGCGGCCAGGGTCTTGACCCCGCCCGCGGCCGACGCCGGCGACCCCCCCACGAACATCAGCAGACACAGCAGGAAATGGCTTGCCGTGGACATCGAATTCACGTCCACCGCCGCGGAGTTGAACCCGGCCGTGCGCGCCGTGACCGACTGGAACACCGCGGCCAGGGCCCGATCCGGCACGCTCATGTCCGCCATGACGGCCGTGGTCTGGCGGGCCACGGGCGCGGCCGGCCTCTGGCTGGGCCGACGCCAGTCGCGCGTTTCCAGCAGAAACAGGCACAGGGCGGGAACGACGATAAGGAACGCGGACGAGGCCAGCGCGATGCGGGTGTGCAGGCTGAAGCGGAAAGGTCGCCGACGGGCCCTCGGCCGCGGGATGCCCACCGGCGCCGCGGCATCCGGCGTCGGCCGCCGCAGCCGCGCCGCCGCCCAGGCGGTCAGGTCGTGCAGCACGGGGAACCCCAGCCCGCCCAGAACAATCAACGGCATGATGCCGGCGTACACGCCCCAGGCCCCGCGGTACGGAACCAGGCTCTGCCCATCCAGCCCGAATCCGGCATTGCAGAACGCACTGATCGCGTGGAACACGCTGTAGAAAACGCGCTCGCTGCGCGGCCCCACGAACTCCGGCCACATGGAGTACAGCAGCGCCGCCCCGACCGCCTCGCAGACAAACGTGACCACGACCACGAACCACACCATCCGCGAGACCTGCCCGAGCACCTGGTGACTCATCGCATCCTGCAGGATCAGCGAGTCACGCAGGGACAGCCGCCGGCCCGCCATCATCCCGAACAGGCTGCCGAACACCATGATGCCCAGACCGCCAAGCTGAATCAGCACCAGAATCACGATCTGCCCGAACCGGCTGAAATCACGGCCGGTGTCGTAGACCACCAGCCCCGTCACGCACGTGGCGCTGGTGGCCGTGAAGAAGCAGTTCACGATCCGCTTGGCCAGATAGTGCCCCTCTTCATGCCGGTGCTCCACGCTCATGGCCCGGGGAAGATTCAGCAGGCATCCGCCGATCAGAATGGCCGCCACAAAGGATGTGACCATGACCCGGGCCGGCCGCAACCGCGCACGCGGGTCGCTCAGGCGACGGCCCGCCGCGTCGACCCCCAGACGCGAGACGTCCAGCACCTCAACGACCAGAACGTAGGCCACCAGGGCCTTGAGGACCGAAACGTGGCCCTCGGCGAACCCCGTCAGCAGCAGCACAACGCCCAAGACGATCACCGCCGCATCAAGCCAGGTCCGCTTCAGGAACAACCCGACCCGGCCGGCCGTCACGAGGCCGACGGCGTAATGCGCGACAAACAGCAAGACGGCCAGTGCCTGCATTGTCAGGGGCAGGACGAACTCAACGACGCGCGGAAGCTGATCGTCGTGGAACCCGTACTCCAGGGCAAGCGAGAACAGGGCGACAAACGCCGACACACGCGCGGCGACAGACAGCACCCGCTTCGGGCGAACGGATCGGCCTGACACGGTGGAATCCGGCATACGTCAAATCCACGACGGGCTGCGAACCGTCAGGCCACGTCGATCAGCGGCATGACCTCGGCAAACCGGGCTCGCAGCATCTCGCGCAGCACGCGATGGTCCGGCTCGCCCAGACGCGGATCGCGCGTCACGATCGCCGCCGCATCGTCCCGGGCAGCCTGCAACAGGTCCAGGTCCGACAGCAGGTCCGCCACCCGGAACATCGGCATGCCGTGCTGCCGCGTGCCGAGCACCTCGCCCGGCCCGCGAAGCCGGAGGTCCTCCTCGGCGATGCGAAACCCGTTCCGCGTCTGACAGAGAACACGCAACCGCGCCAGCGACTCCTCATTGTCCGTGTCCGAGCACAGAAGGCAATACGACGGCCGCGTGCCGCGCCCGATCCGCCCGCGAAGCTGGTGCAACTGGCTCAATCCGTATCGCTCCGCGTGCTCGATGACCATCACGGTGGCGTTCGGCACGTCGATGCCCACTTCCACCACGGTGGTGGCCACCAGCACGTCCAGCGCCGCGGCCCGGAATTGCCCCATGGCCGCGTCCTTCTGTGTCGAGCGCATCTGACCGTGCAGCAGGCCCAGTCGGCAGCCGGACAGCGCCTCCCGCGCAAGGCGCTCCATCTGCTCCGACGCCGCCTTCAGCGGCAGCTTCTCCGACTCCTCCACCAGCGGATACACCACGAACGCCTGCTCGCCCGCCTGCACGCGCTGCCGCACGAACGACCACGCCCGGCCGATCTCGCCCGGCCCCAGCAGCCGCGTCTCCACCGGCGGCCGACCCGGCGGCAGATCGTCAATCGTCGACACGTTCAGGTCGCCGAAGAACGTCATCGCCAGCGTGCGAGGGATGGGCGTGGCCGTCAGCACGAGGTAGTGAGGCGATTCTCCCTTCGCCCGCAGCCGTCCCCGCTGCTCCACGCCGAATCGGTGCTGCTCGTCAATGATCACCAGCCCCAGCGCGGCAAACTGCATGCCTTCCTCCAGCAGGGCGTGAGTGCCGATGACCAAGTCCAGTTCGTGCCTTGACGCCTGCGCGTATATCTCATCGCGGTGCCGCTTCGCCAGGCCGCCCGTCAACAGCGCCAGCCGCACCCGGCTGCCCGCGAGGTACCGGCTCACCTTCGCATAGTGCTGCTCCGCCAGGATCTCCGTCGGGGCCAGCAGGGCCACCTGGTGACGGGAAGCGATCGTACCCAGGGCCGCATACACCGCCACCGCCGTCTTGCCCGCCCCCACGTCCGCCTGAAGCAGCCGGTTCATTGGGCGGCCCTGCGCCACGTCTGCCGCAATCTCCGCGACGGCCCGGTTCTGCCCCGGCGTCAGGGCGAACGGCAGCCGCGCCCGGATGCGTTCATCCACCAGCGGCGTGATCACGATCGGCGCGGCGGTGGTCGCCGTGGCAGCCTGGTGACGCCGAAGCTGAACGGCCAGTTGCATCAGCAGGAACTCGTCGTAGGCGAGCCGCCGGCGAGCCACGTCCACGTCTTTCGATCGAGTCGGATGGTGGTACCGCTCCACCGCCGTCCGACGCGGCGGCAGCGTACGCCGCGTGCGCAGCGACTCCGGCAACGATTCCGGGATCAGTCCGGCCACGTCCGCCAGCGCCGTGCGGATGATCCGGGCAATCTGACGCGAGGGCAGCCTGCCCGTGGCCGGATAGACCGGCTCAAACCGGTCCGCGTCGTTCTCCAGCGGGTCCTCGTTTCCATCGAAAAGGGCGAACCGTGGGTTCTTGAATTGCGCGTACTGCTGCCCCACGTCCACCTGGCCGGTCAGTCGAATCGACTGGCCCACCCGAATGCGATCCGCCAGGTAGGCCGCGTTGAACCACACCACGCGGGCCCGGCCGGTGGCATCCTCCACGCGTGCAGTCACCGTCCGACGGCCGGGCGAGCCTCGGAGCCGAACGTCCGTGATGTCCCCGACGATGGTGGCCGTTTCGCCCAGGCCCAGCGTTCCGATGGGTTTCGATTTCGGGGCCAACTCGTAGCGGAAGGGGAAGTGCTCGACAAGCTCGCCCACGGTGCGCACGCCCAGCGTGGCGAGTTCAGCCGCGCGGGCCGGCCCCACGCCGCGGACATACTGCACCGGAGTCGCCAGATCGACCGCGCCCATGCCCCGCATTGTGCCCGCCGGCTCGCATCTGGCAATCCGTCAAAATGCGTAGCGGCCCGCGCCGACGGAACCGCCGCCGGCACGAGCCGCTCGATGCCGCAATGCCGATTCGGGACAACGGCCCTTACGGGATGACCAGTTCGGTCCCCGGTTTCAGCTTGTCCTTGTCCGGAATCTTGTCCATGTTCGCTTCCCAGATCGCCTTCCACTTCGACTGGTCGCCATCGTAATAATGGCGGGCCAGCTTGAAGAGCGTGTCGTCCTTCTGGACCACGTGGGTCCGGACGGCCGGCGCCGGCGGCGGGGGCGGCGGCGTGGTATCGATGTCATCGATCTCCATCAGCGGCTCGCTGTACATGCTGGGATCCTGCCGGGGCTCTTCCTTCGCCTTGGGCTCTTCACAGCCTACGAGCAGGGCCAGCCCGAATGTGGCTGCCAGGAACGCTACGCTCAATCGCATGGATGAACCTCCCTTTGTTGTGTTGGACATGCGAAAACGGTTGACCGCCGACCGGAAGCCTACCGCCCGGTCAGGCGACATTCAACAAAAACTTCGCTTGAACAGTGACTTACGGGATCACTCCCGATGTCGGATCAGGCTCCGCCGGGGACTGCGCCGAATCTCCCGGGGTCCACGGCACCTGTGAGGCCGACCGCGCCGAAACACACGACCGGGCGGAAACCCGCCAACATAACAGGCCCTCCCGGATCGTAGTACGTGATCGGCTGTATGCCCCCCTTTTCATCAGCGAAAAATGCCATCCCGCAGCTTGGAACCAATGCCGATCATCCCCAAGAACCCCATCAAACACCCACCGAGATCATCGATTGAAGGGCTGTAGTAACCATATATTTTGCAACGTATTACGGGCGATTCCATGCTTAGACCGAACAGACAACGTTCACCGGCTCCTGACGTAGGTACGCCCGGATGTTCGCCACCACAGTAGACATCAGCCGCCGGCGAGCTGCCTGCGTGGCCCAGGCGATATGGGGGCTGATGACGCAGTTTCTCGCCCGCAGCAGCGGGTTGTCGTCCCGCGGAGGCTCCGCGGAAAGCACGTCCAGCCCGGCACCGGCCAGCCGCCCGGCATTCAGGGCGTCAGCCAGGGCCGCCTCGTCGATCAACGGGCCGCGGCTCGTGTTAATCAGAATGGCGAAGGGCTTCATCAGCGCCAGCCGCTCGGCGTTGACCAGGTTCTGTGTCTCCGGCGTCAGCGGGCAGTGCAGGCTCACCACGTCGCTTGCCCCAAATACGGTGGCCAGATCGACAAGTCGGACGCCGCCGGCGGGATCGGCCGCCGCGGGATCATACGCCAGCACGTCCATGCCGAACGCCCGCCCCAGGTCGGCCGTGGCCCGCCCGATCCGCCCGTACCCCACGATGCCCAGGACGCGACCGACCAGTTCCACCAGCGGCCAGTCCCAGTAGCTAAAATCCGCAGAGTTGACCCAGCGACCCGCCCGCACGCCCTGGCTGTGCTCCTGCACGTGGTGACAGAAGTTCAGCAGGTGCGCGAAAACGAGCTGCGCCACCGACCGCGTGCTGTATGTCGGCACGTTCGTGACCGTGATGCCGCGCTCGGCGGCGGCGGTCACGTCCACAATGTTGTATCCCGTCGCCAGCACACCGATGTATCGAAGCTGCGCAAGCGAGGCGATCGTATCCGCGGACAACACGGTTTTGTTGGTCAGCAGAATCTCCGTCCCCTGCGCCCGGTGGAGCACTTCTTCCGGCGACGTCCGATCGTGAACCTGCAGCTCTCCCAGCGCCGCCAGCGCGTCCCAGCTCAGATCGCCCGGATTGAGCGTGTATCCGTCCAGCACGACAATCTTCATCGGTTCCATCTCCCGCACTGCCCGAAAGTGTGACCCCCGTGTGGTCCAGATGCAACCCCAACGCCTGTGGGCGGCGTTGCGCGTTCCGGCGTGGTGGACGCATGGGCAGGCGGTCGCTAGACTTCGTGTCGTCGTTACGCGTGGCGTTGCGCGATACCCGGCATTGGGACTTCCACTGGATTCCGGCAGCCCCCATGGCGAAAGACTCCATCACCCGACCCGACTGGCTGGAGCCGGGAGAGTACCTCGCCCACTGCATGATCTGCAACTACCTGCTGCGCGGTTTGCCTCAGATGGGTCGGTGTCCGGAGTGCGGACAACCGTACGACAGAAGATGGAGCCTTTGGCGGGACGGAAGCCGTCTGGTGATGATCCGATCCGCCGTGCTCCCGCTTCGATGCGTGAAATGCGGCGACGATGCAGCGGATTGGGTGCGACAGCGGGTCGTGCGGAAACACCCGGCAGTCCTGCTGCTGCTTCTGCTGGTCTGCGTGATCCATCTGGGAGGTCTGCTGCTGTACATTCTGGTTTCGCTCATCACGCGCCGGACAGCCACGATTCACATAGGACTCTGCGCCCTACACCGGCGCCGGCGTCGCAATGTGGCGATCGTGATGGGTCTGTTGCTTGGGCTGGCGGCTGGAATGGGGGCCCTGGGGATCGCCTATGCACAGCCGGTTCTGGGCGTGTCGATGTCGTTGTCCATCTTCCTCGCGGTCGGCATCTGGCTGATCTGGGGACGGACGGTGCGAGCGACGCACATCGACAGGAAGTTCGTCCGCCTGGCCGGCGTGTGCGAAGCCGTCCTGGCCGACCTGCCAGACTTCCGAAGCCCAGGCCCCGTTCCGCCGGCGAACCAACCGATTCCGTGGGCGACGGCCCCGAAAGACGCGCCCGACCAGGACTCGCGGTAGAAACGACGAAGGCATGGACCTGCTCTCCCCGACACCCTGCCCGTATCTTACGGCCGACCTGCCCGGCATCGGCGGGGTCATCAAGCGATTCAATGAGGATTTTGAGGTCGAAGAGATTCCCCTGTACGAGCCCTCCGGAGAAGGCACGCACGTCTACTTCGGCATCGAGAAGAACGGCCTGTCCACACCGCAAGCCGTGCAGAGGATTGCCCGCGCCCTTTGCCGCGACGCCCGCGAGATCGGCTACGCCGGCATGAAAGACGCCCATGCCGTCGCCCGGCAGACCTTCAGCCTGGAGCATGTGGATCCGGAAAGCGTCCAGCGCCTTTCCTGGCCCGGGCTGCGCGTGTTGTGGACCCGGCGGCACGCGAACAAACTCAAAATGGGCCACCTCCGCGGCAACCGGTTCATCATCAAGGTGCGCCAGGCGGATACGGATGCGCTTCCGCGGGTCCAGGCCATACTCGACATCCTTGCCCGTCGCGGCGTGCCGAACTACTTCGGCGAACAGCGATTCGGCCGCCGCGGCGATAACGCGGCGGTCGGGCTGGCCGTGCTTCGCGGCGATTTCGACGAGGCCGTCGCCCTGGTCTGCGGCCGACCGGGCCCGGCCGACACCGGGGAGGTCCGCGCCGCCCGCGGACTCTTCGATCAAGGCGACTTCGCGGCGGCCCTGGACGCCTGGCCCCGCGGGTCCCAGGAGCAACGCCGCCTCTGCGCCGCCATGCAGAAATCCCGCGGCGACGCGCGCAGGGCCTGGCGGGCCATCGATCGCAAGCTCGCCCTGCTGTACGTCTCCGCGCTGCAAAGCGCCCTGTTCAATCGCGTGCTGGCCGAGCGCATCACAACCATCGACCGACTCGTCGATGGCGACGTGGCCTGGAAACACGCGAACGGCGCCTCGTTCCTGGTGGAAGACCCCGCGGCCGAGCAGCCACGCTGCGACGCGTTCGAAATCTCACCCTCCGGGCCGCTGTTCGGCCGGAAAATGAAGGCCGCCCACGGCGAACCCGGCCAATCCGAGGCCCGCGCACTGGCCGAATCCGGCCTGACGATGGAGCAGTTGGCCGAGCACCGACACGTGCAGGGCGCGCGCCGCCCGCTTCGCTTCCGGCCGGCCGAATGCCGCGCGGACCTGGGTACGGACGCCCGCGGCCCGTACGTCCGCGTTTCGTTCGCCCTGGATTCCGGCTGCTACGCGACCACCGTGCTCCGTGAAATCTGCAAGACGCCGGAGGCGGGCACCGGGCCCTGACCGCCACGTCATCGCATCTTATCGGGCTCCGTTCTCTCGATGGCCGGCCGGTCCGTGATTCCCGCAGGGGTCCGGGCACTTGGCCGATATGAGCACGGGAGAGTGATTACGCGGAAGCCCCGCGTCTGCTCGCGGGTCAATCACCGCCCCTGGCTTCGTTGAGTCTGGCCCGAACCATGAACAAAAGACTTCGCGTCGGCATTTACAGCTCGAAGGATACGCGGGAAAAGGAGTTTCGCAGGCTCCTGGAACGGTGCCCGGAAACGGAGATCGCCGGTTTCGCGTCCACCCGCGACGACCTGGAGCGGTTGCTCGCCCCGGGCGGCGTGAACGCACTGCTGATCCACCTCGACGACGACGTCGAATTCGGGCTTGGCATTGTGCAGCACGTCGTGCGGCTGATGCCCGACCTGGGCATCGTGAGCATCAGTGCGGCCACGGACCCGCAGACCATCATCCGGGCCATGCGGGCCGGCTGCGCCCAGTACGTCTGCGCGCCGGTGGACGGGCAGGACCTGGCCGACGCACTGGAACGGATTCGTCACGCCCACTTCGGCGCCGTCCGGCGATCGCGTCGGGTGTGCGTGATGGGCTCCGCCGGCGGGGCCGGCGCCACGACCGTCGCCTGCAACCTGGCCCTGGAACTGGCCCGACTCAGCGGGGCCCGGGCCGGGCTGATCGACCTGAACCTCGAGTTCGGCGACATCACCTGCGCCTTGGACATCACGCCGAAGTACACGATCGCGAACCTGTGCGAGGGCAGCACCATCGATCGGGTCATGGCGGAGTCTGCGATGCACGAGCTGCCGTCGGGTGTGTGCATTTTGCCGGGCCCCAAGAAACTCAGCGAAGTGGCCCGCGTGACCGCAACGGGCATCCGGCAGGTGCTGGAGGCCGTAAGCGGCCTGTATCCGAATGTCGTCGTCGACATGCCGCGCTCAATTCATGTCGAGACCGCCGCGGCGCTGGAAGGCGCCGATCTGGTGCTGATCGTAACGCAGTTGAACGTCGCCGGCGTGCGGAACGCCACGCGTCTATATGAGTACCTGCTGGAGCTGGGCGCGCCGGAGGAAGTCGTGGAACTGGTGATCAACCGGTACAAGGCGGATCACGGCAGCGTGACGCTGAAGGACGTGGAGCAGCATTTCCGGCGTCCCGTGTTCGCCCGCATCCCGAACGACTACAAGCAGGCCATCAGCGCGCTGGATCTCGGGAATCCGATCGCCGCCTCCGCATCGTCCAGCCCCGTGCGCCTGGCCATTCAGGACATGTCCCGGCACATCGCGGTGGAATGCTGCAGCCAGGAGTCCGACACAAAGGCCCGACGCGGCCTGATCGGACGACTGCTCGCGAAGAAGTGAGGCGGACCGCGGCCGAAGACTGCACAGGGCAAGCGCGAAACACCCAACAGACGCGACGGCATGGCGCGGCCTTCGACCGCCACCCAAGCGACTTGGCGACGAAAACGGCCTTGCATCCGTGCGGGCGTGGGCCCCCGCGCGGCGAGCAGGGAACTCTGACGCGTCTCGGAACCGCTCGCCGACGGCCAGGCGTGACCGGCAAACGGACCGGCTTCAGCCGGCGACACTGTCGACGCCAGAAAAAGCCGGCTGGAAGCCGGCTCCGGAGAACAGGAAGGGGGAATCGCCCACCCCCAGTTGAAACTGGGGGCACTGGCCGGTCGGCTGAAGCCGACCTCGTGGTTGCCGCTTCAGCGCCCCGGCGATCTCCCCTCCGTCGGCCGCGTCTTCCGCGCGATCGCCGTCCCACACTCCGGGCACACGCCGCTGACGTTGCCGGTCAAACCGTAACCGCAAGTTACACAGCGTCCGCGCTTCCATCGCTTCACCGCCTGGGCGCTCTGCCACTGCCGACACCAGGGGCAACGGCGCGGAAAGTACACGCGCCAGATAACCAACGCGACAACGATCAAGACCACAGCCCCGGCACACACTCCCAGGAGCAGCAGAGACGCACTGCCGAGAACGATGAGCCAGGCGAGAGTTTCCCCACCCGGCCACAACACCGCGAACCAGCCCTTGCCATCCGCATCCTCTTTTACCGGCGGCGGCACCAGTTTCCCGCAGTGGACGCACGGCTCACCCGGCGGGAAATCTGTATCCGGACCACACAGCGCGGGCCGCTTGGGTGTTACGTGGCTCGCCGGATCGTGTTCGTCCATCGCGCATCACCGCCACCCTGCGCTGGGCATGCTCGAAAGGTGTTTCCGATTCGGGGGTAACAGAAGGCAGAAGAACAGGCGGCGATCGGATTCGAACCGATGAATACGGGTTTTGCAAACCCGCGCCTTAGTCCACTTGGCTACGCCGCCGAACCGCCCCCGCACGGGGACGGCAAGCAACGTAGTCTATCCCCGGCCGCAACCCCGTCAAGGGACGCCGCTCGCCCTCATGGAGCCGGCCCAACCGCCATACCTCGCATCCGGCCAACGATCAGGCTCCCGTCGACCGCACGGACGCCGCCAACACGCATCACCGCTGCTCAAGAGCAGCGGCACACCCATCGCCCTTCCTTGTTTCTGCGTTTCCGCGTTTTTGCGTTTTTGCGTTTCGCCGTTACGTCGCCGACTGCTTCCGCACGATCATGTCGAAGTTGCGGACCATCGACTTGTACATGCCCGCCACGATCAGCGCCACCACGCCGGCGGCCAGGGCCGATCCGAACAGCGCCAGCACGCGGACCCGCGTCGCAGCGCCGGCCAGGGCGTTGGAGTCGCCGTCGAAGAGCATGGTCGGGTTGACCAGCGTCTCCAGGGCGGTGATCGGCGTGAACGGCCCCAGCAGCGCCCCCGCCTCGCCCGCCTGCTTGATGATCTGCGACCAGATGGCCCACGTCGCCAGGCACAGCACGACCAGCAGCCCCACGCTCACCATCACCGCCTGCACCGTCTTCTTGTTCTTGAGCGACCGGTCCATGCCGATCATGCAGGCAAAGGCCGTGAAGATCACCATCAGCACGCCGACCTCCAGCGCCGTCTCGATGAAGACCGCCGGATCGGCCGCCCGCCGCACCACGTCATACAGCGCAAACAGCAACAGACTCGCCACCGGCACGCAGATCAGCGGCACGGCGAAGCTCACCAGCCCCCGCAGCTTGCCCCACACGATGTACCGGCTGGTCAGCGGCGTACACAGCAGCAAATCCATCGTGTTCGACTCCCGCTCTTTCGTGATGGCGGTGGCCGCCGTGTTGGTCGCAATCAGCAGAATGGTGGCAAACTCGATCAGCACCACCACGTGCAGCCACTCCCGGACTCCCTGCGCAGTGAGGGTCCCGTTCCCGTAGTACGCCAGCAGCAGAATGGCCGTCAGCAGGCCCCCGCCCACCAGAACGTACGTGAGAAACCCCCGGCTCAGCGCCGACGCCCGGGTGGCCGCCTCCCGCCAGGCCACGGGGTTTCGCCAAACCCCGCGGGGCGCCCGGTGCCGCTCGCCGTTGCCGCCCCGGGTGAACCAGCCCTGGATCTTCGTCCACAGGTTCGACTCGCCCTCCTTCGCCGACCGCCGCACGAAAAACAGGCTCACCAGAATGAGAACCACCGAAGACAGCGTGGAAAGCACCACGTACATCGTGTGCGGATACGCGATGAAGTACTTCGCCAGCCGGCCGTAGTGGGCCACCTGGGTGATGTGCGGCGCCTGCACCTCGTTCAGTGCCACCTGCATGCACAGGAACGGGTGAAACGCCGCCAGCCAGCTCAACTGCTCACCCGTCACGCTTTTGGGCGCCTCCGGCACCCGGGTCACGCCCCACTGACCGAATGCATAGACCGCCAGCAGGTACGTCCCGATGAGCAGGTAGAAGGAGAAGATCGTCCGCCGCGTGCCCACCCGGATCATGCTGACCGCGATGGCCAGCGACCCGGTGACCAGGGCGGTCGATCCGGCGATCACGAAGCTCTGCACGATCTGCGAGGTCGTCACGCCGCCGTAGATGGTGGTGAGCAGGAACACCGGCAGCCCGGACAGCAGCAGCGTCACCACAAAGAACAGCCGGCTCAGCAGCGAGCCGAGCACAATCTGGGCGTTGGACAGCGGCGTGGTCAGCAGAATGTTGTACGTCTGCGCGTCGCGTTCCTGCGTGATGGCGTCGGCCGTGAACACCGGGGCCAGCACGCACATCAGGGCGAGCTGCACGATGGACGCCCAGCGGAAGGTCTGCGACGCCCCGCGGGCCAGGTCGGACAGAGAGCTGGCGGCCGAGCTGCCGGAGGACATCAGCGAAATCATCACCACGCCCACCAGGACGCCCAGGTAGACGAAGCGCAGCCACAGGTGCCGTGGCCGGCGTGACTTGCCCCCGACCACCCGCACCAGGATCGGGTTGCCCGGCAGCAGCCGCCAGAACCACATGCCCAGGTTTTCAAACGGAATCGTCATCACCGCCCCCGCCGCTTATGTCCTGTCCGCCCGCGCCACTTCGTCCCTTCGTCCCTTCGTCCCTCCGTCCCTTCGTCCCTCCGTCCCTCCGTCCCTCCGTGCCTCCGTGCCTTCCTACTGCACGATCCCCTTCGTCAGCCGCATAAACGCCGTTTCCAGGTTCACCTCTTCCTCCCGGATCTCCCGGACGCGGAAGTTGTTGTCCAGCAGGGCGCGGGCCAGGCCGGAGAAGTCGTGCGTGTCGCTGTCCATCTCCACGACCAGGGCGCCGTTGTGCTGCTCCACCTTTCGGACGTGCCTGAGCCGCTGCAGCATCAGGGCCGCGAGATCCTGCTGCTCCGCCACCTTCACGCACACCCGGGTCGCCAGCTTCACGCGGCGGATGATCTCCGCGATGGACCCGTGAAACAGCAGCTTGCCCTCCTCGATGATGCCCACCGTGGTGCACAGCTCGGCCAGCTCGTGCAGAATGTGCGAGCTGATGATGATGGTCTTGCCCATGTTCCGCAGCTCCTTGAGCAGCTCGCGGATCTCGATGCGGGCCCGCGGATCCAGGCCGCTGGCCGGCTCGTCCATAAGCAGGACCTTCGGATCGTGCAGCAGCACGCGGGCCACGCTCAGCCGCTGCTGCATGCCTCGTGAAAGCGAATCCACCAGGGCGGTGGCCTTGCCGGCCAGGTCGGTCAGTTCCAGCACGTCCGCCACCACCCGTCGCCGCTGCTGGCCCGCAATATTGTAGGCCGACGCGAAAAACTCCAGGTACTCCTGGACCACCATGTCCTCATAGGCCCCGAAGAAGTCCGGCACGTACCCGATCAGCGGGCGGATCTTCCGCGATTCGTAGCCCACCACGTGGCCGCACACGCGGGCCTCGCCCCACGTCGGCTGAAGCAGCGTGGCCAGGATCTTGATGGTCGTGGTCTTGCCCGCCCCGTTCGGGCCGATGTACCCGAAGCACTCCCCGTCCTCGATCTTCAGGTGAAGATTGTCCAGGGCGGTCAGGCTGCCGTACTTCTTGGTCAGGTTGATCGTCTCGATGATCACCGCGGCACGTCTCCCGCTACGTTGCGTCCCTCACCGGCGCCGCCTCACGGCACCGGAATCATCACCCGGTACATCGTCCACGCCTCGGTCGGCATCAGCCTTTCGTACTTCCCGCTGCCGGTGCGCGTGCAGAGCTTCACCGGACCCGCGTCGTTGGTGAACCCGACCAGGACCATCGCGTTCCGGGTCAGTCGGTCGCTCAGGTCCAGCTCGCGGCAGCGGTCGGGCAGCAACTCGAGTCCGGCGTTCCACTGGCTCACGTTCAGCGTGCCCGGATAGTACTCCTCCAGCGTCGTCAGCAGCAGCAGGGCCTTCTGAAAGTCGCGCCGCACGTTGCGCGGCGAAGCCGTCTGGAGGCCCGTGGCAAAGCCGAGGCTCTCGAACGGCTTGCCCCACCGCTCGTGCCATCGGAACATCGAGTTCCCGTCCACCCAGTCCCGGGCGCGGACCGGGCGACCGGCGCTGTCCTTCGTGATGCGATCGGCCACCCGGATGGTCTCGCCGTCGCGGATCGTGCCCAGCGGATGCACGAAGGCCGTTCCTCGCACCGTCGCCTTCTGCCCGCGCGGCGAGCGGCACAGGAAACTGAGGTCCCTGTCGAACGCATCCACTTCCGCCTGGAGCAGGTAGCAGTCGTACAGATCGACGCCCAGGTTGTTCGTGAGGGTGCTCTCCGAGGTAATCTCGTCGACGGTCACGGTTCTGGAATCGTCCCCGGTCAGCGATTCCTCGACGATCTCCTTCTTCCGGGACACGCGGATGGATGCCTGTACACTCCCGGTGATCGTGCCGCTCCAGCGACCTTCCAGCCGCTTCAGGGTCGCCCGCACCGGAACGTCGTCCAGCTTGGCCGAAGCCGGCCGCAGCCGGTATTCCGTCGGGTCCGTGAACCACGACTGCGAGTCGCTCAGGTTTCCCGTCATCTCGATCATCGGCCGCAGATAGCTGCGCACGTCCGGCGACTCCGTCGCCGACGCGTAGTCATCCGGCAGCCAGACGTCCACTTCCGAGTGCAGGCCCGTCTTGAGGCCGAAATGGCAGGTCGCCACGGCCTCCGCGCTGCCGACCGAGAGGTCCACGATGCTCAACTGGTGCAGCTTCTGCCCCACGCCCCGCACCGCCTGCACCGCCGAGACGCTCAAGAGGCTGGCGAGGATCGCCAGCGCGGCAAAAACCGCCCAGTTATGCTGCAGCCAGCCCCGAGACTTCAGAAACGCCCACGACCCGAAGGTCGAGCCGAACAGGTAGATCAACGCCATCAGGAACGCCAGCGCCAGGTACGAGGCGCCCGTCGCCTGGAACCCGACCACCTCCTGCAGGTACGGAAACAGCGGGTACGTCGAAACGTTCTGGTCCGTCTGGATCGACGGTGTGCGAAGCCCCAGCACCGCCGCCAGAAACGACTCCGGATTGCCCGGGGGTTCCAGCAGGTCCCGCACCGTGGCGCCCACGAAAATGACCCGACCCCGGCCCACGCCCCGGCTCGAAATCAGAACGGTGGACGCCGGCCCCGCCGCATCCGCCCCGGGAAGACCTTCCTCCAGGATGGCCTCGACAAACGGAGCATCCCGCAACGTCGCCTGGACGACGGAGATTCCGTCACGATACCCGATCCCCTCCATTCCCTCCGGACCGGCCTTCAGCAACTGCCGCCGAAACCTCGGCAGATCCTCCGTCCGAACGACGTTCCCGAGCCGCACCGGCAGCAGCGGCTCGAACACGTCCGATCGCGCCAACGTGTCGGCACGTGCCGCCGACGCGATCAGCAACGTCCCCCCCTGCCGCACCCACTCGACCAAGGCAATCTGCTGCGCGGCCGTCAATTCCGTCACATCCGCACGGTCCCAGATCACATGGTCCACCATCTCCAGCCCGATCCACCGACTCGGAAGCTGCCCCGGCGACCGGTTGACCAGATGCACCGAAGCGCGAAGCCGCTCCGCCTTCCGAAGCGAATCCACCTTGCCCAGCGTCCACTCCACCGGCGCCACATACACCACCACAGGCTCCCGGTCCGGAATGGTCTCCACCGAGAAGCTCGGCGCCAGCCGGGTCACCATCTGGCCGCCCGAGACCATCGGCACCACCCGCCCACTCTTGTCATACAGGCTCACGGTGATCGCGGGTGCGCCGCCGGCCCCTACCACCGCGTACAACTCGAAAAACTGGAAGCCGGCGTCGGAGGTCAGGTAGACCGGCCGCGCGTCGTAGCAGAAGTCTCCGTCAGAGTCACGCTGCTCGACTCGTAACTCCCCATCAAAGCTGGATTCTCCATCCAGCGCCAGACTGACCGTGATCGGGACCCACGAGCCCACGCGGACGCCCGCCCCCCGGCCCCCCACATCCGGCCCGGTACGATAGCCCACGCTCTCGATGTCCCCCGTGATCCGGCCCATCGCCGGAGACGCGGCCAGCGCGGCCAGCAAACCCGCGAGCAACGCCCGCTTCACCGTCAGCACGCACCAGCGGGCCCCGGGACCGCAAGCCCTGGATTCGTATGCCCAGCGAGTAGACGTGATTCCGCGCATCGGGTCACTCCGTGCATAAGGTGACCGCAGACCCGAGCTTGCCTCGTCGAGGAAGACGCGAAGAAGTGGAGCCGACGCTGCCGATGGGGTCGCCCGTCTCAATCGGCGACCTATTCTATCCGCGTCCCCGTCGACCGGCAACCAGGCGGCTCGTCGCCCGGCCCCCGTCCTCCCACATTGTACACGATCGACGGCCACGCTACGATTCCAATGCAGGCCGGAGATTCAAATGCCGTCCATCCGCGTCGGAACCTCGGGGTGGTCGTACCAGGACTGGATCGGGCCTTTCTACCCGCCCGGGACGCCCGCGCGCGACTTCCTCTCCTGGTACGCCGACCGTTTCAACACGGTTGAGGTCGATTCCACGTTTTACGCAACTCCGCCGGCCAGTCGTGCAGCCCACTGGGCTGCGTCCACGCCCGCCGACTTCCGCTTCTGTCTGAAGGTGCCGCAGGCCATTACGCACGAGAAAGCCCTGCTGAACTGCGACGCGGAGCGCGACACGTTCCTCCGGGCCATCGAACCCCTGGGCTCCAAGGCGTACGCTCTGCTCCTCCAGTTTGGATACTTCAACAAACAGGCGTTCCGCCACGCCCACGAATTCTTTGATCGGCTGGACAATTTCCTACAAAAATACCCCGGTCCGACGCCCGTGGCTGTGGAGATCCGCAACCGGGCCTGGCTGACGCCGGAGTTCTTCCAACTGCTTCAGTCCCACCGGGCCGCGTACTGCCTGGCCGACCACGCCTGGATGCCGCCCCCCGAGCACGTGCTGGCCCGCCACGACCTGCTGACCGGCGATTTCCTCTACGTCCGGCTGATCGGCGACCGGGCAGACATCGAGAAGGTCACCCGAACCTGGGACCGGGTGGTCGCGGACCGAAGCGAGGCCATCCGCCGCCTGGTGGCCGCCCTGGCCGGCGTCATCCCTCGGGGGAACGTGGTCGTCTTCGTCAACAACCACTACGCCGGCCACGCTCCCGCGTCCTGCGAGGACCTTCTGGCGGCCCTGGCCCGCGCGACGCCAGACGGGTGACGCCGAGTGAGAGCGAGGCGGCTCAACGGCATCTGCGGCAGGTGCAG
>CAZPHH010000064.1:0-28596 GCA_964586145.1 uncultured Phycisphaeraceae bacterium | reverse complement strand
CCAGGGTCTGCTGCAGCGGAGCGACGGCGAGTGGCCGGTGATCCAGTTGAATGCGGTCTCCTGGGAGGTGCTGCGCGGGCAGCGAGAGGTCCGGCTGACCCGGCCGCGGGCCGCGCCCGTGCGCAAGACGAAAGCGGAGGCCGACACCTGGGCCGACGTGAACCCGGACCTGTTCGAGCGGTTGCGCACCGTTCGGAAGGAGCTGGCCCGCCGGCGCGGCGTGCCGCCGTACCTGATCTTCACCGATGTGTCGTTACGGGACATGGCCCGCCTGGCGCCCACCACGCTGGATGATTTCCTTCGCGTCACTGGCGTCGGGCGCCAGAAGCTCAGGAACTTCGGTCGCGAGTTCGTGGACGCCGTGCGGGAATATCTGGGCGAACCGCCGTCGGCGTCGGCGAAGGAAGCGATTCCGACGAAACCGCACCCGCCGAAAATGACGACCGCCCGCCGGGCCGCCTATGAGCTGTTTGAGAAACGGATCGCGATCGACGAAGCCGCGGAGTTCCTCCGCATGACGCCGACCCGGGCGTTCCGCTACCTGCGCGAGTACATCTCCCAGATGCGGCCGGACAGCATCGATGCCTGGGTCCAGTCCCGCGACTACGCGCCGGTCGCGGAGGCGGCGAAAGACCTGGGAACGCGTTCGGTCCGGCTCATCCACGACCGCCTGGAGGGCCGGGTATCGCTCGATACGATCCGCCTGGTGACGCGGCACCTGGAGGTGCGGGAGGACGGGGGCGGTCGACCGGGCGGCGCGGCGTGAAGTGCGACATGCGCGCCCGCGCGCGGCGCCCTACGAGTTCAGGTTGAAGTTCAACCGGGCAATCTCCACCGTGGCGTCCATCGGCGACTCCACCCGGATGCACAGGCTGAAAGAGGCGGCGTTGACCAGGCCGATCGTGCTCTCGCTCAGGGCAACGCTGCGCGGCGACACCGACACCGGGACGTTGTTCGCATCCAACGTCACGTGGAACGGCCCGTACGGATCACCCTCGCTGCACACCGTGTTCTGACGCTCGATGGCGTCAACCCGGACGGTGATGACCAGCGACGCGCCTGACTGGACGGCAGAGAGGTCCTCCTGCGGCCCGTTCGGCGTGACCGTCACGGCGGCGGGGTCGAGCCGGAGCGATCCGCTCCCCGCGGTCAGGTCGGACAGAAAGAAGCGGCCCGTGCCGCGGTTGGCCGCCGGCACCCCGGCCTGAACCTCGAAGGTCCCCAACCCGCCGCTCTGGCTCAGATCCAATGCCACCGCCACCGGGCTGGCGTCCCCGCCCCCACCGACGACTCCGCCGGTCGAACAACCGACGAGCGTACATACGCCGACAATCCCCGCTCCGGCAGCCCTCCGCACGTTTCTCAGCATGATCGTCGATCGTTTCTCCGTGGCTCCACCCACACATGCTACGAACCGCGTGAACTCGGGGCGCTACAATACAAGCGTGGGTCCTGTTTTGCCAGTGTACGTTTAGCAGCACAACGGATGCCGATCACCTGCCACCGCAATCCAGTCGGGCTTGACGAGGCCGCACGTGGGAACTGCGTCCACGGATTTTGCGTCTGAAAGATCGGGGCCATGGCAATACATTCTCAGGAGCGGAAGCCCGCCGGGCCGGGTCGCGCTGAGGCCGGCACGGACGGAACACGTTGGACCGAAAGGCGTACGGCAAACCGGCTCGTTGTAACGAGACGGAGGCAGGCATAGGATGGTGGGTGTCGGAGGGGCTTCGACGCAGGTCTTTTCGGGACGGAACGAGCGATGACGGCACTTCGGCAACAAGTGCGGCGGACGCAGAAGCGGTTGTGGGCCAACCGGTGGTTCCTGCTGCTGGCGTGGTCCCTGACGGTCGCCGCGGGCGTGTATGCGTGCGTGGTGTTCGGGGTGAGGCTGTACGGCGCGGCGGCGCCGCTGGGCTGGATCGCGCTGGGGCTGACCGGGGCGGCGGTCATTCTGGCCACCGTGCTGAGCCTGGTCGGCCGGCCGGATGACGTGGTCGCGGCCACGGAGCTGGACCGGGCGGCGGGTCTGCGTGAGCGGGTCAGCAGCGGTCTGTACTGCGAGGAGTCGGCGGACCCCTACGCCCATGCCGTGGTCGCAGACGCGGAGCGTGTGAGCCGTTCCCTTACCGTACGACAGCACATTCCGTTGCGGGCGCCGCGGCCGCTGTGGTACACCGGCACGGCCGCGCTGCTTGCGGTCATTCTGCTGCTGTTGCCGTCCGGATGGATCACGCGGTCGCAGGCACAGGCCGACCAGCCGCCGGACGAGTTGGTCCGGCGTCAGAATGTGGAAGTCCGCAAACAGATCGATCTGGTCAAGAAGGAGGCCCGGATCCACGAAGGTCTGAAGGACAACCCGGCCATGAAGGACCTGGTGGCCGGTCTGGAGAACCTCGCGAAGGAGCCGATCGAGAACCCCGAGGCGCGTCGCACGGAGGCGATGAAGAAGATCGCGGCCGCGGCGGACGCCCTGCGCCAGCAGCGTCAGGGTGAGCCGTTCGAGAAGGTCGGTGAGATGAAAAAGATGCTTCGCAGCATCAAGCCGGAGAACGACCCGAACTCGCCCACGCAGAAGCTGTCGGAGGCGCTGGCCCAGGGAGATTTCAAGGCCGCCAACGAGGCGGTGACGGCGCTGCAGGAACAGCTCGCCACCATGCAGAACTCGCAGAACGCCGAGGCCCTCCAGCAGACGCAGGAGCAGCTTGAACGGCTGGCGGAGCAACTCCGGAAGGCGGCGGCCGACAACGCCCAGCTTCAGCAGAAGCTCGAGCAGTCCGGCATGAAGAAGGAGGACGCCCAGAAGCTGATGGACCAGATCGCCCAGGGCGACACCTCCGAATTGGAGAAGCAGCTCTCGAAGCTCGGCATTCCGCAGAACCAGATGGATTCGCTGATGCAGCAGATGCAGAAGCGGGCCAGCGCGTGCAACGCGTGCCGAAACATGAGCAGCGCCCTGAGCCAGTCCGCCTCGTCGATGCAGCAGGGACAGTCGGGCGACGCCGCTTCCGGCCTGCAGTCCATGGGCGACCAGCTCAGCGACATGGAGACGCTCGAACAGCAGATGAACGAGCTGGAGTCCGCCATGGCGTCGCTCGACAACGCCAAGTCCCAGATGAGCGACTGCCCGCAGTGCAACGGCACCGGGATGTGCAACGGCCAGGCCTGCTCCATGTGTCAGGGCAAGGGGTCGGGCGGGCAGGGCGCCGGCATGGGTCAACTGGGCCAGGGCCGCGGAGGGCTGGCCCCCGAGGCGCCGACGGCGGTCGGCTTCAAACCGGAGCGAACTCCGGTTCACACGGGGCCGGGCAGGATCATCGGGCAGTTCCTCGTGGAGGGAGAGCAGATCAAGGGCGAGGCGTCGAGCGAACTGGTGGAAGTGGTCACCGCCGAAGAGCGCAACGCCACTGACGCCATTCAGCGGGACCGGATCCCGCGGCAGTACCAGCGCTCCGTGAAAGAGTACTTCAGCCGCATGCAGCGGGCCCTGGGGGGTGAGAGCGGCGCGGAAGAAGAAGACGCCTCGGAAGACGAGAAGCCCGCGGACGCGCAGGACGAGAGACAGGACGCAGGATCGTAACGGTTTGGCGCGGGATGACGCACCGCGGACGCCCGGCGGCGGGCGGGCGTCGGTCGTGTCACACATCAGGAAAGGCTTCCAACATGATGAAGTGTGCCGGATGGGGGCGTTGGGGTCTGGCCGTTCTCGCGGTGTTCGTGAGCGCGTGCCGCGACTCGGAGCAGACGGACACCGTGCGCCTCTATTGCAGCGTGGACGAGGTTTTCGGCCGGCAGGTGGTTGCCGAATTTGAGAAGCGCACCGGCATCACGGTGCAGGCCACGTATGACAGCGAAGCCGGCAAGACGACGGGCCTGGTCAACAAGATTGAGATGGAGAAGGACCGCCCGCGGGCGGACGTGTTCTGGTCGTCGGAGCTGTTCAACACGATTCTCCTCGCGCGCAAGGGCCTGCTCCAGCCGTACGATTCCCCCGTCGCCGCGGACATTCCGCCGCGGTACCGTGACCCGGATCACCGCTGGACGGCCAACGGCCTGCGGGGACGGGTCATCGCGTTTGACCCGGCCCGCATTCCGGCCGACCAGGTGCCGCAGCGCTGGGTCGACATGGACGACGAGGGCGTCGCCGCGAAGGTCGTCTACGCCAATCCGCTGTTCGGCACCACGCGCGGGCACGTAGCGGCCATGGTGGCCCTCTGGGGCCGCGACGAAACGGCCGGGTTTTTGACCGGGCTGCGCGAACGCGGCGCCAAAATGGTGGACGGCAACAGTACGGCCGTCCGCGAGCTGCTGTCCGGCCGATTCGTCCTGGCGGCCACGGACACGGATGACGTGGTCCTCGCCAACCGCCAGGGCGCCACGCTGGAAATGGTCTATCCCGACATGGGCGATGGCGGCACGCTGCTGATTCCCAACTCCATCGCCATCCTGAACGGCGCGAAGAACGTCGAGGCCGCCCAAAAGCTGGTGGATTTCCTCGTTTCGGCGGACGTGGAGGAGATGCTGGCCCGCAGCGCGTCACAGAACATCCCCGTGCGGACCGAGCTTCGCGAGAAGCTGGCCCTGGCAATGCCGCCGGAGACAAGCATCTCCTACGAGGCCGTGGCGGATGCGATGCCGGAGGCGGTGGAACTGGTCCGCGAGATTCTCATCCGGTGAGCGGCCGAGCCTGTCGAACGCTGTGGACCATTCTGGCGATAGGCCTTTTCCTACTCGCCATTGTGATTCCATCGGTGGCCGTTGTCGCCCGGGCCGTTGCGGACGGGCTGCCGCCCGCCGGAGGTTGGATGTGGTCGGCCCGGCAATGGGGCCTGCTCAAGGACACGGTGATCCTGGCCGGGGCTGCCGTGGCGGTGGCGGTCGTTCTGTCTCTGCCGGCCTCATACGTGGTCGGGCAGACCCGGCGTCTTTCCACGCGGCCGATTCTGGTGGCGTTGATGGCCCTGCCGCTTCTGCTGCCGCCGATGGTGTACACGTTCGGCTGGCAGCGGCTGGCGGCGGCGCTGCCACCGCGTCTGCTCTGCATCTGCATGTGGGCGGCATGGGGATGGCCGATCCCCGCCCTGATCGTCGGGTCCGGCTGGGCCCGTGCCGGACGTGCCGGCTACGAGGCGGCGCTGCTGTCCACGACGGCGGGGTCGGCGTTCGTGCGAGCGGGCCTGCCCCTGCTCTGGCGACCACTGGCGATCAGCGGGCTGATTCTGCTGGTCCTGTTTCTGGGCGAGTACACCGTGCCGCACGCCTGCGGGCTGAGCGTCTATGCCACGGACCTGCTGGGCCTGGCGGAGGCGTACGGCCCGCGTGCCATCGAGGTGCTCTGGCCGTCGGTGCCGCTGGTCGGCTTGCTGGCAATTGCGGGCGGGCTGGCGTGGTTGACGTGGCGCGGGTCCGCGGATGACGACGCCGGGGCCGCGGGAGCGACCGGTGGCTCGCGGCGCTCGCGGGCCGCCATCGCCGGCGTCATCGTGATTCTGGGGCTGACGATTGTCACCCCGATAGTAAGACTCGCGTGGCACGGGTCAATTCTGGAGTGGGTGGACCTGGCCTGGCAGACCTACCGCGTGGAACTTCTGCAGTCCGTGGCCGTGTCGGTCGTCAGCGGGCTGGCGGCCGTCCTGATGGGAACGGGGATCGCGATGCACTCGGCGGGACGCCGCCTGGCCGTCGGTTGGGCGGTGGTGTTCGGGCTGCTCCCCGGCGCGCTGGCGGGCCAGGCGCTGGTAGCGGCGTATTTGCCCGTTCCGCCGGTGTACAACCATTGGCCGATCGTGGTGTTCTGCCACGTCGCACGGTTCGGGTGGATCGGCCTGCTGGCAGCGCTGCTGGCGTGGCGGCAGGTCCCGCCGGATCTCGTGCAGCAGGCCCGGGCGGACGGAGCGGACGCGCTGGCCGTCGATACGCACGTCCGGCTGTGGCCGAACTGGCCGACGCTGTTGTGCGGGGCCGGCCTGGTCGCGGCGTTGAGCCTGGCGGACATCACCGCGATCAGCTTGGTGCGCGTCCCGTCCGTCGGTACGATATCGCTCACGTTGATCGAGAAGATGCATCGGTTTGAGGAAGGAATGCTGGTTGCGTTGAGCCTGTGGCTGGTGGCCGCGGCGTTGCCGCCCGCCGCGTTGATGGCCGTGGCGCTCCGGCGGCGAGGGTAACGGGGCGGTGGGCAGGCGGTTGAACATCCCGGTTCGGACGGCGCGGGCACGCGAGGCGGGCCCCCGGCCTTGGCTGGGGCGGCTTCTTGCGCTGCTGCCGGCGCTGGTTGCGGGTTGCGATCCGCCGCCCCTGACGCCGAGCGGGGTGATCGCCGCGTTCGGCGCGCAGGGAATGGCGCAAGGCGCGTTCGTAACGCCGCGGGCCATCGCCGTCGGCCCGGACGGATCGGTATACGTGGCGGACAAGACGGCCCGGATCCAGCGTTTCAGTCCGCAGGGCGAGTATGAGGCGCAGTGGTCGATGCCGGAGCGGGCGGCGGGCAAGCCGGTGGGCGTTTTCGTGTCGCCCGACCAGCGGGTGTTCGTCGCCGACACGCACTACTCGCGCATCATGGTGTACGACCGCGACGGGAACGAACTGGCCCGGTTCGGCGAACACGGCACGGGCGACGGGCAGTTCCTTCTGACGACCGACGTGGCCATGGACGCCGACGGCTACCTCTACGTCAGCGAATACGGCGGCAACGACCGCATCAGCAAGTGGACGCCGGACTATCGTTTTGTGTGCGTGCTGGTGGCGGGCGAAGTGGCGGGCCGGTCGCTGGCGCGTCCCTCGGCGCTGGACATCGACGCACAGCAGACGCTGTGGGTGGCGGATTCGTGCAACCACCGTCTTCTGCGTTTCGATCTTTCGGGCAGGCTGATCGCCCATTTCGGCGAAATGGGCGACGGTGCGGGCCAGATGCGCTTCCCCTATGATGTTTCCGCCACGCGGGACGGAAACGTGCTGGTGTGCGAGTACGCGAACAGCCGCCTGCAGTGGTTTTCCCCGGACGGACGGTCCCTCCGCACCTGGGGCGCCCAGGGTCGGGAACTGGGGCAGTTGTGGGCGCCCTGGGGGGCGGCGATCGGCCCTGAAGGCAACGTGTTCGTGATCGACACGTTGAACTGCCGGGTGCAGGTGATTCGGCCATGAGCGATTTGCTCGCACTGCAACTTCCCTTCGCGTTTGAGCACCCGCGGTGGCTCTGGCTGTGCCTGCTGGTGCCGGTCCTGGTGTGGCTGTCGCGGCGGAGCCTGGCCGGGCTGGACCCCGTGCGCCGCGGGCTGGCCCTGCTCCTGCGCAGCCTGGTGATCGTGACCCTGGCGATCTGCCTGGCCCAGATCGTCTCCGTCCGCGAAAGCGACAAGCTGACCGTGCTGTTTCTGATGGACCGGTCGGACAGCGTTCCGGATGAGAAGCAGCTTCTGCAGGAGGGATTCATCGCGGAAGCGAGCAAGTCGTGCCCGCCGCGGGACCGGGTGGGCGTGATCGACTTCGCCCGCCATGCCTACGTTCAGCAGCCGCCCTACGAAGGGGGGTACTACCTGGAGGTGGGCCGGCTGCCCAAAATGCCCAACCCGGACCGGACGGACATCGCCAGCGCCCTGCGGATGGCCATGGCCATCTTCCCGGCCGACGCCGCCAAGCGGATCGTCCTGATTACCGACGGCAACGACAACATGGGCGACCTGCTGCAGGAGGCCGCATCGGCCCGGTCCGGCGGGGCGGTGATTGACGTGGTCCCCCTCTGGTACGAGCACACGAACGAAATCTACTTCGACCGGATGGTGGCGCCGAACCTGGTGGAGGAGGGCGAGCAGGTTCCCATCCGCATGGTGATCACGTCTCGACAGCGGGCGGTGGGCCGGATCGACCTCTACCACAACGGGCAGCAGGTCATTCTGCCGCCGGAGTTCAGCCGCGTGCAGTTGGAGCCCGGCGACAACGTGTTTCTGGTTCGTGTGCCCATCCGCGCGGGCGGGCCCCAGCGATTCGAGGCCCGGTTCGTGCCGGAAGGCGGTCGGGCCGCGGACGCCATCGCCGAGAACAACAGCGCCACCACGTTCAGTTTCGTCGCGGGCAAGCGGCGGGCGCTCGTTCTGTCCATGGACCCCACGTACGACCAGGTGTTCGTGGACGCCCTGCGCAGCGAGAAGGTAGACATCGACCTGCTGCACATTACGGCGGACGACGCGACGCTGGACCTGCTGCAGATGCTGAACTACTCCGCCGTCGTCCTCTCCAACGTGCCCGCCCACGTGTTCACCGACGAACAGCTCGAAATGCTGGCGTCCTATGTGAAGGACCTCGGCGGCGGGCTGGTCATGCTGGGCGGGGACGAGTCGTTCGGTGCGGGCGGCTGGATGGGCACCCCGGTGGAAGAGGTCATGCCGGTCACCTTCGAGATCAAGCACAAGAAGGTGATCCCGCGCGGCGCCCTGGTCATCATCATGCACAGTTGCGAGATCCCGCGGGGGAACACCTATGGCAAGGAGGTGGCCAAGAAGTCGCTCGACACCATCAGCTCCCGCGACTACTTCGGCGTCATCGCCTACACCTGGTCCCCCATGGGCGTGAACTGGGCCGTGCCGCTGGGGCCGTCCGCCGACAAGGTGCGGATCAAGCGCCTGATCGACGTCATGCAGATCGGCGACATGCCCGACTTTGACTCCGCCATGGTCGAGGCGGTCCGGCAGCTCGTGAAGACCGACGCCGCCCAGAAGCACATGATTATCATCAGCGACGGTGACCCCAGCCCACCGACCGGCGGGACCCTCCAATCGATGGTGGACGCGAAGATCACGTGCAGCACCGTCGGGATCGGCTACGGCCAGCACGTCGTGGAGCCCACCCTGATCAACATCGCCAAGGCCACCAAGGGACGGTTCTACGCCTGCCGCAACCCGCGTACGCTGCCCCAGATCTTCGTGAAGGAATCGCAAATCGTGCGCCGCTCGCTCATCGACGAGCAGCGGTTCACCCCGCAGGTGCAATACGCCTTCAGCGAGGTCCTCACCGGCATCCGCGCGGACGACGGCCTGCCCGCCCTGAACGGCCTGGTCCTCACCTCGCCCAAGCCGATGGCCCTGGTGCCCCTGGTCCGCATGACCAAGGACGGCCCGGACCCCGTGCTCGCCCACTGGCAGTACGAGTTGGGCAAGAGCGTGGCTTTCACCAGCGGGTTCTGGCCGCGATGGGGGCCGGAATGGACCCGGTGGCCCAGCTTCGCGAAGCTCTGGGCGCAGATCGTACGCTGGTCCATGCGGCAGGAGTCGCCCGCCAACTTCGAAGTGTACACCAAGGTGGAAGGCAACCGCGGCCGCGTCATCGTGGAGGCCCTGGACAAGGACGCCGGCTACCTGAACTTCCTCGACCTGCCCGGCGGCGTCATCCGGCCGGACCAATCCGTGGAACCCCTGTATTTCAGCCAGATCGGCCCCGGCCGCTACGAAGCCGCCTTCGGCGTGGACCAGACCGGCCAGTACATCGCCAGTGTCAACGTGCGGCACAGCGGAGAGGAGCTGGGCGCCATCCACACCGGGGCGTCCGTCCCCTTCTCGCCCGAGTTCCGCGAGCTGTCCACCAATGAGGCCATCCTGCGGCAGGTGCAGGAAATCACCGGCGGCCGCTGGCTGGACGACATCGGCAACCCCGCCGGTGTGGACCTGTTCAGCCATGACCTGCCGCCGACCGTGTCGCGACAGCCGGTGTGGGATTGGACCCTCGCCTGGCTGCTGTTGCCGCTGTTCCTGGTGGACGTGGCCCTGCGGCGGCTGGCGAGCTGGCCGGCCTTCTCCATCCTGTTTGAGGTCGTGCTTCTGGTCTTTCTTCTGTACGGCGTGGGCACCGCCTACTCCGGCTTCTGGGGCGTCGTCGGGTCGATTCTGCTCGCCGAACTGGTCGGCTGGAGCATCCGCTACCGGTCCATCGGCCCGATGTTCGCCTCCATCACGCACACGGTGGCCGTTCTGGGCGGCGCCGGACAACGCAGCACCACCGCCCTGGGACAACTCAAGACCACGCGCGAACGCGTACGCGAAGAGCGGACCGGCCGCGGCCAGCCCGGCCCCCAGGAGCCGGCGCCCGATCGAACGGCCCGCTACGAACCCGGCGCCGCCGGCCCGACGACCCCGCCCGGCGATCTGCACGACGCGCTCGGCGGCGCCCGGGCCCAGCCGGAATACAAGGAGAAACGCCGTCCGCCCGCCGGGCTCGGCGCCGACGAATCAAAGGACGAGGCCGACGACGTCACCTCGCGTCTGCTGCGGGCCAAGCGACGGGCCCGGCGCGACCTGGACGGCGAATCGGATGAGGAGCGCAAGGACTAGCGCCGCCCGAGGCGGCGCGACTGCGGATACAGGAGCCCCAACATGGCACAAACCGTGGACCCCACCGTCGAAAAGGCGGTCAAGGAGTTTCAGAACAAGTTCCAGCGGCTGCGGCAGGAGATCGGCAAAGCGATCGTCGGCCACGATGACGTCGTGGAGGGCGTACTGACCTGCCTGTTCGTGGGCGGACACGCCCTGTTGGAAGGCGTGCCCGGCCTGGGCAAGACGTACCTGGTGCGATGCCTGGCCCAGGCGGTGAAGCTCGAATTCTCCCGCATCCAGTTCACGCCCGACCTGATGCCGGCCGACATCATCGGCACGAACATCATCAGCGAAGACCCCGCCAGCGGACAGCGAGACTTCCGCTTCCAGAAAGGCCCGCTGTTCGGCCAGATCATCCTCGCCGATGAAATCAACCGGGCCACGCCCAAGACCCAGTCGGCCATGCTGGAGGCCATGCAGGAACACACGGTCACCGTCGGCGGCGCCCGCTACGCCCTGACCGAGCCGTTCTTCGTCATGGCCACCCAGAACCCTATCGAGCAGGAAGGCACCTACCCGCTGCCCGAGGCCCAGCTCGACCGCTTCTTCTACAAGCTGGTCGTGCCCTACTCGAACAGGGAAGAGCTCAAGACCATCCTGGACCGCACGACGTCCGGCTACAAACCCGACATTCAGCCCGTCATGACCGGCCAGGAAATCCTCGGCTCGCAGAACCTGGTCCGCCGGATCGTCATGGCCCCGCACGTGCAGGACTACGTGATCCGGCTGAGCATGGCCACGCATCCCGGCGGTCCCTTCGCCGTGGACATCACGAACAAGTACGTCCGCTGGGGAGCCAGCCCCCGCGCGGCGCAGGCCCTGACCCTCGGAGGCAAGCTGCAGGCCATGCTGGACGGCCGGTACAACGCCAGCTTCTCCGACGTGCAGAAGGTCTACCTCCCCTCCATGCGGCACCGCGTGCTGCTGAACTTCGAGGGCGAGGCGGAGGGCGTCAGCACGGACGACGTGCTGCGGGAGATCCTCAGCGCCACGCCCACCATGGCCGGCGTGGCGGCGTAAGGAGCGGCGGCAGATGGCGACGGCAGTGGAGAAGAAAGACGACGACCTGCTGGATCCGGGGTTTCTGAGCCGGATCGAGCAGTTGGAGATCGTCTCGCGAAAAATCTTCGCGGGCAAAATGCGGGGCGAACGCCGCAGCAAGCGCAAGGGCGAGTCCGTCGAGTTCGCCGACTACCGCAACTACGTCGTCGGCGACGACCTGCGCTTCCTCGACTGGAACATCTACGCCCGGCTGGACCGGCTTTTCCTCAAGCTCTTTCTCGAGGAGGAGGACCTGCACGTCAGCCTCCTCATCGACGCCTCCCGCAGCATGGACTGGGGCAGCCCCGCCAAGCTCAAATACGCCAAGCAGATCGCCGCCGCCCTGGCCTACATCGGGCTGTCCAACTACGACCGCGTCAGCCTCTACGGCTACGCGAACGGGCTGGTGGCCGAGATGGCCGGCCTGCGCGGCAAGCGGCTGATGGCCCGGGCGGTGGACTTCCTGCGGAACCTGCCCGGCGAGGGCGTGAGCAACCTGGCCGCCGCCTGCAAACAGTACGCCGTGCGGCACCCGCAGCCGGGCGTGCTGCTGGTCATCAGCGATTTTCTCGAGAAGGGCGGGTTTGAGCAGGGGCTTCGGTACCTGCTGGGCCGCAACCTGGACCTGTACTGCGTCCAGGTGCTCTCGCCGGACGAGGTGAACCCGCAACTGGCCGGCGACCTGCGGCTGGTGGACGTGGAGGACGACGACGTGGCGGAGATCACCGTCAGCCAGGCCCTGCTCCACCGCTACCGGCAGACGCTGCGGGCCTTCTGCGAATCGCTCCGGGAATACTGCACGCGGCGGGGCGTCGCGTATCTCTTCACGAGCACGGACGTGGGTTTTGACCAGGTGATCCTGTCGTACCTGCGGCAGCGCGGGCTGCTGCGGTAGGAGAACGAGGCGGCGATGAACTTCCTTTCCGGCTGGCACATCATCGCATACGCAGCGGCGGCCACCGTACCGCCCCTGGTCGCCCTGTATTTCCTCAAGCTCAAGCGGCGCGAGCAGCCCATCCCCTCGACCCTGCTCTGGAAGCGGGCCGTGCAGGACCTGCACGTGAACTCGCCCTTCCAGCGCCTGCGCCGCAACCTGCTGATGCTGCTCCAACTGCTCGTGCTGCTGCTGGCCGCGTTCGCCCTGGGCAAACCCATCCTGGAAGCCCAGCAGACTCACGAAGGCACCGTCATTCTCATGATCGACCAGTCCGCGTCCATGAATGTGCGAGAGGAGGACGGCCGGACCCGTCTGGAGATCGCAAAGCAGCAAGCCGGGCGCGTCATTGACAACATGAAGGACGGCGCCCAGGCCATGGTCATCGCCTTCTCGGACAAGGCGGCCATCCTCTCCAGCTTTGACACCGACAGGGCCGCCCTGAAAGCCCGCATCGACGGCATCGAACCGACCGAAAGCCTCTCCACCCTGACCGAAGCGCTCGCGCTGGCCGAGGCCCACGCCACCAACCTCGTGATCGACCGCTCGGAAGAGGGCGGCGGGGTTCTGGCCCCGGACCTGACGTCCGCCGCCGGCGTGGTGCTCATCACCGACGGCCGTGTGCAGGACGCTGACCAGGTGGTCAGCCAGCGTTTCAGGACGGAGAACATGGAGATCATCAACGTCGCCCGCCGGACCGACAACGTGGGCATCGTCGCCATGGAGGCCCGACGCCACTACGAGCGCCCCGGCCAGGTCGAGGTGTTCGCCGAGGTCCGCAACTTCGGCGAGGGACCCGTGCGCAACCTCGACGTCATGCTGTACCTGGAGGGCACGCTGGAAAGCGTGCAGACGCTGTCGCAGTTGGAGCCGGGCCTCGTGCCGCCCGCGGCGGACGGCGAAGAAGGAGCGGCGCCCGCGGCGGGTGGCGTGTCTCGCGCCGCCCGGCAGACCGGCCCGCCGCCGGGCAGCACCGCTGCCGTCACATTCCAGAACGTGACGTTCGGCGGGGGCGGCGAAATCGAGGTGCGAATCCGCATCGATGACGCGCTGCAGGCCGACAACCGGGCCTGGACCGTCATCCGTCCGCCGCGGAACACCGAACTTCTGATGGTCAGCGAGGGCAACCTCTTCCTGGACCGGGTCATGCAGACGCTGCCCGTCCGTCTGACCCGCATGACGCCCGAGGAATACGAAAAGGCGGACGACGAGACGCTGCTCGACGGCCCGCGCTCCCGCTTTGACCTGGTCATGTTCGACCGGCACTCCACCCGCCGCCTGCCCGCCGGCAACTACTTCTTCTGGGGCAGCGTGCCGCAGATCGAGGGCGTCGAAGCCGCCGACCCGGTCCGCAACGAAATCTTCGTGAACTGGGACGAGACCCACCCCGTCCTCCGCCACGTGGCCGTGGAGAACATCCAGGTGCTTCAATGGCGGCGACTGACCGTGCCGCCGGAGGCGACCCGTCTGATCGACGGCGAAACGTCACCGGTTCTCGTCTACCTCTCGCGCGAGGGCCGGCAGTACCTCATCTCGGCGTTTTCGCTGGTGGCGGCCGACGACGAAACCGGCGAGCCCGTGCTCAACACGTTCTGGGTCACCCAGACGCACTTCCCCATGTTCTGCTACAACGCGGTGCAGTATCTGGCCGCCACGCTGGCCACCAGCGGGCAGGGCAACGTCTGGCCGGGCGAACCGATGCTGATCCCCGTCACCGGCAGGGCGTCGAAGGTGACCGTCCGCCGCCCGGACGGCCGGACGGACACAGTCGACACGCTGGGTTCCGACACGGTGCCGTACGCCCAGACTCGCACGGTCGGCGTGTACCGCGTGACGCCCACCACGCCCGGGCAGGAGCGCTTCGCCGTAAACCTTTTCAGCGCGACGGAAAGCAACGTCGCCCCCAACGAGCAGTTCGCGCTGGGCGCCGAGGCGGTGGCCGGCACCAAGGGCGTCCAGAAGGTCCAGAAGCCGCTCTGGCCCTACGTGCTGCTGGCCGCGCTGGCCCTCGTGCTGCTGGAGTGGATCATCTACAACAAGCGCGTCTTCGTGTGACGTGTAACGCTTCCATTCCTCCGCGCGGTGAACGTGCGAATTGTTCGGCAGGGTCCCGTCCGGCCCGGGTCGGACCCGGCGCCGGGCTCGGCCTTCGGGGGGCCGCCGCGCTACCGACCGTCGGAGCCCGCGCGCATGGCCGTCAGGTCCGCGCTCTGCTGCGTGAACATCACTCCGATGTCGAATGAGCCGCCGGACAGGGCCTGGCACCGGACCACCGTTCCCTCGAGATGCTCGCGAGCGGCGGTTCGAACCTTGAGTTGGATGCGGATGCGCCGGCCCCTGTGGATCGGAACGGGGCTGCACAGTCCGATGCCGCTTCGGGAGAGACTGTGCGTCACCATCAGAACGGGCGAAGGCGTCCCTCCCCCCTCCCGGGTCCAATCCAGCTCGATCACCCGGGCCGGACAGCGGAACGTGTACCGCGCGTGCCCACGCCGGTTCGCGTCCGACTCCGGCGCCTCCTTCGGTCGGCTCCCTTCGGGCTGGATCAGCCCGATCCACGCCTCGACCACCTCCGCGTCGTACTTGCTCGGCGTCTCGCTCTGAAGGATGGACATCGCCTCGGGGACTGTCAGGGCACGGTCCTTGTACGGGCGTAACGCCGTCATGGCGTCGAACGAATCCGCCACCGCGCAGATCCGGCTGATCCGGTGGATCGTGCCCGCCGAGAGTCCGTACGGATACCCGCTTCCGTCCTGTCGCTCGTGGTGCTGAAGCGCCACCGTCGATACCAGCTCGCAGAACTCGCCGGCCGACCGAACCATCTCTCCGCCGAGGGTCGCGTGCCGTTGCACCTGCGCAAACTCGTCCGGCGACAGTTTGCCCGGCTTGGCGATGATCTCCGGCGGAATCCGCGTCTTCCCGACATCGTGCAGAAGCCCCGCCTGGCCGATGGCGGTCAGCTCGTCCTTGTCCTGATGCCCGAGCTGATAGGCCAGCGGAACCATCCACGTGGCCACGTTGACCAGGTGCGTCGCCGTGTAGAAATCGTGCCGGGCGGTGGCAAACAGATGAGAAAACGCGTCCTTATGGTGCAGCACAAACGTGGAGACCGCGTGCGACACCTCCTTCAGCGAGCCGGAAAGGCTCTCCAGACCCGGCTCCGACAGGGCCTCGTGAATCAGCTCGTAGCTCGTCTCGTAGATGAGCGCGGAGGCTTCCGGCGTCGGCGTCTCCGGATCCGCGGCCACCGCGGCCAGACACTTCTCCAACTGCCTCTGCAGCCTGGGCTGATCCGAGGTCCGGACGTAGATGAAGCGGACCCGATTGTCCTGCAGACGCCGGCGATCCAGCTCCGTGAAGGGAACCACCCCGCTGGCGTACAGCGAAAACGCGTCCCCCGTCTGGACCGCGTTCTCCGATCCCGGGCGGGCTTTCAGATAAATCGGCATCTGGTTCAGGACCGTGATGGGAATGTGCTTGAGCGGAATCGGCAGATACCCCGCGCGAGACGAAGAGACAGGGCTGCCCTCGGCGTTTGCTGCCGGCGACGGGTTCACCACAACGGATTCCGCACCTTGCATGTCGCGTGTCCCTGACTCCGGCGCCGGACCGCGTCCACCCATGCCCGCACCCCACGGCCGCAGGCCGCCCCCGCTTGGGCCACGGCTCTCGAGCAGTGGTGGTCACGGCAACTCACGGGCGCACCGCGCCCCCGGTTCTCCTACCGGCTTATGTCGTGAACAAACGCGCCACGCTTGAGATGCCCCTGCCCATTCAAGTGCCGCTGCACGATGCGCCTTTTCGACAGCGGCAAACTGCGAAGTTCGTCGCAAAATACGGATGAACACGTACGGGGCAGGCTTCACGGCGTAACGGGGTGAGCTGGGCATGATTATTCGGGCAATCCACGGCGCCCGGACGACGAGTCGCGTCGTGCAGCGTCTCGATAACCTCGCGAAGCCGTCGTGCCGTGCCCAATAAGTGGCGCTGTAATCGCAATCCGCCCCCCACGACAGCCGATAGACGTCCGTGTACGGGCATACCGTTGCCCCGGGATGCGTTGCGCAGGTTCCGATTCCCATGAACAGCTTCCGCAGGGCGTGCCTCTACAACACAGAGCCGGCCTCCTCCAAAGCGCTGCGCGAGCAGATCGGAGCGGCCAGTACGCTCGAGGTGACGCACGAAGTCGGCACGCCGGAGCAACTGGCGGAACTCCTGCGGAAGCGGGAGTCGAAGCTCGTGTTCTTCCACCTGGATCCCGACCCGGGGCCGGTCCTGGAGGTGATCGACCAGGTCTCCGTGCGGTACCCGGACCTCGTGCTGATCGCGACCAGTCACCAGACGAGCCCGCAGGTGATTCTCTCCGCCATGCGCGCCGGCTGCGACCAGTTCGTGTGCGAGCCGATCGAGCCGGGTGATCTGGGCACGGCCCTGGCGCGAGTGGCCGGCAAGTGCCGCCTGACGCGTAAAGCAGGACGTTGCGTCTGTGTCGCCGGCGCCGCCGGTGGCTGCGGCACCACGTCCATTGCGTGCGGGCTGGCGCTGGAGATTGCCCGGCAGTCGGGGACGCGGTGCATCCTCGCGGACCTGGACCTCCAATTCGGCACGGTGGCCGTCACGTTTGACTGCGAGCCGCAGTTCAGCATCTTTGACCTGGCGCAGGAGCACGCGGACGGCGAGCTGGACCGCGCGGTGCTCGAGGCGGCGCTGACCACGTTCCCCTGCAACGTGTCCATTCTGCCGCGGCCGGCGACCCTCCGGCAGCAGCGCTGCGTCACGCCGGAGCTGGTCCGCCGCGTCATGGACCTGCTGACCGGAAGCTACGCCCACGTCGTCGTGGATCTCCCCCGTCAGATCGACGCCTGCACCCGCGCCGTGCTGGACCAGGCGGACCTGATGCTCATCGTCTGCCAGCTTTCCGTGCTCAGCATCGGGAACGCCAAACGATACATGGACGCGCTGGCCGAGCTGGGCGTCCCGCCGGAGCGGGTCGAAGTGGTGGTCAACCGGCACGACGGCTCGCGCGGGCTCATCACCATCGAGGACGCCCAGGAGACGATCGAGAAGCCGGTGTTCGCCTGGGTCCCCAACGACTACGCCTTTGTCTCCGAACTGCTCGATCTGGGCCGCCCCGCCGACGCCTTCTCCGCCGACAACCCCGTCCGGACTGCCATCGGCGCCATCGCGCAGAAAATCGTCGGCGCAACGCCCGCCCATGCGGAATAGGCTGTAGGCTGTGGGCTGGAGACCGTAGCTCACCCCGGGGACTCGCTGTGGCGAGCTGTGGGCTGTAGACCGTAGGCCACTCCCCTGCCATTTTTGCTTTTTGCTTTTTGTTTTCTGCTTTCAGTCTTCCCCGTCGCTTCGTCGCTTGGGTTGCGAACGCAGCCCACGTGAGTTCGTTTTTGCGTTTCTGCGTTTTTGCGTTTCCTCCGTCGCTTCCGCTGCCAAGCGAACGCCTGATGTGTTATTGCGCGGCAGAGGCTGTCGAACCACATGACAGATCCAACCAACCCAAAGCCTGGGTCAACTATGCCCGGCCACGTCTGCCGTGCCCGCGGCGCGGTTTCGCAGGCCGGCTCCGGAGGATACGTTGCCGGGCGGGGCGTGTGGAGGGTTGGCGGATGGCAGCGAAGCGGCGGTTTCGGATTGTTCATCTGTCGGATCTGCACCTGACGCGTCAGGACGGCGCGGCGCGCAGTGAGCCGCGGCTGTTCGGCGCGCTGCGGGGGATGAATGAGGCGTTTCGCCGGATCGTCCACTCGCGAGCGGTGCAGAGCGCGGACTACGTCATCATCACGGGGGACGTGACGGATCGGGGGGACTTGGCGTCGTGGGAGGTGTTCTGGAAGGCCGTTCGCGAGGCCGGGCTCCACGATCGATTGGCCGTGCTGCCGGGGAATCATGACGTCTGCCACCTGGGTCTGGCGCGCTGGCCAAGTCGGAACTACAACAAGGCCGACCTGCTGCGTGCGGTGGCGGGTCTGAAGCGGGGGAGCCGGTTGACGACGTTCCCGTGGGTCGAGAGGCCGGACCCGCGGGTGGCGGTGTTCGGGCTCAACTCAAACAACCTGGGGAACCTGGGCGTGGCGACGAACGCCATGGGCGAGGTGCGGTACTACCAGCTCAAGAGTCTGGCCGGCCGGCTCTATCAGCACCGCCACGTGCCGGTGAAGATCGTCGCGTTGCACCACAGCCCGAACATCCCGATGGTCCAGACCGCCGCGCGGCGACGACAGCGGCCGTTCACCCGGCTTGAACGGCTCATGCATCAGATTCCGGAGGATCAGCGGCACGGGCTGATGTTGCTGTGCGTGGCCCATCGCGTGCGACTGGTGCTGCACGGACACCTGCACCTCAAGGAGGATCGCCGGATCACCGGCGTTCGGATCGTGGGGGCGCCGGCCTCCACAGAGCCGCTGCGGAATCGCGGCGCGGCGAAGGAGTACGGGGTGTGGTCGTACACGGTGCAGGGCGAGGGGCGGCGTGTGGGGTGCCGGTTCGAGACGGTGACGACAGATTGACACCGATGCCACGGCCTGGCAGACAGCCTTCCGGCCGGCCGTTGATCCTTCGAAGCTTGCTCTGGCGATTCCCACGTCGCAATCGGTCACGCCCGTTCCACGAGGCGGTCAATCAGGTAGCTGCTCAGCTCCATCGCCTCACCTGTGAAATCACCGAAGAATCGCTGCGTCTCGTTGAACAACCGCTGCATACCGGCGCGGTCGCCCCGTAAGACCAGTTCGCGCACTTCACGGGCGGCTTCCGTGAACGCCGCAGTCACGTCGGCGGTGGCGGGGTTGCTCATGCTGATGGATGCGTACAAATCGGCCGACTGGCCGAAGTGGCGGGCCGTCATCAGCAGCTCCATCAGGTAGATGGGCGATGTGTAGCTCAGCGTCTCCTCGATCGAAACGCCCAGGCGCGACAGCGTCCGCCCCATGACCTCGGTGCGGTAATGCACCAGCACCTGCACAATCGCCATCGCCCGGTCGTGCGCGGCCGGGTCGGAATCTCGGACAATCAGTCCGCGGGCGTGCAACGTCTGCCGCAGCCAGCTTTCCCATTCCTTGCCGCGCCCGGGACACAGCACGACGCGCTGGCCCTGAAGCGAATGCACCGACGGCCCGAACATCGGGTGAGTCCCCACCACGCTCGCAGAAGTGCAACGCAGCATCGCTTCCACAGGGGCCTGCTTGATGGACGCCACGTCCATAAGTAGCGCATCAGTTCGCACGAGTGGCCCCAGCTTCTCAATCACCAACACCGTTTCGGAAATTGGGACACTGATGACCACCACGTCTGCCGCTCGCGCCGCTTCTTCCGGCGACGTATCCGTCGTCAAGTCGGCGGCAATCACGTAATGCCCCAAATCCACAAACAGGCGCGCCAGGCATCGTCCCATCTGCCCCATGCCACCCACGATTGCAATCGTCTTCGGTTCGGCGTCGAGCGGGACTTCCGCTCGCAGGGCGGCCTGCCGGTCGCGGCTTTCCCACAGAATGAGCCGGTACATCCCTTCGACCACGTTGGGGGAGAGGCCCAGTTCGGCCGCGAACTCACGCCGATCCCGGACGATCTGGTTCTCTCGGGCCCGGTCTCGTATCTCCAGGCGGTGGTGCCGCTTGCATTCGGCGATCTCGCCCACCAGGGCCGTCCGCCGGGCCAGCAGGTTCAGGACCTCGCGGTCTACCGAATCGATCATCGCCCGCAGGACCGCGAGCGGCCGGGGGGCGCTGACAGGGAGGTTGCTCATGAGTCACCCATGCTCGCAAAGAAAGGTTAACCGTGCCAACCGGGTCCGCTGGTTCATTTGACCCGGTACGGGGAGTCGCCGCAACGGGGGCCGATCGCCCTCCCGGGGATCGAGAATGCGACCGTCCCTCGGAAACCGATGGTGGCCGGAGTAAGGGTCGCGTCCTAGAATCTGGGAAAGAGGGGTTTTTCGGGAGGGTTTTCGGTGTGGAAGTCGGTCTTGGGCGTTATTATCGGAGCCGCAGTGGGCGGTCTGGTGGGCTATCGCGGCCGCAGGAACTCCCAATGCGGCGGCGGGGGGGGCTGAGTGGCGACCAACCATCCGCTCACTGGCGCCCTCATGGGGGCGTTGGCAGGCTGGATGATCGCGACAGGTCTGTCGCACGATTAGCACAATTCCCTGTATTACCAAGCCATTACGGGGAGGCCGGAGCGGAACGTTTCAGGATCCTGGATGTTGACACGGGCCGTCGTTTTCCGTATGGTGGTCAGTACGGATGCGGGAGAGAGATTGGACGTGGGGAGGAGAAGAGAGAGGCACTTCGACCCGTTCCCCATCTTGTCCAAATTGCTCTGCCTGTGTTGAACCCAACCTGTGATGGTTCATGGGGTTGAACGTAGGCAAGCCCAGTCCCAGACATCTCTCCAGGCGTGGTGACCTGGCTGGCGTCGGTCGAACCTGACGCCACCAGTTGCAGGGACGAACAGGAGGGAGGACTTTGCCGTCGCGAGCGTCATCGGCATCGCCGGCCGATCGGCTGTTGATTGTCGACGGTGACCAGCCATCGCTGGCGCACGTGGCTGCGCTGGCGAGCCGCCTGGGCCTTCAGACCGATCGAGCGAGGGGCCTGCGTGGGCGGGAGGACGGCCTGTCGGCGTGTGGCGGGTGCGCGATCGTCGTGGTCAGCGCGTCCGCGACGAGGGACCGTTCCCGTTCCGGCTGCTCGGACGAGGACTCCGCAGCTTTGGTGGAGCTCGTGTCGTCCCTTCGCAGGCAGGCGCCGCGTACCCAACTGCTGGTCGCGATGGACAGGCCGCTCACGCGGGAGCGGTGCTCGCAACTGATTCAGGCCGGCGTCCAGGGCT
Organism: uncultured Phycisphaeraceae bacterium; assembly: GCA_964586145.1. GTDB lineage: Bacteria > Planctomycetota > Phycisphaerae > UBA1845 > UBA1845 > JAFGJQ01. The sequence continues at coordinate 7,419 of CAZPHH010000064.1, read as the reverse complement.
TTCTGCAGGTGACGGAGGGCACGGTGAACCCGGTGCTGCTCCGGGAGCAGATCGAGCGTGCCCTGCGTCGCTATCGGCAGAGCCGGCCGGAGGGCCATCCGGCGTCGCGCGACGACATATTCGAGGTGACGGGGTTCGTCGGCTGCAGCCGAGCCATGCGAGACGTGCTGCAGCGTACGGTTCGGGCCGCCCGCATCTCCGACGTGCCGGTCCTGATTTACGGTGAATCGGGCACGGGCAAGCAACTCCTGGCGGAGACCCTTCACAGGCTGGACGCCAAGCGCGGCCACCGGCGGATCCTGTCGGTGAACTGCTCTGCCATTAACGGCCCCTTAGCCGACAGCGCGTTGTTCGGCCATACAAAAGGCGCCTTCACGGGTGCGACGGAAAGCCGGTTGGGCCATTTCCGGGCGGCGGACGGCGGGACGGTGCTGCTCGACGAGATCGGCGAGCTGGACCTGGCCCTCCAGCCGAAGCTGCTGCGCGTTCTCCAGGAAGGGCTGGTGCTGCCCGTCGGGGCCGACGAGGAGAAGCCGGTGGACGTGCGGGTGATCGCCGCGACGAATCGTCGACTGGAGGCCCAGGTGGAGGAAGGCCGCTTCCGCCTGGATCTGTTCCAGCGGCTGAACGTCATTCGCATCGAGGTGCCGCCGCTGTCCGAGCGGCCGGAGGACATTCCGCTGCTGGTCCGGCATTTCGTGAAGCGATACGCGGACTACTACCCCCGGCCGCTGGCGGGCATGGATGACGACGCCCTGGACCTGCTGATGCGCCAGCGGTTGCAGGGCAACGTGCGTGAGCTGGAGAACGTGATCCGCCGGGCGCTCGCCTTCAAGACGCGTGGCGACCGCATCACGGTCGAGGACCTGGCCTCCGTGCTGCACGACACCGGTGCTGCGGATTCGACCGCTTCGGCCGGCCTGGCCCGCGAGGTGGTGGACAGCGCCTGCCGGATGCTGGGGACCGGTCAGACCACGTTCACCGACGTGCTGGACGAATGCGAGCGGCTTCTGCTGAGCCGCCTCATGGAACAATCGGGCCGAACCCACACAGACCTGGCCCGCGAGCTGGGCCTGTCCCGCCGAACCCTCTACAACAAGCGCAAGAAGCACCAACTCTGACGACTCCGCCCGGGACCGTGGCGGACCCGTGCTGCCCCGGATGCGACACGGCGCCCGGTGCAACTCACATCAGCAGCCGCTGCGCGATGCCGAAGTAGAACAGCAATGTGGCCACGTCGGCCGAGGCCAGAACGATGGGCCCGGCGGCGACCTTCGGATCAATGCGCATCACATGAACGGCCGTCGGGATGGCGACGCCGAGCAGGCACGCCGTGATGATGGACATGAAGATGCCGCCGCCGATGGCCAGCGCGGGCAGCGGGGCCCCTCGCCAGGCCAGGGCCGTCAGCCCGACGACCAGGCCGCAACTCAGGCCCAGCAGGGCCGACGTGGTGAACTCCTTTCGAATGGACCGGAGCAAGTGTCGCCGATCGGTGCGGAGCCCCATGAGACCCTGCAACGTGATGGTCATGGACTGGATGCTGACGCTCTCCCCCAGGGCAAGCACGACGGTCAGGAACATGGCCAGCAGGACCACCTGGCTCAGCAGCAGCTCAAACCGACCGGCGATGAACGCGCATGCGATTCCGCTGGCCATGTTGCAGAGCAGCCAGGGGAAGCGGTCCTTGAAGCTGGTCCACGACGAGACGCGCCGCCCGAGCGCCACATGCACGCCGATCAACTGAAACGCGCTGTCCGTCTGCTGCTGGGCCGCGGTGAGCACCTCGTCGGTGAACAGGGTCAGGTCCACGACGCCCAGCAGTCGGCCTTCGTGGTCCACGACGGGCAGGGCCAGGAGCCGCTGTTTCAGGAAGACCTCGCACGCCTCCAGCACCGACAAGGACCCGGGAATCGACACCACCGGGCCCACCATCAGGGATTGCACGGTCGCGTCCGGCTCGGCGGTCAACAGCCGCCGCACCGGCACCACTCCGACCAGGGTGTCTTGCTCGTCCACCACGTACAGGTAGATGATTTTGTCGCTGATGTCCTGGCGGCGCAGCGCGTGGAGGGCCTCTCGTGCGGTCTGTTCCTGGCGAAGCGCGACCATGTTCGTATGGACGTAGTCCGTGATCCGCGCGCCCAGGTCTTCCGGTGTCAGTTTCGCAGGCATCCGATTCACTCCCGTTCGCGACGTAGTGCGCCGCCAGGCCCGGTCCGTCATTTCATACTCGCAGCCGTACGGCTCGGCAACCGAACGGCGGCAACCGACCCGACCGCGTGACCGTCCGCGGGGACCGCGAAGGTGATCTCGGGCCGGGGGTTCCCGGCCGACGGCTGCGCCGGGCCGCCGAGGTCAACCGTGCCGCGGTCGATGCGCGGGTCGCCGCGGAGGACAGGGCGGTCGCGGCTCGGACGTGCATGGATGGAGGAGTGTGTTGGCGAGCGTGAGGTGCCCGGCGGAACCCCGGCGCGATGTCCGACCGGTATGCATCATGGCGATTGGATATGCGTCTGAAGGGGTGGAATCCGGGACGAGGGATGAGTATGCTCTGGCGGTCGAACGGCCGGGAGATGCCGGAGCGAGGTCCGAGCCCGTCACGCCGGAAGCGCTGAACGTCGTATATGCCCAAAGACCCACAGATTCGTCGCGTGCTGATCGTCGGCAGCGGCCCGATCATCATCGGGCAGGCCTGCGAGTTTGACTATTCCGGGACCCAGGCGTGCAAGGCGCTGCGCGAAGAGGGGATCGGCGTGGTCCTGCTGAACAGCAACCCCGCCACCATCATGACCGATCCGGACGTGGCCGACCGCACCTACATCGAACCGATCACGCCGGACCTCATCGGCAAGGTCCTCGCCCGCGAGCGGGCGAGCGGCACGCCGGTGGACAGCATCCTGCCCACCCTCGGCGGACAGACCGGTTTGAACTGCGCCGTCGAGGCGGAGGAACGCGGCATCCTGGCCGAGCATAACGTGCGGATGATCGGCGCCGACCGCGACGCCATCCACCGGGCGGAGGACCGCACGGCCTTCAAGCACACGATGGAATCCATCGGGATGGACCTGCCGCGGTCGGGCGTGGCGCATTCCATGCGCGAGGCCCAGACGATTCTCGAAGAGGTGGGGCTGCCCTGCTGCATCCGGCCGGCCTACACGCTGGGCGGGGCCGGCGGCGGGTTCGTCCACACCCTGGAGGAATTCCGACAGATCGCTCGCAGCGGCCTGGAGCAGTCGCGCGTCAGCGCGATCCTCATCGAGGAGAGCCTGTACGGCTGGAAGGAGTTCGAGCTGGAGGTGATGCGGGACCGCCGCGACAACGTGGTCATCATCTGCTCCATCGAGAACCTCGACCCCATGGGCGTGCATACGGGCGACTCCATCACCGTGGCCCCGGCCATGACGCTGTCCGATCGCGAATACCAGACCATGCGGGACGACGCGATCGCCATCATCCGGGCCATCGGCGTGGAGACGGGCGGGTCGAACATTCAGTTTGCGGTGCATCCCCAGACGGGCCGGCGGGTCGTGATCGAGATGAACCCGCGGGTCTCGCGGTCGTCGGCCCTGGCCTCGAAGGCCACGGGCTTTCCCATTGCCAAAGTGGCGACGAAGCTGGCCGTCGGGTACACGCTGGACGAGATTCCCAACGACATCACGAAGGAGACCCTGGCCTGCTTCGAGCCGACCCTGGACTACGTCGTGCTGAAAATGCCGCGCTGGGCGTTCGAGAAATTCCCTGACGCGGTCGAAACGCTCACCACGCAGATGAAGTCCGTGGGCGAGGCCATGGCCATTGGGCGCACGTTCAAGGAAGCGCTCCAGAAGTGCATCCGCTCCATGGAGATCAAGCGCTTCGGCCTGGGCCTGGACGGCAACGACCGGTGGCTGAACTGGCACCGGGCCAGGCACAGCCGCGTGCCGGAGCCGGCAGCGTACGTCTGGGTGGACGACGCGGGCATGGAGACCAACGGCGGCGTCTACTTCGGCGGCACGAACCTCGGCGAGGCGCCGGGCGACTGGAAAGAGGAGTCGGCCAGCGAGTGGCCGGTGCCGGACGATGTGCTGCACGACAAGCTGGGCACTCCCTGCCAGGGTCGGTTGTATTACATCCGCTATGCCCTCAAGCTGGGCTGGTCCGTCGAGAAGATTCACGAGGTGACGGGCATTGATCCGTGGTTCCTGACGCAAATCCAGGACCTCGTGCAATTCGAGGACGAACTGGCGGCTGCCGCTCCGGGCAGCGGCCCCGCCCGCGTAGACGCGCACATGCACGAGCTGTATCGACGGGCGAAGTCCCTGGGCTACTCCGACATCCAGCTTTGCAACCTGTGGCGGCTGGGCGCCAACAGCCCGGCCCTGGCCGAGCTGCGTCGCAATCGCCTGGTCTACAAGCTGGTGGACACGTGTGCCGCGGAGTTCGAGGCGTACACGCCGTACTACTACTCCACGCACGAATCACCCGTCACCACGATCATCCGCAGTCCGGAGGCGGTCGCTTCTCTGAAGACCCCGGCGCGGGTCGCGGAGGCAGCCGAGGCCGGGGGCAACGGCCGAACGCAGGTGCGCAGCCTCATCGAGTCGCGGAACATCCGCCCGCCGTACGGCTATCGCCCGTTGGACAGTGAGCACCTGTCGGTGAGTTGGTACGACGACGAGATCCGCGTCAGCGAAAAGCAGAAGGTGATCATCATCGGCGGCGGGCCGAACCGCATCGGGCAGGGCATCGAGTTTGACTACTGCTGCGTGCATGCGGCCATGGCCGCCCGGGAGATGGGCTACGAGGCGGTGATGATCAACTCCAACCCGGAGACCGTCAGCACCGATTTCGACACGAGCGACCTGCTGTTCTTCGAGCCGCTCACGCACGAGGACGTGTTCAACGTATGCGAACGGCTCAACGGTCGGCCGTTCACCGCGGGCGGGCCGGAAGGGCTGGTCAAAGGCGTAATCGTGCAGTTCGGAGGGCAGACGCCGCTGAACCTGGCGGAGGGCCTCGCCGCCCGGGGCGTGCCGATCATCGGCACCAGCCCCCGGAGCATCCACCTCGCGGAGGAGCGCGAGCATTTCAGGAAGATTCTGCACGAGCTGGGCCTCATGCAGCCGGCCAGCGACATGGCAAACTCCGTCGAAGATGCGCTGCGAGTCGCGGAGGAGCTCGGCTATCCCGTCATCGTGCGACCGTCGTACGTGCTGGGCGGCCGGGCGATGGAAATCTGCAACAACCCGGCCGACCTGCGGCAGTACGCGGACCGGGCCTGGGCCGCCAGCGACCGGGATGAACTCGACGGCGCCCGCAACCCGATCCTCATCGACAAGTTCCTGCTGGACGCAGTGGAGGTTGACGTGGACGCCGTCAGCGACCACGGCCAGCCGGGCAAGCCGACGTCCGTCCGCCGCTGCGACATCTGCGGAATCATGGAGCACATCGAGGAGGCGGGAGTACACAGCGGCGACAGTTGCTGCACGCTGCCGCCGTACTCCATGTCGCCGTCCCTGGAGGACGAGATCACGCACCAGGTGAAGCTGCTGGCGAGGCACCTGAACGTGTGCGGGCTGATGAACGTCCAGTTCGCCATTCACGAGCGGGCGGTGTACGTGCTGGAGGTGAACCCGCGGGCCTCGCGGACCGTGCCGTTCGTGAGCAAGGCCACGGGCGTGCCCTGGGCGAGCATCGCGACGAAAGTGATGCTGGGACTGAGCCTCAACCAGGCCCTGGCCGAGTCGGGCATTCACGCCGTGTGGGACCCGAACCACGTCTCCGTGAAGGTGCCCGTGTTTCCGTTCAACAAGTTCCGCGGGGTGGACGCCGTGCTGGGCCCGGAGATGAAGAGCACGGGTGAAGTGATGGGCATGGACCGCTCGTACCCCATCGCGTTTGCCAAGGCCATGCTGGCCGCGGGCATCCGCCTGCCGACGGCAGGCACGGTGCTGGTCAGCACGAACGATCCGGACAAGCCGCGCGTGGTGTCCATCGCCCGCGAGCTGCACGAGATGGGCTTTGAACTGGTGGCCACCATCGGCACCCACCAGGCCCTGAAGGAGGGCGGCGTGCCGTCGAAGATCGTGTCCAAGCACGCGGGCGACGAATACCCGTTTCTGCTGGAGATGATCCACCGGCGCGAACTGGCCATGCTGATCAACACGCCCATCCACAAGGGTGCGGCGTGGGAAGAGGGCCGCTGGCGGGCCGCCTGCATCCAGGAGAACATCCCGCTGATCACCACGCTGGCCGGCGCCCGGGCGGCGGTCGGGGCGATCGGGGCCCTGCGCAAGGGCGAATGGTCGGTGGCCGCCGTGCAGGACTACATGGGAAGGGGGCGACCGGTATGATCGGCAAGCTCGCACTGGAAGACGGCACGGTGTTCACCGGGCAGCCGGCCGGAGCGGTGGGCACGGTGACCGGCGAGGTCGTGTTCAACACGGCCATGGTCGGCTACCAGGAGGTGCTGACCGACCCGTCGTACTGCGGGCAGATCGTCACCATGACCGCGCCGATGATCGGCAACTACGGTGTGAACGCGGCAGACGTGGAATCACGCAAGACGTTCCTGGCCGGGTTCGTTGTGCGGGAACTGGTGGACCGCTACAGCAACTGGCGGGCCGAGCAGGATCTGCGCGCGTATCTGGAATCCAACGGCATCGTGGCGTTGTCCGGATTGGATACCCGGGCGCTCACCCGTCGTTTGCGCGTGCTGGGGTCGCTGCGCGGGGCGATGTCAACGGAAACCCTGGACGACCGCGAACTGATCGCCCGCGCGCAGGCCGCACCGAGTATGGTGGGGCAGAAACTGGCCGACCGGGTCACACGCGAATCGGCGTGCGCCTGGTCGGAGTCCCTTCCTGAGGGGACCGTGCGGCCGGCCGGGAAGCGGCTGCGTGTCGCGGTGATCGACACCGGTGCGAAAAGCAACATTCTGCGGCACCTGGTGGCGCGCGGGTGCGAAACGCAGGTGTTCCCCTGCACCGTGTCGGCTGAAGTCCTGCTGGAACACCGGCCGGACGGCGTGATGGTCTGCAACGGCCCGGGGGACCCGGAGCCGGTGGCGGAGACCATCGCGGCCCTGCGGAAGCTGGTCGGCAAGGCGCCGATGTTCGGCATCTGCCTGGGCCACCAGTTGCTGAGTCTGGCCCTGGGCGCCAAGACGCACAAGCTCAAGTTCGGGCACCACGGCATCAACCACCCCGTGCTGAACCGGGCGACCGGCCGCGTGGAGATCACCAGCCAGAACCACGGCTTCGCGGTGACGGAGCCGTCGCTGCCCGGCGTCGGCGCTGTAGTGACCCACATCAGCCTGAACGACCGCAGCGTGGAGGGCTTCGCCCACCTGTCGGAACCCATCTTCGCCGTGCAGTACCACCCGGAGGCCGCCCCCGGCCCGCACGACTCGTCCTACCTCTTCGACGCCTTCGTGGC
>CAZPHH010000063.1:0-29288 GCA_964586145.1 uncultured Phycisphaeraceae bacterium | reverse complement strand
ACCTGCCGACGGGCTTGTATACCATCACGGCCACCAAGACCGGCCATCCGAGCGCCGAGACAACGGCGGACGTCCGGATCGGCGAGGTGACAGGCAACATGTATGAGCGGGACTTGGTGCTGGGTGAGGTCCCTGTGCCCTGTCCATCCGATTGCGACGACGACGACGCCTGCACGACGGATGCGTGCGTGGACGGTGTTTGCGTCCATGAGCCCGTGGACTGTGGCGAGGACATGTGCGATCCGGCCTCCGGTGAATGCGTGGAGTGCCTGGCGGCTGCCGACTGCGAAGACGACGACCTGTGCATGATGGATGCGTGCGTGGACGGTGTTTGCGTTCATGAGCCCGTGGACTGCGGCGCCGATCTGTGCGATCCGGCCACAGGCGAATGCGTCGAATGCCTGGCGGATGCCGATTGCGGGGAAGGCCGGGTGTGCGACGAGGCGAGCGGGACGTGCGAGGCCGCGGGGCCGAGCGGTTCGGGGGGCGCGGGGGGCGCGAGTGGTCGGTTCCCGTTCTTCTCGATGTGCGGCGTGGGCACGTTTGAGGGCATGGCGATGTCGCTGCTGGGCCTGACGCTGCTGGGCGCTTCGCGTCGCCGGCGGTGACCGGTCCGGGTGTGGGCCCCCGTGGCCGGCTTCCTCCGGTTCGAAGCCTCAGCCGGTCCTCAACGGTCGGCCTGTGAGCCCGCGTGCGGCGGGAAAGGCCCGTGAACGGGCATGGGAACCGGAGGACTGGTGCGAAGCCACCTGCTGCGACGGCTGGGACCGAACACCGGAGGAATCGGTCCGCACGGCGGACCCTACGAGCTCATCCTGTCCCTGCGGGACGGAAAGAAGATTGGGGGTGTTGTACGGCGAACCCGGCCTTGAAAGGCCGGGCTATCCTCGCCCCGGCCTACGGCCGAGACATCTTCCTTGTTTTTGCGTTTCTCCGTTTCTGCGTTTTGGGGGGTTCCGCGGGCCCGAGCGTCCACCTCACTCGTGGTTTCGGTGCCGCTCAGCGGAGCTGTGCCGCGTCCGGCCAGTCCACGGTTGCCAGATCCTCAAGTCGGGGGCGCTCGGTCAGGTCGACGTGAAGGGGGGTCAACGTGACGAAGCCGTCACGCAGGGCGCGGAGGTCCGTGTTCGCGTCCGGACCGAAATCCTTGAAGCTGCCGCGCAGCCAGAACTGCTTGGCGCCGAACGGGCCGTCCTGCTCCACGTAGTAGTCGTCCATGATCTGGACGGCCTGCGGCACGACGCGGATGCCTTTGGGCCGGCCCTCCGAGAGCGAGGGGATGTTCATGTTGATAAGCTTGCCGGCGCGCAGGTGACTCGGAAGCAGTCGTTCGATGATTCCGCGGGCAATCCGCGCGGCCCCGTCGAAGTCCAACTCATCGCCGTGTTCCAGCGAGACGGCCACCGCGGGCAGACCGAGCAGGGCGCCCTCCGCGGCGGCGGCTACGGTGCCGGAATACAGCACGTTGATGCTCACGTTCGCCCCGTCGTTGATGCCGGAGACCACCAGGTCCGGCCGGGGCCGGACAAGCTGGCTGACCGCCAGTTTCACGCAGTCGGCGGGTCGGCCGCCGATGGACCAGCCGTGGAACTCGTTCTGGACGTGGACCCAACTGGCGGTGAGGGGTGCGTTGATGGTGATGGCGTGGGCGGACGCGGACTGGGCGGAATCCGGCGCGGCCACGCTGACCTGGCCGAGCTTGATCAGTTCGCGGTACATGGCCGCCAGCCCGGGCGCGAGGATTCCGTCGTCGTTGGTCAGCAGAATGTGCATGGGGGCGATTCTAAGAGGGTCGGGTCGGGTGTCAACGCGGGCGGGGTACGCGCGGGGCGGTCCGGCGCCTACAATGGAGGGATGAACCGCAGCCTGACGCGAGATGAGGTCCGCCGGGTGGATGCGATCGCGATTCACGACCTGGGGATTCCCGGGGTGGTGCTGATGGAGAACGCGGGCCGGAACGCGGCGGACCGGGTGGTGGATCTGTTGCGAAGCCGAAGCGCCGACCGCGTGGCGATTTTCGCCGGACCGGGAAACAACGGCGGGGATGGTTTCGTCATCGCCCGGCACCTGCTGAACCGGGGCGTCGACGTGCGAGTGTTCCTGGTCGGCGACGCGGCGCGGCTGACAGAGGATGCTGGAACAAACTATCGAGTTCTTCGTGCGATGGGCGTGGAGATCCCGGCCGTGCGCGGCGAAGAGGCCGCTCGAGAGGCGGTTGGGCAGGTTGGGCCGACGGACGTCGTGGTGGACGCTCTGCTGGGGACGGGGTTCTGCGGCGACGTGCGCGAGCCGTTGGCCGGCGTGATCCGCGCGATCAACGCCGCGGACAAGGCGGGCGTGGTGGCGGTGGACGTGCCGTCCGGGTTGGATTGCGACACGGGGCAGCCGGCCAACGCAACGATTCGGGCCGACCGGACGGTCACGTTCGTGGCGAACAAGAGAGGTTTTGAGGCGGCCGGCTCTCGCGAGTACACCGGCGAGGTTCTCGTCGCGGACATCGGCGCGCCGCCGAATCTTATCGTGCGGGTGTTGAATGGTTGATCGGCGTTCCGTTTTCGGGGGCGATGCGCGGAGATGAGAAAGACGTCTTCACGACGGTTGTCGGCCGGCAGCGGCGGGCACGCGGGGGTGCCGGTGGTGGCGGCGTGCGTTCTTGCCCTCCTTGCGTGCGGAGGGGTTCGAGCGCAGGAGGCGCCGATCCCGGCCGATGAGGCGGCGGAGGCCGAGCTGCTCCGGATCGCGGGGGACGGATTCCGGATCGAGCGGACCGATCATTTCGTCATCGCGCACAATACGTCGCCGGAGGTGTTGCGGAGCTTCCTGATTCGGGCGGAGCGGACGTATGACGCGGTGTTCCGTTTCTGTCGGGCCGGGGAGATTCCCGTTCAGCCGCCGTCGCACCGACTGGCGATCCTCTTTTTTGACCGACCGGAGGAGTTCACGCAGTATGGCGGGCGGATCGGCTTCTCGAACCCGGTGGCGAGCGGCATCTTCTCCATCCACTTGAACCGGGCGGCGTTCTTCAACACGGAGCACACGCCGAAGATGAGCGAGTTGTCGGCCGTCATCTCGGGTTTGGAGGAGCGATTGGCCGGCGGCGGCGGATTGGGCAGCGACGAACGGCGTACCGTTCGCAGACGGCTTCAGCGGGCGCGGAACCAGCGTGAGCAGTACGTTACGCAGATCAACCAGCTCGTGATCCAGCACGAGGTGGCGCATCAGGTGTTGTACAACATCGGCGTGCATACGGTCGGCGCCCAGAACCCCACGTGGCTCGCGGAGGGTCTGGCATGCCTGTTCGAAACGCCGCCGGGGCGGAGCGGCGCGGGGTTCGCGGCGGTGAACCAGGCGCGGCTTCGCGACTTTCGGGTGTGTCTGACGGCGGGCGGTCTGACCCGTCTGCCGCAGGCCGGCAACCTGGAGCACGCCTATCGCAGCGGGCAGCTCGTTCCGCTGAAGCAACTCATCGGCGACGCCGGCTTTCTGGCTCGGGGCGGCAATCCGAACATCGCGAACCACTACGCGCAGGCGTGGTCCCTGGTGTTCCATCTTCAGCGCACCCAGCAGAAGGCGTTTGCGCGGTACATTCAGACGATCGCCCGGCGCACACCGGACGACCGCTTCACCGAGCAGCAGGAAATCGAGGCGTTTGAAGCGGCGTTCGGACCGATCGACAGCCGGTTTGAGCAGCGTTGGGTCAGCTCCATCCTGGGCCTGCCGTACCGCCCGGGTGAGATCGCGGACCCCGGTCTGTGACGGCGGCCGGCGGCGTGCCGCGTTCACGTGGAGTGCGTCAGGGTGTTGCGGGCGAGATTCTGCCGGATCAGTTCGATGAGCTTCATCCGATCGATGGGTTTGCTTGCGTAGTCGTCGCAGCCGGCCTCCAGGCAGGCGGCCCTGTCCTGCGTCAGGGCGTGGGCGGTCAGGGCGATGATGGTTCCGGTGTAGCCCTGACGACGAAGGCGCCGCGTGGCCTCGTGGCCGTCCATCTCCGGCATCTGAATGTCCATGAGGATCACGTCGAAGGGCCCGCCCTGTTCCTTCGCCGCCGTGGCGACGTGAAGGGCGATCCGACCGTTCTCGACCACGGTCACGTCGGCGCCCGCTTTGCGCAGAATGTGCGCGATGAGCTGCTGGTTGTCCGGCCCGTCCTCGGCCAGCAGAATGCGGGCGTTCAGGGCGGCGTCCACCGGCCGGTCTTTCGGTGCGGATCGCGTGTCCGGGCGGACGAAAGCGGCTTCGCGCGGGTCGTGCAGCATGGGCACATGGTCCAGCGGTCCGGTGAGGACGGCGATCCGGAAGCACGTGCCCTGTCCCGGCCGGGTGTGTACCACGCGGATGTCGCCGCCGAGCATCTCGGCCAGCCGTTTACTGATGGTCAGGCCGAGCCCGGTGCCGCCGAAGCGTCGGGTCGTGGACGCATCCGCCTGTGTAAAGGGCTGGAAGAGGCCGGCCAACTGCTCCTCGGTCATTCCGATGCCGGTGTCCACCACGTCAAACTCGAGCGTGGGAGATTCCGCCTGCCGGTTGAGGCGGACGATCAGCCGAACGCCGCCGACCTCGGTGAACTTGAAGGCGTTGCCCACCACGTTGATGAGAATCTGGCGCAGTCGGGTGGGGTCCGTCCGGATGGTTTCGGGAATCGGTCCCTCGTACTCAATGGTGAGTGCCAAACCTTTGGCATCCTGCCGGACTCGCATGAGGGATGCCAGATCGGCGAGGATCTCGGGCGGCGAACAGATCAGATTCTCGAGGGTGACCTTGCCCACCTCAATCTTGGACAGATCGAGAATATCGTTGATGAGCTGCAGCAGGTGGTCGGCGTTGCGGACCACGGTGGCGAGGTGCTGGGCGTGTTCCTGTCGGCCGAACGGACAGGTCCGCAGGCAGCCTTCCGCCGCGAGGTTGACGAATCCCAGAATTGCATTCATGGGCGTGCGGATCTCGTGGCTCATGTTGGCGAGGAATTCGCTTTTCGCCCGCGTGGCGGCTTCGGCCGCGTCCTTGGCCGAGCCCAGGTCCTCCATCGCCGCCTCCAGTTGCCGGGAAGTCCGCCTTTCCCTCTCCAGTGCCTCTGCCAGAAGTGTGTTGTTCTCGCGAAGCTCCGCCTCTGCGTGTTTGCGGTCCGTCGTGTCGAGGAACGTTTCGAGCAGGTAGGCGTGGTCGTTCACCAGGAAGGGCACGACCGTTTTGACAATGGGGATGGTTCGTCCGTCCCCCGTGTGCAGATCGCACTCGCTGGTTTTGGTGCTCAATCCCTGATCGAGAATCGGGCACATCCCGCTCTGTGGCGGACAGACGTAGGCGTGACAGGGCCGGCCGACGATCGCGTCCCGGTCCAGGCGGATCATCCGACAGGCCGCGGGGTTCGCCTCGACGATGGTTCGCGTGGCGGCGTCCACGGCAATCACGCCCGCCTGCACGGAGTCCAGGATGGCCTGGAGCCGCTGCTCGCTTTCCTGGAGCGATTCCCGTGCCCGTTCGGCTTCGGCGCGGGCCAGTTCGGCGTCCTCCATCATGTCGAAGGCGGACTGGACGGAACGCTCCCGTTCGCGGACGGCCTCTCGCAACTCCGCGTTGGCCCGGGCTAACTCGCTGGTCCGGACGGCCACACGCTGTTCGAGCGAGGCTTGGGCTGCCCGCAGGTTGTCGGCCAGTGAATTGAAGCTTCTGCCGACCGTGGCGATCTCGTCGTTCCCGGTTACGACCAGCGGCTCGGGGAAGGCACGATCGCCCCGGTCTGCAATCTGGCGGAAATGCTCCGTGATGAAGGCCAGGCGTTTGGACACCACGCGGCGGAAGACGAAGACGATTGTGACGAACAGCAGGGCCAGCCCTCCCAGCATGATGGAGGACTGGCGGATCATGCCGGCCCGCACGTGGGCGTTCGTCCTGTCGGTGGGGATGGCCACGGTGTCCAGGGCGATGACTTCTCCGAGGGGGCGGTGGAATCCGGCGATTTCTCCGTAGCGTTGCCGCAGGACCGCCGGCGCATCCTCGGGGCGGCCGTGGCAACGGAGGCAGCTTTCGGTCATTCGCCGGGCGGCGAAGTGCGCGTAGTACTCCCGCCCGTCCAGCCGGATCGGCCCGGACCAGCGATCGATGTCCGGGTTCTCGTTGAAGTGTTGGATCATGGCCAGCTCGTCGGGAGAGGCCTGGTTGGCGGGGTTGCGGGGATTGTCGGAGGAGAACTTGAGAATGTAGTCCGGGAACTCGACGCGGACCTCATCAAAGATGCGGCGGGCCACGAAGCTCGTGGACATCGCCTCTGGGATGAACCCGTCCGCGCCGACGTAGTCCTCCAGCACGGGCCGGATGCTCTGCTGGACGTAGTCGCGGATGGCCAGGTCGAAACTCAGGGCGAGAGAGGCCGTCTGATGGTGCACTTCTACGGCCTGGCGTCGAGCGGAGGCGTAGGCGGAGTAGAGAGCCAGGCCCAGTGCGAGCGCAGCAATGACGCCCACCGGAAGCAGGAATCGTGTGGCGATGCTTCTCATCGACACCTTTCTCCGGAGGTCGAGCCGCCGGCGTGGCCGGTCACTGCCGCGGCCTCTCCCCGCCCACGGGAGGGTCGCCACGGCTCTCCATGGCCAGGGCGCTTCTCCCGGGGGAAAACCATTCTGAATGCCCGTACGCCGTCCATGCGCTCGCCGTGCATCCGTTCGTGGGGCGGCCCCCGTCGCCGGTCCCGGCATCCCCCGGGGTGGGCAGGCGGTCCGCGTGGCGGCCACCTTGTGCGGCCGACCTGGAACACCAGGCGCTCTCGTGGAAATATCGGCGTCACGGGCAAACCAGTCCGGCTTCGATTCCGACCGGGCGGGCCGGCCGGCGTCCGATAGCCCCGGACACGCGACGCGTCTGATAAGGGGGGGCGAATCCTGGCGGCCGGGCCGGGTCAGGCCTCGATCAGGCCTTCCCGGATGGCAAAGCGGGTCAGGTCGACGCGGCTGTGGATGTCGAGCTTGGTCATGAGGTGGAAGGTGTGTTGCTCCACGGTCTTGGCGCTGATGCCCATGATCCGGGCGATCTCCTTGTTCAGCATGCCACGGGCGATGTAGCGGACCACCTCCAGCTCGCGGCGAGTCAGCGAAGACGCGCGGGTCTGATCGGGGTCCGTGAGCTTGGCCCCCTGGGAGTCGACGGTGATTCGGGACTGCACCTCGGGCGAGAAGTAGACGCCGCCGGCGGCCACGGTCTGGATGGCGTCGATCAGCTTCTCGAACGGTTCGTTCTTGGTGACGTACCCGGCGGCCTCGACGGCCAGGGCCTGTTCGATGTAGCGATCGTGATAGAAGGCGCTGACGAAGAGGATGCTCGTCTCCGGACACTGCGCGGTGATCGACCGGGCGGCGCTGAAGCATCCCAGCCCCGGCATGTCGATGTCCATCAGAACGACATCGGGGCGCTCGCGAACGGCCACGCGGAGGGCGTCATCCGCGTTGCCGACGGCGTCCACGACCTGAATGTTGTCCACGTTTTCGAGCCACTTGGCCATGGCTTCCCGCATCATGGCGTGGTCGTCTGCAATGAGAACGCGCAAGGTTCGGGTCACGGGCCTGTTGCTCCGCTGTTGGGCTTCGTCACGAGCTGGGCCACCAGTTGCCCGATCTCAGCCATCTGGAACGGCTTGGGCAACACGTACGAATTCTCGTCGATCCGGTTTTCCAGGTCAACGTGCGCGTGGGAGGTGATGAGAATCACGGGCAGATGCGCGCCCGTCGCTCGGATGTCGCGCACACAGTCGAACCCGCTTCGCTTGGGCAGATCCAGGTCGAGAATCAGAAGCCGGATGTCAGCCCGGTGCGCATGAAAGCGTTCCACGGCGGCCACCCCGTCGGACGCCGGTATCACGCGATAATTCAACGCCTGCAGGGTGGAGGTGATGATTCGGCGTATGTAGCGGTCATCCTCGGCCAGAAGGATGGTCTGGCCGGCGCCGCGAGGCTCCCGGACGGCCCTGTCGGACTCGCGGCGGACGTCCGGAGGCACGCAGGGCAGGGTGACGGTGAACGCTGAGCCGAGACCGGGGCGGGACGACACGTCGATGGCGCCGTTGTGCTCGTGGACGATGCCCAGCGCGATGGCCAGTCCCAGGCCGGTGCCGGTCCCCCGCGGTTTCGTGGTGTAGAAGGGCTCGAAGATACGACGTTGGACCTCCGGGGCCATGCCGGCGCCGGTGTCCTGCACGATGACGCGGGCGGCGGCCCGGGCGGCCTGGGCCTTTTCCTCTAGGGGCAGGGGCGGGGCCGGACCGACGGTCAGGTGCAGGCGGCCGCCGTTCGGCATGGCGTCCCGGGCGTTGATGACCAGGTTCAGGATGACCAGGTGGAGCTGAGAGCTGTCGGCCGAGACCCAGAACGGGCCCTCCCCGTCCACGTCCGCGGTCAGGTCGATGGAGGCCGGCAGGATTCGCCGGATGAACCGCACCGTATCGTTCAGGAATCGGGCCAGGTCGAGCGGTTGCTTTTCCGGGGGGACGCGACGGCTGAAGGACAGCAGGGAACGGGTGACGCCTTTGGCTTCTTCGGCGGCGTGCTCGATGAGGCTGAGCGCGTCGAGGGCCGTGACGTCGGCCGCCACTCTTCTGCGGAGCTGTTCCGCGCCGCCCAGCATGATCGTGAGCAGATTGCTGAAGTCGTGGGCCACGCCCGCGGCAAGCTGGCCCAGGGCCTCCATTTTCTGGGCCTGGTGCAACTGCTCTTCGAGCTGGGCCTTCTCTTCCTCCATCCGCTTGCGGCGGGAAACGTCGAGAATCACGCCGTCGCGAATGACGTTGCCGTCCTCTCGCGCGTGCAGGCGGGCCAGGTCGCGCACCCAGCGCACGTCGCCCCGCGGCGTCCGCAACCGGTACTCCATGTCCACGCTGTGCAGCGTGCGAACGGAGGCGGCCACCGCCCGAATCAGCGTTCGCCGGTCGTCCGGATGCACGTACCGCAGGCCCCGTCGCGGATCGCCCAGGATCTGTTCCGGGTCCGCGCCGATCATCTCCCGGAGCCCCGGGCTGATGTAGGCAAACACGACCCTGCCGTCCGGCGGGAACACGGCCCGGTACACGGCGCCGGGCACGTTGGCCGTGATGGCGGCCAGGCGCTGCTCGCTCTCTTGCAGAGCAGCCTCGGCCTGCTTGCGGCCGGTAATGTCGCGGCCGACGGCCTGGATCTCCACGATCCGTCCGTGCTCATCGTGGATGGCGATGATCTCCCACTCGATCCATCGCCGGTCGGAGGCGGTGAGCGTGCCCTGCTCATAGCACGTGCGGTGGGGCGGTCGTTCAAGCTGCTCGATGGCGTTGCGCATGGCGGGTCCGTCCGCGATGCCGGCCAGTTCCAGGAAGGGCATGCCGATGAGCTCGTGGCGTGGGCGGCCGAACATGCGGACGAACGCCTCGTTGACGAACGTGACGGGGCCGTCGCGGTCCATCCGTACGATCAGGTCCTGCTGCGATTCGATGAGGCCCCGGTACCGCTCCTCGCTTTGACGGAGGTCTTCCTCCGCCTGCTTTTGGGCCGTCACATCGCGGGAGATGCCGACGATGCCGTGGTACCGGCCGTCGGTGCCGCGGATCGGCACCTTGGTGGTGGAGATCCAGCGATGCTCGCCGTCGGCGCGGCGCATGCGCTCGCCCTTGCCGATGACGCCCTGGCCGGTCCGGAGCATGGTCTGCTCGTCCGTGAAGGCGCTGCGGGCGTGATCCGGCTCGAAGAAGTCGAAGTCGGTCTTTCCGACGGCTTCGCCGGGCGCGACGCCGAGGACCTCCGCCTGGGCGCGGTTGATGCGGGTGAACCGACTCTGTTCGTCCTTGAAGTAGATGGTGTCGGGGATGTGATCCATCAGGGTGTGCAGCAGGTCGCGTTCGCGGGCAAGGGCGTCCTCCGCCTGCCGACGCTTGGTGGCTTCCTGCTCCATCTCTGCGACGCGGGCGCGGAGTTCCTCGCACGCTTCCAGGAGCTGGGCCCTGGTTTTCCGTGAGTGGGTCACGCCCTCAGCCTCGCGCATCCCCGAGATGCCTTGCTGCCCGGCCATTCTATCAAGTTGAGCTTTCATTTGCAAAACGGCCCGGCTCGCGGTAGGGTGCCGCCCCCCCGTTCAGCACGCTGGTCGGGAGGAGGAGGTCCGGGTATAACCTCCAGGTGTCGGACGTGCTGCGGCCTCGGCGCCTGGGCGCCGGAAGGGTTGCGAGCGCGTTTCCGGGGGCGTAGCTCAGTTGGTAGAGCAACGGCCTTTTAAGCCGTAGGTCTTGGGTTCGAGTCCCAACGCCCTCAGTGACAGAGAACGGGACCCCATTGAAAGTGATGCCGGACAAACGGGGGTTTGTGTCCCCCCGGGCCACTCGCTGTGGCGAGCGGTGGGAAGGGGTGAGGGGGTTGTAGCGTTCGCTGCTGGGTGGGGGGGGAGCGAGCGGGCCGCCTGCGGCGGCCAAAGCAAAAAACAAACAACAAAAAGCAAAAACGAAGAGGAATCCCGACTGGTCGGGACGCCGCGGCCGGGGCGGGTTCCGGGGAGGACGCCGGCGGTGGCCGGCGCCGATCGTCGGGGGAAACGCAGAAACGCAAAAACAGAGCAGCGCGGGCTGCGCCCGCAACCCGAGCCATCCCGGCGCGGAGGCTGTCGAATTAAGTCTCCGGCGGATGATCCTACATCGGTCCGCTGATCGGTGCGAAATGCGTCAAAGGCCGTTGGTGCCGGAACACCGGATCGGATCGGCGTGTTCCGCGTGCCCGATCAGGGCATCCGAAACGCCCAAGATGTCAGGGCGGGGCTCCACCCCGCCCGATCAAGCCGTCAAACCGCCCAATCGCCTCCGGATACGCAGGGTCTCCTTCACCAGCTTACTCAGATTGAACGCACAGCAGGCCCAGTCCCACTCGATCTTCACTTTGCTCAGGCCCCGGACCAGGAACTGCCGGACGTTCATGACGCTCTTCAGCACGCCAAACGGCGCCTCGGCCATCCACATGCGTTGCTCGTACGTCTTATGCTTTTCCGGGTCGGCCAAGCGAGTCATCGCCCGCTCGCGGTACTCCTCATACTCATCCCGCAACACGTTCCGCGGCTTGCGCGAATTCGACAGACACCGCGCCGCCAACGCGCACTCCGCGCAGTCTCCGCACGTGTAGACCCGATACGTCCCCGTGAGATTCGATTTGCGACGGTATCGTTCCTGTCCCGAAAAGGACAACGACTTGCCCATCGGACAATAATACGTGTCCGTCGGTGGATCATAGACGAACGCCCGCTTGTCCAGCCGCTTGGTCTGGGGACTGATCGGAAGCCGGTCCCACCCCTCATCCCGGCGCGCCGGGACAGGATCGCTACGCCGAGCGGGATTTTCCTCATCCGCCTTCAGGGACACCACCGGCATCAGGGCTTCCGTCTCACGATCCTCCATGGCCTTTAAGTTCACGCCCGTGGCGAAGCCCGAATCCGCCAACACCGTCGCCGGCGGCTGCCCGAATACCTGGGACACCTCATCCACCAGGTCAACCAGCGCCTTGTCCTCGGCCGTGTCGTTGATGACGTCGGTGGCCAGAAGGAAACCCCGATGTCCATCCACCTCCACCAGCGGTGTGTAATTGGGCGCAGCGCCGCCTTCCTTGTTCGGCAACACCCGCGCGTCCGGGTCCGCAACCGGAACCTGGGCGCCCCGAGACCTCATGTCCTTACGCTTGGCCCGCTTGGCATCCAACGACTGGACCGTCTCCAACGCCTGCTGCATCGCTTCCCGACGCTGCTGCGCCTTGTGCAAGGCCGGGGGCAGGCGGTTCGGCGTACCCTCCGGTCCGTACAGCGCATCCTCCTGACGATCCGCCGCCTCCGCTTCGGCCAGCAACTGCTCAATCTGTTGGTCCAGGGCCTGCAAGCATCGCTCCAATCGGGCGGCCCGCGCCGTGTGATGGCGGGAACTGTTCGCCTTGACCCGCGAACCGTCCAGGGCGACCTGGTTCAACCGGATCAGGCCCATGGCCATCGCCAGGCGGCCGATCTGTCGAAACAGGTCCTTCAACTCCGGGCCGAACGCATTGCGGAACGCGCAGAACGTCGAATGATCGATCTGCCGGCCTTCGGCCAGCCAGATGAAATCCAGCCGGTTCAGACAGGCCGCTTCCAGTGCCCGGCTGGAGCGAATCCGCTGGCTCACCCCATACAGCAGGAGGCCGGCCACGATCCGCGGGTGAATGGCTGGCTGGCCGCGATGGCCGTGATAGCGAGCTTCCCAGGCGGTCCAGTCCTGCGTGTCCAATACCTCCCAGAAGAGTCGAACCGGGTGGTCTTCTTCGATCGCCGCATCGAGGGTTGGAGAGAAAAGGGTGACCTGCTGCCGGTCCATCGGTGCCTTCGCCCAGTATGTCATGCGGTCTCCTCCGTGCAGCCCATCGGGCCTCCGTGGACGAAGCACGACTCATGCCAGCGGGCTCCGATTAAATCGACAGGCTCCGCGCCGGGATGGCGAGAAAGCCGGTCCCACAAAGATGCAAGAGACCGGCTGGAAAGCCGGTCCCACAGAGAAAAGCCGGTCCCACAAAGAAAAGCTGGTCCCACAGATGAAGCCGGTCCCACAAGAACAGCCGGGCCCCGACATGAAGCGGGCCCACAGAAGAGCAAGCCGGTCCCAGAGGGGATGGGGGGACTACGAAGACAGATGGTGGATGGCGAAGCGGAGGCGTTCGGCTGCGTGGAGGACGCCGCCGCCTTCGTGTTGGTTGTAGGGGTAGATGCGGATTTCCTTTTCGGCGCGGATGCGGTTGTAGGCGCCGTAGACCGTGCTGGGCGGGCAGGTCTGGTCCATCAGGCCGACGGAGAAGAGGCAGCGGGCGGTGATGCGCGGGGCGAAGTTCACGCCGTCGAAATACGCAAGCGTGCGGAAGACTGCGTCCACTCGATCGCGGTGACAGCTCAGGTACCTGGTGATTTCCGCGTACGGCTGCGCGTCGGTGATGCGCAGCGCCCGGCGAAAGTCGCACAGGAACGGGACGTCGGGCAGGGCCAACTTCACGGCCTCGCCCAGCAGCCCCGCCACCGCCACGGCAATGCCGCCGCCCTGGCTGCCGCCCATGACTCCGACGCGATCGGGATCTACGTGCGGATGTCCGGCCGCCGCCTCCACCGCACGCACGGCGTCGGCATAGACACGCCGATAGTAGTAGTCATCCGGCGACTCGATGCCGGCCGTCATGAAGCCGGGCGCGTGCGGACCGCTGCCGGCCGGATCGGGCGTGACGCCCGGCGACCATCCGGCGCCCTGGCCGCGGGTGTCCATGACGAGCAGGGCGAAGCCGGCCACCGGCGCGGCGAGGTGGTCCAGCGGCAGAGATCGCCCACCGCCGTATCCGACGAACTGCACGAGGCAGGGGAGTCGGCCGGTGTTGCCGGCCGGTTCGAGAAACCAGCCGCGGACGGGGTGGCCGGCGAAGCCGGCGAAGGTGAGGTCGTAGACGTTGACGAGTTGATGCGTCGGGTCGTCGATGCGCTGGAACCGCGCGTTGAGATTGTGCGAGCGGGTTTCCTGGAGTGTCCGTGTCCAGAATGCGTCGAAGTCGGCGGGTTCCGAGTCTTCCGGAAGGTAAGTGCGCAATTCCTCGATCGGCAGATCAAACTGGGCCATGGTCGATGCTCGCCTGCGTTGTTTGTCATTCGCGGGGCGGGTCCTGATGTTCGGCCTTGTGGAACAAGACGGCGGCTGGAATCTCCTGCCGCGCGATGTCCGGGCCCTCGTAGAATACGCGGAGTTCCTTGTCGCCGCCGGCCTCGAAGTACCAGACGGTGATCGGATGGTAGCCGGCCTTGAGGGCGACGCTGCCGGCGGCGTCGCGTGTTCCATGCAGGCCGTCGTTGTCCACGACCTGCTTGTCTCCGATGAAAAGCGTGCTTCCGTCGTCGGTGCGGGTCGTGAATGTGTAAAGCCCGTCGCGCGGGACCTGGATGTAGCCGGAGAAACGGAAGCCGAACTGATTCTCGCGCTTCCTGGGGCCGTCGGTGATGGCTTCGGTCGTGCCGCGGGCGACGGGTCCCAGCGATTCCATTTCGCGGGTGCGCCCCCATCGGCCCTCGAAGTACTCGTAGGTCAGCCCGCCTTCAACGGGGCCGGGGTCGACGGCCGCCATCGGCTTCAGGAATGTGTATTGGGCGCTGCTGACTTCGGCGGCCAGAACGCCGGCGCGGGCGGCCCGGGCGCGAACGAGTGTGGTTTCGCCGATGGAGATCGGTTCCGTGTAGCGGGGGGACGACACGTCCGGAACAGTGCCGTCCAGCGTGTAGTGGACGGCCATGTCGGGCGCGGCGGGTTGGAACCGCACGGCCACCGGGTCCGTGGTCATCCGGCCGCGGGGCTCGATGCGCACCAGGGGCAGGGTGTCGTAGAGCGGCTGGACGGGCCGGGCGGAATCGTGCGTGTCTCGGGCGGCCGTCGCGGCCAGAACGCGGATGCGTGGGTTGCGCGGCAGCGTGACCGTCCGGGCGTCTGCCGGGAGGTCGATGGCGTACTTGAAGAGGTAGCAGTGTACGTGGGCCTCGTTTCCGGCCTCGCGGCAGTGGCGATGGGTGCCGACCCACGCGACCGGATCGGTCTTCACGAAGGGCGGTTGCGGTTCCTCGCGGAGGTTCACCGTGCCGTCGTCCACCAAGCTGTTCCATTGGCCGATGAAGCCGGTCCACTCCTGCACGCCGAACAGGGTTGCCGCGCTGCGGGTGGAAAGCACGGCGGTCGCATCGCCGCCAACTGCTGCGGCCAACAGGTACAGCCGGTTGAACGATCCGTCGGGCAGCCGGATGGACTGGCCGTTGCAGGCCACGGCGTTCTTTTCACCGGGGCCGGTCGGTCCGAACTGGAAGGGGATGCCTTCGACGTTCAGTTGCCTGGGCAGCAACTCCGCGGGCAGCGAACGGCCCTGGTCGTCGAAGTCGCCGTCGGCCCGGTTTGCGTCGGTGCTCACCACGTCCACATCGTACGGCAGGGGCAGCGGGACGGCCGTCGGCGCCTTCAGGGGGATCGGCGGCGGGGCCAGTGTCACCGCGATCGTCCGCGCCTGGTACGGCTTGAAGGACAGGCTGAGGCGTCCGTCGGACACGGGCAACATTTGCATCGGCTCTTCTGCGCCGTTCAGTTCGCGCGCTGCCGTGATGTGTGCAGACATGGCCAGCGTGACGTCCTGAGCCGGGTGGCCGCTCAACTCATGCAGACGGACGACGACATCTTCGCCGGTCTGGGCCTTTTTGATCGCGCGAATCATGACCTGCGAGGAGTCCAGACGGGCCAGCGAGAACCTGCGAGCGAGGGGACCGGGGTGCGCATCCACCTGGAAGGCCCGGAGCGGCTGATTCATCCGGGCCGCCTGCCAGGCGACGGCTTCGGCGCCGCCGGCACGCCAGTCTTTTTCGTGGCCGCAGACGGCGTACGTAAACCGATGCCAGCCCATCTCCTTGAGAATGTCGTTGGGGCTGTGGATGAGGGTCAGGCGGAGCACATGGTCAGCCGGTTTGTCCCAGCCGTACTTGCCGTCGTTGAGGATGGCGATGCCGTAGTCACCGCGGGCGTCCGTCAGGTCGGCCCATTGCTGGGCGGGGACTTCGTAGAGGGTTTCCGTGTTGGTCCCGCGCTGGACCACGCCGAATCCGAGGTCATACGTGGCCTTCTCGTTGGCGACGGCCAGCGGGAAGACGGCCTTGAGCAGGCGGCGTCGGGTCCGCCAGTCGATCCCCGTGTCAAACTCGACGTATCGTCCGGCGTCGCCGGCGGCCAGGCGAATGCGCTGCGTGCAGGCGCTGCCCTCGGCCGACCGAGAGACCTCCAGGGCGACGCGGACGGGGCCGTGCTCCACGACGCGGACCTGAGCCGGGCCGCCGAAGTGCGTGACGGGGTCTGCGGTGATGTCTTTGTAGGCGATCTCCCACTCCGGCCACTGTTCGGGCTCGTTCTTGAACAGGGCAAGACGGATGGGCTCGCGCAGCAGCTCTCGCCTGACCTTCTTGTCGAAGATGCTCGACACGTCGCCTTGTTCATTGATCTGCACCCGATACCGCTGGTTCTCCAACTCGCGTTCACTTGCGCGCAGTGCGGAGGCGGCTGCGGTGGAGGTCTGCGTGGCGCGAACGTCGTAGACGGCCAGTCCCATCGGCGGCGCGGCGGCCACGAAGAGAATGTGCGCCTCGGGTCCGTGCGTCCAGAGGACCTGGGTGGGCACCTTGTCGCCGCCGGGTCCATGTACCTGAAGGCCGGCGGGGGCGTCGCCCGGGAAACGGATGGTGGCCTCGACGAGGTCTTCCCGCTGGATGGACAGGGGGTTCATGACGACCAGGGGGATTCCATTCACCTTCGTGTTCAGCCCTTTGGCGACGGCCCCGACGGAACCCGTCAGGACGGCGGCGAACTGGTTCAGCGAGATGAGTTCGTCGTTCCAGGAGTAGGTGTAGGCCTGGGGAATGCTGGTGCCGGTGAGGTCGTCGTGGAACTGGTGCCAGAGGAAGCGGATCCAGGCTTCGGTCAGCTTTTCGCGGGGGTAGGGGGCGGCCTGGAGCCAGGCGGCGGCGACGGCGGCCGGCTCGGCGGCGGCGGCGAGCAGTTCGTTCTTTCGGTTCCATCGCTTCATGACGGCCTGGGACGTGTAGCAGCCGATGCCGTGTCGGGTCATCAGCAGCTCGCCGTTGTGGCGGGGGAGCCTGGCGATCTGTTCGGGCGTCAGGTCGCGGAAGAGCTGGTCGGCCGCGGTGCTGCGAACGCGGATGGGGCCGCCCGCGGCGATGGCCTTTTCCAGCCGTTCCACGGACGCGGCGTCGGGCGCGCCGCCAACGTCACCCACTCCGAAGTACATGAAGCCGGCGTACAGGCCGGAGGTTTCGCCCTGGTGGTCGATCGTCTTGAGCCACTGTTCATCCCGGTTGAGGTCTGTCCGGATGCCGCGTGCGTATGCACCGGGGTTCAGCGCGGCGACGACCGAATTGCCGTCGACGCCTTCCCACACGCCGATGTCGAACGGGATGCCGACGGACGAGCCCCAGGTCAGCTTCTGCGTGGAGAATCCCTTGAGTCCGCAGTGTGCGGCGACGGAGGGCAGGGCGTATCCGAATCCGAAGCAGTCGGGCAGGAAGATGTCGCAGCTTGTCTTGCCGAACTCCTTCCGGAAGAACTCGTTTCCGTAGAGCGTCTGCCGGATCAGCGATTCGGGCGAGGGGATGTTGACGTCGCAGGCGTCCACGGCGCTGCCGCACACGTGCCAGCGTCCCTTCGCGACGTACTCCCTGAGCCGCGCGTACTCGTCGGGGTAGTACTCCCGGGCCAGCATGTACCGGTACGCGCCCTCGAAGCTGAACTGGTAGTTCGGGAATGCCTCGAACAACTCGAAGTTCCCCCGCAATGTGTCCGGCACGTATTTGTTGATGGTGTCCTGGATCGTCCAGAGCCACTGGGTGTCGAGGTGGGCGGTGGCGGTGACGTAGAGCGTTCTCTCCGGCGTTTCCTCCGCGGGGGGAGGGGGGTCTTCCGCGGCCTGAGCGATCATGGACAGTACAACGCCGGCGATGAGTACCCATCGGGTGACGGCAGACAGTGACATGATTCTACACCTCGCGACTCAGAGATTGCGGCAATCCCGTCCAAACGCAGGGCCATTGTCGGGCAAACGCAGCGCAGATCAAGCTCGGCCGGTCGGCGCCCCGGCCGGGTGGACGAAGGCGACGGTTTGCGGGACAATCCGCCGGAGCAGGCCGTTGAGTGTCCCGATTCCGGAGGTCCGACCATGCACGGAAAGCGCATTTTGATGCTGGTGGGGGATTTCGTGGAGGACTACGAAGCGATGGTGCCGTTCCAGGCGCTCGCGATGCTGGGGTACGTGGTGCATGCCGTCTGTCCGGGCAAGAAGACGGGCCAGACGGTCAAGACCGCCATTCACGATTTCGAGGGCGACCAGACGTACACGGAGAAGCCGGGGCACCAGTTCGTCCTCAATGCGGACTTCCACGCCATCGACCCGACGCATTACCTGGGGCTGGTGATCCCGGGGGGCCGGGCCCCGGAGTACCTCCGGCTGGACGAAGCCGTGATCCGGGTGGTTCGGCACTTTGCGGAGGCGGGCAAGCCGATTGCGGCGCCGTGCCACGGTCCGCAGTTGCTGGCGGCGGCGGGCGTGCTGCAGGGACGGGAGTGCGCGTGCTATCCGGCGGTCCGGCCCGAGGTGGAACAGGCGGGCGCAACGTGGATCAAGAACGACCGGGACTACGCGAACGCCCACGTGGACGGGAACCTGGTGACCGCCCCGGCCTGGCCGGCCCATCCGGCCCTGCTGCGGGAGTTTCTGCGGCTTCTGGGCGCCCGAGTCGAACTGTAGCCCCCGGCGGCCTGAATTGGGCCCGCACATGGACCGTCACGCAAACCGCACGCTCTGGAATGACGACGCCCTTCGCTCACCGCACACGCAGCCGGACAAGGCGGATCGAGTGCGCCGGATGTTCGGTGCGATTGCGCCGACGTACGAGCGGGTGAACCGGTGGTTCAGCGCGGGTCGGGACGCGTACTGGCGTCAACAGGCGGTCCGCCTGGCGCGCGTGCGGCCGGACGACCGGGTGCTGGACGCGGCCTGCGGAACGGGGGACCTGCTGCGGGCGTTTGCGGCCGGGTCGCCGAGGCCGCGGATGCTTGTCGGTTGCGACTTCGCCCGGCCCATGCTGGAGCGGGCGGCGGGTCGCGGTCCGGCGGACGCGAGTTGGTGTGAGTGCGACGCGTTGCGCCTGCCCTTTGCCGACGGCTCCTTTACGATTGTTGGTTGCGCCTTCGGCGTTCGAAACTTTCAGGCACTGGATGACGGATTGCGGGAGTTCCGGCGCGTTTTGTCGCCAGGCGGGCGCGCGGTGATCCTGGAGTTCACGCGTCCCGGACATCCATGGGTCCGCGCCCTGTACGAATTCTATGCCCGGCGGATCATGCCGGCGGGTGCGACATGGCTCAGTGGTGATCGGGACGGGGCCTATCGCTATCTTCCGGAATCGGTGGTATCCTTTGTGGACGCAACGGAACTGACGCGGCGCCTGCACAACGCGGGCTTTGCCCGGGTGCGGCGCCGGTCGCTGACATTCGGCGTCGTGACCGTGTACGTTGCGGTCAGGGAGGACCATGGCTGAGCGATCGCGAAACAGACGGTCCCGGCCGGCGGCGGCCCCCGCTCCGGTCGTTGCCCGCGCGGCGGACACGTCGGCGGAAGAGGCGGAACCCCCGACGATCTGGGACGTCTGGTCGCGCCCCGGATCCAAGTACCGGGTGCGGGCCATTGTTCTGCTGGTTCTGAACGTGCTGCTGTTCGCCGGGCTGGGCGTGTTTGCGTTCTGGCTGCGCAGCGGAATGCTCTTCGCGCCGCGCATGGCCCACTACTGGGCGGAGTTCTGGCGGACGTTTCAGCCGGCCGGTGACGATCGGGTCAGCTTGAGCGACCTGCTGCTGTTTCCCATCAGCATTTACGACGTCCCTTTGCAGATGGTGGTGCTGGGGTTGCTGCTGGCGGCCCTGGTGTCCATTCCGATTCTGGTGGCCATTCTGTACCGCTTTTCATGCAGCATTCCGTTTCTGCTGGTCATCGCGTTCATCGCCATGATGCCCTGGCTCGCGCTGACGGTGGCCGGCTCGTGCCTGCTGGCGTCGGTTCGGCCGTTTCGCTTTTCGTTTCGATACGCCTCGGCCATGCTGGGGTTGCTGCTGGTGGTGATCTACTTCTTCTCGGCGTCGCGGCAGTCGCCGGTGGCGGTGCAGGAGCTGGCGAGCCCCTCGGACCGGATCATGTTCTTCGTGCCGTGGGTGCTGGCGATTATCGCGTCGTGCGTGGTGTGCGGTGTGGTGCTGGCGATCGCCCGAGCGGTGAACTACCGGCCGGGCGCGATCGCGCCGCTCATGGCGGCGATGTTTGCCCTGCCCGTGCTGCTGTTTGAGTTCCACGTGGGTCGGGACGAGCTGCAGTACCGGCTGCTGGAGCATCGATACGGGCCCAATTCGTCCTATTTTGCCGACCAGGACGTGACGAAGGAGTTTGAAGCGGCCATCGCACGCCGGAGAAAGACGCACGACGGCCCCGTGCCGCTGAAGGAGGCGCTGGAGGCCCAGGAAGACCTGGCGTGGCAGCTTGAGCTGGAGGTGACGGACGATCGCGAGAACATGGTCGCCCTGTATCGCCTGGGTGCGATTCGGGCGTGCGACCACTTCCTTCACCATTACCCCGAAAGCCGGTACGCGTCGAACGCCCTGTACATCAAAGCCCTGGCGACCGACGCACGCGTGGACCTGCCCGCCTTTCGTGCGCACCGTGTGGTCCGCTTCTACAACACGTTTCCGCATCCGTCGTCGGGGCACCCCTGGGAGAAGCTCTACCGGCTGGAGCGGGAGAAGCCGACGGCCCTGTCCGTGATGGCCTTGCTGCGGTTGGCGCAACTGGATGCCCGAGAGTGCCACGTGGCGCAGGCCCTTGCCCGACTCGACGAGCTGTCGGAGCTGGCGGAGCGGGTGGAACCGTCGGCCACGGAGCCGGCCCGGGCGCCGGGCACCATCAGCGGGATATTCACCAAGCGATCTGCGACACGGGCGCTGCGTGTCCCGCTGGAAGCCACCGTCTTCGAGGCGGCGCGGTTTCGCAATCTCCTTCGGTTCAACGCGCCGCCACCTGCCGGCGATCCGGTCTATGGAATGGAACCGCTGTGCGGGCCGCAGGTGCGCGAGCCGGGTGACCCGCCGCTTGGCTTTCTGCAACTGGACCCGCGGCAGGCCGGATACGCCGAGAGCCTCCGTGCCCTGAAGATGCGGTACCCGGATGCTCAACTGCTGGACAACTTCGAGCTGGAGATCGCCAAGTCGGAGCCGGACGTGCAGCGGCGCATCGAGAAACTGGAAGCCTGCGTGGATTCTCCGCACGCTCGCGACGCTTTGCCGGAGGCGCTGTTCCGGCTTGGCGAGGCCTGCCAGGAAGCGGGGCGGCCGGCGGAGGCGCGGGCTGCCTTCCAGCGCATCGTGACGGAGCTTGAGGAGTCCATCTGGGCAAGACGGGCGGGCGAGCGCCTCCGCCGGCTGCCCGGATGACGGGCCACGAGGGCGGCCAATGGCAGGGCCACAGCCGATTCGAGACATTGTGGTGGGTGTCACCGGCGCCAGCGGGTCGGCGTATGCCCGTCGCCTTATGCATTGCCTGGTGGACGGCGGCATGCACGTCCACCTGGTGGTCTCACCGTTCGGTCGGCAGGTGGCGGCCGACGAATTGGCGCTGCCGCACTTCTCGCTGGAGGCCTTTCTGGCCCGAGCGACCGACGGCGTGACCCTGCATCCTCATTCGAACCTGGCGGCGCCGCCGGCCAGCGGATCGTTTCTGACATCCGGTATGATCGTCTGTCCGGCCAGCATGCGCACGCTGGGCGCGATCGCATCCGGGGTGAGTGACAACTTGCTGACACGAGCCGCTGCGGTCACCCTGAAGGAACGCCGGCGACTCATTCTTGTTCCCCGGGAAATGCCCTGGAGCGCCATCGACCTGGAAAACGCGCTGAAGCTCAGCCGGGCGGGCGCCGTCATCTGCCCGGCCGCGCCGGGGTTCTACATGCGGCCGCAGCGGGTGGAAGACCTGGTTGACTTTGTGGTCGGTCGGCTGCTGGATCTCGTGTCGGTGCCGCACGGGCTGAACACACGCTGGGCGGATCGACTCGCGGAGGGGAGCGGAGCATGAGGTCCGTCCTCCCCACGCTGTGGACGTGGGGCCGGATGGTCCGGTTCTCGCATTCCGTCTTCGCCCTTCCGTTCGCGCTGATGGCGGCGTTTCTGGCGGGCCGGCACATCGACGGGCGAGGCCGGCCCTTTGCGGGGCAGTTGCTGCTGATCGTGGTTTGCATGGTGGCGGCGCGAAGCGTGGCCATGACCTTCAACCGCATCGTCGATGCCGGGATCGACGCCCGCAACCCGCGAACGGCCGATCGCGAGCTGCCGACCGGACGGATTTCCCCAGCGACGGCCTGGGCCTTCCTGGCGGCAGCGGGGATCGTGTTTGCCGTCGCCTGCGTGCTGTTCCTTCCGTGGTTTGGCAACCCGTGGCCGATGTACCTGGGCGGGCCGGTGCTGGTCTGCCTGTGCGGTTACTCATTCACCAAGCGGTTTACGCAGTGGTCGCACTTTGTCCTGGGGAGTGCCATAGCGCTGGCGCCTCCCGCCGCATGGCTGGCGATCCATCCGCCCAGTTTTGGCGTGGAGGCGCTCGTGCTGTTCGCCGTGGTGGCGTTGTGGATCGGCGGGTTTGACATTATCTACGCGTGCCAGGACATCGAGGTGGACCGAACGCAGGGGCTGTTCAGCCTGCCCGCCCGGCTGGGCCCCGGGCCGGCCCTCTGGATCGCCCGGGTGGCCCATACGGGCGTCGTGGTTCTGCTGGTGTCTCTGGGATGGTTGGCGGGGTTGGGGTGGCTCTATCTGGCGGGGGTGGGCGCGGCCGCGCTGCTGCTTGCCATCGAGAACGCCCTGGTTCATCCGGGTGACTACTCTCGCGTGAACCTGGCGTTCTTCACGATCAACGGGATCGTGAGCGTGCTGCTGGGTGGCCTGGCGATTGCTGACATACTGCTGAATATCGAGCCGGCCTTGTAGCAGAGGCGGCCTGCGTGAGACAATAGATCCATGAGTGACGCATCGACCACGTCATCTCAATCGCTGCGCATCGGCTCGGCATGGTATGCCCTGGCCGCGGTGCTCGTTTTCTACGTCGGCATGACCATTGCCGGCCTGACGTGGGGGCTGCCCTCTCGCGAAGCGGACTCGTTCCTGTTTCCCGATGGGCAGGCCTGGAGCGGGCAACGCATGTACGACCGGGTTGGGGGCGGGGCGTGGTCCACGCCCACCCGCGGGGCGGACGTCGATGCCGATCCGCTGACGCGCACCGGCGAGCCCGTCAAGCTGACGGCCACCGAAGCGGACGTGGCCGCGATTCTCGTTCGCTATCGTCTCTACACGAACCAGCCGGACGAAATGATTACCATGCGTGCCCTGGCCTCGATGAAGCCGGGTCAGGGAGACCTGGACCCGAGGCTCTACCAGTACGGCGGCCTGTTCATCTACCCGGTCGGCGTGCTGCTGAAGCTGGCCGGCGTGGCCGGGCTGATCGACGTGCGCGGTGATGTGGTGTGGTACCTGGACCATCCCGAGGCGTTCGCCCGTTTCTACGTATTGTCCCGGGCGTATGCGGCGGCGTGGGGGGCCGTTGGCCTGGTTGTCGTCTGGCTGATCGCGCGGCGGCTGGCCGGCCTGAATGCGGCGGCGCTGGCGGCGCTGCTGGTTGCGCTGCTGCCGGTGGTCGTCTGCATGTCGCATGAGGGCAAGCCGCACTTGCCGGGGGCGGCGCTCATGCTGGCGGCCGTCTGGCTGGCCATGCGCTACGTGGCCTCCGGGCGTCGCGCGGACTGGGTGTGGATGTCCGCGGCCTGCGGAGCGGCGTTCGGCATGGTGCTCTCGTCGCTGCCGATCTTCGTTCTGATTCCGCTGGCGGAATGGTTGCGTTGGCGCGGAACGGAGGGCGACCGTGCGGCGGCGAAGTCGGCCATTACGCGGACGGCGGCCGGCGTGTGCATTGGGGCGGCCGTGTACGTCGTGACCAACCCCTACATCCTTATCAACCTCTTCATCAACCGCGAAGTCCTGAAAAGCAACTTCGGCAACTCTCTGGCCATGTACGAGGTCTCGCGCCTGGGCGAGGGGTTCCTTCGCGTGCTGGAGTTGACCGTCGAAGGTGCGTCGTGGCCCGTGCTCGTGTTGGGCGCGGCAGCGGCTGTGGCGGCCCTGGTTCGCCGGCGCCGGGACGCGCTGCCGCTGCTGGTGCCGGCCGGGCTGATCGGGCTTCAGTTCGTGCTTCTCGGCGCGGGCAAGCCCGCGGAGTACGGTCGGTTCGGCGTGTTCGTGAACGCGGCCCTGGCCATAGGGGCCGCGTGCCTTCTTGCGAAGCGCGGGATTTTGTCCGGAAAGGCGCCGGATTCGCGGGCAACCGGCGGAACGGGCGCGGCGCAGGGTGTTGTCGCCCGCACAAGGGTGCAACACGGATACCGGCCAATCCGTTGGTTGCTGATTGCCGTGGTCATCGGCTGGGTTGCCTACGGCGGGTGGGGTTACCTGGCGAACTTCGTTGCAGATGCCGGATCCGCCTCGTCGAGCACGCGCACAGAGGTTGCCTATCGTCTGGCCGACGCCGGCCCTGCGATCGGGGTTTTGGCCGAACCCGCTCCGTACGGCTGTCCGCCGCTGGATTTCGCCGACCGGAGGGTCCGGCTGTACGACTCCGTGGATGCGTGGCGGGCCGATCCGACCCCGGTTCTCGTGACTGCCCACGACGGCCCGACGTGGTTCGGCCCCCGGCTTCCCGAGCCCGTGGACGTGCAGTGGCTGGACGTAATGCCGCCGGTCGTCTCGTCCATCAGTTGGGCCAACAAGCCGTTTCGCCTGTACTTCGCGAGCACACCATCGCACGAACCGACGACGCGCCGCGCGCAACCAAACGACCGGGCAGGGGACTGAATCGCCCCGACCTGCCCGGTCGGTGAGTGCGTTGTCGGCGTTATGCGTAGCTGTTCAGGGTCTTCATGTAGTTGGCCCGCTCGAAGGCCGCCGGGTTCTCGACGGACTTCTGGCTCATGCTGCCCTTCATCTGCTCGACGGACTCGTACTCATGTTCTTCCATCCACTCGGTCATTTCGGAGCGGATGATGTTCAGTTCCTCCACGCCGTTGCGAAGCAGGCCGGAGACGATCTGGGTTGCGTCGGCGCCCGCCATGATCATCTTGAGGACGTCAGTGCCGTCCGCCACGCCGGTGCTGGAGACCAGGCCGGCCTTGATCCTGCCGTGCAGGATGGCGATCCATCGCAAGGGCAGCCGCATCTCGTGGGAGCTGCTGAGGATCAGGTTGGGCCCGACGGTCCGGGTCTCCAGGTCGATGTCCGGCTGGTAAAACCGGTTGAACAGGACCAGGCCGTCCGCCCCGGCCTCGTCGAGCCTGCGCGCGAAGTTCGCCAGGGCGCTGAAGAAGGGACTCAGCTTCATTGCGACCGGAACCTGTACATTGGCCTTGACCGCCTTGAGCACGGAGAGGTAACGGTTTTCCACGTCCTGGCCGGACATGCCGGGGTCCGTGGGCACGTAGTACACGTTCAGTTCCAGCGCGTCGGCGCCGGCCTGGACCATCTTCTGCGCGTAGTCGATCCAGCCGCCCACGCTCACGCCGTTCAGGCTCGCGATGACCGGTATGTCTACGGCTTCCTTCGCCTTGCGGAGGTGTTCCAGGTACTCCTCCGGTCCGAGCCGGTAGTCGTCGGCCTCGGGGAAGTAGCTCAACGCTTCCGCGAAGCTCTCCGTGCCCTGGGTGAGGTGGTGGGTGAGCTGTTCCGCCTCGAAGGCGATCTGCTCCTCGAAGAGGGAATGGAGCACGACGGCCGCGGCTCCGCAGTCTTCCATCTTGCGAATCTGGCTGACGTCCGCCGACAAGGGGCTCGACCCCGGCACCAACGGGTTCTTCAGCGGGATTCCCATGTATCGTGTTGAAAGATCGACCATCGCGGGTTCCTTTCCGTGTGAATCGGACCAGATCCTTCGGACTCGGCGCGGGCAAAGGGCCTGCCCGGCCGGTCTACCAAGCGCGACCGTACCGGTCGATCGACGCGGCGTCAAGCGGTCCTCGATGTACTCCCTGTGCCAACGAAATCCGTTACGGCTGCGGGGTTCGTGGATCCGCTCCGGATCCTGGCGCGGGGGAGTGTCGGGATCGGGTGGAGGGCAGAAAGGAACAGAGAGCATGCTCAGGCGGACCAAGCGAGAACTCCGCGCTGCTGCTCTCTGTGAGCACATTCGGCCGGCATCGGGGATACCGCCAGGAAATAGCGCTAAGCTGTGCGGCAGCGACCCGGTGCCTGGCGTGCTCGACGATGCCGTGTGGCCGAGCGTGCGGGTCTTCCCCATCTCCCGGAAAGACGTCCTCCTCCCGCAGGAGGGGCAGCCTCCGCTGCCGCTGCAATCATTATATCGTCCGATTTCGACTTGTACCAGGAAGAACGCTCGGCAGTCCCAACTCTGCGACATCGCCGGCTAACCCGCGGCCAGGCTCGTTTTCAGCCGGTTCCGGGCGTCGAGGAAGGCCGGGTGGTACGTCTCCGCGGCGTAATCCGCGTACGTCCACGGCCAGGGCTGCCAGCGACCCGCCAGAAAACGCAGGGTCACCTCGCCGAAGATGCCCTGGTCGAGATAGAGCCGGTGCGAGTAGTCCTTGGTCGTGGCCAGCACCACTTTGCTCAAGGTGAGGTAGCCGGGGTCCAGGTTGATCGGGCGGCAATCGGCGGGGCGCCCGGCTCGGGCGCAGGAGGCCGACTCGATCTCGTTCGTGTGTCGCTTGATGGCGGGCAGGTTTTGCACGCCGATCAGGGTCTCAAAGAAGAGGAACCGGCGCAAGATGTTGTCGCCCAGCTCCGCTCGGTAGTAGTGGCTGGCCGTGAAGGGCCATATGGCGGTGGCCTGGTCGACGGGGCCGTACGCGGCGACAAGCGCCTCCTGCGCGGCGTCAAACCAGGCCGCGTCGCCGGTCAGCATTCCCACGAACAGCTTTGCCCGCGGCGGCGGCTTGAGCGTGCCCATTCGGTGCAGTGTACGACGGCGGTCGCAACGAGGAAAGCGGGCAGGTTCGTGGCGTGGTTGGACGCGGTGAGAGGCGGGGCCTAGAATGGCGGACGCGAACGAACCGGGACCACGCGTTGGGGTCCGCTCACCGATACGCCGCCGGCGGGGAGAAACACGCATGAATCACGTGCAGGATCACATCGAGATTCACCGGGAGAAGTACCTCGAGCGCCTGACGGACTTCCTGCGGATCGAGTGCATCTCCACCGACCGCAGCGGCGCAAGCGCAATGCGGCGCGGTGCGGAGTGGGTGCGCGGTCTGCTGATCGGCTGCGGCATCGAGGCCGAGATCATGGACACCGGCGGCTGGCCGTGCGTCGTGGGCGACAGCGGGCCCGTCGACGGCGCGGCCCCGGTGATTCTGGTGTACGGGCACTACGACGTGCAGCCGACGGGCGATCTGTCGCTGTGGCAATCGCCGCCGTTTGACCCGGACATCCGGGACGGTCGGCTCTACGCCCGCGGATCGGCCGATGACAAGGGGCAGCTTCTGGCGCATCTTCTGGCGGCGGAAGCGTGGGTGAAGTCGCAGGGCCGTCTGCCCGTGCGGGTGAAGTATCTGATTGAGGGGGAAGAGGAAGTCGGCTCGCCGAACCTGGTTCCCTTTATCACGCAGCATCGAGAGCGGCTGGCGTGCGACTACGTGGCCATCTCGGACACGGCCAAGTTTGACGAGGTGCGGCCCGCCATCACGTACGGCACGAAAGGGCTGGTGTACAAGGAAATCGTGCTGACCGGTCCGAAGCAGGACCTGCACAGCGGGTCGTTCGGCGGCACCGTCGCGAACCCGTGCAATGTGCTGGCCGGCATCATCGCGAAGCTCCGGGACGACCAGGGCCGCGTGACGATCCCGGGCTTCTACGAGAACGTGCGTGAACTGTCCGACGTCGAGCGCCAGGCGCTGGCGAAGCTGCCCTTCGACGAGCAGGCGTACCTGGAGAGCCTGGGCAGCCCGGCGCTGGACGGGGAGGCGGGGTATTCGACGCTCGTTCGCCGCTGGGCCCGGCCCACGCTGGATGTGAACGGGCTGTTCGGCGGGTTCATGGGGGACGGCTCGTCGACGATCATACCGGCCCGGTGCGGTGCGAAAGTCTCGATGCGGCTGGTGCCGGACCAGGATCCGGACGCGATTTCGCAGGCGTTTGATGAGGCCGTTCGGGCGCTGGCGCCGCCGAGTGTGCGGCTCACGGTCAAGACCTTCGCGAACGCCAGTCCGTACGTGTGCCCGATGGACTCGCCGGGGATGAAGGCGGCGGCGGCGGCGGTGGAGGCCGGGTTCGGCACCGCGCCTGTGTACATTCGGGAGGGTGGAACGCTGCCCATTCTGCCGGAGTTCAAGCGGCTGCTGGGGGCGGACTCGCTGCTTATGGGCTTCTGCCTGCCGAACTGCAACGCCCACGGGCCGAATGAATTCCTGGTGCTGGAAGACTTCTGGGGCGGAATCCGGGCGGCCGCTCACCTGCTGGAGGAAATGGCGAAGGTCCGCACCTGACCCGCCGTGGCGCATAAGCTCCGATTTTGCTTGGACTTGCCCGTGCAGGCGGTCAGGCCGGTCTCGGTGGCGGCCGATAAGGGAGAATCACAGGGACGAGCGGGAATTCACGCGCCGCCGGCGGATCGCCGATAAGACCTTAGAGCGCATCGGGTTATGCGAGTGGGACCGGGTGAGCGGCGCCCTTGAATCGGGCTCGGATCGCCCGTAGTCTGGTGCGTTGGAGCCGGCGTGCTCTGTTGGCAGTGCCTGGAGGTGAGCCCATGGGACGTGTATCACGATGGGGATTCTGCGTTGCCGTCAGCCTGAGCGTGGCGAGTGCGGCGCAGGCGGGGCTGTTCAAGAACACGGTTCGGGCCCTGGAGTATGCCGGGTTCAACTTCATCGGCGAGAAGAACCCCCTGTCCGGAGGGGCCGATCTGGCGCTGGTGCGGAACTTCAACAACGAGACACTGGATTTCGGCGCCACGGAACTGACGCTGACGGGGCCGCTCCAGTTCACGTTCAGCACGGGCGGGCGCGGCCTGGAGGTGTTGGACGTATCCTTGAGCACCAACAATCGGCCCTTGACGTACTCTCTGATCACGGACGTGGGCGGACAGAAGACGCAGGTGGACGGCAACTTCCTGCTGAATGCAACGGGCAGCATGAATTCGTTCGGCTGGTATGACTTCGAGTTCCAGTATTCCGTGCGGGAGCAGATCATCCAGGATGGCCGGTTCGCCAACAGTGAAGAGTTCATGGATTTCGACATCGGTCCGATTGACGTTTCCGGCAACATCTTTGCGGACATGCTGGCCGTCCTGTTTGACCCGCTGTTCACGTCTCTGGGCACGGAGAACATCTTTGCGAGCTTCAGCGGGCGGTACCAGGCGATGGAGGAGTTGAACCGCCGCCTGGCCGACTCCCGGCTGTCCGCGCTGGGTCTGGATTCTCTCGGCCAGATGTCGGCCAGCATGGTTCCTACGGAGCCGATGGTTCTGGCCGAGGTTTCGGCGAATCCGTCCTACGTGCCCGACCCGTCCACGTTGCTGCTGCTGCTGGGCGGCGCTCCGGTTGTGTACGCCCTTCGGCGGCGTCCGCGGGCCTAGCCGCCGCGCGAATCCCGGTCGCAACGGCGTTTGGAACGAATCTCACCGGCCGGTCCC
>CAZPHH010000062.1:0-29380 GCA_964586145.1 uncultured Phycisphaeraceae bacterium | reverse complement strand
GGCGCTTCTCCTGGGGCCCACGATCCCGCGGGCGCTCGGTCCCGCCCGCTCCGGCGGGTTCAAGCGGGGGCGGAAGCGGCGTATAATGGGTTGCACGGACCGCCCACCCGGTCAACCGGCCGCTTGCACAGGAGCCCACCCATGCTTCACGGAAGAAGAGTACTCGCACTGTCCGCGGTGGTGTTTGCGGCGTTTCTTCTGGGCTGGCAGATCCTGGCCGACCCGCCCGCAGAGCCGGCCCCCCCGGCCAGCCAACCGACGACCAGCGCCCCCGCGGAATGGCCCCGCCCGCGCACCGACGACCGCAAGATCGAGCGAGAACGGATGGTCAAGCACCAGATCGAATTCCGCAACGTGAAAGACGCCGACGTGCTGGAGGCCATGCGGAACGTGCCGCGGCACTGGTTCGTGCCGACCGACAAGGCGCGGTACGCATACGCCGACACCCCGCTGCCCATCGGGGAAGGCCAGACCATCTCCCAGCCGTACATCGTGGCCCTGATGACCGAGGCCCTGGGCGTCAAGCCGGAGCAGAAGGTGCTGGAGATCGGAACCGGCTCCGGCTACCAGGCGGCCGTTCTGAATGAGCTGACGCCGCACGTGTACACGATCGAGATTGTGGAGCCCCTGGCCAAGCGGGTGGCCGAGACGTTCAAGGATCGTGGCTACACGTCCATCCAGTTGCGGTGCGGCGACGGGTATGCCGGCTGGGCGGAGGCGGCGCCGTTTGACGCGATCATCGTGACCTGCGCCCCGACGCGCATCCCGCAGCCGCTGGTCGACCAGCTTGCGCCGGGTGGCAGGATCTGCATTCCCGTCGGCCGCCAGCACGAGATCCAGCGGCTGACCGTGGTCACCAAGCGGGAAGACGGACTGCTGGAGTACAAGACGCTGGAGGGCGTTCGGTTTGTGCCCATGACGGGCAAGGCGGAGGAATCCCGTCGCTGAACCCGCCGGCCCGGGCCGGACGAATCAGGGCGTGGCGAGCGCAGCGCGGGCGAACTCCGGGAGCATCCAGCGGGCGAATTCCTCGGGGTCTTCCGTGCGTTTGATCTCTCGGGCGGGGACGCCCACGACGGTGCTCATGGGAGCGACGTCGTGGATCACCACCGCGCCACCGCCGATGACGGCCTCGCAGCCGATGCGGATGTTCTGGATCACCGTGGCCCCGATGCCCACGAAGGCGCCCGATTCCACCGTGACCCTCCCGGCCAGTCGGGCCCCGGGGCAGATGTGGCAGGCCGTCCCGACCATGGATTCGTGGTCCACGATGGACCCGGTGTTCAGGATGACGGAGTCTCCGATCTGGCAATGGGCGCAGACCAGGGCCCCGGCCGCGATCACGCAGTTGGTGCCGATGGTCACGTTGCGGGCGATGTTGGCGGAGGGATGGATGGCGTTGATGAGGGCCAGGCCGGTGCGTTCGATCCGTTCGGCGTAGTTTCGGCGGACGCCGTTGTCGCCGATGGCCACGATCGCGCCCTGGACGTTCATTTCGTCGCGCAGCCGGGGGATGTCGGGCAGACCCCCGAGGACGAGTTGGCCGTCCATGCGGCGTCCGACGATTTCCGCGTTGGAGTCGAGGAATCCGACGACGTCGTGCCGGCCCGCCCGAAGGAGGATGTCCAGCACCACGCGCCCGTGGCCTCCCGCACCGACAATGACAATATTCATGGGCCTGGCGTCTCTTCGTCGCAACAGCCGGTCGCGTTCCGCATTTTCCGACGTGCTTCCGGCCCTCCCGGGCGATCCGCGGATGCGGATCGAGCCCCGCCCCGGTCTTATCGGACGGCCCCGACCCGAACTGAACCGGTTCCCCGTTTTTGACGTAACTCCGGCAGGCGCCGGCCGCGGGCGAGGGGGCGGCGGTGGCCGGTACCGCGGGTGCCTTGCCGTTACCCGCGTTCCGGCGCGTGCGCGGCAATTGACGCGCTACGCGGGTGGGACTATGCTGAATCCGGGAGTGCTGGGCACGTATCAATAACCCCTTGTGCATAGGGAAATTAGGGATGTCAACTCCAGCGACCGCGACGTGGAAGCCGCTGGTCAGCGTGCCGTTTCTGATGAGCGTGACCCTGTTGGGCGCGGCGGCGGTCATGGCCGGCCCGCTGGCTCGGCATTGGAAGCAGGTTTTCATCAAAGACCCCATTCCGCTGCGCAAGCCTCTGCACGAGTTGCGTCGGACGCCGCTGGGGCCGTTTCGTCTGGTGCGGGATGAGCAGCTTTCGGCCAGCATCGTGGCCGCGCTGGGAACAGACTTGTATGTGAACCGGCTGCTGGAGGACACGCGTCAGCCCCCGACCAGTCCGCTTCGTTTTGTCAGCCTTTCCGTCACGTATTACACGGGCGGCACCAATCTGGTTCCGCACACACCGGACGTGTGCATGACCGGGGCCGGCTACACGCAGAAGGACGCGGGGTACGAAACGCTGACGGTGGACTCGCTGGCTGCGGGCAAAACGGAAGTGCCGGTTCGGTGGGTCACGTTCGTGAAGTCTGCGGTGTTCAACCGTGCGGAGCCGACGGTGGTGTACACGTTCCACTGCAACGGCGCCTTCACGGCCTCGCGCACGGGGGTCCGTCAGCGCACGACGAATCCGATCGATCGGTACGCGTACTTCAGCAAGGTGGAGGTGAGCTTCACCGGCGCGCAGGGGGAGACGCCCGGCCGCAAGGAGACGCTGGAGGCGGCGCGCAGCCTGTTTGAGTACCTTCTGCCCGTTCTGGTGCAGGAGCATTGGCCGGACTGGGAGGCCGCGTCGGGTTCGGAGTCTGCCGCGCCGGATGGTGCGGCTTTCCCGGAATGAAGTCACTGAGGACGTTCACAACGCCACGGCGGGAACGGAACTATGGCCAAGCGAAAACGACTGAACAAGAACCTGATCGTCGCGCTGACCGGTGTCGGTTTCATTGTGATGACGGTGGCGGGCGTGGCCCTGGTCCACAGTCTTCAGGCGCGGGACCCCCTGCAGTTTGCGAAGCAGGCGGAGCAGGCGGCGGAGAAGGGGGACTGGGACACGGCCCGGAAGTTTTACATTCGGGCCTACGCCACGAATCACGAGCCGATCTATCTCGTCCGGGTCGGGGAGTGTTTCCTGGAAGTCGGAGACGACCAACGGGCCCGCGGCAGTTGGAATCAGGCGGTGACCGACGACGTGAACCTGGTGGAAGGCTGGGAGCGGCTGGTTGAGTGGCTCGTTCCGTATGCGTCGGTGCCCAACGTCGATCCCGGTTGGCTCCTGGAAGTCAAGAAGAACGCGGAAGGTCTGTTGAACGCGTTGTCCGCGACGGACGGTTCGGAAACGGCGTTGGATGAAACGGACGGCGTGGCGGAAACGGACGGCGCGCCGGAGCGGACGCACGCCGCCGCCCGGGCCCTGGGGACGTACGCCCTGGGGGTGGCCCTGATGGAACTGGCGCAGCAACAGCAGCAGGAGGGCGATGCGGTTCTGGGGCGGAAATACCTGGAGGAATCCGTCTCGCTCGACCCGTCGAGCGTGCAGTACACGTCGCGTCTGGCCCGGAGCCTGCTGGAAGCGGGCGACGTGGCGGGTGCGGAGGCCCTTCTCCGGAAGCTCTGCGAGGTCAATAGCACGCCCGGCGCGGCCGCCGTCGAGTCGAACATCCAGTACGCTTCGTTCCTGCTGACCCCGCAGAAGAACGATCCGGAGCAGGCGCGGGCCGTTCTGGCGAAGGCGGTCGAGTTGGCCGGTGAGGATCGGGAAGCCCAAGCGACGGCCCTCACCGCGCTGGGCACGCTGGCGTACGCGAATTGGGAGCAGTCTCTGGCCGGTCCCGACGCGCCGGAGGACACACAGGCCATCGCGGAGGCCAGGGATCTGTACGAGAAGGCCATCGCCGTCCACCCGGATTCCTTTGAGCCGTACATCCGGCTGGCAGGCATCCACGTGCGGGAGAGCAACCTGGCCGAGAGCCGGGGCGAGAGTGAGGTGGTCCGTCAGAAGCTGGAGGAGGCGATCCGGGTCAACCAGAAGCGTCTGGACCGGGACATCATTCGGATCGGGCGCGAGGGCGGGATGCAGAAGGAGATGCGGTATCGCATGCTGCTGCAGGCCACGGAGCTGCACGTGGAACTGGCCCGCCGCCTGGACGCGGCTTCGCTGGAGCGCCAGGACCTCCTGGACCACGCCCGTGAGCTGGTGACGGAGGCGGAAAACGAGAGGAGCGGCCAGCCGCGCACGCTGGAAGTGAGGGCGACCATCGCGGTTGCCGAGAACAACATGCGGGAGGCGCTTCGACTGACCGAAGAAGTGGACGCGCTGATCGGCTCGCGATTCACGTGGCAACACAAGCTTCGGCTGGCCCGGCTGCGCTACCAGATGGGCGAGTTGGGCGCCGCGCGCAAGGCGATCGAGGAGGCCCTCGCCCGTCCGGACGTCGTCCAGACCGCTCCGGCGGCGCTGTGGACCACGTATGCGCAGATTCTCTCGCGCCTGCAGGAATGGCCGGCGACGGAAGCGGCCGCGCGAGAGGCCCTCCGGCGCAACGCGAACGACGTTCTGGCGATGAATCTGCGGGCGAACGCCCTGAGCGCGCTGGGGCGCGCGGACGAAGCGGAAGAGCTGATGTCCAGGGTTGCGAAGGAGGGAGGTGCGGAAGTTGCGGACCGCATTCGGGACCGCGATTTCCGTCGGCGGCTGCAGGAGGCGATCCTGGCCGGGCGATTTGACGACGCCATTCAGATGCTGCGTGAGAGGATTCAGGCGGACCCCGAGAACGAGGAGTATCCGGTGGCGCTGGCCGGCATTCTCCACGACCGGGGCCGCAAGGACGAGGCTGTGGCCGTGCTGGAGGACGGTCTGGTTGCCACTCCGGACTCGCTGAACCTGCACACCGCGCTGGACCGGCTCGACGAGTCCAAGACGCCCGAGCAGCGAAAGGCGGCCCTGGAGGCCCGCGTTGTGGAACGCGTGCAGAAGGAAGTGACGGATGCATTCGATCGCAACATCGAACTCGGACGCTTTTACCTGAGGCTGAACGAGCTGCGGAAGGCCGAGCCACGCCTGCTGGAGGCGCAGCAGCAGTTTCTGGCCAAGAGTACGCCGTCCGCACGGGCCGCAA
The DNA here is from genome assembly GCA_964586145.1 of uncultured Phycisphaeraceae bacterium. Lineage (GTDB taxonomy): Bacteria > Planctomycetota > Phycisphaerae > UBA1845 > UBA1845 > JAFGJQ01. Next base: position 24,298 of record CAZPHH010000062.1, on the reverse strand, counting down.
CGCCGGGTGTTCTTGAGGCGATTCTCCTGTACCGGCTGGATCTGGCGTTTGAAGAGAACGACTTCGCACGAGCCGAGCAGATTGTCGGCACGGCCATCGACCACAACGTGGACCAGGCGGAAGGACAGACGTTTCTGGGGCGTCTGCACCTGCGAAAGGCGGAGGTGTTACGCGACGCGCAGAAGACGGACGAAGCCCGGCAGATGTTCGAGCAGGCGGCCCAGGCGTTCAAGGCCGCCCTGGGGCGTCTGCCGACCAACTCCGAGGTGCAGTTGTTCTACGGGGAAAGCTGTCTGCGGCTGGACCGCGTTTCGGAGGCGGAGATTGCCTTCCGGGAGGCCGCCCAGATCAATCCCCGGGAGGGCCGGGCCTGGAAGGGGCTGGCCGTGATTGCCCAGTCGCGGGGCGACGAGGCCGCCTTCATCGAGTACGTGGAGAAGTGCCGCGATCTTCTGCCCAGAGACGCTACGGTCCAGGGCTGGGCCACGCTGATCCGTGAACAGGAAGATCCCACCCAGGGCATCGCCCGTCGGGAGGATATCCGCCGGCAGAACCCGGGCGACGCACAGAACCTGGTTCGCCTGGCCCGTCTGTATTTCCAGCAGGGCAACCGCGAGAAGGCCGAGCAGGTCTTCGAGGAGGCCCTGGCGCTCCCCGAAATCGATGCGAGCAGCGTCCAGGCGGCGGCCATTTTCTTCGCCCAGACTGAACGGGGCGAACGCGGGCTCCAGTTGCTGCAGGATCTGGTGGAACGAACGGAGGATCCCGCGGAGAAGGCGTCCAACCAGTTGCGCATCGGCTCGTACCTGTTCAACTTGGCGGACCGGGTCCGTGCCGACGCCGCCATGCTGGAAGCGGCCGACATGCAGGCGAACCAAGCCGTCTGCGCGGCCCTCGGCGAGTATTTCCTCAAGACCGGGCGGGTGGAGAAGAGCGTCGAGTGGTACGAGAAGGCTCTGGCCGTGGCCGAGAGCGACGCCTCCCCGCAGGCATCCGTCTTCTGGCGGATTGTTGTGGAGAGCTTCCTGCGGATGGGCAATCGTGAAGAAGCCCGACGCCGGTTTGACCAGTACGCCGCCCGGTATCCGGAGGACCTGGAGGGCCTTCCCTTGCGGGCCGAGCTGGAGTCTGCTTCCGGCAACCCCGCGCAGGCCGTGGCGACCCTTACCCGATACCTGGAGAAACGAACGGGCGATCCGCGTGCCCTTTTCCGCCGGGCGCAGTTGTACAGCGCCATGGGGCAGTGGCAGCGGGCCTGCACGGACCTGGAGCAGTTGCGGGCCGCGGCGCCGAACGCCGAGGGCTTCCGGCCCCGGATTCTCCTGGCCCGGGCGTACGAGATGACGGGCCGGCGAGACCTGGCGGAATCGGAACTGAAGACCGTGCTGGAACGCGAGCCGCGGGCGGCCAATGTGGCGATTCAGCTTGTCAGTTTCTACGAGAAGCACGACCGTCTGGCCGACGCGGAACGGATTGTCACGGCACAGCTTGCCGCGTCTCCGAACGACGTGCGCTGGCTTTACCACGCGGGGCAGTTGGCCGCGAAGCAGCAGGACGCGGCCCGGGCGATTCGCCTGCTGACCCGGGCCTGCGAAACGTCCGACTACGATCCGGCGCTCGTGCTGGCCCTGATGGATTCGTTTGTGCAGTTCCGACGGGTGGCGGACGGCATCGCGTTCTATGAGAACCAACTGCCCCCGCCGCGTCGGAACGCAACCATCATGTCGCGCTACGCCGCCATGCTGGCGCAGAACGGTCAGAAAGATTTGGCCGTTCGCACCTTCTGCCTGGCCGTGGACCGGGTGGGCACCCGGGCCATCTCCGAGTTGACGCCGATCGCCAATGACGCCGCCACGGCGCTGACGACGGCCGGCGCGGTGGAGGCGTTTGCCGGGGACATCGCGGACCAGCGTCTGCAGCGTCCGGCGAGAGTTCTGCACGCCGTGCTGCTGGCGGGTCTGGACCGCTCGGCGGAAGCCATTGCGGCCACAGAGTCCCTGATTGCCACCAGCGAATCGGAAGTGGAGCGAGGCCAGTTCATGATCCAGTCGGCCATGCTCCACGAGACGATCCGGGAGTATGAGGCGGCCCGCAAGCTCTACGAAGAGGCCCTGGTCGCGCTGCCCGAGAACTTCGTCGCCCTGAACAACCTGGCGTATCTGCTGGCGGAACAACTGAATTTGCCTCAGCAGGCCCTTCCGTACGCACGCAAGGCGGTCCAGGTCAGTCCTCCGGCGGGCATGCCGGCCGCCCTGGACACGCTGGGCTGGATCCAGGCCGGTCTGGGTCAACTGGATGACGCCGTCGGCTCCCTGACCGACGCCGTGCAGCGGGACGACCAATACGTTCCTGCCCGCGTACACCTGGGTGAGGTGTACCGCCGCAAAGGGAACTTCGAGGCGGCTACGGACACACTCGTCCTGGCGAAGAAGCTGATCGAAGAGAGCCGCAAGCCCTCGGACCAGGCCCTGCTTGCGAGCGTGGAGGCGAGCCTGCAAAAGGTGCAGGCGAAGGATTCCGCTCCGTAGCCGCGGGGCGAAAGCGATGAACCGGCCCCGAAGGAGATACCGGAGTGGGAGTCCGGAGGCTGCGATCCTGCGCCGCCGGACTCCCGGGCCGGGCGGGCCGCCCGGCGCATCCCGCCGTCGGCGAACGACGACAAAGCCGCTACAATTCTCCGCATGAGCTGGGTCCTACTTCTGGTGCTGCTGGCGTGCTCGGCCGCCGTTTCCGGATCGGAGACGGCGCTGTTCGGCCTGTCCCGGCAGGATTTGTACACGTTCGCCGCGTCCTCCAGTCGCTTGCGACGGACCGCGGCGCTGCTGATGCACCACCCCCATCACCTTCTGCTCACCGTGTTGATTGCGAACACGGCCGTCAACATCGGCATCTTCGCCGTGTCGTTCCATATGGCGGGGGAACTGGGGCGATCGTCTCCCGTTCTGGCCTCGCTGGCCGGCGTGGGGGCGCTGGTGGCGGTGATTCTCTTCGGGGAGATTCTGCCCAAGTCCATTGCCCTGGCTCATCCGCGCGGTCTCGCTCCACTCGTCGCACCGGGCATCCATGCCCTGCAGATCGTGCTTACGCCCGTGCGGTGGCTGCTGGCGGCTGCCCTGGTTGAACCGGCGACCCGACTGCTGCTTCCTCCGGCGGCGCGTGCGCCGGCGGTCTCCACGGAAGAGCTTCGGGACATCATCGAGAGTTCGGTCGGGCAACAGGTGCTCAACTCGGTGGAGAGTGACATGCTCCAGGCGGTGGTCGGCCTGGCGGACGTGAACGTGCGTTCGGTTCTCGTGCCGCGCGTGGACATCATCGCGGTCTCGCTGGGAGACGACCGCGAGGCCGTCCACCGCCGATTCGAGCAATCCGGCAAGACGAAGCTTCCGGTTGTCGACCACAACCTCGACGACGTTCGGGGGCTTCTGTACGCCCGCGACTTCCACCTGAGTCCCGATCGAAGCGTGGAGCAGTTGCTCCGTCCGGTCACGTTCGTGCCGGAGCAGGCCAGCCTGATTCAGGTCATCCGCCATTTTCGTCTGACGCACACCCAACTGGCCATGGTTGTGGATGAATACGGTGGGGTTGCCGGCCTGGTGACTCTCGAGGACGTACTGGAGGAGATTGTCGGGGACCTGCGCGGGCCGGCGGACGAGGAGCGCCCCCTGGCCGAAACCCTGGACGACAACACGTACCGCCTCTCCGGGCAGCTCGGCGTTCGGGACTGGGCTTCTCTGTTCGGCATTCCCCCGATCGAGGCCGACGTGGATACGCTGGGCGGCCTCATCACGGCCCGGCTGGGGCGCCTCGCCCGCGTCGGGGATTGCGTGCGAACGGGCAATCTGACGCTCACGGTGGAGTCGCTCCGCGGGCGGCGCGTGGGGACCCTCATTCTGCATCGTGTGCCGGCGGGTTTGGAGGGGGAGGCATGATCGAGACCTGGCTGTTCTACGCGGTGTGCGCCCTGGCGGCCCTGCTTGGCTCCGCGTTTTTCTCCGGGACAGAGACGGGATTCTACTGCCTGAACCGCGTTCGCCTGCACCTGCGCGTCCAGCGGCAGGATCGAACGGCACGCCCCCTCGCTCGCCTGCTGAATGACGAACAGTCGTCCCTTGCCACGGCCCTGGTGGGGACGAACATCTGCAACTACGCCCTCACGGCGGTGGTCGCCCTGTTCGTCGGTCGGCAACTCGGACTGGACGATCGCAGCGCCGAGATTTACACCACGGCGGTGGTCACGCCCGTGGTTTTCGCGTTCGGGGAAGTGGTGCCCAAGAACGCCTTCCGGACGGCGGCCGACCGACTCATGTATCCGGCCGCTCCGCTGCTGCTGGCCGCCCGCTACCTTCTGCTGCCCGTGGTCTGGGCGATGCGCCGCGTCACGTCAGTGGTCACACGGACATTTGGCGCCGTCGAGACCGGAGGGGATTCGCTGTTCGTGGCCCGGCGGCGGATCGCCACCGTCCTGCGGGAAGGTCTGCTGCACGTCGGCAGCGATCCGGAGCAGTTCGGGCTGGTGGAGCGCGTGCTCGCTCTGTCCAGCACGCCGGTTCACACCGCCATGGTGCCCCGCAACCGCGTCATCGCCGTGCGCGCGGACGCCGGCCCGGCGGAGCTGCGGGACCTCGCCCGCCGGACCCCGCACACCCGCCTGCCCGTCTATGAAACGGACCCTCGCCGTATCATTGGGATGGTGGTGGTGCATAAGGTCTTGGCCGGTCCGACCTCGCCCACGCTCCGCGATGCGATCGAGCCCGTGCTGTTCATCCCGCCCCACGACACCGTGGCCGCCGCCATTGTCCACATGCGGGAGGAGCGGCAGACCATGGCCGTGGTCGTCAACCGCAACGGACTCCTCCTGGGGCTGGTCACGCTGAAGGATCTGATGGAGGAGATCGTCGGCGAGTTGACGGAGTGGTGATGCGCCGGGTCCCTGAGGACTCGGCGGACACGCCCAAGGTTGTCGATCGTCGCCCGATTACTGGGGTCCGCTGCCCTCCAGGGCCGCCTGGAAGAGCACGTAGTCCGCCAGATTCACCGTGTTGTCGTTGTTCATGTCCGCGCAATTGCAGAACACGGTGTACGGCATTTCGAAGCACGTCTGGAACGCGGCGAAATCGTCCAGGTCTACGTCCCCGTCCCCGTCCACGTCGCCCGAACTGCAGGGAGCGCAGGGGTCCGGCGTGCAGGTGGAAAACGGACCGGCCCAGTACCCACCGACGCTCACGCAATCGACCTCAAACTGGTTGGGGAAGCACATTTGGAGCAAGCAGCACGCCCCGAGGGGTTGCGGGCATTCCGTGCTGGAGCATAGTGTCTCATGGAATGTGCCCCCGATCTGATCGCAATACGCCTCCACCGTGTCCTCGCACGATCCGTCGGGCAGGCAGCAGCCGCCGAGTGCGCAGACGCCCGAGGCACAGGTGGTCCCGTGGCCGGCGTAGTACATATGCAGCACGTCTACGCACAGAGTCGGAGTAATGTTGTTCAGGCAACCGCCGATTCCGTCGCAGCAGGCGCCCGTCGGCTGTGGGCACGTCACGTCGTCACAGGTCAGGCCCAGGTGGAAGGTCTCGCCCGGCCCGTTGCACTGCAATTCGTTCACGCCGTTGGTACAGATGCCGTCCAGCCGGCAGCAGGCGCCCGTGGGCAGATCACAGGGGTTGGGGATGCACAACGTGCCGTCGCCCACGTACAGGCCGCCCGCCGCCGCGCACTCCGCCTGAGTGCGGATCGTGCAGGTTCCGGCGGCATCACAGCAGGCGCCGCTCGGATCGCACGTGAACGGCACGTACGTCACGCGGATGTTCCAGTCGCCCTTCGGCCCGTAACTCCCCAGGCTGCTGAACCGATGCCAGCCGCCCGGGCACGCGAACGGTCCGCAGTTTGGCCGGCAGTACAGCCAATTGTTGCTCAGGTCCGAGACCCCACCCACATCCGTGGTGGGAAAGGCGTTGGAGTATTCGTCCGGAGGACAGCACTCCGCCGGCATCAGCCCGGAGTAGCACGGTGCCGTGGGCGGATTGTTGTGCTGGTCGACACGGTACCCGATCGTGAACGTGTGCGATCCGTTGTCCTGCACGAAGATCTGCTCCGGGTCGGACGGATCCACCGTCACCTTCACGTTGACACCCACCGTGCCCGGATTCAGCACGATGTGTGGAAGCAGTTCACCGTCCGAGGAGAAGCTGGCGACGATGGTTCCCGTATCCGGCGTGCCCGACCAGACCAGGATGGACCAGTGCGTCGTCGTCTGCACGGTCGCCTGGTGCGCGAAGATCGCCTCCATGTCCGTCACGTGAACGGGAAACGCATCGGCATCCAGCACATACGAGGCGGCCAGAATCTCACCGGCCACGAAGCCGGCCTGCAGGTTGTAGGATCCGCCGGAGAAGTCCGCGCTCGAGTACGTGTGGATCACCGGCGGGCAGGCACGCAGACCGTCCCCCCACCAGCCGGCGTCGTCGGCCGGAATCGGCGTGATCACCGCCTCCACCCGAATGGGAATCGGCGTCAGGCGCTTTCCGCACTCTCCCGGTTCCAGCCCGGGCGGCTCCTCGGCTCGCACGCCCGCAACAGCGACCAGTCCAAACGCCATCGTCGACACTACGATCCTGGTCATCACGCTCACCGGCCGATTCGCGCGCATCATCTCACAAGCCTCCTTCTCCACGAGTGACCCATCCCTGCCGAAAACAGGTGTGCTCAACCCAGCGGAACCTAAAGGATCCCTCTGGCCTATTCTGGCACCCTGAACCCGTCCGTTCAATCATGTATCTAAAACGTCCCGAAAATGTGGCGCGCCATGTGTGGCTTCAATCGAATAATTGCAGTGGAGCAGGCACAAATGGCGTGAGATGTCGCGCAATGCCGTCAGGGAGATGACGAAACACCCCAGTATCGGACCAATCGGCACGCTCCGTCGGAGCGGGACAGGTAGTCCAGACGCAGACGCTCGCCGGGGGTCCCCAGGCTGGCCGACCGACCGATCGCACCGTCCACCAGGGCCAAGCCGTCCAGGACATCCTGGAACGTGAAGCGGTCGGCATGGCGCGCCGCGGCCAAGTATCGAGCCAGCCAGCCCACGACTGGAACCACCAGCCACAGGGCTCGCAGTCCGTCCAGCGCCGGCCAGCCGTAGTAGGCTGGGCCGAACTGGTAGTGGCTGAGGATCCGCATGCGCAGGAACCGGCCGAGCATGGATGCGATGTGGGCGACATCCGTGTTCGCGGGCCGGACGGCCTTCACGGCTTCGAAGGTGACGTCGTGTTTCATGCCGGCCACCGGCGGCACCCGGCCGTGTCCGCGGCGGAACCGGCCGGCCCACCCCAGTTGCTGCAGGCGCCGCATCCAGCGGGTGCGGCGCGACCGGATCTCCTCCAACGTCAGGTGTTCCGTGTACGCGAACACGAGCTGGCGAAAGAGTCCCTGTTGGCGCGGCGTTGGGGGATCGCGGGACACGTCTTCCAGCGCGCTGGGCAGGTCGGGAACCAGCATCTTGACCAGTTCGACGAAGCGGTCCTCGCGAACGCGGTCCAGGTCCGCCAGGCGGAGCGTGTCCACCAGGGAAGCGGCCGCCGCAACGGACTCCTCGAGCGGTCGAGAGCCATCGAGCAGCCAGGCGTTCAGCGCATCGAGAAGGGCGTGGATCTCGGCTGGCGCGGCGGGCCGGGCCCGGCGGAGCAGAATGCCGTCCTTCCGCGATTCGCCTCGGACAGGCATTTCCTCACTGAGCGACCGCACCAGCCGCCGGTATGTCGTCAGGTCCGCGCCGTTCGCCCGGGCCATGGACGGGCAGTCGAATCGCCAGGCGGTCCACCATTTTCCCTGGGCCTCGACGAGAGTGAAGGGATAGGCGCGGCAGGCGAAGGGCTTGGCGTCAAAGCCGAGTTCGGCGTGAATGCGGCAGAGGCCGTCGTCTTGCAGGAACACGCATCGGCCGTCCGGCCGCTTGTTGAGGGCCCACTTGTGGCGGACCGACACGTACGGCGCGACTCCCAGCCGGCGTTCCCACTGCTGTTCGTCGAGACGGCGACGATCCGCTTCGCGAAGATCGCCCACCAGTTCGCGGCAGCAGCGCGTGCAGGAGTGGCAGCTCCACCGCTGATCCGGCACAGCGGGAATGTGGATAGGGAGGGATACCGGCTCCATGACCGGATTATACGAGGCCCGGCGGACGCCGCCCAGCGGAAGCGCTTCAGCGAGCGTTGGGTGCCACCATGTGGTCCGGGTCCTTGGCGAAGTGCCGGGCTGTCTCAAGCGAGATGCGCCCGGCGAACAGAAGGTTCTGCAGACTCTCATCCAGGCTGAGCATCCCGTCTCGCTTCCCGGTCTGGATGGCGGTGTCGATCTTCTCCACCTTCCCGGCGCGGATGGCCGCCCGCACACCGTCGTTGACCACCAGGATCTCCAGAGCCAACGCCCGCTTCTGCCCCTCTATGGTCGAGGGCACCAGTCGTTGCGAGATGACGTAGCGCAGGCTCAGCGAGAGCTGGGTCCGCGCATCGTCCTGGGCGTCGGCGGGGAACAGGTCGATCAGCCGGGTCACCGCGCCCTTGGCGTCCTTGGTGTGCATGGTGGTGAGGATGAGGTGCCCGGTTTCCGCGGCGCTGAGCGCCATCTGGGCCGTGTCGCGATCCCGGATTTCGCCGACCAGCACCACGTCGGGGTCCTGCCGCAGGCCGTATTTCAGACCGTCGTAAAAGGAGTCCACGTCCGTGCCCACCTCGCGCTGGGTCACCACGCTGTCGGCCCGCAGCGGATAGACGTACTCGATGGGCTCCTCCACGGTGATGATGCGGTTTCCGCCCGCGTCGTTCAGCAGACTGACCAGTGCCGCCAGGGTCGTGGATTTTCCCGAGCCCGTGATGCCGGTGATGACGATGAGCCCGTTGGCCGTCGCCACCAGTCGGTCGGCCAGCGACCTGGGAAACCCGAGCCACTCCAAAGACGGCACCTGGTCGGGAATGTGGCGCAGGCACAGGCCCGGCTTCCCCTGCGCGGAGAAGACGTTGGCTCGAAAACGGTGAGCGGTCCCGTGCATGTCGAAGGTCAGGGAGAAGTCGAGGTTCTTGGGCAGGTCGGGCGCTCCGCGAAGCCGTTCCGGCAGAATGGAGAGAATGAGCGCCCGCGCCCGGGCGTCATCCAGCGGCACGGTCTCCGCCGCCCGCAATCGGCCGTGTACGCGGTACGTGGGGCGGTAGCCCACCACCAGGTGAAGGTCCGACGCCTCCACGTCGACCATCGTCTGCAGAAGCTGGTCCAGGCCGGGATGTTGCGGGGAACGCGCGGAATCCATGCGGAACTCCCTTCCCGCGAGTATACCCGGAGCGATGGGCCGGGTTGCAGCTCCCCGGGGGTCCCTAGAAGCTGTTCAGGTACGCCGCAATATCCTGCACGTCGTCCGCCGTGAAGCCCGAGAAACCTCCGAACTGCGGATGCCGGTTCCGGCCGTTGATGTATGCGGTGATCTGGGCCACGCTCGCACCGCGGATGCCCGCGGCCGTTCCTCCCACGGCGTCAATCCCGTGACATTCCTGGCAGTTCAGTCGGTACAGCACCCGGCCGTTCGACACGTTGCCGGGAAACGGCTCGGGTTCGGGCCCCGGTTCCGGTTCCGGCTCGGGCTCCGGCGCCCCGGTGTTGTCTCCCGCCGGCGTGGTGTCGTTTTCCGACGGGCCCGTGGCGGAGTCATCCGCGGAATCGTTCGACGGCGCATCAGGGCTGAAGGCCGGGTCGTCGGTGAAGAGGGGGTCCGACGTGTCCGGGAGGGGCTGGTTCGGGTTGGGTCCCTCGACGGGAACGCTGCCGTCCGGACCCTCGCCCACTGCTTCCGTTCCGACACCACCGCAGCCGCCGAGCAGCAGCCCGGCCAACGCAACTGCAGCCACTCCAATTGTTCGTTTCATGACGACGCCCTCCGGGTCTCGATCCTCGTGGGGCCGAATGCCGGGCCCCCTGGAGGCGGGAACCTAACTATAGACTCCGGATGGCTGTCCGCCAATGACCCCCGGCAACTTCTCCATGCACTACGTCAGCCGTCCGATTCTGCCTCATTACCGGACGTTCGCCGGGCGGCGATCTGCACGTGGGCCGCCCGCCCCACGGCCCCCGGTTCGCGCGACAGCCTCGTCTCCAGCCGCGTGAGAACCCTTCGCGTGCCGGCATCGGTCAGGAGTTCGCGATGGTGTCGCATGGGCAGAACCGTTTTGCCCATCACGTCCAGGACCTCAAGACCGCACTTCTCGAAGAGTTTGACGGCTTGTGCCGGCGTGTAGGTCCAGATGGGGAACTGCTCGTCCGGGTTGGCCGTCAGCCAGTGCGTCCGGCCGGTGCGCAGGAAGGTGTCCAGCGCCGACACGTCTCCCTGCCGGAGGTAGTGATCCAGGGCCGCCAGGCGGTTGTCGAGCGTGGCGACCAGGATGCCGGCCGGGCGGAGCTTGCGACGAATCTGCTTGAGCGCCCGGGCCGGCGACTGCGTGCATCCGATCGGGTCCCCCAGGGCCAGAGCCAGATCGAAGGTCGCGTCGGGCAACTCTGACAGGTCGCACAGGTCTGCCTGGAGGAAGGCGGCTCGTCCGGCCCGCCCGGCTGCGTGGATTTTGCGCCGCGCCTGCTCAACCATGGCCCCGGAGACGTCGACGCAGGTGACGGCATATCCGCTGTCCAGGAGTCGTAGCGCCCACTTGCCGGTTCCGCAACCCAGGTCCAGGGCGGGGGCCGCATGTGTGGAGGGAAGGAACGGTTTGAGGCTTGCCCAGGTCAGCGCATCGTGCCATTGCCAGAATGCGTCCTCATAACTGGCGTCGTACCGGCGGGCAACTCGGTCGTGATACCGCCGAACGGGTGGTTTGGACCTGCGATGACCCATGCGAGCGTGGATTCTACGTTCGCGGCGCGGGTCTGCCAAATCGGCAGCCCTTGACCGTTTCGCGCCGTTCTGCGACGATTCAAGGTCTGGCAAGAGCCGAGGTTGAGGAGTTTCAGGGAGTCGGTCAGATGATCAAGGCGGTGGATCTTCGCAAGGGGCGAGCGGTCATCCACGAGGGCAAACCGTACGTCGTACACGATGCCCAGCACGTGGCCAAGGGCAACAAGGCCAGCTACATGCAGACCAAGCTGAAGGGCATGATGGACGGATTGATCATCGACGTGCGTTTTCGCGTGGATGACCGGCTGGAGCAGCCGTTTGTGGACAGCCGGGAGTACGAGTACCTGTACCAGGACGGCGAAGACTTCATCCTGATGGATTCCACGAACTACGACCAGATTCACGTGGGCAAGGACGTGGTGGGCGAGGCGGTGAAGTTTCTCAAGCCCAACGAGAAGGTCACTGCTCAACTCCTGGACGGTCGGATCATCTCCGTCGAGTTGCCCCACGTGGTCGAGCTGGAAATCGTGGACACGCCGCCGGTGGTGAAGGGGTCCACGGTGACGAACCAGCCGAAGGACGCCGTTCTGGAAACCGGGGCCCGGGTGCGGGTGCCCGCGTTCATCGAACCGGGCGAGCGAATCCGCGTGGACACACGCTCCGGCGAATACGTCGAACGGGCCAAGTGACCGCCAGTTCGTATCCACGACAAACGGCCGGCCACCCGTGGCGCGGCCGTTTTTTTTCGGCGGCGGCTGACACAAACGACACGTCCCGCAGCCGCACCGGGGTTCGCCGCGCGGCGCCGCCGCACCCCGTCACGCCGGATTTCGGCCCTCGCGCGCCCCGCGCCAAGGAAAATTCCGAAAAATTTTTTCGCCGGGTCGGTCCGGCGGAGAGGACTGCTTGCGCGATGAATTCGCGGGGCCGCGCATGGCGTCGGCGTCCTCGGCCGAACGGTGTGTCGTCCACTTCATCCGGTTGCGAGCTCATTCATCTGCACGACGGAGGTGCAACCCGCGGAACGGCAACGGCAGTGGCCGTCCCGCGCGATGCGGCGCCCGGCGCCGGCCCCCGTTTTGACCCCGGCGAAGCGGCACGGAACCGGGATCCGGCATTCGCCGGAGAGTGCGAAATTCCGAAGCAGAACAGGCATTTGGGCGAAATCGCTAGTGCCGACGTGAGGCACCTTGCGGGACGCCGCCACGGGGCGTCGTGCGTCTCACGGCGTCACCGAGCAACCCCGTCGCACCGCATGCGGCGCGCGCGGGGACCTTCGGTTAAACGCCACGTGCTGACACCTTCACGGCGCCGCCGCCGCGCGCTTGTCGGATGCGGGATCTCGGGTCGCGCGGGGCGCCGGCGCCGCGGCGTGGCGCGAAAACTGGAGAAATCGGCGGGAAGCGGCCGATACAAAACTGGAGACAATTTGCAGGATTTTTTTTGACAGGTTTTTTCGGCCTGCTACCATTTGCGATCAGAAAGGAGGTGATGTCCATGGCGAAAAAGCGCAAGGCTGCCAAGAAGAAAGGCGCCAAGAAGGCAAAGAAGGCCGCCAAGAAACGCAAGAAGAAAGCCGCGAAGTAACGGGCGTACCCGACTTGCGGCGAGGTGAGCCCGGTCTCTGGTACGCGCCACGGTAAGTGGAGACAGGGATCGCCTCCGATCAGTCTTGTTCACAAGACTGCACACGAAATGAGATGGAAGAACCGTAGCGCCACGGCGATCTTCCATCTCATTTTTTTCTGCGCCGCCGCCCCCCTCGACTGTCCCGACCTTCCTGCGCGCGCGCCCGGCCCCAAAGACAGCCCGCGAGTCCCCCTGGCCATCTCGGGGGCGGCGCGGGGATACGGTCCCGGGCGGACCCCGCACCCCTCAGCCTTCGGGCATGCAGGTTCGACAGGGGCGTCGGCCCTGCCGCCTGGCCTCGTCCGCCGACCGGAACTCCACGCGGTTGCCGTCCCGGATTCGTGCCGCATGGGGGCAGTCGCTTCGATGAAACACTTTCGAGCCTTTGCTCCCGACAAACGTGATCCCCGGGGGCGGCTCCGAAGCCGCACCGGCTGGGTCGTCCGCCGTGGGCTGGCCCGTCGCGGCCGCCGACATTCCCCGCAGACCGCGTGTGCGGACGGTCTCCACGTCCGGGCGTCCCGCGGCCTCCCACGCGCCCCCGATCAACCCGCCGGCGAGCCGGGCCGCCGCCCGCAGCCGATCCACATAGACGTCGCCGCAGCGCTCGTCGAGCAGTACGTAGTACTCGTTTGCCCGCCGAAGGAAGCCCGTGGCATCGGTGACGGCCAACTGCGCCAGAATCTCCCGGTCCGCCGTCAGGAGTTCGTCCAGACACCCCACAGAGTCCAGAAGCACCGAGAAGGACCGGTCCACCGGGGCGCCGATCGATTCACAATCGCTCGAGCTCAGGTGGAGTCGCTCGCGATACCGGCTCCCGTTCCGGTTGACCAGTTCCAGGTCGAACCGATACTGCACGCTCTGGTGTGGGTACAACTCCTCCCCGAGCTGACGCGAGCCGAACTGCAGGTTGCCCGTCAACTGCCCGCCTGTATTGGCCGTCGCGCTGAAGGGTGAAGCGCACTCTCCCGCAAAGTGCGTGAGGTATCCGGCCGCCCGGATCACGTCCTCCTCGCTGCCCTCGCGGAAGGCCTCCACCAGGTCCTGGTACAACTCTTCGATGGACCAGGGCAGCGTTCCACCCCGACGAACGTGGTGCTCGGTGTAGAGGGCACGGGCCCCGCCCGGCGTGCGCGGAAAGCGGGCCGCCGCATCCAAGCGGGCCTCTCGCGTCTGCGCGGCCGCCGCCAGGTCGAGCGGAACGTGGTGCCAGCATTCGCGACGGCGCAGCTCGGAATCCCGCGGCCACACCGTCGCCGGTTCCAGAGAGCGCTCCAGAAACGCCAGTCGTTCGGCGACAAACAGCGGCGCGATGGGTCCCGGCAGGCACTCCATCGCTTCGCGGGCGACAATCCGATGGTTTTCAAACCCTATGGCGAATGCGGGAGCCGCCAGACACAGCAGCAACACGCCCGCCCCGGCCGTGCATGTGTGGTTCTGCATTTGTTCCCTTTCGAATCATGATGTGAAACCGGGCGCATCGCGGCGTGCGAAGTGGCGCCGGCCCGCGGCGACCCCGCCCGATGCGCAAGCGAAATTGTCGCCCGTGTCAATGAAAACGCAAGAATTGAATTCGGGGCGGACTAGCGTTCCGTCGCCTGGCCCTGCCTCCGGAAGAAATCGCGAAGCAGGCGCTCGGCGGGTTTGCCCTTGGGGGTGTACCCGTAGTCCAACTCGCCCCGGGCTTCGTACGACCATTCCCACCACAGGATTCCGCCGACGGCCGGTTCATCCGACCAGGCCTCTATGAACGCCTGGTAGCAGTCGGCCTGTTCCCGCATGCCGGCGGGGGTGGCCTTTTCCTGGCGGTAGTAGTTCCATGCCTCCACCGAGCAGCCCTCCTGGCTGCACCAGCCGGCTTCGGTAAACAGCAGCGGCTTGCCCACGCCCGCTTGCCACTCCAGGATGCGACGCTTTATGGGGACCCAGCTTTTCCGCAGGTCCTCCAGGCTCGGGCCCGGGTTGTCGGAGAGCCGGTGGTACGAGGTCATGCCAATCAGATCGAGATCGCCCCAGAACTGGATCCCGCGGTAATGGTCCCAGTTGGCCGAGTAGCTCAGCCGGCCGTGGTAGCAGTCGCGCACCTCCGCAATCACACGTCTCCATTCGTCCGTCATCTTCTCCGTGCTGACCAGCTCGGATCCGACGATGAACACCTCCACGTGCCCGCGTTCGGCCAGGGTTGCATAGTGGACGACGAGCCGGCGGTAGGCGTCAAACCAGGCGTCCCAACTGGTCGGCTGGATTTTGCCCCGCCATTCATTGCCTCGCGGATCGGACAGCAGAATCTTGGGCATCAGCACGATGCGCAGGCCCTGGTTGTGTGCGAGGTCAAACAGCTCGAGCCATTCGTCGTCCGTCGGGGTGCGCTTGGGATCGGTGCGGATGTCGGTGGATTCCACGTGCTTCTGGAAGCCGTCCAGACTGAACAGGACGGTGTCGGCCCCCAGCTCTGCGATTTCGCGGATCATCTGCCCGTAGCGGGCGACCACGTTGTCCGCCGAGTACACTTGGATGGCCATGCCGTGGTACGGCGGATCGGGCGAGGGCAGCCCGCGCAGCCGCGGGCGGGTGGCTTCGCGCGGCCGGGTAGTGACCGGTGGCGTTACGACCGGCGTGTCCCGTCGGGCCGGCGCCGCGTCAAGGCAGGAGGCGCCCGTTGCGGGCGACTCCCGATCCGCCCGCCAGACGGCCCATCCGACACCGGCGGCAACCAGAAACGCGATGATTCGGGCACCGTTCATGGCCCGGGCATTGTACCGTCCGTCTCGGACGAGTCATCGTGCCGCGCCGGGAGCTTTCGCGCTGGACGGTGATTGTTTTTTTGGGGGGCGTTCCAACCCCCTTCAGGGGTGCAGCAATTCCGGGGCCCGGTCGATCCCGTCAAAGGGCGGTTCACCCGGGCTGAGTGGACGACCCCGTACCAGATGCAGCAGCGTTGGGGCCACGTCCACCAGGCGGGCACACGGGATGGTCCGACCGGCCGGGATGCCCGGCCCGACGAAGACCATCGGAACCACCATGTCGGAGCGGGTGATGCTGCCGTGCCCGCCGCGGTTGCTGGAGCCGAAGTCCCAGCCGTCCTCGGCGAAGAGGACGATGTCGCCCGCGCGCGGCGTGTCGAACATCTCCACCATCTGAACGACCAGGTCCGGGTACAGCGAGTCGACGGTGGCCGTCAGCCACACGTCGCAGGCATGCCAGCCGTCGGCGATTACCTGCTCCAGCGCTTCATTCGTCCAGTCCCCGAGGGCATCGCCCTCCAGCCGCTCGAAGCGGTAGAGCTTGGTACCCTCGTGCCAGCGCCGTTGGACCTGCGACCGGCCGGTCCGGGAGAGCAACTCAATGACACGCTCATCTCCGTCGTCCTCGATCGGGCGGGCGACCAGCTCCACGCCGGGATGGTCGATCAGCCCGGGCCGGCCGGTGGTCGGATCGGCCTGCAGCAGGTTCTGGACGGCCTCCCGGGCCGGTGGCTCAGACCATCCGCCCAGCCCTCGCAAGTGGATGACCGCCCGGCGATTCCCGCCATTGATGACGACGGCGTCGAACCGAGAGAAATGTCGAAACCGCTGCTCGAACCATTCGTTTTCAAACGGCCGGTCGGTGACCTTCAGGCCGCGTTCGCGTCGCAGCCAGTCGGGGACATCAAATTGCTCGTCGACCCCCTCAAAGCCGTGGTCGCTCAGCAGCACCAGATAGGTCCGGTCGGCCATCTCGGCCGTGTCGAGCGCCTCCCGGATGCGGGTGACCTGCCGGTCTACGTTGCGGACGGCCTGACGGTACGGTTCCGACCGCGGCCCGTGTCGGTGGCCCACCTCGTCGACCGCCGGATGATAGGCGTGGATGAACGCGGGCCACTGCCCCGTTTCGTTTGCCACGTCGCGCACCACCTCAAACCGGGTGGACATCAACCGGTCCACGTCCAGAAACAGCCCGAAAAACCAGCGAATCCCCGAGCTGGCCCAGTTGTCGATGGTGCGCGTCACGCCGCGACGAATCGCGTTCTGGATGCTGACCGTCACCTGGTCCGGCAACCGCTCGTACAGCGTGGGGGCCAGAAAATCCCCGTCCACGTCGCGGTAGGTGTACATCCTGTTGTAGCCGCGGAAACGCAACTGGTACCGGTCGAACCACTTATTGCCGAGGATTCCATGGTGACCCGCGTAGAGGCCCGTCTGGATGCTGGTGAACTGGGCGTACGTGATGGTGGGGTACCCGCTGACCGCGGTCTCCACGCGCACACCCTCGTCGATCAAACGCCGTATGGCCGGAAGCTCGCCGGCGGCCAGCATGTCGTTCAGCGTGGCCATGTTCAGCCCGTCCACGCTGATCAGCACGGCGGAGGTTGTCGGCCGCTGCACGTGCGGCTGTAACTGTGTTCGCGGAGAGTGGTCGTAGCTGCAACCGGCCGGACCGACCGCCATTGCGATGCCGAACGCCACACACAGCCATAGCGGTCGTGGAGTGAGGGATGCCGGTCGGGTCATGAACTCTCCTGGCTCCGTCGTGGAACAGATCGGGGAATCCGGGCGCAGGCCGACCCCTCCAAGGAGACACCCCCCGGCTCCAGAAGTTGGAAGATTTTGTACGGGGGCGAGCCCGAGTCGTCAACCGACCCCTCGACCGGCCAGACACGGAGGGCGTGGGACGGGGACTGTTCCAGTTTGCGGGCCAGGCTTTCGTGGTCGCGATCGGTGATGACGTAGCGGCAGCCGAACACGCGGGTGAAGTCCTCGATCGTCACCTTGTCGACGACCTCTCGCATTTGGCCCCGGTCATCCGGCCGCTGGACGATGATCTCGGACGGGAACTGCCCGCGGGAGAGCTTCACGTACCGTTTCCACAGTTCCGGGTTTGCCTCATCGGTAAACTTGGGGTCCAGGCCGACAATGTAGTAGTTGTGGTGGTTGTAGTAGAAGTACAGGGGAAAGATGTCCCAGTTGTCCGTGAAGACCACCGATCCCGGCGCGGAGTTGGCCTTCAGCCACGCCATGGCCCGCTGGGTGGCCGGCAGGTCGAAGCCGCAGCGAACGGACTTCTGAAGCTCCGTCAACTGGGCCGCGCACGTCAGGAAGAGAAGCGTCACGTACCCGACGCCGCAGGCCAGCACGGACGCAGCCATGATCGCCCGTCCTTTCGGCCGCTCCGCCTCTCGATTGCGCCGGCTCAGGCCGATGGCCACGGCGAACACGTACAACACGCCCACGCCCGCCCACAGCCACGCGGGCATGGGCAGCAAAGGTGAGCGCAGCCCCCTGCCTCCATACGCCAGCCGCAGAACCGCGTATGACAGGCCCACAAACAAGGCGCCCAGCAACACCGCCGTCCCCGTGGTGGCCAGCGGGGCCGCCCGGCCGGAGCGGGCCGGATGCGTGAGCGTCAGCCATCGACCGAGCGGCGCCAGGAGGTAGACGGCGCCCACGGCAAGCCAGATCCGCCACTCCGCGACCGTTGCCTCGATGCCCAGGTGGCCCAGAGTGTGCCAGCCCACCCCGCCCAGCGCAATCGCCAGGACGATCGTGACAACGCAGACCGCCGGCCGCAGATGCGGATCCTTGCGATCCGCGTCCGGCGTCCACAGGTCCGGCAGGGCTGTCCGCAGCAGCGGGGCGGCCAGGTAGGCCGAAGCCAGCAGGCAGAAGATCGGCCAGTACTCCACGAACCGCCGGGCCTTGCACATCAGGACCAGGAAGACGAAGCTCACCAGCAGCATCGACCACTCTTTGGGGCCGATCCGCAATCCGGAGCGAAGGCGCAGACACACGGCCGCGGCCAGAGTTACCCACATGGGAAAGGTGAACCCGGCGAACCACCAGAGGGTGCCTTCGTAGGGCTTCCATTCATTGCCGACCGGGATGTCCGGCGTCAGTCCGGTGCCGAAGATTTGGACACCCAGGAACGGGATGGCGCCGCGGGCGTAGGGGTGCGTCAGCAGACCGACCAGCCAGCCCGCGAACGTCCACACGGGCAGTTTCCACGACACGCGATCCCCGCGCGGAGAGAGCAGCCCGCCCAGGAAGTACGTGCCCACGAGGATCGGCGCATAGATCAGTCCGCCCATGTAGACGTGGATGAACGCGGCCACCGTCAGCCCGGCGGCCACGTACCGCCGGCGGAACAGGAAGAGAATCAGCAGCAACATGCAGAACAGCGACGGATCAATCGCCCGGATCATGCTGTGCCGGGTGAAAAACTGGTCCGGCATGGCCAGGAAGAGCCCGATCCACAGCCAGCGGAACGGCATGCGCTCGATCATCATCAGCAGCGTGACGAGCACCAGGACGCCGCCGAAGCAGAGCATCATGGCCCACTTCGCGCCGACGTAGTATTCGTATCCCAGGGCGTGCGCCGCGTGTACGAACGGCACCAGAAAGGCATGGAATCCCCAGTGATGGCTGACGAATCGGTCCTTCCAGAAGATGGTGGCCTGCAGCCAGGGGAACCGG
The DNA here is from genome assembly GCA_964586145.1 of uncultured Phycisphaeraceae bacterium. Lineage (GTDB taxonomy): Bacteria > Planctomycetota > Phycisphaerae > UBA1845 > UBA1845 > JAFGJQ01. Next base: position 5,353 of record CAZPHH010000062.1, on the reverse strand, counting down.
TCCGGCAGGCCGATTTCGGGCATCAGGACGGCCATCTTGACGTGATAGAACGCGTCATGGCCCGGAACGCCCCATTCTTCCTTCGGCTGGCCAGGGTGCGTGTACAGGAAGGCCACAATGGCCATTCCCAGCAGAAACACCCCCAGCAGCTCGACCCGGTGCCAGCCGCACCACCACCGCTCCACCGGGGCCTCGTCAAAGAAGCCGGGCGCTGGGGATTGATCTGCGTCGCGCTCGAGAGAGTTGGTGTGAGCCCGCGTCACGTCGTCAGACCTGCTCCAGCGGCATCGGCAGCACCGCCACCTGCCGGCATCGCTACGACATCTGCCACTCCGTGCCGCCGGGGCGGTCGACCAGGGTGATGCCGGCCTCCGTCAGCTTGTCGCGGATGAGATCGGCGGTGGCAAAATCCTTGTTCTTGCGGCAGTGCTGGCGGATGTCGATGAGCACCTGCATCACCGCGTCCAGCTTCTCGCCGCCTCCGCCCTGACGGGCCGGCGGCTCCAGAAACAGACCCAGCAGCCGGCCCAGCTCCACCAGCACGCGCCCCGCCCCCAGCGTGGCCATGCGCGTGGTGTCCTGCGGGGCCGATTCGACCTTGCTTTCGTCGATGAACCGGTTGACCCTGGCCGCCAGCTCAAACAGCACGGCGATGGCGGCCGCCGTGTTGAAGTCGTCGTCCATGACCTGCACGAAACGCTCGCGGAACCCGCCGATTTCCGCCGCGAACGCATCCAACCCCGCCACCGGGGTCTGCTCCAGCGTCGGCAGATCGGCGTAGGGGCTGCGGCCGGTGATGCGCTCGATGCGCTCGAACAGCCGATGGAACGTGGACAGGGCCTTGCTCTTGGCCGCCACTTCCGCGTCGGAGAAGTCAATGGGGCTGCGGTAGTGCGTGCTGAGGATCAGGTAGCGCAGCAGCTCGCCGCCGTACTCATCCAGCAGCCGCGTGAGCACCATCTTCTCCATGAACTTCGCCATTTCCGGGTCGGACTTGGCGATTTTCTTCGTGTTGAACCGCGTCAGGCCGTTGTGCAGCCAGTATTTCGCGAACGGCCGGTCCGTGGCGGTCTCCGACTGGGCGATCTCGTTCTCATGGTGCGGGAAGATCAGGTCCATGCCGCCGCCGTGGATGTCGAACGTCTCGCCCAGCAGCTTCATGCTCATGACGGAGCACTCGATGTGCCAGCCCGGCCGGCCGTGGCCCCAGGGCGACGCAAACCTCACTTCGTCGGGTTCGTCCGACTTGGCTTCCTTCCAGAGGGCGAAATCGCCCGGGTGACGCTTCTGGCCGCTCTGGAGCTCGCGCTGGCCGAACTGCTCGTCGGGCGACCGGTTGGAGAGCTTGCCGTAATCGCGGTCGGCGGTCACGTCGAAATACACGTCTCCGCCGGAGGGATAGGCCGCCCCCTTGTCGATCAGCCGCTGGACGTACGCGATGATGTCCGGAATGTACTCCGACGCCTTCGGCATGTGGTCAATGCTCGTCACGCCCAGTCGCCGCATGGCGTCGTTGTAGTTTTCCGTGATTCGCTCGGCCAGGGTGAACACGGGGAGATCCTGGGCCGCCGCTTCCGCGATCAGCTTGTCTTCCACGTCGGTGATGTTCACCACCCACGTCACCTGGTAGCCGCGGTAGGTGAGGTAGCGCTTGATCGCATCGAAGATGACCGGCCCCACCGCGTGGCCGATGTGGCTCGGCTTGTACACGGTGGGTCCGCAGAGGTACATGCCCACCCTGCCGGGCTGGACCGGTACGAACTCTTCCTTCTCACCGCTCAGCGTGTTGTACACCCGGATGGCCATGACCCGTTCCTGTCTCTAGCTCGCTTGGTTCCGGTCCGCCGGCGCGGACCCTACACTCGTTGCACCAGCACGACGGCCGTGCATGCAATGCCCTCTCCCGCGCCGATCGCCCCGAGCTTCTCGTGGCTGGTGGCTTTGACGCTGACGCGGTCAGAGGTCAGCCCCATCCGCTCGGCGATCACCCCCGCCATTTGCCTTTTGTGGGGCGAAAGCCGCGGCTCCTCCGCGTGGACCACACAATCCACGTTCACCGGCTCGAACCCTGCGGTCCGGGCCTTCTTCATGACGGCCGACAGCAGGTCCCGGCTGTCCGCATCCTTCCACGAAGCGTCGGTGTCCGGGAACAACTCGCCGATGTCGGGCAGCCCGGCCGCCCCCATCACCGCGTCGATGACCGCGTGCAGCACCACGTCCGCGTCGCTGTGGCCCAGCAACCCTCGCGGATGCGGGACTTCCACCCCGCCCAGCACCAGCCGTCGGCCCTCCACCAGCCGGTGGACGTCGTACCCAACCCCGACTCGCCAGGGGCAATCTGCGGCCACGCACACCTCCTCGACCCGAACCGCCCAAGGTAGACCCGAGTTCGGGCCGAATCAAGGGAACGCCGTCTGGGGGGCGGGCCGCCGGAGTTTCCCGTTCACCGCTTCTTCGCGTACGATGCCGGCGATCGGGAGGCATCCGGCGTGAAGCGCAAGCGTCACATTCTTTTTGTCTGTACCGGCAACTGCTGCCGGTCGCAGATGGCCGAGGCCATCCTGGCCCGATTGGGCGCGGACCGCTTCGTGGCCCGTTCCGCCGGCTCCAACCCGGCCGGCTGGGTCCACCCGCTGGTCGAGGCCGCCCTGGCCCCCCTGGGCATACCCGTGCTGGAAGATGCCCGGTCCAAGAGTTGGGACGAGTTCGAGACCCGGCCGATCGATTGGGTCATCACCCTCTGTGACTCGGCGGTCCAGGAGATCCCGGACTGGATGAACCGCTGCCCCGTTACTCATTGGTCCACCCCCGACCCGTCCTTCGCGCCGGGGACCGAGGACCGCCTGGTGGCCGCCATGCGCGTGGCGGAACGCCTCGCCCTGAAGATCGAACGTCTGGTGACGCTGGACTTTGACCGGTTGGACAAGGCCACACTGCAGGCTCGGCTGGAGGAGATCAGCCAGTTGTAGCGGCGTTGGCCAGGGCGATCCGGGCGTTTCGTTGCAGCATGGGCAGCGCGGCCCGCCGCATGGCGCTGCCGCGGAGAGCCTTGTCGTAGTCTTCCGGCGTCCAGGCCAACAGGTCCATCAGGCAAGGGCTTGGAGCAGGCGGACGGACGGCATAATCCGCCTCGCGGGTTGTCGGCACGCGTTGGTTGTGCGGGCAGACCTGCTGGCAGATGTCACAGCCGTACACCCAGTCTCTCATCAACGGTTGCAGCGCCTCGGGCACGTTTTCCCGATGCTCGATGGTCAGGTACGAGATGCACTTGCTCGCGTCCATTTCGTACGGCCGATCCAGCGCGCCGGTCGGACACGCCTGAACGCAGCGAGTGCATCGGCCGCAGTGATCGGTGATGGGCGCGTCCGGCTTCAGCTCCAGCGTGGTCACCACGGCGCCCAGGAAGAAGTAGCTGCCCAGCTCCGCGTTCAGCACCAGCGTGTTCTTTCCGATCCAGCCGACGCCCGCGGACGCCGCCCATTCCCGCTCCAGTAACGGGGCCGTATCCACACAGACGCGAGCCTCGAACGGTTCCGCCAGTTTTTCCCGCATCTGATCCACCAGGGCGTGCAGTCTCTTGCGCATCACGCGGTGGTAGTCCCGGCCCCACGCGTACATGGCCACCCGGCCCCGCGGCCGGTCGTCCCCCGGCGAGGCTGGCCAGGGCTGATAGTACGAATGAGCCACCATGATCACGCTTCGGGCCCCGGGCAGCAGTCGCCGCGGGTCCAGCCGGGTCTCGACGTGCCAGTGCAGATAGTCCATTCGGCCGGCCCGGCCCGCGGCGAGCCAGCGCCGATAATGCTCGGCCCGGCCAACGGGAGCGGCCGGCGCGATTCCGGCGAGGTCGAAGCCGGCCTGGTTCGCCAGGCCTTTGATCCACCGGGATTTGTCTGCCGAATTCATCCTAAGCAATGGTAGGGCCGGGAGTTGCCGATAGAAAGGCCCGGCGGCCGTGTTGACAGCGCGGGGCGCCGTGTCTAGGGTTGCGGTTCTGCCCCAATGGCGGCGGGCGGACGAGGAAACCGCAGAATCGCAGGATATTCCGAATGTTCGATTACGACTGGTTCCACGGTCCGGCCTTTGAGCAGCAGCAGTTTGAAGCCCGGCTACGGTGCGTCCTGACCCACTTCCCGGACCTGGAGCCGGAGAAGATCGAATCGAATGAGGCGGCCTGCAAGTTCTTCGAGGAATTGGAGCTTCGGCGACTGATTTACCTGCGGGACGGTTTCAGCTACGAGCTCAAGAACGTCGTGGAGGTGGAGACCAAAGCGCATTTCACGTTTGAATGCGAGCCGGTGGACGATCAGTACAAGGTGGGGGCCTTCGTGGTGGCGGTCCCCTTTGAGGACATCGCTCGGGTGGAGGTCTTCGCGGTCCACCCGGCGGAGAAGCCCGACGACATGCCGGCCATCACCGGTTTCCGCACCAAGCCCGAGCCGCAGTTCGGCCGCGAGGCGTATATCGATCGCCCCCGCGGCGGCACGGAGGATTGAAGGACCCGACCAAGGGCAACTCCTCCTTCGGATGCCCGCGTGTGTCCCGGCGGTCAGAACCGCGGGTCGGGGTTGTCCAGCGCGTCCTGCGTCTGGCGCTGACGAAAGGCGACGAGCTTCTTTCGCAGATCCGGGCGGTCGTTGGCCAGCATGGCCACCGCAAACAGGGCGGCGTTGGCGGCGCCGGCCGAGCCGATGGCGAACGTGGCCACCGGCACCCCCTTGGGCATCTGCACGGTGGACAGCAGCGAGTCCAGCCCCTGCAACGCTTTGGACTGCATCGGCACGCCGAGCACCGGCACCGGCGTCTTGGCCGCCAGCACGCCGGCCAGATGGGCGGCCATGCCGGCGCCCGCGATGATCGCCTTGAGCCCGCGGGATTCCGCCGACTCGGCATAGGCAATGGCCGCATCCGGCGTGCGATGCGCAGATATCACCCGCACCTCGTGTGGTACGCCAAACTCGGCCAGCACGTCCGCCGCCGCCTTCATGGCCTCCCAGTCGTTACGACTGCCCATCAGAATCCCGACGTCAACGGTTTCGGCCATACTCTTTGCGTCCTTTCCGGCAGGGCCCGGGCTCCCGGGCAGCACGATTCCGCGTGGTTTCCTACCCGGCCTTTCCGGCTGCGGCAAGGGCTGGATTGCCGCTTGTGCCGGGATGAGCCCGGATCGGCCCCGCGGTGGGAATCCGCCGTTGGATTGCTAAGATGGAGGCGGCGCAACCCGCTGGGCTCGTTCATTCATGGCGCGGGCTGCGCCCGACACCCAAGGGACGAAGGGACGGAGGGACGAAGGGACGAAGGGACGGAGGGACGGAGGGACGAAGGGACGGAGGGACGAAGGGACGAAGGGACG
>CAZPHH010000061.1:0-29570 GCA_964586145.1 uncultured Phycisphaeraceae bacterium | reverse complement strand
AGGGAGCAAGGGACCAAGGGACCTAGGGATCGAGGGACCAAGGGACCTAGGGACCTAGGGATCGAGGGACCAAGGGACCAAGGGACCTAGGGATCGAGGGACCAAGGGATCTAGGGATCGAGGGTTGAGGGCGCGGGGGCGTCGCCATGCTGAAAACCCATAAGGAGTTGGTGGTCTGGCAGAAGGCGTACGCATTGAGCCTCCTGATGTACCGAATCACGCGCCAGTTCCCCGACACAGAAAAGTTCGGACTGACCGGACAACTACGGCGAGCGGCGGTGTCGGTGGTGTCGAACATTGCCGAAGGTTACAATCGCGGCTCCAGACGAGACTACGTGCGATTTCTCCTGGTCACGTCTGGTTCCCTGGCTGAGTTGGACACCCAACTCATGCTGGCCAGGGATCTCGAATACGGAAGCCGCGAGAGAGTGGATGAAGCGCTACAACTGGCGGCAGAGGTCGAGCGTATGCTCAAGGCGCTGATCCGATCCCTCCGCCGCGATCCGGGAGACGGGCCAGAATGTTGAAAACGAATTCACAACGTGCAGAAGCCATTCGGCTTCCGAAAGCTCCGCCCCCCCTGCTCCCTCGGTCCCTTGAGCCCTCGGTCCCTTGGTCCCTCTACTCCTATGCCTCGTCGAACGCGTAACAAACTGCTCCTGTGGATCATCGTGATCGGGCTGGCGAACTTCGCGGCCTACACGGTGATGTACTGGTACCTCCAGGGCGACGCCAGCAACGGCAAATTCGAGGCGGGAGAATACTACCTGCGCGGCCACTTCATCCACGGCAGCAAGGGCCAGCTTTCCGAGCCGGTGTCCCGGGCGACCTGGATTTACAGCTTCGTCCACTCCATTTCGATCTGGCCGACCATCGCGGCGGTTCTGATTGCGATGGCCATCCTCGCCCGGCCGCACATCATCGCCACCATGCGCAGCGACTCCATGATACGCGGCAGCACGTTCGTCACCATATTCATCACCGTGGTGGTGTTCCTGACCGGCGCCAGCACCCTGTACTTCATCATCAACTTCGTCCACGCCCTGCTGATCATCAGCCGCGGCGAACCCTTCGGCGTCTAGCCCGCGCGCCGGCGGATTCGCCATCACCACCCGGCGATCTTGGTCCCGAGCTGCAGCAGGACAAGTGCCGCTACGATCGCGGGCAACAGCACATAGGTCAGCCAATTCAGTGCGATCAGGCCGAGCAGCAGCACCGTCCCGAACCCGGCCGCTCGATCGAGCCTCCCACCCAGCCCGGCCGGCAGGATGGACCGAACCACGCCGTAGCCGTCCAGGGGCGGAACCGGCAGCAGGTTGAACCAGGCGAGGAACACGTTCACAAAGACCGTCGCTTTCGCCGCCTCGACGACGTAGGCCCAGACCGTTTCGTGCGGCAAACCAATGAGGAGAGGAAGCGTGAACGGAATGACCGTTCCCATCGGCACAAAACCCGGCCAGACCAGCCCCAACACAATCAGCAGTGCGGCCAGCACGTTCGCGGCCAGAAACGCCAGGATAAGATTCGCCGAGACGCCGGCCAGCGAGACGCCCAGCCGCCCCAGCCGCGGCCGCCGCATCCGGCCGGGCGTCACCGGTACGGGCTTGGCCCAGCCGATGAACGCATCGCCCGGCAGTAGGATCAGGACCAGCGGCACAACGAAGCTGCCGAACAGGCTCAGGTGGCGGATGGGGTTCAAGGACAGCCGGCCGCAATCGCGGGCGGTGGGGTCGCCCGCCCAGTACGCGGATAGGGCGTGGCCCAGTTCGTGGAACATGATGCTGAGGATCAACACGACGAAATAGAGAATGCCGACCGGCCAGGTGATGGATACCTTCGGACCATTCCCACTGGCCGAAACGCCTTCGTATTCTTCCGCAGCGAGCCGGCCTTCGAAGCTTTCCTCGTCTGCGAAGTCGGCGTCTGCTTCGTACGCTCCAGCCAATCCCGACGACTCTTCCACGTCCGTCTGGTACGACACGGCCGGCTTCCACAGACCTGCCCAGTGCCCCACGTACAGCCCCGCAAACCCCATCGAAAGCAATCCAAGAACCAGTCCGGCGATGCCGGCGCGCCGATCGTGCGGCAACGCCCGTCGCCGAAACAACAGATACGCCGCAAGCGTCAGCAGGGCCACACCCGGAACCGCCCCCAGTACCGGAACGAACGCAAACACGGCCAGCGCCCAGGCCCACGGGCCCACGGCTGAGGCTACGCGGGGTGCCGGCGTCTCGGACGCCCAGCCGACCGACGAACCCACGCTGTCCGCACTCGCGGCGGCAGTCTCCGCGCGAAGTCGATGCATGACGGTCGCGATATTCTCGCGAACCTGCTCCGGCAAAGACTCGGCATCGTCCTGCGAACGATTCCATGAGGCGAGCGGGCAAAGGGCCAGGGACTCCCGGCGGGCCTGATCCGCCTCCGCCGCGCGTCCCAGAGATTCCAGGATTCCCGCACGCAGGTGCAGACGCTCGGCCCGGTCGTGCGGGGAGCAGATTTCAAGACGCGTGCGGTCGAGCGCGGCCAGAGCCGCTGCAAATCCGTCAAGCTCGCGCCAGGCGATAGCCGCGACGTAATCACAGTCGTTCAGCAGGACCAGATGCCGCGGATGCGCAAGCCGGAGGGTTTCGAGTTCCCGCAAACGCTCCTCCGCGACGTGGCGGTCGCCGTTGTGCCCCGCCTCCATCGCGTGCAACCCCAGGGCAAACGCCCGCAGCGGCGGACTCGCTTCCGGCGGCATGCCCAGCGCCGCTGTGTAGGATCGCGCCTCTTCCCAGCGCCCGGCTGCGATCAAGCGCGTGGCCAGACGGGCGAAGAAACCAAGCTTGGCGACGTCAGCCGCAACAGCCCGGATTCTGGAAAGGCCTTCGCGGGCATCCTTCTGATTCGTATGTGGTCTCGACGGAGGGAAGATGCTCACGAAGGCATCATCCCACGCAAGTGAAAGCACTGTCTGCAAAGCAGTGAACCGCATCTCCGGCCGTCCGTAGTCCGTCGCCGGCGCGGATGCCAGGGCCTGAACCGCCCGGTCCAAGCAACCCAGTTCCGCGTATGCGCTGGCAGTCACCTCAGAAAGCGACACCTTCGAGGCTGCACAAGCATCGGCCGTTAGAACGCCTTGGAGGCTCCGTATCTCCTCTTCGACGGCCGTCTGGTCACCCCGTTGCGCGTGAATCCGCGCCGCGCTGCCACAAAAGGCCCCCCGCAGCCAGGATAGACGAGACTTGCGACGCGCGCGGCCCAGCCATGCAAGCGATTGATCCAACTCACCCAACTGATGATGATCTCCCGCAATCCCCATCTCGAGAATGCCCGGCTTGAGAATTCGGGAAAGCAACGCAGCCGGATTCCACGATCGGGCCGCTTCCATGTGAAGGCGAAGGCTGCGCTCGGCATCGCCTTGGCACGAGGCTTCCGCCGCCTGCAGCACACGTCTCACGTACGCTGGCCACGAAAAGACAATGACCGCAACAACGCCGGCGAGGATGAGGAAGACCCAGTTTGTCGAGTATTCAGCGAGAAGCAAAGCCATATCCATATCGAGCCCCGTTGCAGGGGCCTATTGTAGATGGCCCGTCGGCCGGCGTCTACGGTTCGCATCGGCAATGTTGAATCGCGTGCCTGCGTGTGTATGCTGCTCTGACCGGAAGTCATCCTGGAAAGGAAGAACATGGCAGACAAACGTGCGGATTACCTCGACAGCCTCGTACGATGCCTGGAGTCTCGCCCTGCTCGACGACTCCGATACCGCGTCCCCGCCCTGTGGAACGCCTGGGGGTTCTCCGATGTGCGGAGGGTCGGCAAAGCGGAATGCGAGGTGGACCCGCGGGCGTTTCTGCTGGACTGCATCCAGCGGGAGATTCTGCCGCGGCGGGGCAACACCCAGACGGGCGGACGCAGCCTTTCGCGAATTCGCGGAGTTGTACGGGAGAAGGGAGAACGAGTGCGCGACGGGCACCAGCACCGGCGCGGCGGCGACTGGCTGCGGTCGGCCGGCTTCTACGGGCTCTTTCCCCGCATGACCACCGCGTGGGATCATGACGGAGACGGCGATCTCTCCGACCGTCGCTTCACCGAGACCGGCACCTTCCTGAAATCCATCCTGATCCTGCCCCTGCTGAAGCGCATGGGCGTCACCGCCGTCTACATGCTGCCCGTCGTCAAGCACAGCAATCTGTATCGCAAGGGTGAGCTCGGATGCCCGTACTCGGCGAAAAACTTCTTCGAACTGGAGCCCAGCCTGCACGACCGCCTGCTCGGCGACGACCCGGCCGATGTGAATCTGGAGTTCGGCGCCTTCGTTGAGGCCGCTCACGCAATGGGCATGCGCGTGCTGATCGACCTGGCCCCGCGAACCGCCGCCCGTGACGCGGACTGGATTCTCGACCACCCGGACTGGTTCTACTGGATCGACCGGCGAGAAGAACGCAACTACGCGCAGCCCTACGTAGAAGGAGCAGACTACCTCACCCCGCCGCCGGCGGAGCTGCCGCGCATTCACGCCCTGCCCGCCATGCGGGCCCATCGGGCGAAGTTCCGCTTTGCCCCAAACGTGACCGACCCGAACCGCTGGGCCCGCTTCGCCCGACTCATGAAGGCCCACCCGCCGAAGAACCTCCTCGCCGAGATCTCACGCGAGTTCGGCGTCATCACCCCGCCCGGCTTCTCCGACGTGGTCAACGACCGCCAGCCGCCCTGGTCTGACGTGACCTTCCTGCGGTACTACTGGGACCACCCGACGGCCGTCGAGCGATGCCTGCCCGACCCGCAGGCCCAACCCCCCTACCTCTACAGCGAGGTCATGAAGTCCAGCCGGTACGCCGGCCGCAAGCCGAACCGGGAGCTGTGGCAACAACTGGCCGGCATCCTGCCCTTCTACCAGCGATTCGGCGTGGACGGCGCCCGCATCGACATGGGGCACGCCCTGCCGGACGACCTGGAGGGCATGATCCTCCAATCCGCGCGCCGCGTGGACCCGGACTTCGGCTTCATCGCGGAGGAGTTGGGCATCGACCACAGCGCGGAGGCACGCAAGGCCGGCTACAACATGATTATCGGACCGGCCTGGTGGATGCAGCCGCGGGCGGCCGAGGGCCGGTTCCACGATCTGGTGGAAAACGTGCTGCCGGCCTCCAAGCTGCCCATCTGGGCTGCGGCGGAGACGCCGGACACACCCCGCTCCGTCACACGCACGGGAGGGCGGCGACTGGCCCGCATGGCGGCGGCGGTCAATCCCTTCCTGCCGAACGCGGCGCCGTTCATCAACTCCGGCCTGGAGGTGCTGGAACGGCAGCCGATGAACCTGGGGCTGGACGCCGGACCGCGCACTCGCTATGCGCTGAAGCCCGACGATCCGTACTACGGCAGGCTGGCGTTCTTTGACCGGTTCGTGCTGCACTGGAGTAATCCGGGCGGTCCCGGCATGGTACGGCTGCTGGCGGACGCAGCGGCCGTTCGAGCGCGGTTCGCCGCCGATCTGGCAACCGCGTCGAATTACACCCCGCTGAAAGTGGACACCAACCGGAAGCTTATTCTGGCCCTCGGCTTTCACGTGGAGCGGAAACGCCGACGCCTGATCATTGTGGCGAACACGGACTTCCGCTCCGCCCGGCGGACAGCCATCTCGGGGCTGCCCGCGCGGCGGGAACCGATCGAACTGCTGTTCGCGTCGAACCCGCAACAGAAACCGCCGCGGCGCCGCGGGGGTTTACTGGCCGTCGAACTGGGGCCGGGAAGCGTTGTCGTGCTGTTGATTTGACAACGCAATCCGAAGATTATCGGCCCCGGTCCGCGCCCATCCGTGTGACAAGTCGGTACGCAAGCGTGGGCTTCTTAAATCACACGCTCATTTCACTGCATTGCCCAACCGAAAACTGTTATGTGGGTCGCAGTGGCCGCACGGCTGGGTCGGCTCGCAGATAACGGTGCATCGGCACCGGAAGGAGCCTGTCATGCGCACAACGACCGCCACGGGGAAGCTCTTGCTGGACGCCATCCAGCGCCGTATTGCCACGGCGCCGACGACCGGCGAGCCGCCCGATGGCATGGAACGTCGGCAGTTTGAGCGTCGGCAGGCCGTCTTGCACGGCATTCCTGTCACCGTCGGCGCGACGCACCGGTCCCCGACGAAGGCCACGCTTGTGGACGTGTCGGAGGACGGCGTTCGCCTGATGGTGGACCCGCCGTTGCGGCTGGGCGAGGTCGTGCGACTGCGATTCGACCTGGGCGAGACGCGGTTCGAGATCAATGCGGAGGTCCGGCACGAAGGCCGGGACGGCTCCGTCCGGTACGTCGGCCTGCGGTTCACGGACGCCCTGGTCGGCCGACCGGTGACCCCGCCCGCCAGCGAGCCATAGAACGCGACCTGAGCCGCTCGGGAACCTTTCCAGCGCGACCAGGCACGGCAACTGAGAGACTGCACCATGGCCGGTCCCCGAATCCGAGTGCTCGTCGTCGACGACAGCAGCTTCGTTCAGACTGTCATCAAGGCAGCCCTGGCGGGCCACCCGGAAGTCGAGGTGGTGGGCGTCGCACGCGACGGCGTGGAAGGGCTGCAGATGATCTCCCGACTGCGCCCGGACGTCGTCACGCTGGACGTCGAGATGCCCCGGATGAACGGCATCCAGGTGCTCGATCGCGCGGCGGGCAAGGTGCCGGTGTCCTTCCTGATGGTCTCGACACTGACCCAGGCAGGCGCCCGGATCACGTTCGACGCGCTTGAACGCGGCGCCTTCGACTACGTCTCCAAGCCCACCAAGGGCATCGCGGCCAAGACCGAATTCCGTAAGGAACTGTATGAGAAAATCGTTGGGGCCTACCGCGCGAAGGGGCGCAAGCCCATCGTTCGCACCACGCGATCGTCCAGTTCCGCACCGTCTCTCCCGCCCAGTCAGGCCAGAGGCTGGGCAGTGGCCATCGGCGTCAGTTGCGGCGGGCCGCCCACCCTGGCCAAAATGCTCCCGGCGTTCCCGAGCGATTTCCCGCCCATCCTCATCACGCAGCATATGCCGCCGGAATTCACCCCGTCGTTCGCCAAACACCTCGACGGCCTGTGCGCCATGAACGTGCGGGAGGCAACACACGGCGACGTTCCGGAACCGGGCACTGTGCTCGTCGCGCCGGGCCATTCCCACCTCAAGCTTGTGCGCTGCGGCATCCACCTTTCGGTTCAACTCGATGCCGGGCCGAAAGTCTCCGGCCACCGGCCGTCGGCGGACGTAATGTTCGAGTCGGCGGCCCGCACCTGCGGACCGCGGGCGGTGGGCGTCATTCTGACCGGCATGGGCAGCGACGGCGCGGCCGGACTCCAATTCATGAGCCGGGCGGGAGGCTGGACGATCGCTCAGGACGAGGAAACCTGCGTGGTCTATGGCATGCCGAAGGCGGCCATGGCCACCGGCTGCATTGATCATCAGGTGTCGTTGGACAAGATCCCGCAGGCCATCGCGAAGCTGATGCAGAAGGGCCAGCGCGTCACGGCCAAGGCCTGATTCCGCACCCGCCTGGTGGGAAGAGGAATCACAACGGCCGAGTCCTCACCCGCTTGAGCCCGGGCCGCTCACGCGCGCCCGGATGGTCCAGGGCTGCTGAAGCGCCTGCAGCGACTTCGCCATGCTGCCCGCATACAGCGGCGCGACCGTCAGGCTGGCGGCCGCCTCCTTGCCCTGCCGCACCGTCACCACCGCCCACTTGGGGTCGGCCTGCACCTCCAGGATCCCGCCGCGAACGAGAAAGAACTCGCGAAGCGCATGCCCGGACCTATGCACAATGCGCCGGTCCGTCAGTACGAGCCCCTCATCCCCCGTCACCGGTCGACCTCCCGTTCGATCGGCGAAGTACCCGAGGAACTGCTCGCCCTCGTGCAGGGCAAACCACTTCGAGACGCGTGCCCGCACGTCCACGGAGAGAGCCGTCCACTGGCGATCCCGCTGTTGCCGGCCGGCCATAAGCAGGCGGCGATACGACGGCGTGTCCCGCCCGCCATTGCTGCGGAAGAAATCCACCGCCAGGCTCAGGTTCGCCAGAACAACCCGACAGGTGACAATCGACTGTTCCCGAGCGACGTGGCAGGCGACCGGCGGCGAAGACCGGCATTCGCCGCACACGAAGTAGGCAAAGGGCTGGTCGAACGGGGCCGGGAATCGGGTCGCGGCGACGACCGTGTCCACCCATTTCGACCCGTGCTCCCGACGCAGGTACGCCAGGGGCCGGACGGTCTGCCGCTCCGCCTGCATGGCCGCTCCGCGCTGCTCTGCCGGGAGGACGTCGGCCCAGACCAGAAGCTGCACGTTCAGATTCTCCCGGCGCATGCAGTGGACGCAATAGAGCGGGAAGGACTCCCGCACACCCACGTCCGTGAGCAAGGAGGCGGGAAACGCGAAATGGGCCCCTTCGTCGTTCAGCTCCGCCAGGTGAATGCGAGGGGTGGAAGGCACCGCGGCTCGACGCGGGCGCGGCGGCTCCGCCGCCGTCGAGCCGAAAATGGAGGAGCTGCCCATGACGCTTTCACTGGAGCCGTCCGAATCCTCCATGACCCAGCCGAACAACGTGTCCTCGTCGATCGGGGAATCGACCGCGATGCGAAACGACTCGCCGCACTTCCTGCAGACGGCCCTCTGTCCGATCTGCGCCTCCGGCACACGGTACTTCTGCGAGCAGGAGGGACAGGCGACGATGATCACCTCGTCGTTCGACATCGCACAATGCACACCGGCGGAAGACTGGACGTGCCGCGACAGCGCTCAGCCGTCGCTGGTACCACCCTACTGTTTATACCCCACGAACCTCCGGCGGGCAAAACCCGCGGCCCGGCTCCCGGCCCATCGCTGCCAATCCGCCGCGGCGACCCGCGTCCCCCCTTGCGCATCCGCGCCCCATTTGATCCCACCGGGCTGCCGCGCTACCATCTGCAGGGTAGCTGGCGCGGCGTCGACAGCTTCGACCCGATGCGACTCCACACGATTTGCCTGGAGCAACGGCCATGGCTCGCATCCTGATCATCCACGGAGACCGTTCCGCACGGAAGGCACTGGAGGCCGGCGCCTCCCCGCACCATGAGGTGCAGTCGGTCAGCGATCTCTCCAAGGGCATCAGCGCCATCAACAAGCAGCGCCCCCGGCTCATCATCGTCGGACTCGACGTGCATAAGAAGGACGGACTGGAGCTGCTGCGCGCCATGAAGCGAAGCCACGTCTCCGTCCCAACGATCGTCATCGGCATGGCCGGCTCCGGCCTGATGCAGCCCGCCGTCATGAAGCTCGGGGCTTCCGCTTTCCTTGAATACCCCGTGGAGCCCCCCGTACTCGAGCAGGCAATCAGCCGTGCCCTGCAGACGGACGTCGATTCCCGTGGCCAACAGCCGCCCATCACCCCAGAGGAGTCCGAGTCCAACCTCACCGAACTCGAGGCCGAACTCAACCGGCGTATGAGGTGCGTGGCCGGCAAGAACCAGGTGTACATCCAGTCGCTGATCGTGGGGCAACTCCGCAAGACACGCCCCCGCATCAGCCTGAAATGCCCGCTCCGTGCCGAGCACGGCGACCCGCCAAACGTGTACTATGAGTACATCCGGGACGTGTGCTGCGTGGATCCCAGCGCCTGCCCCGCGTGGCAGGCGTTCCGCGCCAAACACACCGCCTGACCGGTTCCACCCAAACGGCCACCCGGCCACTTGACACCTTCTGCCACCGCAGCTACACTGTGAATGGTTTCACAACGTGAACGCACTCACAGGGACGCCTGCATGGACCTCGCTCCAGGCCCCGGCTTGACGCCCCTTGCAACGTGCATTGCGAACCGGAAGGCCATACAACATCCGGAACCTCATGAACCGCGCTGAGCTGCTGCAATGGCTTACAGAGACAGACCCCGAGCGGCTTGGATGGCTCTGGGGACAGGCGGACGCCGTGCGCCGGCAGCAAGTGGGCGACGAGGTACACCTGCGGGGGCTGCTGGAAACCTCCAGCCATTGCGTGCGACACTGCCTGTACTGCGGGTTGCGGGCCCCCAACCGCGATCTGCCCCGCTACCGCATGACGGCAGAGGAGATCCTCGCCGGCGCCCGGCTCGCCACTGACCTCGGATATGGGACCGTGGTGCTCCAGTCGGGCGAGGATCCCGGGCTGACCGAGGACTTCGTTGCAGGGATCATTCGACGGATCAAGGCGGAGACTCGGCTGGCCGTCACACTCAGCCTCGGCGAACGAAGCGTGGAAGAGTTGGCGGCCTGGCGGGCCGAGGGCGCCGATCGCTACCTGCTGCGATTCGAAACGTCCAACGCCCAGCTCTACGCGGCGGTCCACCCGTCACTGCCCGGGCGACCGTCGGACCGGATCGCCCTGCTGGGGCAGTTGCGTGAACTGGGATATGAGATCGGCAGCGGGGTCATGATCGGCATTCCGGGCCAGACGTTCGAGGATCTGGCCGACGACCTCGAGTGGTTCGCGCGGCTGGATCTGGACATGATCGGCGTGGGGCCATTCATCCCCCATCCGGCCACGCCGCTTGGACAGGAGGCAGGCCGGTTTCAGGTCTGCAATCAGGTGCCAAACGACGAGGAGATGACCTGCAAGGTGATGGCGCTGGCGCGGCGGATCTGTCCGGCGGCGAACATTCCCGCCACGACGGCCCTGGCAACACTGAACCGCCGTAACGGCATGGAACTCGGGCTGACGCGTGGTGGGAACGTGGTGATGCCCAACCTGACGCCGGCGGTGTATCGCAGTCGGTACGACATCTATCCGGAAAAAGCATGCATACAGGAAGCGCAGCCCAAGTGTCTCGATGGCTTCGAGCACGGTATAATTCGCTTGGGCCGTCGGATCGGGCAGGGGCGGGGAGACTCAGCCAACTACCTTCGCCGCCGGACAGCGGCGTCCCGGAAGACATGACGAAATTGACGATGGGAATTCTGCCACAGCTCAGTCTCAGCCGCGATGCGGTTGACTTCATCCATGACCGCGATCTGGAGGGCCTGCTCCGTCCGCAGCCGCCGGACCCGGGACTCGTTCGCGCCGTCATCGATCGCAGCCTGGCGAAGGAGGCGCTGACAGCCGAACAAACCGCCGTTCTGCTGCGTGCGGACGATCCGGAAAGCATTGCCCTAGTATTTGACGCCGCCCGTCGTTTGAAGCGTGAGGTGTACGGCAACCGGATCGTGCTGTTCGCCCCGCTCTACATCGGCAACGATTGCGTGAACGACTGCCTCTACTGCGCGTTCAAGCGGTCGAATCGCGAGGTGGTCCGCCGCACGCTGGACGAGGAGGAGATTCGCCGGCAGGTGCGGGCGCTGGAGGACAAGGGGCACAAGCGGATTATCCTCGTGTTCGGCGAGCATCCGCGATATGGCGCGGACCACATCGCCCGGTGCGTCCGCACGGTCTACGCCACGCGTCACGGCACCGGCGAAATCCGACGGGTCAACATCAACGCCGCGCCGATGGACGTGGAAGGATTCCGCCGGGTCCACGAAGCGGGCATCGGCACGTACCAGATCTTCCAGGAAACATACCACCACGAAACGTACGGGCGACACCACCCGGCCAACACGCGTAAGGGCAACTACCTCTACCGGCTGGACGCCCTCTGCCGCGCCCAGGAGGCCGGCATTGACGACGTGGGGATCGGCGTGCTGTTCGGCCTGTATGACTGGCGATTTGAGGTGCTGGGCCTGGTGACGCACGCCCGACACCTCCAGCAGAGGTACGGCACCGGGCCTCACACCGTCAGCTTCCCGCGACTGCGCCCCGCCTCGGGCGTCGCGTTAAATCCGCAATACTTCGTGAACGATCACGACTTCAAGCGGCTGATCGCCATCTTGCGGCTGGCCGTTCCCTACACGGGGCTCATTCTCACCGCTCGGGAGAATGCGGACGTTCGCCGAACGGTCATGGAGTTCGGCGTCTCGCAGATGGACGCCGGCACGCGCATCGAGATCGGCGGCTACACCGAGGCCGGCGACGCCCAGTGCATGGAGCGTGAGCAGTTCCAGATCGGCGACATCCGGTCGCTGGACGAAGTGATGCGTGAGTTGCTGGTGGACGGATACCTGCCCAGCTTCTGCACCGCCTGCTATCGGCTGGGGCGGACGGGCGAGCACTTCATGGAATTCGCCATCCCGGGCTTCATCAAGAGATTCTGCACGCCCAACGGGCTGACCACTCTCATGGAGTACCTGACGGACTACGCATCTCCGGAGACGAAGGCGGCCGGCCAACGGCTCATCGAGCAGGAACTCGCGGCCATGCCGGAGGGGGCAGCCAAGGCCGAGCTGGCGGATCGCCTGCGCCGGATTGAACAGAACGGCGAGCACGATCTGTATTTCTGAACGGCGCAGGGGAACAGAAGTATGGCCCAGCGCGTGGAACACGATTCGCTCGGAACACGCAACCTGCCGTCCGACGCCCTTCACGGCATCCATACCCTGCGGGCGATGGAGAATTTTCCGCTAGCCCTCCGACCGGTGCATGCTCGCCTTATCCGTGCGTACGGGGCGGTCAAGCTTGCCTGCGCCCGAACCAATCGGGAACTGGGCTGTTGGGACGATGCCCTGGCACAAGCCATCGAGAGCGCCTGCCAGGAGATGATGCTCGGCCGGTTGGACGATCACGTTTGTGTCGACGCCCTTCAGGGCGGGGCCGGGACCTCCACCAACATGAACGTCAATGAAGTGCTCGCGAACCGGGCGCTGCAACTGCTCGGCCGCAACCCGGGAGAGTGCGAGACCATCAGCCCGCTGGACCACATAAATCGCCATCAATCGACCAACGATACGTATCCAACCGCTCTGCGGGTGGCCGCCATCCAGGGCATTCGCGAACTCGAGCGAGAACTGACCCTGCTGGTCGAAACGTTCCAAGCCAAGGAAAAGGAGTTCGCCCACGTCGTCAAGATCGCACGGACGCAGTTGCAGGACGCGGTCCTGATCACGCTGGGCCGGGAGATGGCGGCCTATGCCGAGGCGTTCGGTCGCGACCGATGGAGGATCTACAAGTGCGAGGAGCGGCTGCGCGTGGTCAACCTGGGCGGGACGGCCGTTGGGACCGGGCTGGGGGCCCCGCGGGCCTTCATCTTCGGTGTGGTCGAGGTGTTGCGTGAGATCACCGGCCTGGGGCTGGCCCGGGCGGAGAACCTGGTGGAGGCCACCCAGAATGCCGACGTGTTCGTCGAGGTCAGCGGCCTTCTGAAAGCGTGCGCGGCCAATCTGCTCAAGGTCTCCGGCGACCTGCGGCTGCTGTCGTCCGGACCCGACGCCGGGCTGGGTGAACTGCGGTTGCCGCCGCGGCAGGCCGGTTCGTCCATCATGCCGGGCAAGGTCAACCCGGTCATCCCCGAGGCGGTGTCGCAGGCGGCTCTCATAGTCATGGCCCATGACCAGGCCATCGCCACCGCGTGCGGATTGGGCAGCCTGGAGCTCAATCCGTTCATGCCGCTGGTCGCCGACAGCCTGCTGAGCAGCCTCGACCTGCTGACCCGGGCTTGTTCGCTTCTGCGCCGCCTCTGTATCGAGGGTCTGGAGGCGAATGAGGCGCGATGTTGCCGGCACGTGGAGAACTCGACCGCCGCCGTCACGGCGCTGGTGGACCTCTTGGGTTACGATTCGGCTGCCCGGCTGGCCGTGCGAGCCAGGGAAGCCGACCGCAGCGTGCGCGATACCGCGATTGGCGAAGGATTGCTGACCGCGGAGCAGTTCGACCGACTCGTCTCCGCAGGGTCGGTCACGAGGCTTGGCTCGCCGGGAGAGCAGCAGAGATGACCCAGGCCGCACCCAAGGGCATGAGGCTGCACATCGGCCTGTTCGGCCGGCGAAACGTCGGAAAGTCGTCGCTGCTCAATGCGATCACGCGACAGAGCGTGTCCATCGTCTCGGACGTGGCCGGCACCACGACCGACCCGGTGGAGAAGCCGATGGAGATGCTCCCCATTGGCCCCGTTCTGTTCATCGACACCGCCGGTATCGATGACGCGGGTGACCTGGGGTCCATGCGGGTCGAGCGCACGCGAAAGGTGTTTGAGCGAACGGACGTCGGGCTGATTGTCTGCGATCAGGGCGGATGGGGACCCTTCGAGCAGGGCGTGCTGGAGACGCTTCGGGCGCGGGGCACGCCCGTCATCGCGGTCTTCAACAAGACAGACCTGTGGTCGCCGCCGGACGAGCGGATCGACACGCTCACCGCCGAAAAGGTCCCGTGCGTGCGGATGGTCGCCAGCCGGGGCGAAGGCGTGCTCGATCTGCGGGCCGCGCTGATTCAAACCGTCCCGGACGACTTCATCAACGCCCCTGCCATCGTGGGCGACCTGGTGGCCCCGGGTGATCTGGTGGTGCTGGTCGTGCCCATTGACAAGGAAGCCCCCAAGGGGAGGCTAATTCTTCCGCAGGTGCAGACCATCCGCGATCTGCTGGACAACGACGCGTGCGCCCTGGCGGTCAAGGAGCGAGAGCTTCGCGACGCCCTCACGCGTCTCAACCGGCCGCCCGCGCTGGTGGTCACGGACTCGCAGGCGTTCCTGAAAGTGGCGGCCGATACCCCACCGGAGGTGCGACTCACGTCGTTCTCGATTCTGTTCGCCCGGTACCGGGGCGATCTGTCGGAGTTCGTCCGGGGCGCCCTGGCGATCGACCGGCTGCGACCAGGAGACCCCGTGCTCATCGCCGAGGCGTGTTCCCACCACCCGATCGCGGAGGACATCGGACGAGTGAAGATTCCGCGGTGGCTGACGCAGTACGTCGGCGGCAAGCTCGCGTTCACGACGGTGCAGGGACACGATTTCCCGGCGGATGTGACCCCCTTCCGCCTCATCATCCACTGCGGGGCGTGCGTCTGGAACCGCCGCGAGATGCTCTCCCGGATTCTCGCCTGCCGGGCCGCCGGCGTGCCGATCACCAATTACGGCATGACGATTGCGTATTCGCTGGGCATCTTCGAACGCGCCCTCAGCCCCTTCCCTTCCGCACTGGCCGTCTACCGGTCCGCCCAGAGCTGACCTCCGCGCGCCCCGCGCAGCCAGTCGTGCTGGTCGATCGTTCGACCGGCGACTATCATCCCGGGTAATGGACGAGCTGGATGACCAGATCTGGGAGCAGGCCCTGCCGGTGTTCCCGCTGCCCAACTGCGTACTGCTGCCCGGTGGGCTGTTGCCGCTGCACATTTTCGAGCCGCGGTACCGGCGCATGATGCTCGACCTGCTGGATCACGAGCCCTCCGATCGGCACCTGGCCATGGCCTTGCTGCGTCCGGGCTATGAACCGCTGTACCACACGAACCAGGCCGCCATCCACCCAATCGTGTGTGTCGGCACGGTGCTTCAGCACGAGCCGTTGGAGGACGGCCGATTCAACCTGATCCTGCTGGGCCGCACGCGTGCGCAGATTCGTCTGGAGGACGCAACGGGGCCGTACCGGCGCGCGGTCCTGGCCTCGATGGGGCCCGGCCGGCTTCCGGAGCCGGATGAAGCGGATCAGTCCCGATACGACCTGCGCCGCGTCCTCGGTGAGGCCACGGAGTTGGGCATCGCGGACCCACACGCGCTGGAGCAGGTCTTCGCCGGACGCGGATCCATCGAGGCGCTCGTGGATACCATCGCGTTTTACTTCATTGCGCCGGAGGCGTACCCAGTCAAACAGCAGATACTGGAGACCGCGGACGTCCGGGAACGGATACAAATCGTTCTGCACCGGCTCGAGGAGGTCGTGGCCCGCGCCCGGACCGAGGAACGGACCGACCGTCTCTGGCCTCCGCCGGTTTCCGATAACTGATCTCGATCTCCGCACGCACGCGGCAAGAGGGGCCAGGAGCCCCGACCGCCGACAATGGCCGCCACAGGCAGACAGCGCCACAGCCGCGCGGGCCTGCAGCCAGGGTCTCGCGCCGCTGACTGCAAACCTTCAACCCGTCGGGGTGGGCGCCGCCTACGTCGCTGGCAACGGCCCGGCATCAGAGCTCCTTCCTGGCGAAGGGAATCGTCCGAAAGCATCCGTATTATGAGACGTTTCACCGGCGTGCCTGGCAAGTTACGCCCTCCTCACTCTTCCGGCCTGTATCGTACATTGAAGCGGAGCACCGCAACCCGAGTCGGTTGGGGGCACGCTTTATGCGAAGGCTTCTCGCTTGCTCATTCCTCGTGTGGACGGCGGTGGCCGGTTGCGTACCGTCAACGCCGACACATCCACACTCCAGCCCATGGCCGCAACGTCTCTCCGGCCGCGCGGCGGACGCCAATCGCGCCGCGGATGCCGACCTTCTGAACGCATGGACATCCGACCCGTCCGATAGCCTGCAGGCCCGGGTCGCCGCCATGCAGGCCCTGCCTGCCGTGGTGGACATTCACGTGGGGACCGCCCGGCTCGCCACGACGGCCCCCGCGCACGGTGCAGCGCGCGACGCCGCCCGTCCCTCCACCGGAAGCGGCGTGGTTATCGGCTCCGACGGCCTGATTCTCACAAACGAGCACGTCATCCGAAACGCCCGCGTCATCACGGTCTCGATGGATGATGGGACGTCGCACCCGGTGATCCGTACCGTCGTCCACCCACTTCTCGACCTGGCCATTCTGAAGATCAACGCGGGCGACCTGCCCGCGTTGCGCATGGCCGACCAGGAGCCGCAACGGGGCGATCTGGTGGTGGCGATAGGCGGGCCCAGCTTCCGTGAGTCTGACCCGGTGCGGCACGGCGTGATCACGCATATGGAGGTTTCCCTGCAACGGGCACTTGATCGGCAGCGTACGCGGCTGTACGAGCACCTCATGGAAAGCACGACGCGGATCGAACCGGGTTTCAGCGGCGGCGCGCTCCTGAATACCGAAGGAGACCTGATCGGCCTGAATGTGGCCGTGTCCGGCCATCCTGAGAGCGCCCAATGCCGTGGATATGCAATCGTTCTGCGGGTCGACATTCAGGAAGCCGTCGAGGCGCTGCTACAGCAAATCTCGACCGAATCTCCGGGTGAGTAGGCATTTCGCACGCCTGCGCACCGCCGCTGCGATCAGTACTTGAGCACGGCCCCCGTGGTCGCGGATGTCACCATGGATGCGTATTTCGCCAGACAGCCGGTGAGTTTGCGCTCCGGCGGCTTGTACCCGGCGCGGCGCCGGGCCAGTTCGTCGTCGCCCAGCCGGACGTCCAGTCGGCGCTGGGGAATGTCAATCTCGATGATGTCGCCGTTTTCCAACAGGCCGATCGGACCACCGGCGGCGGCTTCAGGCGAAATGTGACCGATGCAAGCGCCGGCCGTGCCCCCGGAAAACCGCCCGTCCGTGATCAGAGCGCACTTGTCGCCCAGTCCGGCGCCCTTGATGTAGCTCGTGGGTGCGAGCATCTCCTGCATCCCCGGACCCCCTCTGGGTCCTTCGTTGCGAATGACCACCACGTCCCCGGCCTTCACCCGGCCGGCCAGGATGCCCTCACAGGCCGCCTCCTGCGACTCGAAGATGACGGCCGGTCCTCTGTGGACCAGCATGTTCGGGTCCACGCCCGCCGTCTTCACCACCGACCCGTCGGGGGCGAGGTTGCCGTTGAGGATGGCAAGCCCGCCTTCGGGGGAGTGGGCGTTCTCCACGGTACGAACGCAGTCGTACGGATCGAACGCGCCCTCCGCGATGGCAGCCAGCACGAGCGGGCCCTGGTGATCGTCAACCGCATCCAGCGGCTTGCGGCGCAGCGCGGCCGCCCGAATCTGATCCGCCCAGCCCTTCGCCGATGGGTCGATACGACCGGCAGAGGCAAGGCCCTTGGCCTGGACGGGCTGACCCGCGGCGCGGATGTCGTGCGCGGCGATGTTCTCGGCCAGGGTCCGGCCGGTGACGGTGCGGCAACTTCCGTCGATCAGTCCCGCCGTCCCCCGGACGAGCTCGCCCATGAGCGTCATAATGCCGCCGGCGGCCTGCAAATCCTCCATGTGATACATCCGGCCGTTCTTGCCGGGCGACGGCGCGATTTTGCAGAGGGTCGGCGTTCGTTGGGACAGGTCATTGATGCGGGCCAGGTCATAAGTGATTCCGGCCTCATGGGCAACGGCCGGAATGTGCAACACCGTATTGGTGGACCCGCCCATGGCCATGTCCAGCACCATGGCATTGTCAAACGCGGGCAGGGTCAGCACGTCGCGGGCTTTGAGATCCTCACGCACCAGTTCCACGATGCGGCGGGCGGCCTGGCGGTACAACTCAATCCGATCGACGCTGGTCGCCAGAACGGTGCCGTTTCCGGGCAGCGCGACGCCCAGGGCCTCGCACAGGCAGTTCATGCTGTTGGCGGTGAACAGGCCGCTGCACGATCCGCACGTCGGGCAGGCGTTGTTCTCGATGTCGAGCAGTTGAACCTCGGAGACCTCGCCCCTGGCATGACCGGCGACGGCCGTGAAGGCGGAAATCAGATCGACCTTCCTGCCGTCGGCGGTCCGCCCCGCTTCCATGGGGCCGCCGGAGACGAACAGGGTGGGGATGTTGCACCGGGCGGCCGCCATGAGCATGCCGGGGATGATCTTGTCGCAGTTGGGGATGCAGAGCAGACCGTCAAAGCAGTGGGCCTCCACCATGGTTTCCACCGCATCGGCGATGAGCTCGCGGGAAGGCAGAGAGAACTTCATGCCACGGTGGCCCATGGCGATGCCGTCATCCACGCCGATCGTGTTGAATACGAACGGCACACCCCCGGCCTCGCGAACGCATTCCTTGATGAACTGACCCACTTTGTCGAGGTGCGCGTGCCCGGGGACGATGTCCACGTAGCTGTTGGCGATGGCGATGAACGGCTTGTCCAGATCGGCATCGCTGTAGTTGCCCGTGGCCTTGAGCAGGCTGCGATGAGGGGCCCTCTGCGGGCCACGTTTGATCCAGTCAGAGCGCATGGTTGTGCATCCGTCCGCAAGACGATCCGGACGATGGCGATCGCCCGGGCCGCTTCCGTCACTGTTCCGATACGGCGGCCGCGATCCGGTCGCCCATCTCACAAGTACTGATCGGCGTCTGGCCCGGGGCAACAAGGTCGGCCGTCCGGGCGCCCTCGGCAATCACGCGGTCGACGGCCGACTCGATGGTCTCGGCCGCCTCCGGCCACTCCAGCGAATAGCGGCACATCATGGCGGCGCTGAGGATCGTGCCGATCGGGTTGGCGATCCCTTTGCCGGCAATATCCGGCGCAGAGCCGTGGATGGGCTCGTAGAGCCCGAGCGTGCCCTCCCCCAGCGACGCAGAGGGGAGCAACCCCATCGACCCCGCCAGCACGGACGCCTCGTCGGTCAGGATGTCGCCGAACATGTTCTCGGTGACCATCACGTCAAATCGCCCGGGCTTTTGGATGAGGAACATGGACGCGGCATCCACCAGCACGTGGTCCAGCTTCACATTCGGGTATTCCTCCGTCACCACCCGCGTTACAGTCGCCCGCCAGAGGCGCGACGATTCCAGCACGTTTGCCTTGTCCACGGACGTGAGCCGACCCGAACGTCCGCGGGCAGCCTCAGCAGCGTGGCGGGCGATTCGCTCGATTTCGCCCGTGCTGTAGATCATGGTGTCGAAAGCCACCTCGCCGCTGGGGTCCTTTCGCCTGCCGCGCTCGCCGAAGTACAGCCCGCCGGTCAGCTCCCGCATGACCAGCAGATCCACACCCGCCACTAGCTCCGCTTTGAGCGGACTGGCAGCCGCCAGGGCCGGGTGTACGCGAACAGGCCGCAGGTTGGCGAACAGGCCCAGCGCTTTGCGAATGCCCAGCAGCCCCTGCTCCGGGCGCACCGCCGCGTGCGGGTCGTCCCATTTCGGGCCGCCGACGGCGCCCAGCAGAACAGCGTCCGCGGCTCTGCAGAGCCGGACCGTCTCCTCGGGAAGGGCCGACTTGGTTTCCTCGATGGCGATCCCGCCGATGAGGGCGTCCTGAAAACGCAAGGACCGGCCGAACCGACGCGCCGCCGCCTCCAGCACCTTGCCGGCCTCTCGGACAACTTCGGGGCCGATGCCGTCGCCGGCGAGTCGTGTAATCGTGTGGTTCATCGATGGCTTCACCGGACCGCCGAAGCGGACCCTCCCATGTTCAGCGGGCGGGCGACACACGGGTCTCGCAGGAATAAGCCGCGTCGTCGGGGCCGTGCAAACCCGCGCGGATCAGGCCGTACTCGAAGCTGTCGTATAGCGCCTGCCAGCTCGCCTCAATGATGTTGCGGGAGGCGCCAACGGTGGACCAGGTTTGCACGCCGTCGCTGGTGTCGATCATCACTCGCGTGGTCGCCTTCGTGGCCTGGCTGCTGTCCAGAATGCGTACCTTGTAGTCCACCAGGCGGAATCCTTCAATCTGCGGGTACGCGTCGCCCAGTGCCTTTCGCAGGGCCAGGTCCAGCGCGCCCACCGGGCCGACGCCGCCGGCAGCCGTATGGTGCTCGTGGTCGCCCACGCGAATCTTGACGTTCGCCTCGGCCAGGTGCCCGCGGCCCTCGCGGTGCTCCACCACCACGAGAAAGTCCATCAGCTCGAAGAAGGGCCGGTAGTCCGGGCGTTCGCGTCGCATCATCAGCTCCACGGACGCCTCCGCCGCCTCGAACGCGAAGCCCTGGTTCTCCAGCTCCTTGATCCGCGTCAGCAGCTCGCGGTGATCGCCGCCGGTGCCGTCTCCCAGGCCGAAGTCGCCCGCCTTGCGCTCCAGGTTGCCACGGCCGGACAGCTCGGAGACCAGTACGCGGGTCTGGTTGCCGACGCATGCCGGAGAGCAGTGCTCGTAGGCGCCTTCGTCCCGTTGAATCGCCGAGACGTGTACGCCCGCCTTGTGTACGAACGCGCTGCGGCCGACGTACGGCGCACCCGCCGGCAAGGCATAGTTCGCGATCTCCGCCACGTGCCGCGCCAGCTCCGTGAGGCGAGCCAGACGGCCCGCCGGGAGGGAGGACTGGTCGGCCTTGATCTCCACGTTGGCCATGATGGAACAGAGGTTCGCGTTTCCACATCGTTCACCGATGCCGTTGATCGTACCCTGGACATGCGTGCAGCCGGCGTGGAGGGCAACCATCGAGTTCGCGACGGCACAACCGCCGTCGTTGTGCGTGTGGATGCCCAGAGGCACCGTCAACTCCTGCCGCACCCGGCCCACCGCCTCCCGAACCTGCCAGGGCATCATGCCGCCGTTCGTGTCGCACAGCACGAACGTGTCCGCCCCGCCGTTCGCCGCGGCGCGGAGCACTGCCAGGGCATAGTCGGGGTCCGCAAAGAACCCGTCGAAAAAATGTTCCGCATCGAAAATGACGCGCCGGCCCGCGCCTTTCAGAAACGCCACGCTCTGCTCCACCAGCCGCAGGTTGTTGTCGCGGTCCGTACGCAGCACATGCGTGACGTGACGGATCCAGGCTTTGCCGAAGATCGTGGCAACCGGGGTCTCCGCGGCCAGCAACGTCTGCAGGTTCGGATCGTCGCCGGGTTGCAGGGAAGGCCGGCAGGTGCTGCCGAACGCCGCAATGCGGGCGTGCGACAGCTTCAGCGAGCGCACCCGCTCAAAATACTCCACGTCCTTGGGGTTCGAGCCCGGCCAGCCGCCTTCGATCAGGTGAACGCCGAAATCATCAAGCAACTGGGTGATCCGCAGTTTGTCCTGGACCGTGAGATTGATCCCCTCGCCCTGCGTACCGTCGCGAAGCGTGGTGTCGTAGAACTCGATCACGAGGCCTCGCTCCTTTCCCGGACCAGGCCGGTTCTGCGGGCGTAATGGAAGAGACCCCCGGCGGCCACAACCTTCTCCGCCTCGCCGAGCGGTTTGAGGGGGTATCCGCAGGAAGAGTTCGCCCCTCGCAACGTCGTGGTGCGCAGGTCCACCTCCACGATGTCTCCGGTCTCGAAGCCGTCGTTCAGCCGGTAGCTGCTCTGGATCGGATACAGCTCCCCGGTGGCCAGGCAGTTCCGGAAGAAAATGCGGGCGAAGGACTCGGCAATCACCACGCGAATGCCCGCGGCGCCCAGGGCGATGGGCGCGTGCTCTCGCGAAGAACCGCAGCCGAAGTTCCGGCCCGCGATGATCACGCGGTACGGACAGGGCACCCGGCCCGCTTCCGTCAGCCGCTGGGGATACCGCTCCACCGGCAGCCCGCTGAGGGCGTACCCGCCGAGCCGCTCGTATTCCTCACGGATGGTGGGGACCAGAGACAGATACTGCGCCGGGATGATCTGGTCCGTGTCGATGTTGTCACCCACGACGTATGCCTTGCCGCCGATGATCGCTCTACCCATGGTCAGGCTCCCATCACGCTCAGGACTGCAAGTAGTCACGCGGATCCGCCACGTGCCCCGCCAGGGCCGACGCGGCCACCGTGTACGGGCTGGCCAGGAACACCTGCCCGTCCGGGTGGCCCATTCGGCCCGGAAAATTCCGGTTCGTCGTGCTGATGCACTTCATCGGCTCGTTCATCCGCGCGAACGTGTCGGCCGGACCCCCAAGGCACGCGGCGCACCCGGGGTTCTCGGTCATACGCACGCCCGCGTCCAGCAGAATGTCCCACACCGATCTGCCGTCGAGCCGAGTCTCCTTGAGAGATGCCACGATCGCGGGCGTGGCCGGTACCCCGAATGTGTCGATCTTCACCCGCCGGCCCCCCACGATCCTCGCGAACGCCAGGAAGTCGCTCACCTTGCCGCCGGTGCATGAACCGATGTAGGCGCGATCGAGCCTCACGTCCTTCAGGTCGCGGGCGGCGGCACGCCGGCTTGGATCGGGCGGTACGGCCACCGTCGGCTCCAGCTCGGCCAGATCCACCCGAAGCGTGCTGACGTATTTCGCCCCGGCGTCCGGCGAGACAGCCTCGTACGGCCGAGTCGTCCCGTGTTCCTTCATGCGGGCGTCTACAAACGCCGTCGTTTGCGCGTCGGCTTCAAAGATGGCGTTCTTGGCCCCGGCTTCCACGCCCATGTTGGCGATGGTCATGCGATCGTCGATGTCCAGACTGCCCACACCATCCCCGCCGAACTCCATGGCGCGATACGTCGCGCCGTCGAATCCGATCTCGCCGATGATGTGCAGAATGACGTCCTTGGCCATCAGGCCCGGACGCAGCGTCCCGTCCAGCAGGAACCGCATGGTCTCCGGCACCCGCAGCAGAATCTTGCCGGTGCCCAGCACGAACGCCGCGTCCGTGTTG
This sequence comes from uncultured Phycisphaeraceae bacterium, assembly GCA_964586145.1. GTDB lineage: Bacteria > Planctomycetota > Phycisphaerae > UBA1845 > UBA1845 > JAFGJQ01. The sequence continues at coordinate 6,468 of CAZPHH010000061.1, read as the reverse complement.
CCGATTCCCGTGGCGAATGCGTTGAAGGCACCGGCCGTACACGTGTGCGAATCCGTGCCCACCAGCACCTCGCCCGGCCGGGTGTGACCCTTCTCGACGAGCGCGATGTGGCACACGCCGGCGTACCGGGAGCCGAACTGGGCGGCCAGCGGCCCCTTGGAGGGGTCAAAACGCCAGAGGCCGTTCGGATCGTCAATCACGTCGTAGAAATGCCGGATGCCCTGCTCCCGCACGAACTCGCGCAGGATGTCCACGTTGCGATTCGATCGCGGATCGGTCGTGAAGATGTAGTGATCCGGAATAATCACCACGCGATCCGGCGCCCACACGCGCGCCTTCTCTCCGAACTCGCGTTTGAAGACTCCGATGGTGCCCGGGCCGCAGACATCGTGCGTCATCAGCACGTCCACGTCGACGAGAACGGTTTCCCCCATCGATACGAGGGGCTTTCCCGCGGCCTTGGCCAACAGCTTTTCCGTCAGCGTCACGCTCATGGCTCAGCCACCGTTTTCCTCCAGCCCCTCGCCGGAATCCGCATTCCCGTCGGGCTCGCGTTGCGCAGGCTGATACCCAGCCGTCATCGCCACCTTGTTCAGTGCCGCCAGGTACGCCTTGGCCGACGCCACCAGGATGTCCGTGTCGGTCCCGTGCCCGCTGAAGATGCGGGGGGCGGCGTCGGTGGTGCGGACGCGGACGGTCACTTCACCGAGGGCGTTCATGCCACCGGTGACTGCATGAACGATGTACTCGTCAAGCTGCACTTGAAAGGGCACAATCTGGTCGATGGCCGTGAAAATGGCGTGGACCGGACCGGTGCCGGTGCTGGCCTGCGTCTGGTAGCCGCCGTCCGGCCCGGTGATGGACACGCTGGCCGTTGGCAACGCCGGCAGCCCGCAAGACACATGCACCGACTCCAGCACGAACACCTGCGGCGGCTGATAGAACTCGTCGGCGAGGACGGCTTCGAGGTCGGCCTCGGTCACGAGCTTCTTCTTGTCTGCGAGCTTCTTGAAGCGGTCGAACGCGCGGTTCACCTGCTCGTCCGTCAGGTGCTCGTAGCCCAACTCGGACAAGCGGTTGCGGAACGCATGCCGGCCGGAGTGCTTGCCGAGAACGAGCTTGCTCTGGGTCAGGCCGACATCTTCCGGCTTCATGATCTCGTAAGTCTGCTGGTGCTTGAGCACGCCGTCCTGGTGAATGCCGGACTCGTGGGCGAAAGCGTTGGAGCCCACCACGGCCTTGTTTGGCGGGACGGAGATTCCCGTACGGACGGCCACCAGGTAGCTGCTCCTCGTAAGTTGCGCGGTGTCGATGCGGGTTCGCACGGGAAAGAGCGTGGGGCGCGTGCGCAGCGCCATGACGACCTCTTCCAGCGGGGCGTTGCCCGCGCGCTCGCCCAGCCCGTTGATGGTGACCTCGACCTGTCGGGCGCCGGCCCGGATGCCGGCCAGGGTGTTTGAGGTGGCCAGCCCCAGGTCGTCGTGGCAGTGCGTGGATACGATGCAGCGGTCGATGCCGGGCACGTGGGCGATCACCCCGGCGATAAGCTCCTCATACTCGGCCGGAGCGGAGTAGCCCACGGTGTCGGGAACATTGATCGTGGTCGCGCCGGCCTCGATGACGGCGGCGAACACCTCGTAGAGAAACGCCGGCTCACTACGGCTGGCGTCTTCGGCGCTGAATTCCACGTCCTCGGCGTACTGGCGGGCGTAGGCCACCATCTCTCGCGCCCGCTTGACGACCTCGTCGCGGGTCATCCGAAGCTTGTGCTTGAGATGGATGTCCGACGTCGCGATGAACGTGTGGATACGCGGCTTCTTCGCCGCGCGTACGGCCTCCCAGCAGGCGTCGATGTCCTTCGTGACGGCGCGGGCCAGTCCGGCGATGATGGGGCCTTTGTCCGTACCGACCTCCGCGGCGATCCGCTGCACGGCCGCCAGGTCGCCCGGGGAGGCTGCGGGGAAGCCGGCTTCGATCACGTCCACACCAAGCCGGGCTAGCTGGTGCGCGATCTCGAGCTTGTCGTGCGCGTCCAGCGTGGCCCCCGGCGACTGTTCGCCGTCTCGCAGCGTGGTGTCGAAGATTCGTACGTGATCGTCACTCATGGCACTTCCCTTCAGTCTGGTACCGCCTCGGAGGTTTCCGCTCTTACCCGATCCCGCCAGACCCGCTGTCGGCGGACCCGGGCGTTCACTTGCCCGCCTGGATGAACGGCATCAGGGCCCGAAGCCTTCGCCCGATGACCTCGGCCGGATGGTTGACTTCCTTCTGCGCCATTGCCATCATGTTCGGCTTGCCGGCCTCGCATTCGGCCACCCATTCCCGGGCGAACTCGCCCGACTGGATGTCGGTCAGAATCTGCTTCATGGCCTCGCGCGACCCCCGGCCGATCACCTTCTTACCGCGTGTCAGGTCGCCGTACTCGGCCGTGTTGCTGATGGATTCACGCATGCCGGTGATGCCGCGCTCGTAGATGAGGTCCACGATGAGCTTCACCTCGTGGACGCACTCGAAGTAGGCCATCTCGGGCGCGTAGCCGGCCTCCGTCAGCGTTTCGAATCCGGCCCGGATCAACTCCGTCAGCCCGCCGCACAGGACCGCCTGTTCGCCGAACAGGTCCGTTTCCGTTTCCTCCTTGAACGTGGTTTCCAGGACGCCGGCCCGACCGCCGCCGATGCCGCAGGCGTACGCCAGCCCCAGGGCCCGCGTGTCGCCGGAGGGATCCTGGTGGACGGCCAGCAGGCAGGGCACGCCGCCGCCCGCCTGATACTGCCGGCGCACGAGGTGCCCCGGCCCCTTGGGGGCGACCATGAACACGTTGATCGACTTCGCCGGCACGATGCGCTGGAAGTGGATGGAGAACCCGTGGGCGAACGCGAGGTAGGCGCCGTCCTTGAGGTTCGGCGCGATGTCCTTTTCGTAGATGCCCTTCTGCAACTCATCGGGCAGCAGAATCATGACTACGTCGGCCTGGGCCACCGCGTCGGGCGTGTCGAACACCTTCAGTCCGGCCGCTTCCACGCGAGCCCGCACGGCGGCGTCCCGCTGCTCGGCGACGACCACATCGTGCCCGCTGTCCCGCAGGTTCTGGGCGTGGGCGTGGCCCTGCGATCCGAACCCGATGATTGCGATCCGCTTTCCTCTGAGTACGCCGAGGTCGGCGTCTTTTTCCATCAGTACGTTCACCGCCAGGTTCTCCTCTTCTCTAAGGGTGCGCAGCGTATCCAGTTCCGCCTGACCGCCGCATCGGCCTGTCAGGCCAGCTTGCGTTTCCGTTCGGCCTCGGCCTGATCGCGCGTGCGACCGGCCACGACGTGCAGCTCCGTCAGGTCGATCACGTCGACAATCCGCCGCACCTGCGGCGCAAAGCGATGGGCAGCCCGCTTGGGGGCTTTGACCACGACGTTGGCCCGGCCGTCGGCGGCAGACACGTACGTCACCTCGCCCCCCAGCCGGCCGATGAGCATCAGCACGCGCGGCAGGGCCGCCATGGTACGCAACACGATGGCAAATGTAAGCAACTTCATTGGGGCGCCTCCACCATTTCCGCCAGGCTGGCCCCGGCGGGAACCATGGGATACACGTTTTCTTCCGCCTGACAGATCGCGTGCAGCAGTGCCGGGCCCTTGCACGACAACCAGCGTTCCAGGCATCCGCGGATCTCTGTCCGCTCACTGAGTGTGAAAGCCTCAAAGCCATACACGCGGGCCAGCGCGGCAAAGTCGGGGTTGTCGGACAGGTCCACCGCGCTGTACCGCCGGTCGAAGAACATCTCCTGCCATTGCCGTACCATGCCCAGGTACTTGTTGTCCATCACCAGCACTTTCACGGGCAGGTTCATGCGGCGAATCGTGGCCATTTCCGCCAGGGTCATCTGGAACCCGCCGTCTCCGACGATGGCCACCACCGGCGTGTCCGGACAGGCCATCTGGGCCCCCATGGCCGACGGCAGCCCGTAACCCATGGTGCCCGCCCCGCCCGACGTGATCCACTTGCGCGGGTGATCCGCCCGGCATCGCTGGGCGGCCCACATCTGGTTCTGGCCCACGTCCGTCGCGACGATGGCGGACGAGCCGATGATGCTGAACAGCTCGTCGAGCACCTCGGTGGGCGGCACCTTGCCGGGTTCACCTCTCTCGCGGCGGATCAGGCCGGTGCCGTACGACGACGCCTGCTTCTGCCAGTCTGACCTGGGCGCGATCGGCTCGCGCTCCAGCAACTCATTCCACGCCGTCAAGGCGGACTTCAGGTCCGCATGGACGGGGACATCCACTCGGATAATCTTGCCCAGCTCTGCGGCGTCGATGTCGATGTGGACCACCTTCGCCTGGCCGGCGAAGCGGTCGGTGGCGCCTGTCACGCGGTCGTCGAACCGGTTTCCGAACCCCAGCACCAGGTCCGCCTCATGCACGGCGCGATTCGCCTGACGCAGGCCGTGCATGCCGAGCATGCCCAGCCAACCGGCATAGTTCGGGTCCGCGCAGCCCAGGGCCATCAGCGTGCTGACCACCGGAACCTGCGTACGCCGGCACCATTCGCGGAACTCGTCCACCGCATCCGCGAGGCGGCATCCACCGCCGACGATGCATACCGGCCGGCAGGACGCCCGCAGAAGCGCGTGGGCCTTCTGAACCTGCGCCAGGTTCAGCCGCGGGGACGGCTCGTATCCGGGAACGCTGACGTGGTCGGGCAGCGGCTCGCTCGTGTGGCCCAGCAGCACGTCCTTCGGAATATCCACCAGCACTGGGCCCGGCCGGCCGGTTTGCGCGATGAAGATCGCCTCGGCCAGAACGCGGGGCAGATCGTCCACGGAACGGACGAGGTAATTCTGCTTCGTGATGGGCGTGCAGATGTTGAAGGTGTCGGCCTCCTGGAAGCCGTCGGTGCCGATCAGCGGCGACGCCACCTGCCCCGTCAGGCAGAGCAGCGGGACGGAATCCATCATGGCGGTGCAGATCCCGGTAGTCAGGTTGGTGGCGCCGGGTCCGGACGTGGCGATGGCCACTCCCAGGCGTCCGGAGGCGCGTGCGTAGCCGTCGGCGGCGTGGATGGCGCCCTGCTCGTGCCGGGTGAGGATGTGCGTGACGGGCGAGTTCAACAACTCGTCGTACAGCGGCATGATCGCCCCGCCGGGGTAGCCCCAGGCCGTCGTCACGCCTGCCCGCGTGAGCGCTTCGACCACCACTTTGGATCCGCTTCTTCGCGTCATTTCCGCATTTCCGATCGCCCCGACCGCCACGGACCTGCCGGGCGATGGTGATAAAAAAGGCCGGCATCCGCGGCAACGGATGTCGGCCTCAGGGTTCTCACAGCGTTTTTACTGGAACCTTTGCCTCACCGCTGCCGCTACACGCGGCCGCTAATAAGGATGAGTACCAGTACGAGTAGAGCCAGGCAGGGGAACAGACCCGCTTCGGTGATCCGACGCGCAGCCGCGGAGCCGGTGGCCGACCGATCGGCCAGGCTGAAGGTCTGCGTGTTGTTGCGGGTGCCGTGCATGTATACGTTCCCTGTCGGACGCTACACCAACGTATCTACTGTCACGCGGGAAAGCAACCGGAAATCGAGCACCGAGTGTTATTTTTCCGCTGCCGGCCGAATTCCGCTACTGGGACAGTCGACCGAAGGGTGCCATGCACTTTACTTGTGAAAGATCGCACGGATGCGGTTCGGACCCGCGGAGGCCCGTCTGGTGTGCATGCGGCGAGGTCCGAGAAGAACCCGCGTGGTCGGGTGGTCCGCCCCGTCCGGCTCCGGCTCGGCAGACCGCCACTCTGCGGCAAGTCGGACGATCGCGGCCGAGCAGGGAGATGCATATCCGACAGCATTTATATGCATAACCGCATGGAAATTCGCTTCCCCGGGGTGTGCAGAGTGCCCAGCCCGCCCGAAATCACGCGGCAGAATGCTGAAATGTGGGGGCCAGATCGTGAAACGTCGGGCCAGAAAGGCAAAAGAAACGCGGGGAAGCCAGCACTCGGTGCCCGGCGGCCCGACGTCCGGGTGAAGATAGGCAATGGGCCCCCTCCCGGGTGTGGCCGGCTGCGGCCGGCGAGCTGGAACCAACCAAACCTCCGCGCCGGAACCTGCGGAGACCAGCCGGTCTGATCCTTCCAGGGGACCGGCTTTCCAGCCAGTCTATGGGTCTTCAGAGTCTTCTGCTCGTGCCGTGTATTGTTCTCGCTCCTTCTCCTCCGCCCTCATCCGGGGGCGGGATAGGGGTGCGGAGGGCGACTCCATCCACAGGTTCCGTCCCGATTGGCATCGGGACTCCACCCGTGGCCAGCCGCCTCCACCCCGCCGGGGTCGGATTCCATTCGCAGCGACATGAACTCTCACGTTCATGAAGGGAACGTCGAGTCGCCGAGCGTGATGCCACTGCTCTTGAGCAGTGCAACTTGCCGAGCGAATTGCGAATGACGAATTGCGAATTGCGAATGGCAGGCGGGGAAACTGTGAACAGATGGG
>CAZPHH010000060.1:14566-29891 GCA_964586145.1 uncultured Phycisphaeraceae bacterium | reverse complement strand
GGCTACACGGGCGCGTCGGGGAGGCGGTAGCGCAGGACGAAGGCCGCGGGGATCGGGGGGAAGGCCATCTTCATGCGGAACCCGTGGAAGTACTGCGGGTCCCATCCCATGCGGTCAAACACGGTCTGCACCATGTGGCGATAGTTGGACACCTCCGGCGTGGCCACGAGCAAGGGTCCGGTGGCCAGGTCCTGGAGCGGTTCGCTGAGCGGCAGACGGTGCTTCTCCCGACCGCGCGCGGGATAGGGCGCGCCGCTCGCCCCGAGTTCGCTGTACAGGGCGGCCTCCGGCGGGATGGCGAAGGTGAACCGCTCGTGGATGAATAGGTCGACGATGAGCCACTCCGCGGGCGTGTCCGACACGGCGCTGTGCTCGCCCCACTCGTTCTCGGGTGATCGACAATACGGGATGTTCCGCTGAATGACGCCGAACACGCACGTCCGGGCGCCGGCGTTGCCGACGGGACCCTCCACGAGTTCGAAATTCATCCCCGTGGGCGTGTCGACCTTGCGCAGCTCGGGCAGCGGTTTGGAGCAGAAGTCCTCCATCAGAGGGGCCGCGTCGGCCTGGCCGAAACGTCTGTCGATCGGCTCCATGGACGGAGTGTCCATCCTGCTGCCGTCGTCATTCCGGGAACGACGTGAGGCCATGACCCAGGTGACGTCGGAGCGGAACCGGCGGAAATCAATCAGGGCGCTGACGGACGCAAAGTCGAGCCGGCCGGTCTTGCGGCTCGGCCCGACGAGCCCGACCTTCAGGCTCACCCGGGCGTGCGCCCCCCACACGTAGCTGGCGCCTTGGAAGAGCAGTTTGCGGTGATGCTCGTCGCGCTGCCGCCGGCTGACCGGGCTCAACTCGCTGGCCATGATCTCCAGCGTGGCCCGGTCCCCGGAATGCGTGCGGATCAGGTCGTCGTATTCTTTGATCGCCTGGCGTGCGGTTTGAAGCAGGGCGGGGCTGGCACCGGCCGTTTCGATGCTTCGAAGGAAGATGTTGATGCCGCCCGTTCCGGGCATCTGGGCGAGGGCGACCGACGGGTCGTCGGTCTGCACCAGCTTGGAGATTTTCCAGGCCAGGTTCTTGTTGAGCTTGAACTGCCGGCCAAACTCCTGCGGGGCCTGCGGGTCCGCGCCGACCGAGGTCAGCAGTTCCGAGAATGCACCCCGGACCGACCGGACCACCGCGCGGGCATGGTCCGAAAACATGCGGTCGGGCCGTTGGGGCATCTGCGTGGGTTTTTGACCTTCCGTTTGCTGCATAGTTCTAAGCATAGCATACCGCGGCTTTTGTGGAACCGCAAGCGTTCGCAGGGAAAATCGGACTAATATCTCTAAGGAATATTGTAATATAATCCGCGCGGAACTATACTGGGACCAGCGATTGTGGCTTGGTTTATCTCTCAGGTTAACCTTCAGGAGGTCAAAGATGAGAAACTGGATCATGGGACTGGTGGTGCTGGCGGTGGCGGCCGGTCCGTTGACGGCCGGCGTTGTGCCGATCGGCGAGTTCACGGGAGACCTGTACGAGGGGTTCGAGAACCTCGGTACGCCGGGCGGCTATCCCGGGCCCTTCTCCATCATGGACGGGGGCGCCACGTTCAACGACGTATTCGCGAACATGCTGATGATCGCGTACAGCCTGCAAAGCGGGCTGACGGGCGTATCCATCTATCCGTACAACGGGAACCTGATGGGCGGCTCGGTCACGGGGTGTGCCGTGATTGACTTCACCACGCCGGTGGAGAAGTTCGGCGGATACATCGGCGCCGCGGACGACCTGAGCGGCGGGATGGTCACGTTCCGGGACGAAATGGGTCTGGTTCTCGACACCCAACCGCTGACCCTCACGATGGGCCAATGGGCCTGGTACGGCTGGGAGAGCGACGTTCCCTTCGGCAGCATTGAGATCTGGGGCGCGGCGAGTCCCGGGCTGGGCGTCGTGTTCGACGACCTTCAGGCGACCGTTCCCGAACCGGCCGGCCTGAGCCTGTTGGCGATTGGCGCGGCGGCGTTGCTGGGTTCGCGGCGAGGCGTTCGTGGCGGTGCGGCGCTGTGTGGGAAGGGGAGGTGACACCATGTATAGGTTTGCATGTTTTACCGGCGTGCTGCTGATGCTGGCCTCCTCGGCCGGCGCGGTCATGGTCTACGCGCCCAACGGCGTGTCGCGTCCGTACCCCTTCAGCGGACCGGATGAACTGGTGAGGTTTGACACGTCCAATCCGGCGGCGTTCGAGGTGGTCGGCTCGATGAACGTGCCGAACATCGGTTTCGGCGGCATGGAGTTCGACGCGGACGGAAACCTCTGGGCGTACGCATCGTTCTACAAGCCCACCGGCGGCGCCGCGGCCGGGCTGTATCACGTGGACACCACGACCGGGGCGGCGACGCTGCAAGGAACGGCGAGCACGCAGCCGCTGGATGACCTGGCGTTCAACCCCGTGGACGGAAAGATGTACGGCGTGCGTTCGCAGTACAACTCGACGCGGCTGTACAGCATCAACCTGGCGACCGGGGCCACGTCGCTCGTGGGGTACTTCTCGGGCCTGCCGACGGAGGTGCATCGGGTGGTCGGCATGGCCATTGACTCCACCGGCGCGTTCTACTTGCAGGACGTGGGCGTGGACAAGATCTATAAGGGCACGGGCCTGGCGCTGGCGGAGTTGTATTCGCTGCCGCAGGACACGAACTACTCCCAGGGCCTGGCGATCGACTGGTCGCGAAACGACACGGGCTATCACGGGGCCGTGGGGCAGGGTGAGTTTCCGAATTTCTTCAGCCAGATCAACACGTTTGCCACGGACGGTTCCGCGTACACCCTGGGGCCGGATTTCGGCCCGAACGAGATGATCGAAGGCTACGGCTACCCGCTGGTGCAGCCGAATGACCTGGCGATCGTTCCGATTCCCGAGCCCGGGGCGCTGTTGCTCCTGGCGGTCGGTGCGATGTTCTGCGGTCGCCGCCGATAGCGTGAACCTCCTCCCAGGGGGCGTGTGCAGTGATGCAGAGGGACCTCCCCGCCATGAACGGGAGTCCTTCTGAGCGGAATCAGGGTGGACTGCCGGTCGTTCCGGGCGTTTCCCGGAGTGGCCGGCGGTCCACCCGTTCTTCTGGACGCCGGTGCAGGATCAGCGAGTACAGCACCGGCAGCACGAGCAGCGTCAGCACGGTGGACGTCGCGACGCAGCCGATCACCACGGTGGCCAGCGGACGCTGCACCTCGGCCCCGACGCCCGTGTTCACCGCCATGGGCACGAACCCCAGGCTCGCCACCAGGCCGGTCATCAGCACCGGACGCAGCCGCGTCAGGGCGGCCTGTCGGATGGCCGCCGCCAAGGGGACGCCCTGCTCGAGCAATCCGCGCAGATACGACACGAATACCATGTCCCCCAGCACGGACACGCCGGACATGGCCACGAACCCCACGCCGGCGGACACGCTGAACGGCATGTCCCGCAGGTGGAGGGCCGCGATGCCGCCGACGGCCGCCAGAGGCAGCGTCAGAAAAATGCGGATGCAGTCCGTGACCCGCCCGTACGTGGCGTAGAGCAGCAGGAGGATCAGCCCCAGGGCCAGCGGAACGACCACCATCAGCCGCTGCCCGGCCCGCTCCAGGTGCTCGAACTGCCCTCCGTAACGGATGAAGTATCCCGTCGGCAGCGACACCTCCGCCGCGATGCGGTGCTGTGCCTCGCGCACGAACGATCCGACGTCCCGTCCGCGCACGTTGGCCTGCACCACGATCCGCCGTTTGCTCCATTCACGATTGATGGTCGATGGGCCGGACACGATCTCCACGTCCGCCAGCCGCGAGAGCGGCAGCCTCTGGCCGGCGGCGGTGGGAATGAGCATGTGTGCCACCTTCTCCGGGTCGCCGCGGTATGCGTCTGGCAGCCGCACGGTCAGCGGAAACCGCATCTGGCCCTGGCGAATCTCGCCCACCGGGATGTTGCCCACCGCCGCGACGAAATCCAGAACCTCCGCCGCCGGGACGCCGTAGCGAGCCAGGGCGTCCTGACGGAGTCGGATCTGTAACACGGGCTGGCCGGTGATCTGCTCGGTGACCACGTCGGCGGCGCCGGGCACCTGGCGGACCACGTCTTCGATGCGGTGGGCCACGTCGCGGAGCGTGTCGAAGTCGTCGCCAAACAGCTTGATGCCCAGGTCACTGCGGATGCCCGCGATCATCTCGTTCACGCGCAGCTCGATGGGCTGGGCAAAGATCGTGCGCATGGCGGGCATGCCGGCCAGGGCGGCCTCCATCTGCCCCACCAGGTCCGCCTGTGTGCGGGCGCGGGTCCATCGGTCGCGTGGATGGAGCGTCATGAAGACGTCGGTCAGCTCGATGCCCATGGGGTCGGTGGCGACTTCGGCGGTGCCGGTGCGCGACCAGATGTAGCGGATTTCGTTCGGGAAGGTCTCCAGGAGCAGTTTTTCGATCTGCGTTCCGTAGCGGACGGACTCTTCGAGAGAAACGCCGGCCAGGCGTACGGTGTTGATAACTACAGCTTCTTCCGAAAGGCGCGGGATGAACATGGTGCCGAGGCGGCCGGCCCCGACGGCCCCACCGACCAGGGCCAGACCCGCCAGACCGAGCACCAGCCAGCGCAGCCGCAGCACGGCGTCCAGCATGGGCTCGTAGAGCCGCTTGCAGAGCCGAACGAGCCGCGGCTCGCGGTGGATGGGGGTTCGCGGAAGCAGCAGGCTGGCCAGCACCGGCATAAGCGTAAGGGAAAGAATCAGTGAGCCGCCCAGCGCGAAGATGACCGTCAGGGCCATGGGTGCGAACATCCTGCCTTCAATGCCCTCCAGGGTGAGGATCGGCAGATACACGATCATGATGATCAGCTCGCCGAACAGCGTCGGGCGGCGCACCTCGACGGCGGCGTCGCGCACGATCTCCAGCCGCGAGCGCTCGCCGCCTTCCAGGCCAAGTCTGCGGGCGCTGTTCTCGACCATGATGACCGAGCTGTCGACGATCAGGCCGAAGTCGATGGCGCCCAGACTCATCAGCGAGCCGGCAATGCCCGCCTGCAGCATCAGGTTGCCTGCGAACAGCATGGACAGCGGAATGGCCGAGGCCACGATCAACCCGGTCCGCAGGCTGCCCAGGAAGGCAAAGAGCACCGCGATGACGAGGATGGCGCCTTCGAGCAGGTTCGTGCGGACGGTGGTCAGCACGTGGTCCACCAACTCCGTGCGATCGTAGACGATGACCACCGCCACGTCGTCGGGCAGCGTCGGGCGAATCTGCTCCATGCGATCCTTGAGCCGACGGGTCACGTCGTGGGTGTTCTCCCCCATGAGCATGAAGCCCAAGCCCATGACCACCTCGCCCTGCCCGTTGTAGGTCACGGCCCCCCGGCGAACCTCATGCCCCTCCAGCACCTCCCCCACGTCGCGCACGCGGATGGGCACGCCGTCCGAGGCGGCAATCATGATGTCCCCGATTTGCTCCACCGTGGTGACGAGCCCGAGGCCGTGGACGATCAGTGACTCACCCGCTCGCGTGACCAGACCGCCGCCGGCGTTGGCGTTGTTCTTCTGCAGCGCCTCGACCACGTCGGCCAGGGCCAGCTCGTGCTTGACCAGCCGGGCGGGTCCCACGTGTACCTGGAACTGCTTCTCCAGGCCGCCCCACGTGTTCACTTCGGCCACGCCCTCCACGCTGCGGAGCTGCGGCTTGATGGTCCACTCATGAATCGTGCGCAGGTCGGCCAGGCGTCGCGTCGGGCTCGTCACGATGTAATGGAAAACCTCGCCCAGGCCGGTGGCGATGGGTCCCATCTGGGGCCGGGCAATGCCGTCGGGCAGCTCTACGGTGGCCAGCCGCTCGGTGATGAGCTGGCGGGCGAGAAAGATGCTGATGTGGTCGTCAAAGATAGCCGTCACCTGGGAAAGGCCGAACCGCGACGACGACCGCACCTCGGTCAGTCCGTTCAGCCCGCTGATCGCCTGCTCCACCGCAAATGTGATCTGCTGTTCGATCTCCACGGGAGCCAGGACGGGCGCGACGGTGTTGATCTGCACCTGCACGGGCGTGGTGTCGGGGAAGGCATCCACCGGCAGATGCCGGACGGAATAGGCCCCGGACAGAATCAGCCCCATCGTCGCGGCCAGCACCAGGAATCGGTGTCTCAGAGACCAGTCAATGATCGCGTTGAGCATGTTGCATCACCGTCCCGGCTCCACCTCGCAGCAGCCGGCCCCGATACTGGTTTTGAGGATTTCCGTCTTCAGCAGGAAGCTGCCCGCCGTGGCCACCGCCTCGCCCTCCCGCACTCCGTCCAGCACCGCGTGGTGTCCGCCGGCCTTGGTTCCCAGCGTCACCTGGCGCGGCCGGTATAGCGTGAGGGATTCCTGCACGAAGACGAGTTGGCAGCAGCCGTCGCTCTGGACGGCGGAGTCCGGCACAGTCAGCACCGGCTCATTTTCATGCACGGCGATGCGGGCCGTACCGTACACGTAGGCTCTAAGCAGCCCGGCCTCGTTCGGCAACGTCAGCCGGGCCTGCACCGTCCGCGTGCGCGGGTCCACCTCCGGCCGAATCCACTCGATGGCGCCCTGCATGCTGCGCCCGGGCAGTCCGTCGATGGAAAAGACCACGGGCAGGCCCGTCCGCAGCCCCAGCGCGTCCCGCTCGTCGACGTTCAGCATCACCCACATCGTGGAGAGATCGGCCACCACGAACAGGGCGTCGCCCTCGTCGACGGTCTCCCCCACGACGGCCTCGCGCTGCACCACCACGCCGTCCAGCGGGCTGGTCAGCGTGTAGCGTGACAACGAAGACGCCCGGCCCTCGTTCAGGGCCGCAACGTCGTCATCGCCCAGGCCCAGGATGCGAAGCCTTCGCTCGGCGGCTTCCATCGCCACCCGGGCCACCTTGACCGCCCGCTCATACTGGAGGTGTTCGCGCTCGAGCTCCAGGTCGATCGCTTCGTGCGTGCCCGCGAACTCGGCCTCGGCTTCCGCCAGGTTCCGCCGGGTGGTCTGTAAAGCCTCCTCGCTGGCGATCCCCTTCTCGGATAGTTGCTTTTGCCGGGCGAAACTCGCTTTTGCCAGATCCAGGTCGGCATGGACACGGAGCAGCCGGCTCCGGAACTCGCCCAGGCGAGCATCCGCGCCGGTCCGGCGCAGCTCCTGCGGACATGACGTTTCCTCGCACGCGGCCATCAGCGTCTGAACGGCATTGTGAATGGAGTCGTGACGCTCCAGGTCCGCCCGGGCCAGCAGGAACGTTTCCCGCCTCTCGATGTACTCGCTCTTGGCGTCGCCCAGCGCCGGGCTCTCGATGACGGCCAGCGCATCTCCCGCCTTCACCCGTGCGCCGGAATCCACGTTCACCTCCGCCACCACGCCGGCAACCCGCGGAGTAACGCGGGCGAGCCTCGTTTCGTTGTAGCGCACCTCCGCGGGGCATTCCACGGTCGCGCGGATCGGCCGCCGGGCCACCCGCTCCGTCCGGATGCCGGCCACCTCGGCGACGCCGGGGTTCAGCAGACGAACCTGGAGGGATTCCACGTCGCAGCGCAGATCGTTCGGACCCCGCAGGGCGGGGCCGACGCGATCCACTGCAAACGCAACCGGCTCCTGCGGCGCGGCCTGCGCGGGTTCGGCCGGTCGCAGAGCGGCGAATTTCGCCGCCAGCTCCGGGTTGCAGAGGAGACAGTGCGATTCCGGCAGGCCGTGGCCGGCGCACCAGTCATGGGCCGCTTTGAACTTCGCGATCAGCGCCGGATTGCATCGTGTGCATTCCGACTCCGGCACGTCATGTTCCAGGCACCATTCCCTCGCGGCCGGCTCCGTGGCGTGGGAATGGTCGTGCGCGGCGTGATCGTGCCCGGCGTGCGGATCGCTTTCGGATGGTGTCGGCGCCGACTCGCGGCAACCGGCGATAAGGAGGAGCAGGGTAATGGTCCGCATGGCGGACCCTACATGTCGTTGCATTGCATTCGTCCTTCTGAAATCGGCGTGCCGACCGCTCGCTCCAGGGCGGGCAGGGTCTGTGCGGCGCGCATGTGACTTTCGATGGCCCGCGTGCGGGCTTGGAGGAAGAATCGCTGGGCCTCCAGTACGGCCAGGAATGAGGTGCCGCCGGCGTTGTACGCTTCGCGGGCCAGGGCGAGGTTCCGCTCCGCCAGCGGAACGGACTCCTCCGCGCAGATCCGATGCACCTTCCAGGCGGCCGCGGCGTGGTCGGCGGCGCTGCGCACCTCCTGCACCATCTCCCGATCGATGGCCTCTCGCCGCTTCTCCACCTGCCGCCAGGCAAACTCCGCCCGGGCGATCTGCGCCTGGTTCTGGTCAAAGAGCGGCAATTCCAGCCCCAGGCTCGGCCCCACGATGAAGGGACGGCCCGAGCTCCCGTCACCTGCCCGTCGCTCGTCCCGCTCGAAGGCGGCGCCGGCCTCCACGGTCGGCAACACGCGACGCATTTCGAGTGCGTATTGCGCCGCCGCCCGCTTTGACTCGTGTTCCGCCGCGCGAAGGTCCAGCCGGTGTGCGCGGGCCCGGGCAACCAGGACCTCGCCGTCACTCAACGGCGCCGGCCGCTCCGGCAACGGATCAACCAGGACCAGCGTGCGCGCGTCATCGGTGATCCCCAGTTGCACGGCCAGTTCCCGCCGCGCATCCGCCGCGGCCAATCGCGCCAGCGCCACCGCCAGCTCCGCGTCGAGCAACTGGGCCTGGGCCAGGTTCACATCCAGATCGGACCCCGCGCCGGTTTCGCGCCGCATCCGCGCCGCCTCCGTCGCAAGGCGGACGACGTCGCAGTTCTCCACGGCCACCGCGTGAAGGGCATCCGCACCGATTGCCGCGAAGTAAGCCGCCTGCGTCTGCGTCGCGAGATGGGCCGCCGTGTGGGCCAGTTCCAGGATCGCGGCGTCCAACTCCGCCTGCGCCGCGTTCTGCCGGGCCGGAAGCTGCCACAATTCTGCGATGTTCTGCGCCAGGCCGACGTCGAGGTTCGCCAGGCCGCCGCCCGACGGCAGCCGCATCGACACACCCAGCGTGGGGTTGCTCAGCAGCCCGGACTGCACCAGGTCCGCCCGGGCCATGCCCACCGCCATGGCCGCCGCCTGGAAACGCGGGTTGTTCAGCAGGCAGACCTGCACAGCCTCATCGCGTGTAAGTCCTTCCTCTCGGAGGACGCGTACCCGCTCCTCCACAAGCGCGTTTTCGTCGGGCCGGTACACATTCGAATGGCCGGTGGCGTTGCGCACCCGGGCCCGGACCTGTTCGAAATCCGGAGCCGGGTTCACCTGCGCGCAGCCGGCGCCGCCCAGGCCGGTCAACAGAAGACCGAGCCGAACCCCATTCCACAGCGTTTGTCGGTGTTGCTGCATGGTCTTTCACACTGTTCGCTTTTCTGCCGGGGAATTACCGTGCAGGAGCAGACAGAGGCACTACCTGTCTTCCAACGGCACGTGACGGAGAATCGGCGCAGGGGAACCGCACCCGAGCCGGACGCGATCACCGACCGATTGCAGGCATGCGATCAGAGCAGAAGTGGCAGATCCGAAGGATGGACGTGGCCGGAACTCGCGAAACGCTCCGGGCCGGCCCGGTTTGCCTCGTGCCGGAGCGACTGGAGGGAGGACGCGAAGCGAGCCGTCTCCACGGCAACGATCGCCGGCGAACCGGCCCCGGGGAGTTCCTCCGGAGACTCAGGCCGGACGACCAGTCCGGTGCATGGATCCTGGTCACAGTCTCCCTGGTGCTCGCTGCCCGCCGACTCGGGGTGGCATGGGTCTGCATCGCACGGGCAATCCGCCGCCGCGGCGTGGCTCTCGACCGCGCCGGATTCACAGGCATGGCGGATCACGCCGGCCACGCAGAGAGCGGGCGTCCCGATCAGACCCCAGGCAGCCAGCACCGTCGCAAGGAGACTTCGACTCATCGTGGGTATTGTAGATGGGGGGCTCGTCCGGGTCAAACGTCCGCCGGGCGGCTGGTGACGCTCAGGGCCTGGGCCTGCGACCACACGCCGGGGATGGCCGTGCCGCACTTGGGACATTTGCCGTCGCGGAGGCGGTTGTCCGTGGTCTGCATGCCGACGCGGTGGATCAGTTCGGTGCCACACTTGTGGCAGTACGTGTTCTCGCCCTTGTGCATGGGGACGTTGCCCAGGTATGCGTAGCGCACGCCCGCATCCAGGGCCACCCGCCGGCACCGCTCCAGCGTGGAAACCGGCGTGCGGGGCAGGTTCGTCAGGCGATACGTCGGGTGGTACCGGGTGAAGTGCATGGGGACGTCCGGCCCGAGGTGTTTGACCACCCATTCGCTCATCCGCCGGATCTCGTCGGCAGAGTCGTTGAGCGTCGGGATGATCAGAATGACCAGCTCGAACCAGATGCCGACGTCCTTGAGCACCTCCAGCGTGTTCAGCACCGGCTTGAGCTGACCGGCGCACTGCTCAACGTAGAAGCTCTCCGTAAACGCCTTCAGGTCGATCTTCACCGCGGTGAGCGCCCGGCAGAGCTCGCGCATCGGCTTCTCGAGAATGTACCCGTTGGAGATCATCACGCTGCCCACGCCCTGTTGCCGGGCCAGCATCGCGGTGTCGTACATGTACTCGTAGAAGATGACTGGTTCGGAGTACGTGTAGGCAATCGTGGGACTGCCGGCCGCCTTGCAGGAATCGACCAGCCTCTGCGGCGAGACCTCCACGCTGGGCACCTGCTCGGGCCGGAACTGGCTGATCTGCCAGTTCTGGCAGAACCTGCATTCGATGTTGCAGCCGGCCGTGGCGACGGAAAACGCGGTGGTGCCCGGCTGGTAGTGGAACAGCGGCTTCTTCTCGATGGGATCGACGTTGGCCGAGCACAAGGCGCCGTACACCAGCGTCTGGTACTGCCCGCCCACGTTCTCGCGAACGCCGCAATAGCCGCGCTCCACGTCGGCCACCTCGCACACGCGCGGGCAAAGCACGCAGCGGACCTTGCGGTCCGGCAGCGACCGCCAGTGCCTGGCTTCGTGCCGGACTACGCCCGGCAGCCGCAGCCCCTCCAGGGCACCGGCGCCCGCCGTGTCCTGGGCCGCCGCGACCCCCCGTCCGCACAGCAGGCCGGCCGCACCGCACGCCACGCCCAACCGCAGCACGTCGCGCCGGGTCGGTTGAAGGAAGATGTTCTCGAGGGAGTCCATGATTCAGACCTCGATTCGCTCGATCCGCTTCAGGTCCGCCTCGCCCAGGCCGCGGGCGCCGGCCGTGGTGATGTGCCGGCACGGGCGATTCTCCTCGGCCAGCGCGGGCAGCCCCGCGTCACGGCGCTTGGCCTCCAGCACGTCCGCGGCCACCGCATCGACGGCCACGAAATCGGCCCCCACCACCAGCCCGCCGAACGGCCAGAAATACTCCGGACTGCGCCCGGGGCCGGCGTGGTACTGGCCTCGCACGGCGTCCACCACCGTCAGCCGCCACTTCGGCGCGATGTATCGATGCGACACCACGTCGGCCACGTAGGGATCGCAGTTGTGATCGTGATACTTGTTCGGATTGTGAATCGCTCCGTAGAAATTCTTCATGCCCAGCGACACGCCCGCCAGGTTGTGGTCCTTCAGAATGGGCACGCAGATGAGCGTGTCCACCTCCTCCGCCACGATTCGCGAAAAGCACGAACCGATCCGGCCGCTCGTCTCCACTTCCTTCAGGTATCCCCGGCCGACGCGGTCCGCGTCCGTGCCGAAGCAGCGCACGCCGGTGGTCGATTTGTTCAGCCGGAACCTCGCCCGGACCAGCTCGGAATCAAAGCGGTCCCAGATCAGGATGTTCTCGGCCGGCACGTCTGCCGCGCGCAGCCCGGCCACGATGGCGTCCACCACGACCGGATGCGTGGAGTACCCCAGTGTGTTGACCTTGATGCCCACGCGATTTGCCGGCTGGAAGAATGTTCGCCAGGCCGCCGCCGCGTCCGAGGCGCCGGTGAGCCGTTGCATGGCGGCATCGAGCAGCTTGCGGATCGGCTCCGCGTGCTCCGACGGCTCGCCCCTGGCGATCGTCTCGTCGCGACCGATCACCACGCGGGGCCGCGGACGCTCCGCCTGCGGTTCCGTGGCTCGAGCCAGGGTCGGGCTGCCCAGGGCCGCCCCCACCGCGGCCGCACCCACCTGGACCAGAAACTCGCGACGATTGCTGCTGGAAGGCATGGTTCACCCCTGGGCGGCAGAGATTCGCACTGCAATTCACGGTTCGCCGAACACCTCGGCGGTAAACGAGTATAGATGCGCGGCCGGGTCTTTCCATGCGTCGGCGGGCAGCCCGGCCTTGCGACAGACCTGCGTGAGGAACTCCTCCCGCGTCCAGCCGTGGCTGTAGGCCACCTGCGGCAGCAGGACCCCGCGGCGCGGGCCCAGTTCCACGAGCAGGCCGTCTCGGCCCACGACCACTTCGTTCGGATTCGAGACAAGCTGCATCGGTGTCAGGTAGCTGATCTCGATGTGAATCTCGTCCAGTTCCGCCGACGTAACCGGATTGTCCACAAACCGCTGGTCCTGACACGCGTAGATCGCGTTTCGAATCACCGCTTCATACAGCGGGCCCGTGGCTTCCATGTTCCCGATACAGCCGCGCAGCACGCCGTGGTTCTCCAGCGTGACGAAGCACGCTCCGTCCGCGCGGGCCGCTTCCGGAAGCTCGGCCGGAGAGAACCTATCGAGCCGCTCCTTGTTCAGATGCGCGGTCACGGTTCGCCGGGCCAGCTTCAGCAGGGCCTCGCGCGCGTCCGCGGGTAGCGTGAGCTCCCGCGGGGCGAAGACGAATGACTGGTACGTGACGCTGCTGGTGTAGTCGCCGGTCATCCGTCCGGACGTGTCGAACCCGGTGCGGACCGCCGACGCCCCGCCCTGCATGGCCAGCAGTCGCATCAGCAGGAGGATGGGCTGCCGACCGCAGATGGTGTCCTTCGTCCGGGCCAGATAGTCGACGAACCCGTCATAGTCCGCGTTCAGCAGCGGCTTGGCGGCCTCGCGGGCCTGGGCGCGCAGCTTCTCCGGTACGTCGTCCGTGAACGGCACGTAGTTGAAATTGCGTCCGTAGTGCGTGAAGTCGCTGCTGACCACGATCAGGGTGTCGTCGTCGATCCACGGCAGCAGGGCGTTGGCGGCCTCCGTGCATTCCGCGCTGCTCAGGCCGCCCACCATCAGCGGCACCAGCCGAAACGAACCGATCGTACGCTGCAGGAACGGCAGTTGAAGCTCCAGCGAATGCTCCTGCCGGTGCAGCCCGGGCGTGGACGTGAACAGCGGGCATCTCAACAGGGCGGCGCACACCTCCGCATCCAGGGGGACCTTCCCCAGCGGCGTTTCGTAGGCCGTGTACTCCATCGGCACGTCGATACCGCGCTGGAATGCGGAATGCCGGTGGCTGAACGCCAGCACGATCACGCGCGGGTACGACAGGCCCTTGACCGATTTGTACGCCATGGAGGCGACGGGCGCGCTCCACTGGTAGCCCGCGTGCGGCGCGATCATCGCCCGCGGCCGGCCGGCCGGCAGCTCATTCGGCGCCGCCCGCTCGATCAGGTCGTCGACAAGCTTGGCCAGGGCCTCCGCGTCGCCCGGATACCACATCCCGGCGCAGTCCGCCGGCCGGACCTGTTCGGTCGGTTCGGCGGCCGCTGCGACCGGCCCGCGCACCACGCCCGCGACGGCCGGCACGGCCAGCGCCCACAATGCTCGACGGAGGAACCGCTTGCACCCCATGACCCCACCTCCTGCCTTCTCGCTGTCTGAGAGTATACCGCATGGCGGGCCCGTTTCCCACCGCGAGCCGAGCGCGTTCGCCGGCGCGGCGGAATCGCATCGATCGCCGTGACGTCCGGTGCAAGCAATTCATTGGGGTCAGGACGCGAATGCAGAGGAGCGCCTGCACTCAGGCGGGCGGGGCCGTGGAGCCGCGAACGACCATTTCGGCCGAAAGCCGCACCACGCGCGGCGGGCGGCTGCCGGTGACGATGGCGTCCCGCACCATACGGTAGGCCTCCGCGGCCATCTCCTGCAGCGGCTGCCGCACCGTGGTCAGGGGCGGGTCCAGCAGCGGCGCAGAGGCGGGGTCGTCAAATCCGACCACGGATACCTCTTCGGGCATGGACAACCCGGCGCGACGAACCACCTGCATCGCGGCCATGGCCAGGTAGAAACCGCCCGCGACGATGGCCGTCGGACGGTCCGGATCGCTCAGCCGCCGTTCCATCCGCGTCTTGGTGTCCTCGTCCAGAATGACGCTGTCTTTGGAAACGAACGAGTCGCGGTCGCCCAGGGGTATCCCGTGAACGGCCAGTTCCATCGCCGCTCCGGCCGCCCGGTCCCGCGCGTTGCTCAGGTTTGTCGGGCCGGAGAGCACCAGAAACTGTTGGTGCCCCAATTCGATCAGATGCCGAACGGCCTGCCGGGCGCCTCGGAAGTTGTCGCAGTCCACCGTGGCGACCTCGGTGTTGGGAAACGCCCCGCCCAGGACCACGACCGGGTAGTGCCGGGCGAACCGCTCCACGTCCGCCTGGGCTTCCAGGGCCGGGTGGATGCAGATGGCGCCGGTGTCGCCGTTCTTGCGGGCCCCCCGCATTTCGAACTCGTCGTGGAAGTAGAACTCCACCTGGTATTCGTCGGCCCGGGCCTCGCGGCGCAGGCCTTCAATGATGGTGCTGTGGTAGTAGTCGTTGAGGTTGACGTTGCGATCCAGCACGATGCCGATGGACACGTGCGGCCGCCCGTCCCGGCGAATGTCCACGTCGTCCCGAACGTACGTGCCCCGGCCTACCTCGCGACGCAGCCAGCCGGACTCGACCATTCGCTCCAGTGCCTTGTGCGCCGTGATGAGGCTCACGTCCACCAGACTGCTGATTTCCTTGGTGGAGGGGAGCTTGCAGCCCGGTGGGAGAGACCCCGCCCGAATCGCGTCGATGAGAATCCGCTGCGTCTGCAGATACTTCGGCGTCGGGTCCTTGATGTTCACCTTCGTCAACACGAACACGCCCTCTCGCAAACCCGCGTCCTGAACGCAAGCGTTTCTCGCCCTCTTCCCCAGGACGTCGGCTTCTTCGCTTGTCCCGGATGCCCCGGCCCCGTTTGGGGCCGGGGCATCCGCGAAGATCTTGCCGCCCTTGTGGGACCGTCCTTCCGCCGACCCTGCTGTGGGACCGGCTTTCCAGCCGGTCTCCCTGTGGGACCGGCTTTCCAGCCGGTCTCCCTGTGGGACCGGCTTTCCAACCGGTCTCTCTGTGGGACCGGCTTTCCAGCCGGTCTCCCTGTGGGACCGGCTTTCCAACCGGTCTCTCTGTGGGACCGGCTTTCCAGCCGGTCTCCCTGTGGGACCGGCTTTCCAGCCGGTC
>CAZPHH010000060.1:0-14466 GCA_964586145.1 uncultured Phycisphaeraceae bacterium | reverse complement strand
GTGGGACCGGCTTTCCAGCCGGTCTCCCTGTGGGACCGGCTTTCCAGCCGGTCTCATCACCCGGAGAAGACTTCCTGGAAGACGGCGAAGTCCTCCAGGTCTATGTCATCATCCCGGTCGGCGTCCAGACACCGGCACGCATCCTGGTCCACCGGCGGCCCCGGCCACGGCTGGTTGGGCCCGGCCATGCACTCGGCCAGCTTCGCATAATCGCCCAGATCGACGAAGCCGTTGCCGTCGATGTCCTGCTGCGGATCGTTGCAGAGCACGCCCGGCGGCGTGTTGGAGAATACTAACAGGTTTCGGGCCGAGAAGTCCAGGATCAGCAGCTTGTCTACGTCCGCCAGGTAGTAGAAGTCGTACAGCGCAGCGCTGTTCGGCACCTCCACCGTGGTCAGCGGCAGGCCGTTGCTGTTGAGCAACTGCACCGGCGGGTCCGGCAGCAGGCCGTTCGTGTCCACCATCTTGATCACGTCTGCGAACGCCTTTCCTCCGTCATTGTTCGGCCGATCGTTGAAGATGAGCAGTTCCTGCCCCGACGCTCCCGTCGAGGTCCCCGGAATGTGCTCAATGTGCTGGCCCAGGGAGAAGGGCTGCAGCCGCAGGGCCACCGGTTTGCCGTCCCCGCACCCGACCTTCGGTGTGCCGTCGGCGTTCAGTTCGTCGGTCAGGTGTCGGTGGGCGTAGCCGTCGGTGACATTGGGGCCGGTTCGAATCGCCATCTGCACCTGGTTTGAACGGCGCATGTACACGTTACCGGCGGCGTCGTACACGTGGTCGCGCCAGGAGGTCAGGTCGGAGACGGCGCATTGGCCGCTGACATCGGCCACGATCATGCCATCGCTTTTGTCATAGATGGTGAAACCGTCTTCGATCCCGATCAACACGCGCCGACCGGACCCCAGGGCCAGCATGGACAGTCCGTAGTCGAAGCCGCTTACGCCGGGATCGTACGCCATGCCTCCGGTGGCCGTCCCGATCGCCGCCGGGTCCCAGGCGATTCCGTCGCCCGTACCGGTGTCGCCGTCAAACTCGGGGACCAGGGCCCCGGTTGTGGTGTTGATGGCGCGCACGTTTGTGGAGGCGTTGGTATTCTGTGGGCGGTCCGCCATGGCGTAGAGCACGCCGTCCCGCACCACCAGGCCGATGTACGCCCGGAACTGATTCATCTCCTGCGTGCCGCCGTCCAGGGCCATGCGATCGGCCGGGTCAGACAGGTTCACTTTGAGAATGCCCGCTTCCCCGGAAGGTTCAACGCTGGTGTAGCCGGCCACGTATGCGTACGTGCCGTCCGACACGACCTGGATCGGGTTGTTGCCCAGCGGGCCGAAGTCCGCGTCCAGGTTGATCGTTCGCTCCAGGTAGAAATCGGCACGGGCCGCCGGCGCGAGCAGCCCCATGCACAGCACGGCCAGCAGGGCGCCGGCCGTTCGGATTCGTTGAGAACTCGTCATGCTTCAGTACCTCCTATGCCTCTTCAACTCTCTGTTCTACTGCGGTGTGGGCAGATTCCACTGCGGGTCTTCCGGGGACCACTGCACGCGCAGGGTCGAGATCCAGCGCGTGGGGTTCGCCTCGTCCGGCTTGACCACCTGCGTGGTCCGCAGGGTCTCCACATGCTGATCGGCAAACAGGAAGTTCGCCCGCTGCTTGTGCTTCTTGAAGTCGATGTATCCGCTGAACGGGCCGAGCTGGGCGCTCTCGGTCGCCTTCATGAACTTCCGGTACACGGACGAGCCTTCCATCCCGATCACGTACCGCGTGCCGTACCAGTTCGGGTTCGACGAGTCGGCGAAAATCGCGTGCGCCTCCCCGAACAGCAGATACAACTGCGGCGACTTGACCGAGAACGGATTGAAGGTCACTCCTCGCGAGTACGTGGTGGCGAACGGCTTGCTCTGGTCGTAGTTGCTCGCGAAGATGTTCATCGAGTAGGCCCGGCCCGCGATCTTGTCTGCCGGGCATCGAAACACCCCGCCGAACGCCGCGTTCGTGCCGGACTTCTCCCGCGACGGAATGAAACGCGGCACCATGTGGTTGTAGTACCACCAGTCGCTGTCCTTGAAGTCGGGCGGCGTGCCGCCGTACGGAGCGCCGGCGTCCATCTTCTGTCGGTTCGGGGGCGGCTGCTGGGCGTGGTCGTCGCCGTACAGCGTAAACCCCATTCCGATCTGCTTGAGGTTGCTCATGCAGACCACCAGCCTGGACTGGTCCCGTGCCTTGTTCAGCGACGGCAACAGAATGGAGATCAGCAGTGCGATGATGGACACCACCACCAACAGCTCGATCAGTGTGAAACCGCTTCCACGTCGTTTCATGGCCGCGACCTTGCGTTTCATCCGTCTCGTCTCCCGCAGCTACCCGGCGTGGCACCGTGCCACTTCCGGTCTTCGCAGGCACGTTCCACGTGCCTGACACTCCCCTAAACGGGGCGGAGGCGGGCGGCACGGACGTGCCACCCGCGCTCCCCACCGAAGGATTCTAGCGCCGTCTGCGCAGCAGGGCGGCTCCCCCCAGGGCCAGCAACGCCAGACTCGCCGGCTCCGGAATCTGGTACACGTCCAGCCGGCGCCCTTCGAAGTCCAACACCAGAAGCGTCGGCAGACCCCCGGCATCCAGACCGAAGGCCAGATTCTTGATCGTCCCGGTCCACGGCAAACCGATCCCGTCCTCGTCGCCCGCCAACTCGACCTGGGTCAGGCCCGCGACGGACCCGTCCAAGTTGCGGATGTGGACCCGCGTGCGATCGACGAAGGTCAGGTCACCGTTCAGATCGGTGAAGGTATTCATGTTGCGCCCGGAGACCGCCAGCAGGTCCGAGCCCAAATCCTCCAGGATGGCGATGCCCTGGCCGACCAGGTTGGCCGCTACGTCTTTCGCGATCGAGCTGCTCGTCGCATTCGGCACGCCCCCCAGGGACTGCCACTGGTTCACGCCGATGCGCTGCCCGTAGCCGTACCCGCTGTCCTCGCTCAGGGCGATATTCCCTTCCGAGTCGAACGCGACCCCCCGCCAGGAGGTGCCGAAGACCGTGGGGCTCGTGTTGATGATGCCGCCGTTCGTGCCGTCATAGACGTTCGACCCGTCCGCCAGCGAGAGCAGACGACGACGGCCCGAGCCCTGCACCAGGTAGGCCACGCCCGGGGCACCATTGTTGCCCACCGGGTCGATGCCCACCGCGCCCAGCGGCCGGGCCCCCTGCGGACCGAGAATGGTCCAGGCCTCCGCACCGTCGAGGGGAGAACGCCGGCTGATGAAGCCCGTGGCTGTCGAGCCGGAATCATGGTGCATGATCAGGGCCCCGGGCGAGTAGGCCAGCGAGTCCAGTCCCCGGGTGACGGCCACTCCCGAAATCAGAGTCAGCGGCATGGGCGTGATGGTGGTCGGTCCTCCGAAAAGACCCTCCACCTTGACCACGCCGACCGTGTCCGGGCTGTCGGACGTGTTGCGAAGCCCGCCGACGTAGGCCGCTGTGCCGTCGAACGCGATGGAGAGCGGGTTGTCGCCGTAGCCGCTGGTGCCGTTGAAATCGTTGCCCAGGTCGATGCTGCTGACGTGGATGAGCGTTGATTGAGCGGCCGGGGCTGCGCTCACCATCAGCGCGACGACCGCCAGAGAGAGCCATGGAACTTTCTTCATCGCAACTACCTCCTCCAATAGAGAGTGAAACAGAACGAGTTATCCTCAACTCCGCCGACTCCAAAGGAGCGCGACGGCCAGATCACGAGTCGCCGACCGGCCCTCTCTCTCGTCCTGTGCCCCCTCCTCCGCTGAGACTGCGCGGTCCGCTCGATGAAATGAAGATCGACGGAACGGAGCACACCGGCATACCGCTCAGCCTCAACGCAAGCTGCGACGTTGGATCATTATATAATTATACAGGAAGCGATGCAATGCCCGTCCGTTGCGTTTGTGGACGTACCGCGCCTCAATGGAGTGGCTACATAAGTACTTGCCAAAAATAATGTTACAATGAGACATGCGGGATCGCGGGGTCATGCGGGCGGACAGGGCATAGGGATCGACCGCCACCGTCCGGAGCGCGCTACGCTACACACGCCACCGAGGCCTGTGGGGCTGATTGACTGACTGCACTTCCCGCTTCCTCCCAACCTTGATTCTGTCCGCTCTTGACCGGGCTTGACCACGCCTTCGCCGGCACGCGCAACCGGGCGTCTGTCGCCACCACGGCTTCCGATAACGGATTGGGTCGCAGCGGCTGATGGCGCATACGGGCGTTGCATGAGAATCCGTCGTCGCCTGCTTGCGCGTGAACGGGTGGGCCCAACGGGCCACTGCGGCATGACCGATTGGTTGTGTGCGCTGCCCTATGGTTATATAATGCTTGTCTGGTTCCGTGGGCTGCATGCCCGCTTCAGCCGGCCTTGGAGGGACTCTCAATGCTCTGCCGATCGCGACGGATGCCGGTTCGATGGATGCCGCTGGGAATACTGCTGACCGGTTGTGTGGCGGTTGGGCAGCCTCAACCCGTGATCGGCGTGACGGCGGACACCCGCGTGTCGACTGAACGTGCCCGTCCCGCGGCCCGGACGGTCGTCGGGCCCGACCTCCGCGCCGCAGAGCTCCGAGGCTGCTGGCTGACGCATTATGCCTTCCAGAACAAGACGGATGCCCAGCTCCGGGCGATCGCCCAGAACATACTCGCCGGCCACATGAACACCGTGTACGTGTGCGTCTACGGGGGGGGCACGGTCCATTGGCCCTCCAAGGCCTACCAGGCGGCCGGGGGTACCTGGGCTTCGCCGAACTTCGACGCCGTCCGCCGCCTGGTCCGTATTTTCCACGAGGAGGGGCTCAAGGTCGGGGCGTTTTTCGAGTACGGCATGGCTCTCGGACCCGCCGGCCACCCCATCGCGGTGGCGCACCCGGAATGGCTGGCCCGCGACATCCATGGTGATCCGGTGACGGGCGAGAACGGCGGCTTCGTGTTCCTCAGTCCCGGGCACCCCGACGCCATGAACCTGCTGGTCTCCATGATTCGCGAGCTGGCGGAGAACTACTCCTTCGACGACATCCAGCTCGATCGCTTCCGATGGGGCCGCAAGACCACCGGCCGGGAGTACGGCTACGAAACGGCCACGGCCGACCTGTACCGCGCCGCGTACGGCACGGACCCGCCCACGAACGTCAACAACTCCCGCTGGGTGGAATTTCGCGAAGGGCTCGTGAACCAGGCTGTGCAGCAGTGCTACGAGGCGGTGAAGGCCGCGAACCCGGAGATCGCCGTCTCCAGCGCGCCGGTGGGCTCGTACGGCATTACGCAACACATGCAGCGCTGGTCGGCCTGGGTCGAAGGCGGGTACATGGACCTCGTGATGCCGCAGATGTACGTGACCTCACTCTCGGCGTTCATCAACGAGTTCAACACGCAGGTCGCCCAGGCCCCGGACCACTTGGACAAGCTGGCCGTGGGGTACCGGGCCAGCGAGGACGACGACTACCTGGTGGTCACGGACCAGCTCAACTACGCTCGCGGGCAGGGCATCCCCCACGGCGGGCTCTGGGTTTATCATCAGTATACGTCTCAGATCGCGATCCAGGATGAAATCGATTACCTGCCCCAGCCCGGGCAGCCGTGGGAGCTGCCGGCGGGCAATCCGTTCGTCAGCGACCGTGCCGTCCAACTGGTGGTCGACAACCTGGATGGAGCGACGGCTTACCAGGAAGCCGGTACTTGGATCAACTCGGCCCAGCCGGATTACTTCCAGTTCGACTCCCGCGTGATCGCCGGCGGGGACGCCGGATACGCCCGGTTTCGCACCGCCACCCCCAAGACCGGGCGGTATGACGTCTACGTCTGGTACACCGCATCGAGCAACCGCAACGACCAGACAGAGTACACCGTCTGGCACGGCAACGGCTCCAGCACCGTGTACCTGGATCAGCGATCCAACGGCGGTCGCTGGGTGCATCTGGGACGCTGGCCGTTCTGGGCCGGGCCGATCACCCACCGTGTCAGGGTATCCAACGCGGGCAGCGGGCCCGGCGAATACACATCGAGTGACGCAATGAAGCTCGTCCTCAGCGGGTACGCGCTGGGCGAGGTGAACGGCGACAATCGGGTCACCGCGGCAGACTATGCCCTTGCGGGGGACTGCTGGACCGGCCCGGGCGCGGGACCGGTCTCGGGAATCTGCGAAGCCATGGACTTCGACGATGACACGGACGTGGATCTGGCCGACTTCGCGCGGTTCCAGGAAGTCTTGATTCCATGATCGCGGGCGTGTGGACGTTCCGCCCCGGGTGGCCGGCCCGGCCAGGCACGCTCTTGCCCTGCGGGCACGTCGCCCGCATCATTGAGTTTCCGAAGCCCTGTTCCACATCGGAGGA
Organism: uncultured Phycisphaeraceae bacterium; assembly: GCA_964586145.1. GTDB lineage: Bacteria > Planctomycetota > Phycisphaerae > UBA1845 > UBA1845 > JAFGJQ01. The sequence goes on along the minus strand of CAZPHH010000060.1, from coordinate 8,115 downwards.
ATGACCCCATGCCAGGCACTGCACAGCAATTCGACTCCGTGGGCGGCCTTCGAGGCCGCGGACGCACGGCACGCGGCCCCGTTTGGATGGCCCTCTGCCTCACCCTGGTTGCCATGCCAGTCACCCGCGCCGCGGACGCCCCCCGCGTGCTGTCGGCCGGGGATGTGGAGGTCACCGCGAACCCCTGGAATCGCGGGATCGGCATATCCATCGGCGGGATCGTGGTCAGCGGGGGCAGCAACATGGTGATCACTGCGCCGCCGTGGGCGCCGCACTTCTACCTGGGACCCGACAGCCAGGCGGTCCGCACGGCCAGGCAGGACCTCGTGGAGGGCGGCACGCGGCTGACGATCAGCCATCGTGGCGAGCACGACAGTTTCATTGGCGACGACGTGGTCACCGTCACGAGCGATGGCCGGGTGGAGCGCGTGTTCGAAGGCCGCTTCAACAAGGAAGAGGGCGAGGCCCTTATCCAGTGGATGATCGCCGGACTGAACCCCGCGCTGATCATCGGCCGGCCGTTCAAGGCTTCGCTGGCCGACGGCAGCGTGAAGGAGGGAATCGTCCCCGTGGTGCCGGTCTCGAGCGAGATGGAAGCCTGCACGCTGGCCAGGGGCTTCCGCACGCTGGAGTTCGAATCCCGCATCGGCCCCATCCGGATCGAGATGGACAGCCCGCATCCGGTTGTCTGCTACGACTACCGCAGGAACCGCTGGTCCGACCCTGCCCGGCCTCTGTTCTGGCTGGGGGACATGGGCACGCGGTTCCGCAAGGGCGAGCCGATCCGGTATCGTATCGTCTTCCATCTGCCGCTGCCCGATGCCGCAAAGACCGATGAGGCGCCGATGAAACGCAAGACCAACCTGACTCATCACAAGGACGCCCAGACCTGGCCCCTGGACGGTCCACCCACCCTCATCCCGAAGCCGAAGAACGCCACATTCGCAAAAGGCGGATTCCAAGTGACTTCGTCGTTTGGCGGCCCGGTCGTCCGCACGGAATCGTCGGATCTCCAAATCACCGACGCCCCCGCCAACGACCTGAAAACCTTCCTCCACGACCGCTTCGGAATCGCGTTCGACCCCAAGGACCCTCAGGGCGCCCCCCTCATCACCCTGAAGGTTGCCTCGGACCTTCCCGAGGAAGGCTACGCCCTACGGGTCACGCCGGACCGCATCACCGTGGAGGCCGCGACGGAGGCCGGACTCCGTCACGCGATCCAGACCATCAAGCAGCTTGCCGTGCGCCTGCCCGACGGCAAGGTCCTGATCCGGTCCGCCGACATCCGCGACTGGCCCGCTCTGCCGTTCCGCGGCGTCCACCTGTTCACCGGCGGCCAGGGTCCGGACCTGCACTTCCAACTGCTGCGAAACATTCTCGGCCCGCTGAAGATGAACACGCTCGTGATGCAGGCCGAGTACACGGAGTGGGACTCGCACCCGGAGATTCACCACCCCGAGTACGGCATGCCCAAGAGCGAGGTCCGCGCCATCCTCGACACGTGCCGGGCCCTGGGCATCGAGGTGATCCCGCTGGTCATGTCGCTGGGGCACTGCCAGTGGATGTTCGAGACCGGGCACAACCTCGATCTGGCGGAGGATCCCGACGCCATGTGGGCCTACTGCGTCACGAACCCCAAAACCTACGAGTTCATCTTCGAGGTGTACGCGGAGGCGGTCGAGCTTTTCAAACCGAAAGTCTTCCACATCGGCCACGATGAGTTCCATCACCGCGGCCGCGTGCCGTACCGTGAGTCCAGCAAACCGTACACGGTGGAAGAGCTGTTCACCATGGACACGCTCCGGCACCACGCGTGGTTCACGGAGCGCGGCATCCGGGTCATGATGTGGGGCGACATGCTGCTGGGCGAAGGGGAAGGCCCCGACGCCTGCCACGCCGCCTCCGCCGAAAGCGCGAAGACGCTCCGCGACCAGATGCCCAAGGACATCTGGATCGCCGACTGGCACTACGTGGACACGGCCCCGGAGAACTACGTCAACCTGAAGGTGTTTCACGACGAGGGCTTCGAGACGGTGGCCTCCACCTGGTCGCGCCCGGGCAACGTGGTCCACTTCGCCCAGGCCGCCCACGCGATGAAATCCCGCGGCCTGCTCCAGACGACCTGGGCCGGCTACTCGCTGGACCCCGCCCGCTTCCAGAAGGAAATGCAGCAGTACGCCATGTACGTCATCGCGGCCGAGGCCGCCTGGAACGCGGACAACCCGCCGGACCCGGACGCGTACCCGTACGGCTCATACTTCCTGGACCTGATGGGCCTGAGCACGCTGAAGCCCGGATACCACGCCGGCTGGACCCTGGACCTGGCCGGCGCGTACAACTACCCGCTGGCCGCCGCCGACGCGAAGGGCTGGTTCGGCCTGGGCCGTGAGTTCGACCTGTCGACGGTGCCGGGCGGGGCCGCGCGATTCAACGGCCTCGCGTTCCGGATGGGCGACCCGGCCGATGCGACGAAGCCGTCCGCCATCGTGCTGCGGAGCCGGCTGACCCGCGGCATGGACCTGCCCGTCGCCGTGGCGCTGCCCGTGGGTGCAAAGGCCGGTCGACTGGCCATTCTCCACGCCACACATCTGCCCTGCCCCGCGCAGGCGAAGGTCGGCGCCTACGAACTCGAGTACGAAGACGGTTCGCGAGCCGTTCTGGACATCGTGTACGGTCGGAACATTCTGGCCTGCACCGATCTGGCCCCGGCCGCCGAGGCCCCGATTGTCTGGACCGGCCGTTCTCCCGGCGGTCAGGCCGCGGCCCTGCGGGCGATGATCTGGACGCACCCGCACCCGGATCGGACGATCCAGTCTCTGACATTGCGGTCCACCGACGCCGCCGCGTCCCTGATGGTGCTGGGCGTGACGGGGCTGGAAGACTGAATCGCGAATTGCGGATCCCGGCGCGCCGGGATTGCGAAATGGTGGGGATTGTCGGTTGTCAATTGCGGATTGTCGATTGAAACCTGCACACGTGTGCCACTGCTCCTTGAGCAGTGGTTCGCGCGACGCCTTCGGCCGCTGCGTCGACCCCGTCGCCCTCTGCGCGGCGATCGGGGTGTCGCTGCGCGTCTCGACGAGGTCGCTACGTGCCAGAGGCCGTGAAGTCCTCGGCGCTTGGGATCCCCTTCTGCGCCGCATCGAGCTTTTCGGCGTGACCCCCGATCTGCCTGACAAACAACTCGTCCGCACGTTCGCCCACGAGCTCTATCATGCGAGTCGCCACGCCCGATCCGCCTTCGGCGGAAACGGGCAGGCCATGCGAGAGGGATCCAGGGATCCAGGGATCGAGGGCGCGGGATTTCTGCGTTTTCCCCCGGTCGATGAAGAAACCGCCGCCGATGAATTTGCTAACGCCGTGCGGGACGCGCTGGGGCCCGAGGGCATCGCCCGCTGGGCCGCCGCGCTGCGCGACCTGGTCCGCCTTCCGCAAAGGAACGAAAGCGCGGTGGGGTCATGACCTTGGCCGTCGCGACGTTGCTGGTGCTCGTCTTCGTCGGCTTTGCCATGCTGATGTTCCTGGAGCGCTTGTCCGCGCTGCTGGCCCTGCCCCTGATGGCCGTCGCTTTCCTGCTCGTTTCCGCCGGCGGGGACCTGCTCCAGCCGCGGGCCGTCCCCACGACGGTCATCACCGAGACGCGCGACGATTACGGCCGCCGCCAGCGATCCGCGGAGCAACAGGACAGGCCGTCGCGCTTCGCTCAATGGCTGACCCTGCGACGTCTCCAGCACCAACTGCTGCACGACCGAGCCCGGTTGCTGCAAAGCACGCTCGATCGCCTTGAATCGGTTACGGGCGCCTCCCCCAACCAACTCCTGCAGACGCTGCGCGACCTCCGGGGCGAGGATGAACGCTTCGTGCGGGACGCAAACGCGGCCCTGGCCGAGCACCCGTCGTTCTTCGGTCGTCCCGGCCAGTCTGACGTGCAGGCCGGCCGATTCCGCCAGGCGTTCGACGGCATCCTCATCAGCGAGGCATTCAAACCCATCGCGGATTGGGCCGATTCCCCCGATTCCGATACCGACGGCGTTGCGTTTATTCTGAATCGCGCCCGGGCGGATGCGAATCGGTTGACGCAGCGCTACCCCGCGCCGCCCGAGACGGACACCGCCGCCTTCCGCGCGGCCGGGGCCATTGAGTACCTGGGCTATCTGCTGATCTACGTCCTCGGCGGGGGCAGCCTGCGGCTCCACGTCGCGGTCATCGCCACCGTATTCGGCGGCATGTTCGCGGTGTATGTCAAGAATCTCAAAGTCGCGGAGCGGCTGGTCTACTGGACCGCCGAATTCGCGGGCGAGCGGCCGTTCCTCATCACGCTGGCCGTCTTTCTGGTCACGGCCGGCATCTTCACGTCCGTCGGCGGCCTGGGCACGGTGATCATGCTCGGCACGATCATCCTGCCCATTCTGCGTTCGATCGGGCTCAGCCCGATCGTGGGCGCGGGCGTTTTTTTGCTCGGCATCTCCATGGGCGGCACGTTGAACCCGGTGGCCCGGCGGCTGTGGCTGGAGTTCTACGGAATCCCCGCGGCCCGACTCGATACCATCCTATGGACCATGGTGGCTATCTACTTCGCCTGCGGACTGGCCTGGATCCTCTGGGGCACGCGGCGCGGCCTGCTCAGCAGCTTCTGTGCCCGCCCGGTTGAGCCGGAGGCGCCGGATCGCAGCGTGCCCGCGCGACTCATGGCGGCCCCCCTCATCCCGGTGGCCCTGGTCTATTTCGCGGGCATCGAGGAAATCCCGTCGTTTATCGCGTCGATTGTCTACATGTACCTGTGCATCTGCCGGCGACGCGGCGCCGTACGCACGCTCTCACGCTCGCTCATCGAGGGCGCCCAGACCGTCATACCGCCGGCCCTGCTCATGCTCGGCATCGGCATCCTGATTACCGCCATCGAGACCGCCCCCGTGCAGGGCTACCTCCAGCCCATGCTGCAGCGCGTGGTGCCCGAATCCCGCTGGAGTTACATCGCGATCTTCGCGCTCGCCGCCCCGCTGGCGCTCTATCGCGGCCCGCTGAACGTGTGGGGCATGGGATTGGCCGTCTCCGGCATCCTGCTGGCCACCTCCACCCTGCCGCCGGCCGCGGTGCTCGGGGCCATCCTGGCCGCCGGCATGTTGCAGGCCGTGTGCGACCCGACGAACACGTACAACGTCTGGATCGCCGGGTTCCAGGGCGTCACGGTGAACCAGATTCTGCGCTATACCGTGCTGCCCGTCTGGGCGGGCGCGATTGTGGCCATCGTCATCTTCGGATTCTGGCTCGTGGGAGCCTTGTAAGGAGTGGCCGTGCCTGACCAGCGCAAAATCCGGATCGGCATCGACGTGGGCGGCACGTTCACGCATGCCGTCGCCGTCGACGCCGCGACGCTGCGCCTGGTCGGCCGGTCCAAGGTGCCCACCACCCACACCGCCGCCGAGGGCGTGGCCCGCGGCGTCGTGGACAGCCTGCTTGCCCTGCTCAAGCAGTGCGGCATCGCCCCGGACGAGGTGATGCTGATCGCGCACTCCACGACGCAGGCCACGAACGCGCTGCTCGAAGGGGACGTGGCCACGGTCGGCATCGTGGGCATGGCTCGCGGGGCCGGAGCGTGGCTGGCCCGCCGGCAGACCGCCATCCGGCCCATCCCCCTGGCGCCGGGGAGGTTCCTGCACACCCACCACGAGTTCATCCACTCCGACCGCGTTGCGGAGCAGACGGTGCAGGCGGCCATCGATACCCTGGTCCGCAAGGGCGCCGAGGTCATCGTGGCGGCCGAGGCCTTCAGCGTGGACGACCCGTCGCACGAGCAGCTCGTTTGCGACATCGCCGCTCGCCGCGGCCTGCCCGCCACGGCTACGCACCACGTCAGCCGCCTGCACGGGCTGGGCATCCGGACCCGCACCGCCGTCGTCAACGCGAGCATGATCCCCAGGATGCTCGGCACGGCGGACATGACGGAAAAAGCAGTGCGCCAGGCGGGCATCCGGGCCCCGCTGATGATCATGCGCAGCGACGGCGGCGTCATGGACATCGAGGAGATGCGCCGCCGGCCGATCCTAACCATGCTCTCCGGCCCGGCCGCCGGTGTGGCCGCCGCCCTGCTGTACGCCCGCGTGTCGGACGGGCTGTTCCTGGAAGTCGGCGGCACGAGCACGGACATCTCCGCCATCAAGAACGGCCGCTGCCCGATCCGCAGCGCCGAGGTCGGCGGGCAGAAGCTGCACGTCAGCACGCTCGACGTACGGACCATCGGCGTGGCCGGCGGGTCGATGGTCTACGAGCGGCATGGGCGAATCGAGCAGGTCGGTCCGCGCAGCGCCCACATCGCCGGGCTGCGCTACCTGAGCTTCTGCGGCAAAGGCGACACGGCCATGACCGCTTCCACGCAGCAGGACAACGGCGAGTCGTACCTGGTCGTGGACGCGGGCGGCGAGAAGCTGGCCGTCACGCCGACGTGTGCCGCCAATCGCCTGGGCCTCGTGCCCGACGGGGACTGCGCCCGGGGCGAGCGGAACGCCATCACCCGCGGCTTCGACGCGCTGGCGAAGACGCTGGGCGAGGCCGACGGCGCCGCCGCCGCCGCCGCGATTCTGGCCAAGGCCGCCCCCAAGGCGCAGGCCGTTCTGGAGGGGCTGATCCGCGATTACAAGCTCGACCCCGGCGTTATCCGGCTGCTGGGCGGAGGCGGCGGCGCGGCGGCCGTCGTGCCGTACGTGGCCCGCGTGATGGGCCTGCCCCACGAAACGGTCCCGGACGCCGACGTGATCAGTGCCATCGGTGTGGCCCTGGCCCTGGTGCGCGACTCCGTGGAACGTACGGTCATCGAGCCGGGCGAGGAGGACATCCGCCGCATCCGCGAGGAGGCCTTCGCCAGCGTGCTGAAGATGGGCGCCGCCGCCGAGACGATCCAGGTGTTCGTGGAGGTGGACGCGCGGCGAAACCTGCTGCGGGCCACCGCCGAAGGCGCCACCGAGATCAAGGAACAGGCCCTGCGGCCGGAAGTGTTGAACGCGGACGATCGCCGCGCCCTGGTGACGGCCAGCCTGGGCGACGGGGCCGGCCCGCCGCGCCGCGTCGTCGAGGCCGCGGGGTTTGAGGTCTGGTCGGCCCAGCGCATTGTGCATCGGCTCTGGCGGTTCTTCCCCGAGCGTCGCCTGGCCGTCCGCGCGCTGGACCGCACCGGCGCGATCCGCTGGGCCTCAAACCACGCCGACGTGCGCGAATCCACCGCCGAGGCCGCGGAGCGCGACCTTGAAGCGTTCGCGGAAACGTACACGCGGTATTCCGACGCCGGCGCCACCATCCCCCGCTGTTATGCTTTGCTGGCCGACCGCATCATCGACCTCTCCGGCCTCGTGGACATCCGTCAGGTGCTGGAGGTCCTCCGCCTGGAACTCGCCCGCCACAGCCGCAACCAGGCGAGCGTTCTGCTGCTGGACCTGGGCGCGTAGAAGAAACGCAAAAACGCAAAAACGCAAAAACCCAGAAACGCAGCGCGGGCTGCGCCCGCAACCCAAGCGACCCCGCCGCGCCGGGGCAGGCTCCGCGACGAAGCGACGGAGACGGAGCTTGCGCCAGTGGCTTCGTGGAATTCTGCGCGTGGCGGGAAGAAATCGCACGTTTGTAGTACGAAGCGACGAAGGACTCGCGCCGGTGCGGGCGTGGACACGGCTTCGCCGGCCGGTAGGCCCGGACCAGAATCGACGAGATCGTAAAATGGTCAACCTGAAGACCGTCGCGCGGGTCTACGAGGCCATGCTCGTCGAGCACCTGGCCGGGCATCGACAGTAGGGTCCGCCCCGCGGACCACCCGTTCCGGTCTCCAGTTTCTTCTGGTTGGCGGGCCCTTCGAGGGCCAGTCGATCGGCCGTAGGCCGGGGCGAGGATAGCCCGGCCAAGCCCCATCGGGGTCCCGGCGCGCGCCGGGATAGCCAGCGGCGTGAGCCGCGGGAAACGTGCGCCCCAGACGATATGAGCCCCATCGGGGCGACACAACGTGGCACTCGTGGCTTGCAGCGGCCCATGTCTTCTTTCCGTCCCGCAGGGACAGGATGAGTCCCCCGCGTTGTGTTCAGGCCGGCCCTTTACGGCCGGTTGATCGAACGCCCCGCACACACCCCTCTTCTC
>CAZPHH010000059.1:10796-30202 GCA_964586145.1 uncultured Phycisphaeraceae bacterium | reverse complement strand
AGACCGGCTGGAAAGCCGGTCCCACAAGGAACAGAGACCGACTGGAAAGCCGGTCCCACACAGACAAGCCGGTCCCACACAGACAAGCTGGTCCCACAAAACAGGAGTAGGGTCCGCCGTGCGGACCAATCCTACAGCCCACAGCCTCCCAAGACCTACTGGAAAGCCGGTCCCACAACGCAAAGCCAGTCCCACAAACAAGACGAGCATCACTCGCCCAACCGCGTTCAAACGCTGTACCGGGGGTCGGTGTGTTGGGCGGCGCGGGCGAAGGTGATTTCGGCAAACGGCAGGCCGTGGGTCTGGCAGTGCTGGTACAGCAGCGCGATGTAGCCCTGCGGAATGTGCGGGCGGTCGGCAAGGCCCAGCCGCTGCTGCACGCGGGCGATGCTCACTTCGTCCGGGCCCTCGATCTCGACGAACGAGCCCAGATACGGCAACTCGTCCAGCTCGACGTGGCACGATTCAAGCTGCCAGGTTTCCCGCCGTTTTTCCAGCAGGCAAAGGCGCACGTAGCCCAGGGACTCGAGCAGGCGAGCGGCGGACTCGGCGTCCGCAATGGCCAGCTCGATCTCGGTGCGGTGCTTCACCCGGCCGGGCAGGCGCGGGCCTTTGTAGGTGAGCGTGGCCGGCAGGGCCGCGCCGCGGTGGACCTCCAGCGAGCGAACCCGCAGCACGGAATCGCCCTGCCGAAGCCGGCCGTCGGCACTGTCGTACTGGAGGTTCCGCTCCGTCACATCGCGGACGAACACGGCCCCGGCCGCGTGCAGCCGTTCACGCACGGCCTCCAGCGACTCAACTTTCAGCTTCGCTTCGATCTCCACGGGCATGGTGAACTTCCGGTTCCGCCTCGGGTTGAATCTGCACCAGTCCGGGCGGGCAGGCCAGGCTCCGTCGTTCGCAGGTCGCGCAGTTGGCGCGGGGGCCCTGCCGAACTCGGCGATAGACGTACCGCGCGAACCACGCCCCCGCGATCCCCGCCGCCGCCAGAACGATCAGCCACTCCCACCACACGATGCCAAAACTCCTGCCGCCGCTACACCCCCCAGCCGAACGCACCGCCCACCTGGTAGATCAGCGTGGCCATCAGCAACGCCAGCGCGATCGTGTACGTCATGGAAAACAGCGGCCACTTCCACGAGCCGGACTCGCGACGCGTGATGATCTGCACGGTCACGCACGGGGCGTACAGCATCACGAACACCATCAGGGCGAACGCCCGCAGCGGCGTCCAGCCCGGATCGGACCGCAGGTGGGCCGAGAGCGTTCCCCCCTCGTCGGAATCCGCGTCCGCCATGGCGTAGGCCACACCCAGCGTGCTGACGATGACCTCCTTGGCGGCGAATCCGCCGATCAGGGCGATGTTGTCGCGCCAGTCCATGCCGGCCCACCGGGTGACGGTCTCCAACGCCGTACCCGCCCGGCCGGCGGCGCTGTGACGAAGCTGAGCCGATTGCCGTTCGCGCTGCAGGGCATCTGCTTGTGCCGACGCGTCCGAATCCGCGGTCTGACTCTGCAACGAGGCGATCCGGCCGTCGATATCCGCCGTGTCCGCCCGGGGGAAGTACATCGCGAACCACATCAGCACGCTGGTGGCCAGGATCAGCGTGCCCGCCTTGCGAATGAACATCCACGTCCGGCTCCACGTGTGCCGCAGCACGCCGCGGAGGGTGGGGACGTGGTACGTGGGCAACTCCATGACGAACGGCGCCTGCGCCCCTCGCACCACAAACCTCCGAATCACGACGGCCGAGATCAGCGCGAACACCCACGACAGCAGCCAGAGCAGGAACATCATGCCGGCCTGGCGCTCCGCGAAGAACGCCCCGATCAGCATGAGGTACACCGGGATCTTCGCGCCGCAGTTCATCAGCGGGGCAATGAGCATGGTGACCAGCCGGTCCTCCCGATCGCGAAGCACCCGCGTGGCCAGCACGCCGGGCACGGCGCATCCGCCGCCGCCCAGGCCGCCGGAGACGATCATGGCCATGATGCTCTTGCCCTGCAGCCCGAAGACCTTGAGGGCCCGGTCCAGCACGAAGGCCACCCGGGCCATGTACCCTGTGTCCTCCAGCGCCGCGATCAAGGCGAACATCACGAAAATCAGCGGCACGAACGCCATGATCCCCCCGACCCCGCCGATCACCCCGTCCGCCAGCAGGGAATGCAGCATCGGCGAGGTGTCGGCCAGTCCGCCCGCCTGGTACGCCAGCCAGGCAAACAGCGTTTGCATCCACTGGGTGGGGCTTCGGCCGAACAGCCAGTGCCACTCATCGGCGATCTTGAACACGACCACGAACAGCGAGTACACGACGCCGGCCAGCACGAGCGGTCCCAACAGTCGATGACACACCACCGCGTCCACTGCGTCCGTCACGGACCGCCGCGACACGTTGCCGTGGGTCACGCACTCTCGAATGATCCCCGACACGAATCCGTACCGGGCCTCCGCGAGGATCACTTCCGACGGCTCGTGGTAATGGGATTCGATCGCCTGGATCGCGACGGCGGCCGCCGCCTCGACGGCGGCCGGATGCGCTGCGGCCACCCGCATGTCGCGGATGATTTCCTCGTCCTTCTCCAGCAGTTTCACTGCCGCCCAGCGAGCCGGATACCGGCCCGACAGCTTCGCATCGGCCGCCACGACGGCCGCCAGCGCGTCCACCTCGTCGTCGACGCCGTGCCCGTACGTGACTGCCCGCGTCGCGCCGTCGGTCGTGTGACACGCCACCTCGTGGCTCCTGCTCAGAAGGTCCTGGATGCCCCGGCATCGGTTGCCCACCGTCGGCACCACCGGCAGCCCCAGGACCGCGGCCATGCGATCCACGTCGATGGTCATTCCGTGCCGCTCGGCCACGTCCACCATGTTCAGGGCGACGACCAGCGGCATCTCCATTTCCATCAACTGGACGGTGAGGTACAGGTTGCGCTCCAGGTTGGCCGCGTCAACCACGTTGATCACCACGGCCGGCCGCTCGTGCAGCATCGTATGGCGGGCGACCACCTCGTCCGCCGAAAGCGCCGTCAGCGAGTATGTGCCGGGCAGGTCAACGACCGTCATTGCAACCTCGGAAGACCGGACCCGGCCCTCGCGACGCTCCACCGTCACACCCGGGTAGTTGCCGACCTTCTGGTTCGCCCCGGTCAGCGCGTTGAACAGGCACGTCTTGCCGCAGTTGGGGTTGCCGGCAATGACCGCTCGAAGAATGGTCTGGCGGGTCTGAGTGGCGTCGAACAATACCATGCGTATGCCGTTACGGCTCCACGATGATCTGGGCCGCTTCGTTCTTGCGAATGGCCAGGTAATAGCCCTTGATCGTCACCTCGATCGGGTCGCCCAACGGGGCCACCCGTTCCACAAACACGTTGGCCCCGCGCGTCACCCCCATCTCCATCAGGCGATGCCGGATCGGCCCGCTGCCGGTGATCCGTACGATCCGGCCCCGGCGGCCCACACCCAGCTCTGTGAGGGGAACGGCCCGCGGGGAAACCGCCGGCTGCGGGGCCCGGCCGGCTTGCACGAAAATCCGATCCAGCACGGTCCGGCCGACAGCCACGCGGGATTGCTCGATGGCGATGACGCCCCCCGCCTCCCCGTCCCGGCTGATGATCTCGATCCGGGCCCGCTCCGCCAGGCCCATGCCGATCAGCCGCTTGCGTTCCGGTCCCGTCAGCTCCAGCCGGACCACGTGAACCTCTTCCCCTGGCGCCCCCGCGGAAAGCGGAAACACCTCGGGCCGACCGGCCAGGCATTGCTCACAGACGCCGCGAACCGTCACCTGCCCGTCGAGCACGCGGTAGCCCGTCGCCTGTTCGATCTCGGCCAGCCGCCGCGGCCTGGCCGCATCGATTTCCCGAATCCGGCCGCAGCGCACGCAGATGACGTGGTCGTGGTGGCGTTCGAGGTGAGCGTGCTCGTACCGCACCGGACGATCTGACGCGCGAACCGCCCAGACCAGCCCGTAATGCACAAAGGACTCCAGTGTCCGGGCGAGGAAATCCCGCTCGTACGACACGCCGGCCTGCTCGAGCAATTCCCGGAGTTCGTCGACGGTGAAATGGCCCTCGCGGTCCAGTACGGCTCGCAGGATGGAAATGCGGGCTTCGCATTGCCCCTGACCGTCCTGGGAGAAAATGCGCTGGTAATCCGCAGCGATCTTCTTGTGGATGTCCTTCAAGCCGGATGCCATGGACCTTACTGGAATCGACATTCCGTACAACCTTGCTGTAGCCCGCAGGAGTCAGCCGTCAGAACCGGTGGAGCCGAACGCCGCCTCACGCACCGGCCGGGAGATCGGCCTGCGCATCGGCACCCCTCGCGGGTGACCGGGCCGGCGCTTCCGGCGCATCCTCTATCGACTCGCTGAAATGGCGCCAAGCCTCCTTGAACGACTGGACGGCCCGGTGCTGGCTATCGAGGAACTTGAGGTAGTGGTCCAGGCGTCGCATGGTTCCGGGCCCGACGAGGTGCTCGATTTTGCACGAATCCACCTCGGCCGTTCCCTCGGGGACCCCCAGCACGTTCGTGAAAAATCGGCGGATGAGCGCCTTTTTGCCCAGAATCGCGCGGGCGATGCTCTCTCCGTTCGCGGAAAGACGAAGAAAGCGATTTTCGTCTTCTTCCACAAACCCCCTCTGCTTGAGGGCCTTGAGCGTCAGCGACGCACTGCCGCGCGTGATGTTCAGCGTTTTGGCCACGTCCGACACACGGGCATACCCGCGCGACTCCAGCAGCTCGGCGATGGCCACAATGTGGTGCGCGGCGGAGTGGCTCACCACGTTCCGCTCGAATTCCTTCCAGATGTCTGCAGGTGGGCCGTCCATATCGGTAAGATTATATCACCCAACCCGTGTTTGATATACCGATCAAATGCTTTTCGACCAGTCGTGCCCCGGAAATGCAGCGAATTGCATGGCGCCGTACGTTCCCCCAGGTAGAAGGGTGCGCAACCGGCTGAGAAGAATGGAGTTACGGTGTATCTGGCGAGGAACCGCTTCGGGTACTTTGGTCAGGGCTTCGGGTACTGTGGTCAGGTCAGGGCAGCCACGGCGAGCGGCTCCTCCCGCACGGCGGGGGCGGTCGGCTCCGTCCAGCACCGGATTCGCGCCCTCAGTTCATCCATTCGCACGGGCACGTTGCCCAGTTGGGCCGCCGCCGTATCCGCCGCCAGAATGCCCAGCCACGCCGACTGCATGAGATTCAGCCCCTGGCTCAGCCCCAGTGTCGTGACGGCCAGCAGCGCGGCGCCGGATCCCAGCCGGTCCACGCTGTGCTCGGAGAGGCTCGGGATGTGTTCGCTGCGGAGGCGCCCGGACCATCCGGGGCTGTCCGCTTCCAGGGTCGGGCGTGTGAAGACGACGACCCCCCGATCGCCCATGGTGACGATGAGGTGTTTCGCCTGCGTTCTGCCCATCACTTCCCAGGCCACGCTGGACAACCCGGCGTCGAAATCGTTGAGGATGGCGCGGAGTTCGCGTTCCGTCGGGCACAGAAGGGCGACTTGTTGAAACTCCGCGAGGTGCCCCCGGGAGCCCGCGGTATCGGCCGTAACGACGATTCCGCGCTCCGTGCAAGCCGGCAGAAGCTGCCGCAGCAAGCCGGCCGTCACCGTCCCGTAGCCGAAATCGCAGATGATCAGGGCGTCGATGCGGTCCAGCTCATGGAGCAGCCGCTGGGCCACCTCGCGCTCCATGCGCGTGTCCAGCGGAATGCGGGCCGCCTTGTCGACCTTCAGAAGTTTGTTGTGCTCGACCAGGTATCGCGTTTTCTCCACGAGCGCGGGACGCGTGGGGACCAGATGGTGCTCGATGCCTTCCTCGTTCAGGACGGGCACGACCTCACTGTCATCGTGGACGGCCGTGGTCGAGACGAGAAAGGGCCGGGCGCCCAGGGACGCCAGGTGCCGGGCCACAACGGCCGCTCCGCCGACGAACCGTTCCTCGCGCAGCTCGGCCAGGGACATCATGGGCGATTCGCCCGCGATGTCGATCGTGTCGCAGAACACGTAGCGGTCCAGAATGAGATCTCCCAGGACGGCCACGCGCAGGCTGCGGAAGCGGTCGAGCGCATCGAACAGGGCCGATCGGGTCACCCGGTGCCGGCGGCGGACCAGGGCCAGCTTCTGCCGTTCCAGATCGGTCTGGGCCGCCATGCTGGCAATCAGTCGCGTGGAGCTGAAGATGGTCTCACCGCTGGAGAAGATGACCCGCCCCCCGTTCGCCTCCACGATGGCCCGTTCGCGGAGAAACCGCGGATCGCCGGACGTCTCGTATTCGGCCCCCTTGACGTAGATGTCAGGCTTCAGGGCGTCCAGCACGGATTCCGCCGTGGGCGACGGGTCGATGTAGACGTAGTCGACCAGTTCCAGGGCCGCAATGTTCTCCGCGCGCAGCTCCTCGGGGATGTACGGGCTGGCCGTGCTCTTGGAGATCGCGGCGTCGGCGGTCAGGGTGACGATGAGCAAATCGCCCTGCCGTCGCGCGAACTCCAGGTATCGCACGTGTCCGGGGTGGACGATGTCGAAGCAGCCGTGGCACTGGACGACGGCCTTGCGTGCGCGGCGGGCCTCGGCGACCACCTCCAGCAGGCGGGAGAGTCCGAGAATCTTGCGCTGGTAGCTTGACGACATCGCACACTCGTATTCGGCGTCCCAACAGGCGGCGAACCGTGTCCCGCAGCCGCCGGCGGGTGTACCGTGCCTCGTTTATCGGTCGATTCCCGGGCGTTTCGGGAGGCTCAATCCGCCGAAAGGCCGTGGGGAGTTGCAATTGGCGATTATCGGACATACGCTGGTCGGAATGGTATTGGCGTGCGCCCGGGCCCGGCCCGGGGTTGCGGGGCCGGGTCGACGGCAAAGGCGGCCCAGCCCGGGTCCGAACGAAACATGCTCTGGACGCTGCAAGGATACATCTTCCGCGAAATGGGCAAGGCCTTCCTGCTGACGGCCGTCGCCCTGACCGCCTTGGCCGGTCTCACCGGCGGGATCATGAACATCATCGAGGCCGAGCAGATGACCACTCGGCAACTGGTGATGGTGATGGTCCGCATCCTGCCGATATCGGCGGCCCTGGTGCTGCCGGTCGCCGCGCTGTTCGCCGCCACGGTGACGTATGGGCGTCTCAGCGCTGACAACGAGCTGACCGCCTGCCGGGCCAGCGGCATCAACATCCACCACCTGCTGCTGCCGACGTTGCTCTTCAGCCTGGTGTCGGCGGTGGTCACGTTCTACACCATCAACTACGTCATCCCGGGGCTCATGGCGAACATCACGCAACTGGTGAAGGCCGACGCGGTGTATCTCGTGCAGAAACGTCTCCAGTCGCCCGGACGGCTGCCCCTGGGCCAGAAGGCCCGCATCTATGCCGATGCGACGGAAGCGATCCCCGGCGCGGTGGTCGACGGCGTGAGCCAGCCGGACTTTCTGAACCTGACTCGCGTGGCCTTTGTGCAGATGGAGAAGGACGAGTGGGTCAGCTATGGGACGGCGGAGCGCGTGGACATCCGCTTCGACAAGACGGAGGATCCGCCCACCGTGGCGGGGGAGATGTACGGGGCCCACTACTTCCACCGCCGCCGATTGCAGTGGATGAGCGAAGAGTTTCTCCCCCTGGAGGCCACTCCCATCCCCCTTCGCTCCGCGATGAAGCTGAAATGGCGCAACCTGACGGAGCTGTGGGAGTTCGTTCGCCGGCCCGACACGATCCCCGAAGTGCAAGAGCCGCTTGACCTGCTGCGGAACGCGATGGCCGACGCCTTCTATTACCACGGCCTGGCGGAGCAATGGAGTGCCGCGTTCGACCGAGGCGAGCCGGTGGTCCTCGGGGACGACAAGGTCCGGTACGAACTCCGGTCGGACAACGCCGTGCAGGACGAGGCGGACGGCCGCCTGACGTTCACGGACAACGTTCGGGTCCGCGAGGTCATCGGCGACGTGCAACGGACCATCACGTCCGACCGGGCGGCCGTCCGAATTCGCCGTACGGAGACGCGGGGGGCCGAAGTCACGCTGGAGTTCTTCGACCATGTGAGTCTCTCCGATCCCCTGATGCCGGGTCGCTCGAGCCGCAAGGACCGCTGGGAGTCCAGCCCGTTTCCCCTGCCGTCCCCTGCAACCCAGGAGGTCATGCGGTATTCGCCGCGCATGCTGCTCGACAAGGACGCCGCAGACGCATTCCACCTCGGGCCCGAGGGCAGGCAACTGCACGAAAGGCTTCGCGAGCGGCTGGCCACGATGCACCGCGATCTGGTCGCGCTGATCCACGCCCGCCTGGCGTTCAGCGTCAGCGTGCTCGTGCTGGTGGTTCTGGGGGCGGCCCTGGCCATCGTGTTCCGCGGGTCGCACGTGCTGACCGCGTTCGGCATCGCGTTCGTGCCTTCGGTTCTGGTGACCGTCATCATCATCATGGGGCGGCAGATGGCGGAGAAGGTCGGCACGGATCGAACGGGTCTTCTGATCATCTGGGCCGGCATTGCGCTGGTGGGCGTGCTGGATGTCCTGGTACTGACGCGGTTCGTGAGGCGGTAGCAACCGGCATGATCAGCACTCTGGATCGATACATCCTGCGTTCCCTGCTGGTGAACTACCTCATCGCCCTGGGCGTCATGATCAGTCTGTACATCGTGCTCGATCTGTTCTTCAACATGGACGAGTTCACGGAAGACCATCGGACGGTCGGGCAGGTGGCGATGGGCATCGCCAGCTACTACGGGGCGAACCTCTTCAAGTACTTTGGGCAGCTTTCCGGCGTGATCACCGTCGTAGCCGGCATGTTGACCCTGGGCCGTCTGCGTCGGCTCAACGAGATGACCGCCATGCTGGCCTCGGGCGTGAGCCTGTACCGGGTGACGGTTCCGGTCATCGCGTTCGGCATCGCGACCACGGCCGCGTGGTTCGTCAATACGGAGTGGATCATTCCCTCGCTGGCCCACCAACTGGCCCGCCGGCACGACGACCCGCTGGGCGAACGGACCTATGAAGTGTGGTTTCTGAACGACCGCGACGGCGCCCTGCTTTCCGCCCGGCAGTTCCTTCCGTCCACCGGCGAAATGCGCGACATGCTGGTCCTCATTCGGAACGAAAAAGGCGACATCACGCAAGTGATCGAGGCGGGGCAGGCCACGTGGGAATCCCAGCCCGGGCTTCCCCGAGGCGGGCGCTGGAAGCTGGAACGCGGTTTGCAGCGGCAACAGGTCACTCGCGGCCCCGGCGCCATCGGCCCGCAAGTGGAACTCGCCGACAGCTACCCCCGTTACTACCTGAGCGACCTGACCCCGCGGGACATCCAGATGCGGCAGTCGTCGCAGTGGCTGCGCTACCTCAGTTCCACCCAACTGGCCGATCTGGTCGGGCTGGGCCTGCCGGACGCGCAGCACGTCGCGCAGATCCGCCACGAACGATTCGCCACGCCGATGGTCAACGTGCTCATGCTGCTGCTGGGCATCCCGTTCCTGCTCCGCCGGATGGCGGGCAACCTGATCAGCGACGCCGGCAAGTGCCTGGTGGCCTGCGGGCTGTGCTTCGTGGTCTCCGTCGTCGGCCAGAATCTCAGCCCCGCCGGCCTGCCTGCCCTGCCCGGCTGGATCCCCATCATCCTCTTCACCCCCGTCGCCGTCGTGCTGCTCGACCGCATCCGGACGTGAGAGGGACGGGGAACCGCGTCCCATTTGCCCCAGAAGAGGGGGGTCGCAGAAGATGCACGGCCGAATCTGGATCGTCGCGATTGCCATTCTCATCGGCTCCGCGTTCATCACGCTGGCCATCCTGAACCGGCCGGCCGTACAGGGCGTGGTCCGTGCCGGGCGTTTCGAGGTGGTCGATCGTAGCGGCGTGGTCCGAGGCGTGTTTTCCGTGGACAGGAATGGCCCGACATGGCTCACGCTGCACGACACCGCGGGGAACATACGCGAATACCTTGGTGTTTCGGTTGACGGGTCCACCTGGTTGTCAATGCGGGACGTGACCCCGGGCAAGGGGCTCTCGGTGTTCCGGAAGGCAGACGGTAGCGCCGGGATCGACATTCTGGACGCACCCGACAAGCCCCGGGTCGCGCTGACGGCAAACGCGGACGGGTCAAGCAGTCTGTTCCTAATGGGTGAAACCGGCGCAGAACGGTTCGAGATCGACACGTCCCGTGAAGGATTCATGCGACTGGGATTCTGGAAGGGAGAATCAACGATTCGCGCCGGGATGTGGGTCGACCCGAACGGCGCCCCGTCGTTCTCACTGTTTGACGATACCGGCAAGTATCGGGCCGGAATGTACCTGCAACCGGACGGCAAACCGATGCTGCAAATGTGCGACGAGAGGGAGAAGATCCGACTCGAAATGGCGATCGGCAGCAACGGCGTCCCGCAGATCTCCGCATGCGACGAAAACGAACACCCCCTCTGGAGTGTCCAGCAGTTCCCCGGGTCAAATGCTCCCGCCTCGGAGTCTCCGACCACGCGTCCCGCCGAGTGACCCGGGCTCGACGCAGCGCAGGCGCATCAAGCCCAAACAACATTTACGAGTCCGTTCCATTGGGTACCGGAGCACGGTCAAACGCGGTTCCACACTCAGGACAGGCCGGTCCGGGCGAACCGGAAAGGTCGTAGCCGCACCGCTGACACTGGTGGGCGGCGAAGTCGGGCCAGTGCCGACGGCGGACCGCCACCGCAATCGCCAGCAACACGAGGGGCGCCAACCCAAAAACCAGCAGAACGTAACCCGTAGTCCTCACGAACCACAACAGCGGCGGCGTGACAGGATAGGTCGGAAGCGTCCGGGCCAATGCCAGGATCTGGATGTACGCCACGGCGGCCAGGCATGCGACGATGACCGGCATATAGCGTTTCAGCGGCCAGCAGATCAGAACAAGGCCGCCGAGGTACGACCCGAGGACCACTCCCATGATGAGCGGTTGGGGAAGAAACGGAAGCAGTTGGGCGACCCACATGCCACCGGACGGCGCGATCCCCGCGACCAGAACGAGCCCCGCGCAGGCGCGAAAGGTTGAAGCCGACGAATCATCCACGATCTGGACCTCCCCCATCCGATGGCAAACGCAGCAGCCCGGCGGCGCGGGTGAAGACGTCGTCCGGCAGGCCGACGGCGCGCTTGAGGAGCACGTCCCGGTCGATCCAGTTGCGTTCGGCCGCGACGCAGCGGTACCGCGGCCCGAGCCGGTCGCGAAACGCTGCGGGCACGCAGGGAATGGGAAAATCGCTGCCGTACACCAGCTTCGGCCAGACGGCGGGCGTCCGCAGAATCGTGCGAAAGCCGTGAATCTTGGACGGGGCCGCCAGCGCCGCGATGTCCGCGTACAGCGGCGCGTCGGCAAACTCGCCGGTGAGCGCCGCCAGCAGCGAGCGGAAGGCGCTGTCGTTCGTAAAGGGCCCCAGCAGCGGCGTGGCCACATGGGCCACGATGACCGTGGGCATGCACTTCTCCGCCCGCAGCCGGCGCAGCGCGTGGAACATCGGCCGCGGGTCTTCGGCCCGCCGGTTGTGCGTGGTCAGGGTGAACTCCGGACCGTAATGCACTAGCAGGGGCAGGCGGTGCGCGTGGCACCGACGGAGGAACGCCATCACCCGCGTGTCATCAGCGTCGATGTTGTGCGCGGGCGGCAGCCATTTCATCAGCACCGCGCCGGCCCGCACGACGGCGTCCAGCCAATCCAGCGCGTCCGGACGGTACGGATGCACCGAGGCCCCAAACAGGAACCGGTCTGCGTACCGGCGACACATCTGCACCACGAACCCGTTGGAGACGTACATGTCCGTGCCGAAATCACGTCGGCGGCCGGCCGGCCCGCGGGCTCGACCCGCGTCGTCATGCACCTCGTCAAACGCGAGCAGCACCACGCGGTCCACGTGCCGAAACGTGGTCAGATGCTTCAGAAACAGCGCTTCCAGCCGGGCGTCCAGCGCGTCAGGCCCCAAATGCCGACCCCGGCCGATCCATCGCCGGGCCAGTCGCTGCCCGATCCGGCCCAGATGCCGTGGCGAGTTGTACGCGGCAAACGGGGTGGCCGGCCCGCGTTCAAAATCAAACGGTGACTCCTCATTCCAGCGCCGTGCGGTGAGCGTGAAATGGCAATGCACGTCGATGACCCATGGACGCCCGGTCGTCGCGTGGGGGGCTGGGCTGTCGTGGCCCGGTGCCAACGGCATTGCATCACCCCACCCGTTCGAGCGACAGGTCCAGGGCGGCCGCGGAATGGGTGATCGCGCCCACGGAGATGCGCTCCACGCCGGCCTCGGCCACCGCCCGCACCGTCTCCAGCGTAACGCCGCCGGAAACCTCGAACTGAACCGTATCCGCCAGGTCGTGTCGGTTCCGCAGGTCCACCGCTCGCCGCAGCTCGTTGGGCGTCAGGTTGTCCAGCAGAATCACGTCGATGCCGCGGACGTGCAGAAGGGCCTCCACCTGCTCGAGCCGGTCCGCTTCGACCTCGATGAAGGCCGGCGGCGGGCAAAGCTCGCGCAGCCGCAGCAGCATGCCGTCCACCTCCTGCGCGAGCCGATCGACCGGAATGCCCGCCAGGTGATTGTCCTTCAGCAGCACGGCGTCGTGCAGGCCCAGGCGGTGGTTCTGCCCGCCGCCGCAGCGGACGGCGTACTTGTCCAGGCAGCGCCAGCCGGGAATGGTTTTGCGCGTGTCCAGGATCACCGCACGCGTGCCGGCCACGGCATCGACGAAGCGGCGCGTGGCCGTCGCCACGCCGGACAGCCGCTGCAGAAAGTTCAGCAGCGTTCGCTCGGCGGAAAGAATGGCCCGCAGCGGTCCGGTCAGCGTGGCCAGGTGGGTGGGCGGCTCGACGATCCGGTTGCCGTCCCGGCCGGGTTCCATCCAGTGCAGGCGGATGCGGCCTTCGAAGACGCTGAGCACGTCGGCGGCCACCTCCCGGCCGGCGAACACGCCGCACGCCTTGCTCAGCAGGTGAAAGCTCGCCGGTTCAACCTCCGCGATCAGCGCACTGGTGATGTCGCCGCGCGAGCCGAGGTCTTCGTCGCGTGCCATCTTCGCCAGGCGCACGGCCTGTTGCCGAACGGCCTGCATGTCCAGAACGTCGTCGCCGTGAGTCCTCATCGTCGCTCAACGCCTCCGTCGGGGCAGCGGTCGGCCACCTTTGCCGCCGCGTCCCGTCTTTTTCGGCTCCGCCGCCATGCGGACCGGCACGAGCTCCGGCGCCGCCTGCAGTTCCTTGATGCGGTCCCGCAGCCGGGCCGCCCGCTCGAAATCCAGCTCCTCGGCCGCGTGCAGCATCTCCTCTTCCAGCCGGGCCATCAACTCCGTCCGGTCCAGTTGCTCTTCCGACTCGCGAATGGCCTGGGCCGCCACGCGGCGGGCGCTCAGCTCAGACTCCAGCCCGGAGCGGATGGCCTTGATGATCGTTTGCGGCGTGATGCCGTGCTCCCGGTTGTAGGCCATCTGGATCTCGCGGCGGCGATTCGTCTCGTCGATGGCCCGCTGCATGCTGGGCGTCGTCTTGTCCGCGTAGAGCACAACCTGGGCGTTCACGTTGCGGGCGGACCGGCCGATGGTCTGAATCAGCGAGGTCTCACTGCGGAGAAAGCCCTCCTTGTCCGCGTCCATGATGGCCACCAGGGACACTTCCGGCAGGTCCAGCCCCTCCCGCAGCAGGTTCACGCCCACCAGCACGTCAAAGTCGCCCGTGCGCAGAGACTTCAGAATCTCCACCCGTTCCAGCGTGTCGATCTCGCTGTGCAGGTAGCGGCAGCGATGGCCTTCCTGCTGGATGTACTGCGACAGGTCCTCGGCCAGCCGCTTGGTCAGCGTCGTCACCAGCACCCGCTCGCCGGCGGAGACCCGCTCGTGGATGCGCTGCAGCAGGTCGGCCACCTGCCCGCGGGCGGAGGCCACAACGATGGCCGGGTCCACCAGGCCCGTGGGCCGGATGATCTGCTCCACGACTTCGCCGCCGCAGACCTCCAGCTCATAGGGCCCGGGCGTGGCGGACACGAACAGCGTCTGGTTCCACATGCCCCGAAATTCCTCGAACCGCATGGGCCGGTTGTCCAGGCACGAGGGCAGCCGGAATCCGTGCTCGACCAGCACCTCCTTGCGGCTGCGGTCGCCGGCGTACATGGCTCGAAGCTGGGGAATGGTCACGTGCGACTCGTCGAGAATGAGCAGAAAATCCTTCGGGAAGTAGTCGACCAGCGTGTAGGGCTTGGCCCCCGCCGGCGTGCCCGCCAGGTGCCGCGAGTAATTCTCGATGCCCGAGCAGTACCCCACCTCGGCCAGCATCTCCATGTCGTAGCGGGTGCGGGCGGCCAGGCGCTGCGCTTCGAGCAGCTTGCCGTGGCGGCGGAACTCGGAGAGCCGCTGCTCCAGCTCCTCCCCGATGGACTTCAGGGCCGCCTCCAGGCGGTCTTCCGGCATGACGTAATGCACGGCCGGGAAGATGAAGAGCTTCTGCTCGTGGGCCAGCGTCTCGCCGGTCAGCGGGTTGATCAGCTCGATCCGCTCGATCTCGTCGCCGAACATCTCGATGCGGTACGCGATCTCGTCGTAGGCCGGATGAATCTCGACCACGTCGCCGCGGACGCGGAACTTGCCGCGGTCCAGGTCGAGCGTGCTGCGGGAGTATTGCAGGTCCACGAAGCGGCGGAGCAGGGCGTCGCGCTCCACGGTCTGCCCGACCAGCACGGCGATAATGCTGGCCTTGTAGTCCTGTGGTGAGCCGAGGCCGAAGATGCACGACACGCTGGCCACGATCACCACGTCGCGCCGCGACACCAGGGAGGACGTGGCGCTGAGGCGCAGGCGGTCCAGGTCGTTGTTGCGGGATGCGTCCTTCTCGATGTAGATGTCCCGCTGGGGGATGTAGGCCTCGGGCTGGTAGTAGTCGTAGTAACTGACGAAGTACTCGACGGCGTTCTCCGGAAAGAGGGCCCGGAACTCCTCATAAAGCTGGGCGGCCAGCGTCTTGTTGTGCGAGATGACCAGCGCCGGCCGGTTCAAACGGGTGATCAGATGGGCCATGGTGAATGTTTTGCCCGAGCCCGTCACGCCCAGCAGGCACTGCTGGGACGCCCCCCTCGTAAACGCCGAGGCCAGCCTCTCGATGGCCTGCGGCTGGTCCCCCTGCGGCTCGTACTCGCTGACCAGTTCAAACCGATCCACGCCCACCTCCCGCGTTTTCGCCCCTTCCCGCCCGCGAAGCGCCCCGGCCCCTGCCGGATTCCGGGCAGTATAGGGCTGGTCATCGGGCCCGACAACGCAGACCGCCCGGCCTCTGCACAACGCGAGAAGCGGGCACCCCGGTCGCCCGGCCACAACGCAAAGGCGGCCCCCGCGGTGAACGCGGAGACCGCCTCGCGAGTCCCTTGCTCTCTCTTCTCTCTCGGCCGCCGCCGTGGCGGAGGAGTCTCGTCAGGCCGCCAGGTAGCTGTCTTCCAGCACCTGCCGGATTTTCTGCAACGCCCGGTTCTGAATCTGCCGCACCCGTTCCTTCGTCACGCCGATCATCAGGCCCACCTGCTCCAGCGTCTTGGGCTGGGCCGTGTCGGGGTCCGGCGCGGACAGGGCGAACCGCTCGTCAATCACCGTTCGCTCGACGTCGTTCAGCTCGGCCAGGTTCTTCATGAGAATCGACCGCAGCTCGTCGATGCAATTGATCTCGTGTTCCTCTCGCTTGCGCTCGATGAAGTCGCTCTTCTCGATGGCGGGGTCAAACTCCACGGGAAACCGCCCGCGATGCCGGCTGGCCCGCATCGCCACCCGGGAGAACGCCTTGAGAATGGACCGGCACGAGTACGTGCTGAACTTGAACCCCAGCCCACAGTTGAACTTCTCCACGCTGCGGAGCAGTGCCATGTTGCCTTCGCTGATCAACTCGTTGTAGTCGACGCCGTTCAGACGCGTCCGCTTGGCCATCGCCAGCACCAGCGGAATGTTCCGCCGCGCAATCTCCGCCCGGGCGTCGAGCGCCCGCTTGCCCCAGCCCAGCAACTGCCGGACGGCCGCGGCCGTCAGCCGCTTGTTCTGGTGTTGCTTCAGGATTTCCATGATCCGGGCCCGGGCCAGGTTCATCCGCAGAAACAGCGTCTGCTCCTGGTCCGCGTCCAACGTCGGCACCTTGGAGTCCGGCAGCGTCGGATCCACCACCGGCTCCGGCGACACGAACTCGGTCGCGGCCGCACCGGCCAACTGCGTCTTGGCTCCAAACAGGTCCTGGTCGGCATTCCGGCTGCGCAGCCGCGGGTGGTCCACGAATTCGACCGGCTCGGACAGGAGCCGCTCGAGCAGCTCCAGATCCTGCGGATCCAGCGCATTGAGCACGGCCTTGCCGGGCAGACCTGCCTGAGGCGTGTACGTCACCGTGCCGTACGGCTTGGGCTTGTCGATCGGTTTGGCTGCCATGTCACAACTCCTTCAGCCTCTGAGGCCTATGGACCGGGCCGAACCCGACCCGGCATCCCAGCTTCAATCTACGATCTACTACGTCTCTCTGCCCAAAGAGTGCGTCCTTTATGACCTCTTTTGCCGGACCCCGCAGGGCCTTCGCGCGCGTCCCTGAGACAGGGGGCGAACCCATACCGTCCTACAATTCAAATGGGGGAGAGTGGTGCGTTGGGGAGCCTACCGCCACCAGTAATATACCACACGTCAACTGTCCTGACAAATATCGGGCCAGTTCAGAAGTCGGGTATTCGCCCCATTTCAGGGCTGGAGGGCGCCCCATAACCCAACTTGACGCGTCCTGATCCCACTGTGCCAATACCGGCACAACGGCCCAGATGGACAGACGCAACCCATCTTCCCGAAAACTCTCGTGTTATCGCTCGTGCGTCTGACCCTTCTGCACACCCGCCCCGGGGCGTACGATTCCACAGAGTCGGAGAGTGGTTCGCTGCAGATTGTGAAGCGGGGCACAAATGGCCTTGCAGGGGAGATGCTGATGAACCTTGCGTTGCTGAACTTGCCGGAGCGGATCCGCGGGGTGCTGGATACGGTCGTGGCACTGCGCCACGATCTGCATGCCCACCCCGAACTGGCGTTTGCGGAGAACCGCACCGCTGGCCGCGTGCTGGAGCATCTGGGCGCGCTCCCGAATCTGACGCTGCGCAGCGGAGTCGGCGGCACGGGCGTGGTGGGCCTGCTGAACTCCCGTCGCCAGGGCCCGTGCGTGGCCCTTCGGGCAGACATGGATGCGCTCCCCATCCAGGAGGCCACAGACCTGCCGTACGCCTCCACCTTGCCCGGGAAAACGCATGCCTGCGGGCATGATGGGCACACCGCCGCCCTGGTGGGGGCGGCGATGGTGCTGTCTCGTTTGGCTGACCGGCTCCCCGGCAAGGTGAAGTTCCTCTTCCAGCCTGCGGAAGAGGCCGGCGGGGGCGCCGCCCGCCTGATTGACGAGGGCGCGCTGGACAACCCGAAAGTGGATGCCATCTTCGGCCTGCACGGGTGGTCGGACGTGGAGTTGGGGCATGTCGCCGTGTCCGCGGGCCCGGTCATGGCGGGCACGAGGACGTTCGACCTGATCCTGAGGGGCACGGGCACACACGCCGCGTATCCCCACCGCGGGAGCGACGTGGTTGCAGCCGCATGCCAGATCGTGACGGCCGTTCATGCCATCCGAACGCGAAGGATCGACCCCGTGACGCCCCTGGTGATTTCCATCTGCCAGGTCTCGGCGGGGCACACCTACAACGTGCTCCCGGATGAGTGCGGCATGAAGGGAACCATCCGGGCCCTGGACGTCACGGCGCTGGAGTCGGCCTGGACGCAGGTGCAGCAGGTGGCTCATGCGGTGGCGGATATGTTCGGGGTTGAGGCTCGTTTCGAGCTCGTGGATGCCTATCCGCCGCTGGTGAATGAGCCCGGATGCGCCAGGGTGGTGTTCGAAGTCGGACGCGAGTTGCTGGGGCCGAACTGCGTCGCCGACACCCACGCCCCGAGCATGGGCGGCGAGGATTTCGCCTACTACTGCCAGCGGGTGCCCGGCGCGTTTCTCCGTGTGGGGGTCCGCCCGGGGAACATTCCCGACTGGCCGGCGATCCACAACCCGAAGTACGACTTCAACGACGCGGCGCTGCCGACGGCCATCGCCATGCATTGCGGGGTCGCCTTGAAGTTCCTGGCCGAGCCTCCGAGCACGCTGTGCGGCTGAAGGCGGTCCCCCGGTGCCTTGCCCGCGCCGTAGCTGCCCAGCAGGATGGGCCTTCCGCCGCAAGAAACGCTCGGAGAGCCTGGGAAGCGGAGTGATTTCATAAGTTTTCAAAAGATTTGAAACATGCTCGGCCACGATTCCGGAGCGATCTACAATGGCTGCATGGCGCTGTGGGACTTCGATGTGAGTCGATCCGGCTCGATGGCCGTCGGCAGCCCGGATGGAAACGGGCATGTCCTGGCACCCCTGTATGCGCCCATCGCGGACGATCTGGAACGGGCCCGGCAGCTCTTTGACGACACGCTCTTCAGCGATTTCCCCTTCATCAATGAATTGAGCGCGTACGTGCAAGGGTATCGGGGCAAGATGCTCCGACCCGCCTTGCTGCTCCTCACGGGCCGGGCCGTCGGGGAAGTCACGGACGTCCACAATGCCCTTGCGGCCGTCGTGGAGATGATCCACGTGGCCACGCTGCTGCACGACGACGTGCTGGACCACGCCGACCTACGGCGTCGGCGCCCGACCGTCAGCGCCCTGCACGGCAACGAGGCAGCCGTCCTGCTGGGTGACTACCTGGTCTCTCAGGCGTACCACCTGTGCAGCTCCGTTGCGGGCCGACACGCGTCCTGCCGAATCGGGGCCGCCACCACAACCGTATGCGAGGGTGAACTGATGCAGATTCACCACCGCGGCAACTCTGATCTGACGGAGGCCGAATACTACGAGATCGTCAATCGCAAAACCGCAGCACTGACGGCCGTCTGTGGCGAGTTGGGCGCGCATTTCGCGGGTGCTTCGGACCAGGCGGTGCGGGCGATGGAAGCCTTTGGCCGACTGGTGGGGGTGGCATTCCAGATCGTCGACGACGTTCTGGACATCGCCGGCACCGAGGCGGAAATGGGCAAAACGCTTGGCCGGGATCTGGATCTGGGCAAGCCGACCTTGCCGACCATTCATTGTTTGCGCCGGGGTGAGCCCGCGGTGGCCCGTCGGCTTGCGTCGGTGCTGGGCAACGGCTCACGCGCGCCGGCCGCCCAGGTGCGAGACTGGCTGCACCAGTCCGGCAGCCTGCAGTATGCGATGGAGCGAGCGGGCGGCTTCCTGGGGGAGGCCGTGGAGCATCTGCGAGTGCTGCGCCCCGGTCCGGCCCGCGACTCGCTGGCAGGCGTGGCGCACTTCATGGTGCATCGTCAGCGGTAGTTCCGCGGCTCCGGGTCCGGCCTTTTGAGTCGGAATCCGCCCAAGTTGACGCAGTCGCCGCCGGCGACCGTCCGGTCTGCGTC
>CAZPHH010000059.1:0-10786 GCA_964586145.1 uncultured Phycisphaeraceae bacterium | reverse complement strand
AGGTGACAGGTTCCGCCTTTCACGATTGAATACGGGTCTGGCCACGCGCCGCTAGCTCAGTTGGTAGAGCAGCTGACTCTTAATCAGCGGGTCCGGGGTTCGAGTCCCTGGCGGCGCAGTTTCCCGTCTTGATCGCGGGTCGTGGTCATACCAGCCTTGCGGCAAGGAATGTTCTCTGATCGGGCAGATTCCGCCCTTGGCCTTTCGCGTGGCCGCTCGATGATCGTCGCTCCCCTCCCGCAACCCACATCCGCGATTCCGCAACACGACCACGGGAGCGATCCAAAGAAGTCTTCGCACCGTGCCTGATCTTTGTCGTTGGCCGATCAGCCTCGAATGACGAGTGCGGCAGCCCGCTGATGCCGCGTCGGGGAGTTATCGGCATCTGCTTGACAGGGATGAAGCAGCGTGGAGGCGGAAACCGGTGGCACGACGCGAACGAGCCTCGATCGTTGGTGGGGATGAACCGATACGTCGGTGGGGTTGGTGCGCGCGAGGGTGAAGGGCGGATTAGACATGGGGACTATCATGCGCAGCGCGAGGCAAGTGTGGACGGCGGCTGCCGCGGTCGGCGCCGTGTTGGGATTGGCGCGAACGGCCGGCGCGGCGGACATCGCCGTGCATGTTTGGGAGTTCTCGTTCGAGAACCGGACGCTAACCTTTTCGGCGACATGCGGCAACACCAATCAGGCGGGGACGTCGGCGGCGTTGCGGGTACGGATGGTGGCGGTGGGCACGATCGCGGGCGATGAGTACCTGCTGTCCCAGACACATGTTGCTCCACTGGCGGCCGGCGCACAGCAGACGTTCACCCATACCCAGACGTTCGAGCAGATCCCGCCCGGTGGGCTGTACGTCGTTTCGATCGTGCTGGATGAGGCGGAGGGGGAGGACTACGTCGAACGCCATCGTGTGGCGGCGGAAGAGATGCTTGAGGTGACGGTGGCCGCCCAGGAAGCGGCGATCCGTCGCCAGGCGGCCTCAACCGCTCCCTGCGGAGCGATGATCATGCCTTCCTCACTGGCGACGCTGGCGTGCTTGTGCTTTGTCCGAATCGTTCAGCGCCGAAGGTGAGGACGCAAGAACGAAGACAGAGGGGAATACCACTCGGTCACCCTACCTGCTGGCTTCAGTCTCGGGCATGTTCCCTGCCCGAACACACCTGGCATGCATTGCCATGCCCGATCCGCCTTCGGCGGAAATGGGCATGCCACCCGCCACGAAGCCTGGACGGGGAGAGGGCCGGCTGGCCATAATGTTCTCGGGCTGCGGGCGCCAAGCGGTCGGCGCCTGGGCAAATCACGAGAGGAACAACCATGAACACCATGAACGCGTCTGGAAGCGCGCCCGGAGCGGCGCGAGGCCGATTGTCTGATTGGCTGAAGATGGGCTTCTGTGCGTTCGCCGCGTTGCTGCTTGCGGCGTCGGCGGGCTGCACGACGGGCGATGGAGGCGGCGGGGGCGGCGACGCGGACGACGACAACGCCAATTTGAATGACAACGCCAACGGCAATGACAATACGAACACCAACGACAATGCGAACGACAACCAGCCCGACAACGACAACGCGACGGGAGAGAGCTTCCTCTACGTGCTGCAGCCGGATGCGGTAGGGGACGCGGCCCTGGCGGCGGCCTCGTTTGCCTGGCTCGTGCTGGAGCCGAGCCGCGAGGGGGATGCGGCCAGCGAGTTCACGCGGGCGGAGCTGGACGCGATTCGCCAGGGCGGCGCCTGCGGCGACAAGATGATCCTGGCCTACCTGAGCATCGGCGAGGCGGAGGACTACCGCGACTACTGGGACCCCGGCTGGGTGAACGGAGAGGGAGGTGCGCCCATTGACGGCGTGGCCCCGTCGTGGCTGGGACCGTCCAACCCGGACTGGGGCGGCAACTACAAGGTGCGGTACTGGGACCCGGGCTGGCAGGCCACCATCCTGGGAACCGCGAGCGGTCCGCAGAAAACGCCGCTGGATCGCATCATCGACGCCGGAGTCGACGGGGTGTATCTGGACATCGTGGATGCGTTCGAGTTCTGGTCCGACCCGGACGAAGGGATCGAAGAGTTGACCCGGCCGGAGGCTCGGGAGCGCATGATCGACTGGATCACCCGCATCGCCGAATACGCCCGTGACACCCGCGGCGTGGAGGGGTTCCTGGTGTTCCCGCAGAACGCGGACGAGATCATCTACAACGACGACGACGAGCTGGACGATCTGAGCGAGGCGTATTTCGCGGTTATCGACGGCATCGGCATCGAGGACCTCGTGTACTCGGGCACTGACCCGAACGACGAGGAGGACGTCACGCGGCGGCTGGCAACGCTGGCCGAATTCACGGATCGCGGCAAGACGGTGCTGGTCACCGATTACGTGTTGAGTGCGAACTACACGCCGGCCAACAGCGGATCGCGGGTGGCCGACTTCGTGGGGCGGGCGCGGCAGGCCGGCCTGATCCCGTACGCGGCCGTGGAAGAAGGCGACCTGAACGAAGTCGTGGTGCTCGACGGCGATTGGCCGGTGGTTCAGCCGATGCCGTGCGAGCCTTGACGGGAGGCCGTCATTTGCCGTGTTTGCCCTTGAGGGCCCGTTCGGCGGTGGCGTGAAGCACCATAAGATCGTGGTCCGTGGACAGAATGCGGCCGTCGCGGTCGATCAGGGCGTAGTGGGGTGCACCTCTCGCTCCGTAATCCGCCGCGATGGTCGAATGTTGACCGATGCGGGTCTGCGGCCAGGCCAGGCCGAATTTCTTCGCGTGCTCGCGGACCTTGTGGTCGTCATCATCCATGCTCAGGCTGAGCATGGCGAAGTCCGGGTACTTGCTGAGGTCTGCCTGGAACGATTTGATGTCCGGCGTGGCGGCCACGCACGGCGCGCACCAAGTCGCCCAGAAGTAGAGCAGCACCACCTTCCCGCGAAAGTCTTGCAGCGTCACCGTCTTCTTGTCGAGCGTTTCGGCCGCGAACGGCGGGGCAACGTCGCCGGCCTTCGGTGCGTGCACAGGGGCTGCGGGCAGCGCCCGGTTGGATTCCACGTTGAGAATCTGGACGTTGGGCAGGGCCGCGCGAAGGCGTTCCGTGGCAGCCTGGCTGATTTCTTCTGACGAGTGCAGGTGGACCCAGTTGAGGTCGTTGATGCCTTCGAGGGATCGCAGGCACTGGTCGGTGAACCGGCCGGCCAGGGTGAGCGTGTTGAGCTTCTTCAGGTTGGCCAGGTACGTGAGGCCGTGGTCGGTGATGCCGGGCCCCATGAGGCAGAGCCGATCCAGTTCGGCAAGGCCGGCGACGTTGGCGAGGGTGGCGTCCGTGAACAGATTGTCGCCACCGACTTGGAGCCCGCGCAGGCGACTGAGACCGGACATGCAGGCGAGGTCCTCATCACGCAGGGGGCCCTTGGCGTTCATACTGAACATCTCGAGGTTCTTCAGGCCGCCGAGGTTCAGAGTGGTGCCGTCTGTCTGGAAGCCGTGGACGGTGAACTCTCGCAGCGCGGGCAGGCCGTTCAGTTGGGATATGCCGGCGGTCGTGGTCCCCTCGACGTACAGGTCCAGGTTGTCGAGCTTGCGGAGTTCGCGCAATCGGGCCAGACCCTCGTTCGTAACTTGTCCGCCGAAGATCAGGAGACTCTTGAGGTTCTTTATCTTTGCGATGTAGGCCATGGCCTCATCGGTGACGCCGGGGCCGCCGATCTTCAGTGATTCCAGAGTGCCGACCTCGGCGAGCCGGGCCAGTCCTTTGGCGGTGTAGTACCGGGGGCAGTCTTTGGCGTCTCGGAACGTGGGTATTGGAATGGCAAGGTCCCGCAAGTGTGGAAGTCCGGCCAGGCGGATCAGACCCGCGTCCGTCAGCGAGCAGTTCGGTAAGTACACAAGCTCCAGAGTGCGGATCGCGGACAGGTCCACCATGCCCGCATCGCTGATGCCCGGGTTGGTTAAGGGGAAGCGGGGGTTGTTCACGCTCTTGGAAAGGTCGATCATCTTCAGCGCGGGCAGCGATTGCAGGTGCTTCAGGCCCGCGTCGGTGACGTCTGTGTCGTACAGAGTGAGTCGTTCCAGACCGCGCATCCGGCCAACCCAGGCGAGGTCGTTGTCCGTAAGATTGAAGTGGCCGAGATGCAGGATACGCAAGGACTTCATGCCGCCGAGGTGCTGAAGCCCCCGGCCGTCGATGCTGTCGCCCCACAGCAGCAGATACCGCAGCGACGGCAGCCGCTTGAGGTTCCGCAGGCCGCGATTGGTGAGTTTCTCGCCGCCGAGTTCAAGCTCCTCCAGCGTCTGAAGCTTCTCGATATGCACCAGCCCGGCGTCTGTCACTTCGTTCTTCTTGAAGTGCAGTGCCTTGAGCGCGGGTAGCGTGGCGACGTGGGCCAGACCTTCATTGGTGACGCGATCGGGCAGGGTGAGCCGTTCCAGGGATTTCAGACCGGCCACCACGCGAAGACCCTCGTCCGTGATGTCGGTTTGCCAGAGGTTGAGTTCTTTCAGGCCGGTCAGGTGGGCCAGGTGGGCCATGCAGCGGTCGTCGGGCCGAGGCGCGCCGGGCAGATGCAGCTTGAACGTGATCTCGTACAGGTCGTCCGGGGCAAGCCGTGCGAGCGGGGATAGATCGCGCCAGCCCTCGATGCTCAGCATGAGCCGGACGTGCCGATTCGGCGGGACGACAACTTCGCCGCGCGCCACGTCCAGGAATTCCCATCTCGTGCCGTCGATCCAGTAGTGGAAAGTTTTGATCTCGCGCCTGGTGTCCGCGTCCTTCACGTACAGCGTGCCGAGGTGGCGATCCTCCGGGAAGTGGAGAACGCGAGAGCCGTCGGGTTTTACGATTGTTGTGGGCTGCGTCGTCGGGTCGTGCACGGTGGCGCCAACGGAGAGAACGCACACGCCCGCGGCAATCACGCCCAGGATGGCACGCCGGGTGATCGGCGGCAGGCGAAGGCCGGACTCATCCAGCAGGGCAGCGATACGCCGGACCACCAGGGTGCGGGTGGCGAAAAGGCTGCCAGAGATGGCGATGGACCGCTGGTACCGAACGTGCTGAAGGATGGCGAGCAGGCGCTCGGCATAGTCGGTGGCTTCGCGCGGGTTCCGCAGTACGGCCCGGTCGCACGCCAGCTCCATCGACTCCGTCAGGCGGCGCGCCGACCACCAGGCCGCCGGATGGAACCAGAACACCGCGCGCACCACATCACGGATCAACACCAGCCACGGATCGAACCAGCGCCAGTGGGTCAGTTCGTGCCGGAGCGACCATTCGATGGATGGGCCGTCGTTCTGATGCACCATCCACGTCGGCAGCAGCACCACCGGCCGCCACAGACCCGCGGTGGCGGGAGAATCGAGCGCGTCGGTGATGAGAAGCTGCGGCGGTCGACGCAGGCCCAGCCGGATGGCGGTGCGGCCATAGTGGTCGGCCAGCGTCGCCGGCGCCGGCTGGGCGGTCTGAAGGATTCCGCGAAGGCACAGGCGGCCTGCGATGTAGTCAATCAGCATGAGCAGCACGCCCGCCAGCCAAATCCAGGGCAGCGCGCTGACCGCCGGGGGCGGCTCGTACTCGCCGAGCGCCGGGTCGGCCTTCGTGACGATGGCGATGGGCGGTGCCAGGGCTGGTACGCTGGGCGGGGGCGCCGCGAGGGCCTCGGGACCCGTGGCTGCGTATCGTAGCGGCGCCGCGAACCACTCCGCCGGTGGCGCATCGCCTTGCATCGAGAGGGGTTCGGCGGATGTGGTCATCGAATCGCGTGTATCGGCCGTGGCCGGTTCCAGGCGGACAACGGTCAGGGGGCTGCCGAAGGAAAGCGACAGCACCGGCTTGAGCAGCACGATCAGCCAGAGCAGGCAGACGACGCGCGGCGATCGGATGCGGGCGACCGGGATCAGGAGGCCCATCAGGATGGCCAGCAAGGCCAGTTCCACGCTGGATGCGAGCAAGCGGGAGAGTATCGGGCCGGCGGCGAGGCCGGGGTCGGGCAGGGGCAGGGGCAGGGGCATGGCTGGTGTCCTTTTCGCTTGCGTGCGTCGATGAGGCGGTGGATTTCGTCGAGTTCCTGCTCGGTGAGGTTCGGGTCGTCGAGCAGGCAGACGATGGCCTTCCGGGGCGTGTTGCCGAAAAGCGAGGCAAGCAGTTCACGAAGCGACCGTCGCGCCACGACCTCTCGCGGCACGACCGGGCGCAGGCGGAACCGTCGTTCGATGGTGGGCACGGGGCGGACGTATCCCTTTTTGCGCAGGCTGGTCAGCACGGTGCGGATCGTGGTCGGCGCGAGTGGCCTCTTCTGCTGGAACGCCTCGGTGACCTGGGCCGAAGTGCACTCGCCCAGGTTCCAGACCACGTCCATGACCTCCAGCTCCAGCGGGCTGAGGGCCGGTCGGCGAGCGTCGCGTTTCTTCGGGTTTCGTGCCATGCGGCGGGCTCCAGGGGCGTTTCCGCCCCCCACGGGTGTCGAAGATGATCAACGTCGACTACAAATATAGTCGAGTAATCCCGGCGTGTCAAACCCGTGGCGGGTTTTTTCGTCCGCGATTCTCATGGAATTCCTTGAACGGGAGAACAGGAATCCCCCCGACGCGCTTCCATGGGCGTACTGCGTCTCGGCCGCTTCCGTGGCGGGTTGCGTCGACGTGCGAGGACCAAATGGGACATTTCTCCCGTTGCGGCCCGCCGATGGGGCACGGTGTGCTGCGCATCATGTGTGGGATCGTGCGGGCGATGGGATTCTGACAGGGACAGTGTTGCGCCGCAGGGGAGCGGGATCGACGTCTCCTCCGCAAGACTTCGGCCAGCCAACGAACGGAGAGCGAGACCGTGATGGCGTGATTTCCGGACACAAGTAGTGCCGGTTCCGCATCGAGGGCTCAGGCGGGTCTCTGCGGGGGGGCGGACTGGGGCAGGGCCGTCGGGGGTACGAAGATGCCCTCGTCGTAGCGAAGCATGAACAGGCCGTCGGTCCAGCCGTTCCTGTCGATTCTGGGCTCGCGTCCCAAGAGCAGTTCCAGCAGCCAGCGGGGGGAGTCCGCGCCGGCCCGGATGGAGAGCGGGGCCCCGCCGCCGAATCGGGGGTTGATTTCGATGAAAACGATGTGGTCCTGCGGGGTCAGAAAGCACTGAATGGTGATCATGCCCTGACAGCCGCCAAGCGTGTCGACCAGCCGGCAGTGCTCGGCCATCATGCGTTCGTGGCGAACGGCCTGGCCCTTGGACACCTCCCCGCCGCGGACCTCGTATCGGCGCCGTGGGACCGCGCAGCGGGCCCGGCCGGCGAAGTCCGCAAAAACGTCCACCGTGTACTCCACGCCGTCAATGAACTCCTGCACGATCGAGTCGGGGTCGACGCTGCGGTAGTAGGCCAGGTCTGCCGCGTTTCGGATTGTGTGGGCGCCCAGGCTCGAGCTGCCGGACCGCGGCTTGATGAACAAGGGGAACGGAGGCGATTCCAGGTCCGACGGGTTCAGCAGTCGCGGCATCGCAAATCCGTGCTGCCGCAGAAATTCGTCCGTTCGGACCTTGTCCACGCAGACCCGAACCACGTCGGCCGACGAGATAACCACGCGCGTGCCGGCCGCCGCAAACCGCTCCTGGGCATCGGCCAGCGGAAGCAGCTCCGGATCAATCAGCGGGATCACGGCGTGTACGCCCTCCCGCCGGCAGTACTCCAGTAGGGCGTCGCAGTATCCGGCGCTGTTCACGCGGGGCACCAGCACGGTCCGGTCCGCCACCTGGAACGCCGGGGCCATGGGCTGGCAGTCTGCGGCATGGACCGTGAGGTCAAGCCCAAGGTCACCGGCCGCGCGGCGAAACTGCTGGATGAGCGCTACCCGCCGCCCGGCCGAGCTGAACAGAACGCTCAGACGCGGGCGACCGGTTTGCGGCGTGGGTTGGGCGCGTTCCGGCCGCGTCATCTTGAGGGCCCGCAGGATCCCCAACACCAGCAACCCCACCAGTGCGTACACAACCAACGCGTGGCGGGCCCGCAGCACCATGGACAGGCAGCCCATGACGGCAAAGAACACCGCTACGGCATAGCTGATGGCAACCACCCGCCGGGCGGTCATGCCCCGGTCCACAAGCTGATCGTAGAAGTGGCTGCGATCTCCGGCGAAGATCGGACGCCTTCCTCGCCATCGACGGTAGATGGCCAGCGCCGTATCTCCGATCGGCAGGGAGAACACCATCAGCCCGCCGAGGACCCACCGGAAGATCCCCCTCTCCGAGAACAGCAGAATCATCATCCCGCAGTTGTATCCCAGCAGCATGCTCCCGGCGTCGCCCATGAAGATCTTCGCCGGATTCGTGTTCAGCGGCAGAAACCCCAACGCGGCCCCGAACATCGCAATGGCCATCACCAGGCGGACCGGATCACCATCTTCGCTATACCCCCACACAGCCAGATGTGAGGCCAGCACAAAGAAGCCCAGCGAAATGATGGCCGTCACTCCCGTACACAGCCCGTCCAGCCCGTCGATCAGGTTCGCCGAGTTGCACGCCCCCAGCACGATGGCCACACCCGCCAGCACCGAAAGCGAACTGCCGGCCCACGCGGGCACGGTCAGGCCAAGCGGCCGGAGGACCGAATCCACCAGGTGATAGCCGGTGCCCGTTCGGACCAGCACCACCGCCACCAGGAGGGCTGTCAGCGACAAACGCAGCTTCGGCGCGAGTTCTCGCAGGTCGTCGAGAAGCCCGATGGTCACAACCGCCAGCCCGCCCAGCAGAATGGGACCGAGCACCTCCCAGTCAGCGACGCCCCGGGCCATCGCCACCATCAGCGCAATTGCCCAGCCCAGACAAATGGCCAGACCTCCCAGGTACGGAATGGGCTGGGCGTGCGGCTTGAGCAGTTGGTCGGGGACGTCCATCACGCCCAGGCGGCGCGCCACACAGATGGCCAACGGTGTGGCCACCAGCGTCACCAGCAGCGCGAGCAGGCCGGTTGTCCAATACTGCGACAGGATTGCGTAAAACTCTGTCATGCTGGAAGCAACATCATAGCTGCCGTCCCGCAGATGGCGAGCCCGCCGGCTCACGCCTCGGCAGGACCGCGTTCGACAATCCACGACGAACGACCTATAACCGAACGACGGCCCACGCGACCTCGCCCTGCACGCCTCCTGCGAACACCCTACCTACAGGAGCCGCGTATCGCGAAGGCCGATATCACGCATACTACCAATTTGGGTGGAACAAGGGGACCAGGCGAAATGGGGGCCTCATGCAATCAGCGGTTGACGGGCGCGTCAGGCGAGTAGGGCAGGATGGGGTGGCGAGGCGTCCGCGCGCCGTGTGGGGCGGGCGGCTTGCAGCGGGCCTGGTTGTCGCGTGGCTCGCTGTTGCAGGGTGCAGCACACCTGCGCGATCCACATCGACCAGCCCGCCCTCAGCGGGAAGCGACTCACCCTCCGAGCAGGAACCGTTGGACATTGCCGACGGCGAACCGCGTCGGATTCTCGCGCGCCTGGTCGATCCGGCCAATCCGCGCGAGTGGGTGCTGAACGTCCTGGGGATCTCCGCCGAGGAACGTGAGAGTCACCACTTCCTGTGGGACCTGGGGGACGCAACTCGTCTGACGGGAGCCTTGGTGCGGCATACGTTCGCGCGGGCCGGGCTGTACAGCGTGACACTGCAGGCCACCGACCCCGCCAACCGGCCGGCCTACGTGTTGTCACAGGTCGTGGCGGTGGGCGTGGACGGATCGTCCGCCGACTTCCTGGTTTCGTTCGAGGCCCGCGTGGACTACGGCGTCGCGCCGCCGACGATCTGGGCCAAGGCCGCCACGACGACCCTGGAGAGCGGGGAGACGGTCGGGTTTGAATGGTCGATGTCCGACGGCGCGACCGCCGCCGGCCCCGAACTCAACCACGTGCTGACCGGAACGGAACCCCTCCGGGTATCCGTGACTGCCACGACCTCGCTCGGACGGACGGCCTCGTACTTCCGCTATTTCAGCCCGACGGGGGACGACCTATATGACCCGGCCGGCGGGGATCTCGTGGCCGACGCGGGCGCCGATCAGACGGTGGCCCCGGGCGACACGGTCACGCTGGACGGGTCGGGCAGCACGTACTCCGGCCAAGCCCCGGTCACGTTCCTGTGGACGCAGATCGCGGGCCCGGCGGTGACCCTGGAACGGAACGACCGCCCCCTGGTCCGATTCACGGCGCCGGAGGCGGATTCCGGGCCGATCACGCTGGAGTTCCGGCTTACGCTGACATCGCAAGACCAGTCGGCGTTCGACACCGTGACGATCACGGTCGCGCCGACGATGGCGTTGGCCGGAACGCCGTTCTACGGGATGGAAGTGGTGAGTGTGTTGCCGGAGGGAGATGGCGTGACGGTGACGACCTCCGGCGGCGTCTACGAGGTGAAACCCGGCGGGATCGACGCCTGGCGGCGGATCGCGCCGGCGACGAATTCAGTCAATCCGCGGAAGGTGGCGACGCTGACGTTCGCTCCGTCGGTGGGGGTCTTCTCGGTTGAGTCCGCCGATCGGCGTTCGTGCGTGTTGAAATCCGCAGGAGGCCTGCGCGTGCAGATCAACTCGGACTCGCTGGTGTTCCTGGAGAACACCGGGGCGAGCCTGACCTACACGTACACGTCGCTGCTGCCGAACCCGCCGTGGGCGAAGGGGGTGAACGGCGATTTCTACTACAACGACGGCGACGGCGGCACCTGCCACTACATGCACCCGGACACGCCGGGCACGTACGGCGGCGGAGCAGGGGTGCCGAACACGTTCCCCATCACGTTGGCGACGGGAAGGAGTTCGGCGTTCGGTGTTTTTCCGCCGAAGGCGTTTGA
>CAZPHH010000058.1:18408-30361 GCA_964586145.1 uncultured Phycisphaeraceae bacterium | reverse complement strand
CCCTCCGGGGCGGATATCTTGCGGACCACAACGCGTCCACGGGTTGCGCTTCGCTCCACCCGTGGCTACAGTCCATCGCCCCGCCGGGGCGAGAGGCAACCGAGCGTTGAAGTACTGCGGAGAGACCAGTTCTGGGCGGGTGGCGCACGGCGTCCTGGCCGGAGACGACGGGCAGTCGGCTCACGCCGGCACCTCCACGGTGGCTTCCCAGGTCGAGGGTGGGATCGGCTCGTTGTGCCGGCGCAGGCTCTCGAGGTACCCGGCGATCGCGTCCTTGATGTTGGTCACGGCCTCGTCGCGGGTCGCTCCCTGACTGACGCAGCCGGGCAGCGTCGGGCACTCGGCCACGAACACACCATCCTCGTCCTGCTCGATCAACACGCGGCAGAGAGCCATGATGCACCTCCGCCCGCATTTTATGACGTGTCGCCCTCCGGAACAAGTCGCGCTGGTGCCCGACAGCGCGCCCCGTGCGCACC
Organism: uncultured Phycisphaeraceae bacterium; assembly: GCA_964586145.1. Classification (GTDB taxonomy): domain Bacteria; phylum Planctomycetota; class Phycisphaerae; order UBA1845; family UBA1845; genus JAFGJQ01. The sequence continues at coordinate 29,882 of CAZPHH010000058.1, read as the reverse complement.
TCCTGCAAGCACTGGCATGCACGCATCGACGGGCGGGAACGCCCGTCCCACCCTTGTTGTCTGCTGCGCCGCCGCGCTTGGGGGAGCGAAATAGCTGCCCCGGGCGGCGTCGGTTGCGATCGGCGGGAAGTCCTGCGATCTCGCCCAGTCTGGTCCGAGGCCGATGCCCGGCGATGAGCCGTTGATGCTGGGCGTCCGCCTGCCTGTGCGTCGCACACAGAGAGACGCCGGCGACCTGGCGGCCTTCGAGCAAACGGCGGTGCGATACAAGGCCGAGGCCTGGCGCGTCGCCTGCGGCTTCGCGGCGCGCTGACGTTTGTCACGATGTTGTTGGTCGTGAACGTGTTGGTCTTGGTTCCTCCGCTGTATGTGCCGCCCTGGTACAGCCCGTCGGTGACCACGCCGGTGGAGTTGCCGCCGCGGTACAGGTCATAGCTGGTTCCCGGCACAAACGCCGGGCAGGAAACGCCAAGCTTCTTCTCCTTCTTGCGGGACGCTCTGAAGCACGCGGCACGGCCGGCCACCACCAGCGCAGCTCCCAACCGCCGGTTGCGGACTCCAGGACGATCCCTGTCCAACTATCCTGATTCGATTATGAAAGGGTCATGAAACCGGCCGAAAGCGTATCCGGAATCGGCATCCGCGACGCCGTTCCGGTGAGCCCGTCGCAGATCCAAGAATGATTACAACTTCTTTCTTTGCAATTGTTTATTGCCGGTCTGTAGAAAAAATCACCACATTCGAGAACAGCCTTATTGACTTTGTATCGGACTATTAATTAATATTGTCGATGTTATGCATGATAACCTTCCAGGAACGCCGCCGCTGGTCCGGGCCGTAAACCGGCGGCTCATTCTGGATCGGGTCCGTCAGTCGGGTGAAGTGTCCCGCGCCGAACTGGCGAAGCTGACGGACATCCGCCCGCCCACGGTCTCGGCGGTCATCAAGCAACTCATCAATGAAGGTCTGGTGGAGGAGATCGGGAACGGGGAATCGAACACCCGGACGGGTCGGCCGCCGCGCCTGGTGGCCCTGGCGCGCCGGCGTCCACAGGCGGTGGGGTTTGAGGTCAGCGGTTCCCTGATTCGAGCAGCGTTGTGCGACCTTCGGGGCGAGCCCTCAGAGCAGGCGCTGCTGCCGTACGCCCCGGACACACCGGAGCGGACCGTAGACCGGCTGTTCGAGACGGGCGAGCGATTGCTGCGCAAATGCGGTCTGCGTTGGTTGGACATGCAGGGCGTGGGCGTGGCGTTGCCGGGGTTGGTAGACACGTCCCACGGAGTCGTTCGGTGGAGCCGGCCGTTCGCGTGGCGCGACGTGCCGCTGGGGGCGATCTGCGAATCTCGCTGGGGGCTGGCCACGGACGTAATGAACAACGTGGTGGCCGGCAGCATGGCGGCGCATTTCCTGGGCGAGGCCCGGCACTCCCGGAACCTGATTTTCATCCACATGCGGTTCGACGTGGTGGAACCGGGCACGCCGGCGGACGCGGTACGGCTGGGCAGCGGGATCATCATCAACGGCGAGCCGTATCACGGGGCGTTCGGGGCCGCGGGGGAGATTTCGCGGCTGGTGGTCCATCCGCTCGCGTACGCGCGGGACGCGGAGGGCCAGCCCTTCGCCAACACGGCGGCGCTGGAGTCTGCGTACCTGGACGGCCTGCCTTCCGCGGTGGAGGCGATGGACCGGGTGGCGGGCGACATCTCGAATTACGTCATCCACGCGATCAACTTTCTGGACCCGGGCGTGGTGGTGTTGGGTTCGGACCACGAAGTGCTGCGGGACGCGGTGCTGGACCGGCTTGAGCGGATTCTGGCCGAGGATGCGTTGCGGCAGGAAGTGGGGACCACGGAGATCATGGCGTCGACGCTGGGCGAGTTCGGCATGGTGCGGGGTGCGGTGGTGCCGACCCTGCAGCGGGTGTTCCGCATGCCGCGCTGGAGTTAGGGATCAGGATGGGCAGAAGGCGGCCGCGGAGGCCGCGGACACATCAGAACGAGGAGAAGGAATATGGGGCTCACTTCGATTCAACGGATGGCGTTGGCCGGCGCCGCGGTGATGCTGCTGGGTGTTCCGGCGTTCGCCGGCGATCCCATTGAACCCGGGGTCCTCTTTGATTTCGACACCCGAACGGAGTTCTGCGATCCGGACTACTGGAGCTTCTTCGGGTATCCGACCACGGACTTCGGGTCGAACGGGACCTCGCCGGACGGGCATGCGGTTTTCACCACGGGCAACTGGACGACGTGCGATGCGCAGTACGGGTTTTCGAACTGCCAGTTTCTGGGCTCCAAGCACGGCGGCGGGCGCATTCTGAACCAGCCCCTGTGCCAGCCGTACGGGTCCGGCATCGAAGACGCGGACCTGAACCTGAGCCTGGGCACGGGCATCACCATGATGGTCAAGCTGGTGCTCCCGCCGGGAGACAATCCGCCGACAACGGAAGGGACGCCGGGCGTGCGACTCCAGTTCCAGTTGGTGGACACCGATTTCCCGGGGCAGCCGGGAAACTGCACGACGGCCGTCGTCCCGGGCCGGAACGTGTTGGGCCGGCCGTACGTGAACCGGATGTACCCGCTGAGCGGCGACCAGGAATGGGAAACGATCACAATCTGGTTCGCGGGCCTCGACTGGTCCTGGGATGCCGCGGCGATCGCCGGCATCAACGGGTTTGACATCAGCGACATTTACTCCGTGAAGTGCATCTGGCGGCGGGGCGCCACGTCCTCCAACCGGAACACGATCATCTTCGACAAGATCACGCTGATCGACGATCCGCCGGTGCTGTGGGCGGACGCCGATCTGGACCAGGACGTGGACCTGGCGGATTTCGCGATGCTCCAGGAGTGCTTCGGGGCGGACCTGTCCGAGTGGACGGAGTGCCTGAACCTGGATGCGAACCGCGACGGCGAAATCGACGAAGCCGATTACCTGAACTTCAACGACTGCATGTTGGGGTCGGATGTGACCACGGGGTTCTACCCGTGGTGTTACTAGACGTGGTGGACGAACGGGCGGCCACGTGAACGCCGCCCGGCAAAAGAGGCTCTCTCTTTTCTCTTGGACAGGAGGTAGGAACGATGAAGAACTCTCTCACAATTGGACTGGCCGCGTTGGCCATACTGCTGGTCGGCACGGTCGGGGTGGCACGGGCCGACCTGCTCTTTGACTTCGAAGGCAGCGTGCAGAACTGGTCCCGGTTCGGCGGCGGAACGCTCGACTTCGGGCTCGCGGAGGGGCAGGGCTCCCAGGGTGCCGGCCCGGACGGAATCTTCTACGTGACGAACCTGAATTACACTCTTTATGGCGGGGCAGTCCGATCGCCGAATCAGAGCACCTGGCCCGGCGGCCAGCGACTGACGGACTACACCGGCTTCAGCGCGGACGTGCAGCTCAGCGTGGACGGCCTGGATCCGGCCTATCCCGGCCCCGGTCCGAATGTTGAGCTGATGCTGCAACTGCCGGGGTACCTGGAGTTTGCGAAGATCGTCAGCATTCCCGCGGACGGGAACTACTACACGATCTCCTCGGACTTCGCCGACCTGGTTCCGCAGAACCTCGCGACGGAGCCCATTACGCAGGCTCAACTGGGCGCCGACAACCTGCAAATTCGGGTGCTGCTGCGCAACCTCAACCGGGTGGAAGGGGACCCCTCGGGCAAGATCCGGCTGCGCGTGGACAACATCCAGGCGATCCCGGAGCCCGCGTCGCTGATGCTGCTCGGGCTGGGAGCGCTCGCACTGGTTCGCCGGCGGTAAGCCGATCGGCGACGTGCATACGGCGAAGACGCGGGGGCACCGAATCCCGCGCGCGTCGGGTGAACAGCCGAATCTGACCTCGTCAGGTTCGAGGCATTGCAGAACGCGGTGCGGAAGTCCGCGCCGCGCGAGGAAGTGCACTGTGCGCCAGAAGGACGGAATCATTCCGGCTCTCCTCGGCATCGCGATGGCGGCGGTCGGGACTGCCGCCACACGTGGGCAGGCCACAACGCCCGAGACCCCACCTGCGGGCGTCGCCCCCACGAGCAACTCCATCGCGGTGGCGGATTTCGAGGACTCGATCCGCACGAGGCAGGGCGGCATGTTTTTCTGCGTCGGGGGCCGTCCGGGCCAGGTGCGCGACGGCCTGGTCCGGACGGGCGACCCCGAGGCGGGGGCCTGGCGCATCGAGATGTCGGCTGACGCCGCCACGACCGGCGCGGGCGGGGTCGTGCCTCTGTATGACGCGTGTCCCGCGGTGAGCCGTGGTGACCAGGCCAAGGCCGGGGCGGCCGAAACGTCGCCGGCCGGCGTGGATGTCTCGCACACACCCGTCCTGCACCTGCGGCTGATCGGTCAGCTGGGCCAGCGGCAGTTGCGAGTGGAAGCGATTGCGGGCAAGCCGGTGGGCCCCGAGACGGTCGGGGTCACCCTGGCCACGCTGCCGGCAGATGCGATCGATGCCCGGCGCTGGCGGGACATACCGATCACGCTTGCCGAATCTGAGATCGACCTGAGGCGGGTGACGGGAATTCGCCTCCTGATTGAGGGTACTGGGGAGGCTTGGCTGGCCGTCGATTCCATCGGCCTCGTAGCGTCCACAAGCGGGTCGCGGATACCGCAACCCGGGCCGGCCAAGCCGCACCCCTTGCGTTACGCCATGTGGTCGTGGCGGACAGAGTCCATCCTGCGCAACCCGGACCAGCGGGACGCCCTGATGACGTTCTGTCGGGAGCGCGAAATCACCGACCTGTTCAGTCAGGTGCTGTACGAGTACCGCGATGGAAAAGTGACACTTCAGGAAGTGGACTCCCAGCGGCGGCTCAACGCGCTGGCCCGCCGCAGCGGCATTCGGGTCCACGCCCTGGACGGACACCGCAGCTACGCATTGGAGGCCAACCACCCGCGACTGCTGGAACTGGCGGACGCCCTGATCCGATTCAATGAGGAGGGAGCGCCGGAGACTCGATTCCACGGCGTCCACCTGGACAATGAGCCGTACCTGCTGGCCGAATGGAAGAACGAGGCCACCCGGCCGGCGGTGCTGCAGGCCTATTATGAGTTGAACCGCCGGTTGGCCCCGCGGTTGAAGGAGGCCCACCTGGAGTTCGGGCTGGACATCCCGTTCTGGTGGGACAAGGTGGACGAATCGGGTCGGGCCGTGTTCCGGGTGATGACGGCCGACGGCGAGAAGCCGCTCCTGGAGGCGGTCTTCCCGCTGGTGCAGAACGTGGCCGTGATGTCGTATCGGGATCGGGTCACCGGCTGCAACGGAGTGGTGTCGCACTGTCGGACGGAGTTTGGGTTGGGGCAGCGGCTGGGAGTGGATGTCTTCGCCTCCATCGAAACGGGGGCGGGGGAGCGGTTCGAGAAGGGAACGACGTTCGGCCCGTATTCGAGGGCGTATTTCGAGTGGCAGTTCGACACGCTGAAACGGGTGTTGTCTGGCGAGCCCGGCTGTTCGGGCCTGGCCGTTCACGCGTACAAGTACTACCGGGAGATCCTGGAGAAACAACCATGACACGTCACGTCTTGAGTCGACCCGGACAAACGGCGGGCAAGCCCGACCGCGCAGCCGCGTTCACGCTGATCGAGCTGCTGGTGGTGGTGTCGATCATCGCGCTGCTGATTTCGATCCTGCTGCCCAGCCTGCGAAAGGCCCGCGACCAGGCGAAGGACACGGCGTGCAAGGCGAATCTGCGCAGCATGGGCCAGGCGTTCATGATGTACGCGGAGCGGTTCGACAACGTCTGGCCGCCGGTGACGGACGTGTTCAACACGAACCGATGGCCGGTGCCGTTCCACATCGGCAAAATCGTGACGCACGAGCTGGCCCGGTACGACAACAACGGGAACCTGGTCCGCGGCGGCGGGCCGTCGATCTTCCTTTGCCCGTCGGACCGGTCGCCCCGCCTGATAAGGGACTGGCGCGTGGCGGGGAACCACGTCGACCGGGTGGAAGTCGGCGGAAGCTTCGCGTACAGCGCGGAGATTCACCGAACGATCCGGAACAACGGCACCGAGGGCCTCGAATACGGGTACCAGGGGCCTCCGATGATGCCTCCGTTTCTGAACCGGCTGGACTGGTGCAAGCGGCCCAGCGAGATCATCTCCGTGATGGGAAACAACAAGCCGTTGCAGAACACGGCCTCTCCCGGTTGGCGAGTGGCCCGGGACACGGGATACGCGTTCTGGATGGGCTACCGCACGATGGACGGCACCCCCGTGACGGATTCAGCCACGCAGGCGTATCGCGTTCTTGGCGGCCGGCACGGCGGCCGGGGCAACGCGCTGTACATCGACGGTCACGTGGAAGGGCAGCGGCCGGAGCGCGTCAAATATGACCAGATCAGTTGGACGCGCTGGACCGACACGCAGAACCCGCCCCCGGGCGGAATCTGATCGGCCCAGGATGTGGGTGTGGAGTCGCGGAGCGGACGAACGGAGCGAGGTCTTTCATGCGATTGAGCACATGGCGACTGGGATGGATGGCGGGAGCGGCGGGCCTCCTTGCCGGGGGGTGGGCGCCGGCTCAGGCCGATACCCTGCTTGAGAACTTCAACGACGCCGCGGTGGGCAGCTACAACCCCCGGGCGAACTGGAACGCGTTCGGGGCCGGGACGCTGGACCGCGGCATTACGGCCGGCGGGTCCTCCGGCAACGGCGCCTTCCACTCGGTGGACTTCTCCGCTTCGAGCTGGGGCATCGGAAACAAGGAGGAGGCCTTCCGGGACGTGTCCGCGTACACAGGCATCCGGGTGGACGCCCGCCTGGTGCCGAACGCAGGGCATTCCGGCACGCCGCAACTGCGGCTGTCGCTGAACATGGTCGACGGCGTGACGGAGTGGTCCACGCCCACGGTCGACCTGACGGCCGACTACCAGACGTACACGTTCGAGTTCAGCGCGCTGACCCGTACGGCGGGCAGCGGCGTGCTGGACCTGACGAACTGCCAGATCAAGCTGATCGTGCGCAAGAACGACCAGGCGGGCACCGCCCGGTTCGATTTTGACGAGGTGTTTGCCGTCTCCGGCGGCGGGGAAACGTATACGCTAACCCCGGTGAATCTGAACCCGCCGCCGGACGGCGATTCCGTGCGGGCCGTCTGGCTCTACGCCGGCACGAAGTTCGGCAGCAGCGCGGAGTCGCAGGCCGTTCTGGACTTCTGCGCCCAGGAGGGGATCAACTGGATCTTCCTCGGCGGTTACACGGTGTGGGCCCTGGGCACGGAGGAAGAGCGGGCGAATATGCGGGTGTTCATCGAAACCGCGCACGCCAGCGGCATTCGGGTGGACGCCCTGGGCGGCGACGTGCATTGGCAGGACAACCCGACCCTCGTCCAGACGCGGCTCAACCAGGTGCTGGCCATGAACAACGCCACGCCGGAGGACCCGAACGACGATTTCGACGGATACCACTTTGACGTGGAGTTCTGGCTGCACAGCACGTACAAGGACGCAACCAATGAAGCGGGCCGCCGGCAGGTGGCCGTCAACTTCCTGACCAACGTGCTGGTGAACGCCCGGCAGCACCTGGATGCCAACGGCGGATCGAACATGGCGATCGGCGTGGACCTGTCGGCCCATCACGAGAACAGCACGCACCTTCCCTCGGCCTTCAGCTACGGCGGGACCACGCAATACTTCATCGAGCACGTGATGGACCTGGCGGACGACGTGGTGCTCATGAGCTACATCGACTACGCCAGCGGCCTGCTGAGCTGGACGAGCTACGAGCTGGACAAGGCCGCGGGCAAGGGCCGGCAGATCCTGGTCGCGACAAATTTCCAGCCGATCCCGCCCGCACTGTCCATCAACACGTTCTGGGACAACCTGCCCACGGCATTCTCGGCCATGACCACGGCGGTGCGCACGTACCACACGATGCTGTCTCCGTCACGGGCCGGGGCCTTGGCGGGCATTGCCGTGTTCCATTATGACCACTACGTGGACGTGACCCCCCAGCCGCGGAATTGGGCCGACCTGGACGGGGACGGCGACGCGGACGCGACGGACTATGCGGAACTCGCGTCGTACCTGGCCGGTCCGGCCGTGCCCGCGGAGGGATTGGCCGCCAACGGCGATCTGAATCGTGACGGGGCCGTGGACCTGGCGGACTTCGCGTGGTTCACGGAGTGCTTCACGGGCGCGGGTGTCACGGGGCCGATCCCAGCTCATTGTGAGCGGTGAGTAACCGGCTGGAGGGCCGGTCCGTAGGGTCCGCCGTGCGGACCACGACGTCGGTCAAGACCGGCTGGAAAGCCGGTCCCACAGTTTGTAGTTTGTAGGGTCCGCCGTGCGGACCACGACGTGGTCAAGTTTGTAGACGTCGGTCAAGACCGGCTGGAAAGCCGGTCCCACAGCATGCATGGAATCCTAAGCATGCGTTGAATCCCACGTCGGAGTTGTCATGCTCGCCACTGCGAACACGCTGCACCAAGCCGATTGGATCGTACTGGTCGGGTACTTCGTGGTGATGCTGGGGATCGGGGCCTACTTCTACCGCTACATGCGGGGCATGAAGGACTACTTCAGCGGGGGCAACCGGGTGCCCTGGTGGCTGGCCGCCGGCTCCTTCTACATGAGCGGCTTCTCCGTCTTCGCGTTCGTCACGTATTCCGCGATCGCCTATACCGACGGCCTGGCCGGCGTGTCGATCATGTGGTCGTACATTCCGGGCACGCTACTCTGTGCGCTGGTTTTCGCCCCGCGCTGGCGGCGCGCCCGGGTGGACAGCCCGGTGGAGTACCTGGAGGCGCGGTACAGCCGAACCCTGCGGCAGGTGTGCGCGTGGCAGGGCGTCCCGCTGAAGATCATCGACGATGCCCTGAAAATTGTGGCCATCGGCATGTTCATCTCCGCGAGCCTGGGGCTGGAGATGAGAAGCTGCATGTTGGTGTCCGGCATCATCATGCTGGCCTACACGTTCCTGGGCGGGCTGTGGGCGGTCATCGTGACGGACTTCATCCAGTTCGTCGTGATGGGCGCGGCCGTGCTCGTCCTTCTCGTACTCGCGCTCACCAAGGTCGGTGGAATCGGCGGATTGATCGAGGGCTCGCCGCCGGGGTTCTTCCGGCCGGTAACCGACGATTACAACGCCATGTACTTCGTCGCGTGGCCGCTGCTGCTGGCCGTTTCCATGTGCAGCGTCCACTGGCAGATCATCCAGCGCTTCTACTGCGTGCCCGATGAGCGCGAGGCCCGGAAGATGGGCTTTCTGGTCACCGGCCTGTACGTGGTCACGCCGCTGATCATGTTCGTGCCGGCCATGGCCGCCCGGCAGTTCCTGCCCCCCGAGACCGCGCCCAGGGAGGTCTATGCCGTCCTCTGCCGGACGCTGCTGCAGCCGGGGTTGCTGGGGTTGATGATCGCCGCCATGTTCGCGGCCACGATGTCCATGCTGAGTAGTGATTACAACGCGGCGGCCGCCGTGGTCACAAACGACGTGTACCGCCGGCTGCTGCGGCCGCAGGCGGAGCAGAAGGAACTCGTGTTCGTGGGCCGGGCGGCCACGCTGCTGGTCGGCGGATCGTCCCTGGCCCTCGCGATGGCCCTGGCGGGCACCACGGCCAAAGACCTGTTCGACAACATGGTCAAGCTGTTCAGCGTGGCCACGGCGCCCGTGGCGGTGCCGATGATTCTGGGGTTGCTGATCCGCCGGCTGACGGGAACGTCCGCGCTGGCCGGCTTCGTGGGCGGGCTGACGGTCACGCTGACGCTGTTCCTGCATTTGAAGGAACCTGTCTCGGTGCTGGGCACGCAAATCAAGCCGGAAAACGTCATATTCTTCTCCGGCCTGGCGGCGACCAGCCTGATCATGTTTGGCGTGAGCGCGATCTGGCCCCGGGCGTCCGCCGAGGCCGCGCGGGTCCGGCCGTTTCTGCAGCGATTGGACTTGCCTATCGGCTCCCTGCCTCAGGACCAGCCGGCCGGCGAGGCGGCCGTGTCACCGTTCCGGGTGGTGGGAATTTCCATGGCCGCCATCGGAGCGATCATGCTGGCGGTCACGCCGTTCGTGCATAGGTCGACGGACATCGGACTAAACGGGGGAATGGGTCTGGCGCTGCTGGTGGTCGGGGGGCTGATGGCGTGGAAGAGCAGAAAGGGAAAGGGCCGTTTGTAGGGTCCGCCGTGCGGACCACCACCACAGCATGGGAGATTGTAGGGTCCGCCGTGCGGACCAAGAACGCAACATGGCAGATGTCGTGACGGAATTTCGGGTTCGGCAGGCAATGGTGCGGGTGTGCGCCGATCGTCAATCGCTGGGTGAGGCGGCCGGTGAGCATGGGGCGGCCTTGCTGCGGGAGCGATTGGCTGCCAAGAGCGTGGTGCGCGTGATCTTCGCCTGCGCACCTTCGCAGGAGGCCACGCTGGCCGCTCTTGCCGCGGCGCCGGGAATCGACTGGCGCCGCGTGCATGCGCTGCACATGGACGAGTACATCGGCCTTCCCGACACGCACCCGGCCAGCTTTCGTCGATGGCTGAATGAACATCTGGTGGCTAGGGTCCGTCCCGGGCGCGTCGACTACCTCAACGGAGATGCGGCGGATGCGAAGGCGGAATGCCGACGGTACGCGGATTGGGTCGCGGCATCGCCGGTGGACGTATGCTTCCTCGGAATCGGAGAAAACGGGCACATTGCGTTCAACGATCCGCCGGTGGCGGATTTCGATGACCCGCAGCGCGTCAAGGTCGTAACCCTGGATGAGGCGTGCCGGATGCAGCAGACGGCCGAGGGGCATTTCCCGACGCTGGATGACGTGCCGCGCCAGGCGCTGACCCTGACCTGCCCGGTGCTGCTGGCGGCGGATTACCTGATCGCCTCCGTGCCCGGGCCGCGAAAGGCGGACGCCGTTCGGCAGGCGATTCACGGCCCGCGGTCGACGGCGTGCCCGGCATCGGCGATCATGGATCACCCGCGAGCAACGGTGTACCTGGATGCGGAGTCGGCAAGCCGCCTGTAGGGTCCGCCGTGCGGACCAAAGACCGGCTGGAAAGCCGGTCCCACAAACGGCACCGGTCCCACAAACGGGGCCGGTCCCACTGTAGGGTCCGCCGTGCGGACCAGAGACCGGCGACACTGGAGAATAGAGACTGGAAACCCGAAGGGGGAGAAGACCGGCTGGAAAGCCGGTCCCACAAACGGCACCGGTCCCACAGACGGGGCCGGTCCCACAGACGGGGCCGGTCCCACAAACGGCACCGGTCCCACAGACGGGGCCGGGGCCGCAGAAGCATCGAGGAAAATGGCAACAGCCCGATACTACGATGTCCTGACCGCCGAACCGACGACTCCGTCGCCCGAGACGTGGCACGTGGACGACGGGTCGGCCGCGGCGTACCTGGTCGGGCCGGCGTTCTTCGACGCGCAGGTGAACGGCTTCGCAGGCGTGGATTTCCAGGACCCGAACGTGACGGCGGAAGGCGTGGAGCACGCCGCGCGAGCGCTGCAACGGGCGGGCTGCTCGCACTTTCTGATCACACTGATCACCGCCGA
>CAZPHH010000058.1:0-18308 GCA_964586145.1 uncultured Phycisphaeraceae bacterium | reverse complement strand
TGCCTGGAGTTCATCACGAAGGCCGCCGCGGCCGGCGTGTTCGTAAGCCTGGGACATACGGATGCGGACCGCCACACGCTGCTGGCCGCACAGGCGGCCGGGGCACGGATTTTTACGCACCTCGGCAACGCGTGTCCCCAACTCATGCACCGGTACGACAACATCATCCAGCGCGTGCTCTCGATTCCGGACCTGCTGGTGTCGCTCATTCCGGACGGCCTGCACGTGCCGCCCATGGCCCTGGGCAACGTGGTGCGAATGCTTGGCCCGGGCCGGATCGTTATGATCACGGACGCCGCCAGCCCGGCCGGCGCGCCGGCGGGAACGTATCGGATGGGACACCTGGAGCTGACGGTGGGCCCGGACCGCATCGTCCGGTTTCCCGGCGGAGACAATTATGCCGGATCGGCCTTGACGCCGGTCGAGGGCTTCTACAACACGGTGCGATTCGGCGGGCTTAGCGCGGACGCGGCATGGTACGCGTGGACGCGGCTGCGGAACACGCTGTTCCCGGGTTTGAAAGCGCCGCAACTGGCCCTGCCGTTTGGGGTTTGAACGAGCTACCAACTGCGCGAAACACACGGAGGTCAACCATGGACGCAATTCGATTCGGATGCCTGGCCGCAGTGATGATGGCGAGCTTCTCCGCCGCGTCGGCGGCTTCGCCAACGGTGGTCCCGGCCGTGAAAGCCTTCACAACCGGGACGGGCGAGGTGTCGCTGAAGGCCGTTTCCATCGCACCGGTGGAGGCTGGCATCCGCGGAGAAGTCGACCATTTACGGGCAGCGCTGGCGGACCGACAGGTGAACGTCGCGGACGGTGGAGTGCCGGTGCGGCTGATGCTGGGGAAGGTGGATATCCCCGAATTCGCATCCGCCTACCGCCGGGAGATCGAACGACAGGCGTATCGGCTGACCGTCCAGGCGGAAGGCATCACCATTCAATCGGCGACCCGGGCGGGGATCCACTACGGCATCCAGACCCTGGGGCAGATGATCACCGACGAGCAGACGGCGCCGGCGGGAATCGTGCTGGATTGGCCGGACTTCGCGCGGCGGATGATCATGGTCGACATGGCCCGGGCGAACGAGAACATGGACTACTACCGGCGGGTGGTGGAGTTCTGTGGTCGGTACAAGATCAACTACCTGCACCTGCACCTGACGGACGATGAGAACGCGGCCCTGTACCACGAGAGCTACCCGTGGCTCATGTCGCCGCACCCGTGGCGGGAGCAGGACCTTCGCGAGCTGGTGGCGTTCGCCGACCAGCGCCACATTACGCTGATACCGGAGGTGGAGTCGCTGGGGCACGCGCGGCTGTTCGTGCGGCATCCGGATTTCAAGAAGATTCTGCACCAGACCACCGACAAGACGCCGAAGGCGAGTTGGGCGGGCACGCAGGTACCGGGCTACACCAACGTCCTCTGCCCGGCCAGCGAAAAGACGTACGAGTATCTGGACCGGATGTACACGGCGGCGAGCGTCTTCCCGGCGCCGGAGCTGCACATCGGGCTGGACGAGGTGGACCAGACCCACTGTGCGCGCTGCCAGGAGAAGTGGCCGGGCATCTCACACGTGGAATGGTTCATCAAGCATCTCCAGCGCTGTCAGGCCCTTGTGGACCAGCGCGGGCGGAAGATGTCTCTCTGGGGCGACATGATCCTGCACCACCGGGACATCGCGGACGCCCTGCCCACGGATCGGACCCTCATCTATGACTGGCACTACAACCCGGACATGACGGACGAGTCGGTGAAGTTCTTCAAATCCAAGGGCTTTGAGATCATCGCCTGCCCGGCCCTGATGTGCCATCCGCACATGATCCTGCCTTCCGACTTCAACTACGTGAACATTCAGCGGTTCGCGGAAATCGCCCGCACGCATGACCTGTTGGGATTTGACATCACGGTGTGGACGCCCACGCGATACATGAGCGATGCGATGTGGCCGGGGTTTGCCTATGCGGCGGCGCACGCCTGGTCGGGCAGCCGGTGGGACGAGGCGGACTTCTACCGGGGATTCGTCCGCGACTTCTTCGGGTCGACCCAGGGCGAGGAGTTCGGCCGGGTCTGGAAGGATCTGTACACCATCAAATGGCGGCTGGACCGGTTCAACACGAGCTGCTGGATGGACGAAGCGACCCTCGCCCAGGCCAAGGCCAAGGCCGGCGCCTGGGGTGACGAGGCGCGCGCCTATCGCGCCCGGCTGGAACGCATTCGTGAGGCGCTGGCCGGCATGCGAAGCAGCGTCCGGCAGAACGTGGAGGCGTGGGACGCCATGACGCAGTCGGCGGCGGTGTACGCGTACGTGTTCGATCACTTCCTGGCGGCGCCGGAGGTGCTTCGGGGCGGCCAATGGGACCGGGCGCGGCTGGCCGAACTGGACAAGGGCTGCGTGGAAGCGTTAACGTGGATCGAGGCGAACTGGGACCGCAACCGGCTCGCGGACGATCCGGACAAGGACGGTCGCAACATGCCGAACCAGAACCTGCTGTACCGGTTCCGGCAGATGCACCGCTTCCATGAGCAGATACTGAAAGCCGAGAAGTGAAGCAGACGCAGCCCCACCCGATCCCGATCGTACCGATGCGCCGGCCGGTCTTCCGATACGCCTGTCTCACACTGCTGCTGACGTTCGCCGGCTGCGAGCCAAAAGAACCGGCCGGGCCGGGCGAAGCGCCCGCGGCACAGGCAACGGCCTCTCGTACGGACGCCCTGGAGGGCGGGCCCTATCCGACCCTGCTGGTGGCTCAGGCGCAGTTCATCTGGGAAACGGATGCGGCGGGCAAGAGGACTCCAAGGCCGGGCGACGCGGTGCTGATGATCGTCCGGAAGACGCCGGAGGGCTGGCAGACCGTCACCCTGGAAGACCCGGACAGCCGCGTGTTCCATGGCGCGGTCCCGGTGGCGTGGGAGGGCGAGCCCGCCGGCTTCCTGACGCTGGGCGGGACCGACGCCGTTCTGAAGCAGTGGCACCATGCCGACGGGCAATGGCACCAGACCACGCTCTGGCGGCCGAACTTCGGCGGCACGTGGAGCCGGCTGCGAGACCTGGCCATCGGAGACGTCACGGGCGACGGCGTGGACGACCTGGTGCTGGCCACGCACGACCAGGGCGTCGTAGCCGTGCTGCAGCGAGCGGAAACGGGCTGGGCGGTGACGGAGCTGGACCGCAAGCCGCGGGTCTTCGTGCATGAGGTCGAGATCGCGGACGTCGACGGCGACGGGCGGAACGAATTCTTCGCCACGCCGTCGGAGCCGAACCTGGCGACCGGCCTGTCGCAGTCGGGGCGCATCGTGATGTACCGGTATGAGGGAACGGCGTTCCACGGCACGCTGGTGGACGAGCCGGAGGGAACGCACGTCAAGGAGATCATGGCCGTGGACGCCCGGGGCAGCGGGCGGCCGTCGCTGTTCGCGGCCGTCGAGGCCCGCATGGAATTGCGGGACGGAAAGCTGGTGATGGTCAACCCGGTGGAAATCCGCGAGTATCGCTGGGAAGACGGGGGTTTCAGCGCCCGGGTCGTGGCCACGCTTCCGGACCGGCAGTGTCGATTTCTATCCGCGGGTGACGTGGACGGCGACGGAAAGGTGGACATCGTGGCCACCGGGGCGGAGTCGGGCGTGTGGGTTTTGCGGCAGGGCGAGGCGGACTCCTGGACCGCCACTCGAATCGACGCGGAATCATCCGGCTTTGAGCACGCGGCGCTGGTGGCGGACATCGAGGGCAACGGCAAGTACGAAATCTACGTGGCCTCGGACCCACAACAGGAGCTGCGGCGATACGACTGGAACGGCGACCGCTTCGAGCGGCAGACCGTCGTGAAGATTCCGGAGGATCGGATCACGTTCTCGCTGGCGGCGGGACGGTACTGAGACCGGCTGGAAAGCCGGTCCCACAAAAGAGACCGGTCCCACAGAATTGTAGGGTCCGCCGTGCGGACCAGAGACCGGCTGGAAAGCCGGTCCCACAGCAGGAGAGTCCCCCAGCGGGAGCGGGTCTCCCAATCTGGAACCCCACAAAGAAGCCCCACACACCATACATACGGAGAACTCAAAACGATGTTCCGCTTCAAACATCGCCTGATCACACTGGCCGTCTTTTGTAGCCTCTTCAGCGGAATGCTGTCCGCCGTCCGAGCAGACGAGCAAGCCGAACCGACCCCGCCGCCGGTCGACAAATGGGCGAAGCACTACCACGACCGTGTCGCTCTCTTCCGGGCGGAGAACGTGGAGCCGGGCGGCATTGTGCTGGTCG
Organism: uncultured Phycisphaeraceae bacterium; assembly: GCA_964586145.1. GTDB lineage: Bacteria > Planctomycetota > Phycisphaerae > UBA1845 > UBA1845 > JAFGJQ01. The sequence continues at coordinate 14,049 of CAZPHH010000058.1, read as the reverse complement.
GGTCGTCGCACGTGGAGGGCTTTGACACAGGCAAACTGCTGCCCGGACGTCGCATCGTGAACCGCGGCATCATATCCGACCGCATCGGCCTCACCGATCGCGGCATCCTGCACCGGCTGGATTGCTCGGTGTTTGACTGCAAGCCGTCCATCATCTTCCTGGAAAACGGCGTGAATGACCTGGGCGAACTCTGGCGGCACGGCACGCCTTCCATCGAAGAGGTGGAAACGTGCTACCGGGAAGTGGTCAAACGCATCCGCAACCGCCTGCCCGAGGCGCCGCTGGTGATTGTCGGGCTGTTCCCCACGCGGGACAACTACGCCGAACTGAACCCGATGATCGTCGATCTCAACCGCCGCCTCACCCGGATCGCCGAGGATTTCCACTGCCCGTTCATGGACGTCCACGCGTCGTACTTGGATGCGGATGGGGCGCTGAAGGCCGAGTACTCCCGCGACGGCCTGCACCTCAACGAGGCCGGCTATCGCGTCTGGGCCGCCCAGATCGAAAACGCACTGGCCGCCACGGCGCCGATCCCCGGAAGGCTCGACCCCGCCCGCGCCACGTCGCAACCGTCCTCCGACCTCCTCTGGTACGACGCGAAAGAGCTGACCATCGAGGGCAAGGGCTGGGCCGATACGGAAGCGTTCTACCGCCGCCTGCCCGCCCGGGCGAAGGATGTGGTGCCGGACGCGGTCTGGTCGCTGAGCAAGCACACCGCGGGCATCGCCGTCCGCTTTGTCACGAATTCACCCCGCATCGCCGCCACCTGGGACGGCGGCGGGGCCATGAACCACATGGCCGCCACCGGCAACAGCGGGCTGGACCTCTACGCCCGCCGCGACGGCCAATGGGTCTTCTGCGGCGTCGGCCGGCCGAACACGGAGAAGACCACCGCCGATGTCGCAAAAGGACTTGGGACCGAGCGCACCGAGTACATGCTCTATCTGCCGCTCTACAACGGCACGGCGGAGCTTCAGATTGGCATCGAGCCCGGCGCCACGCTGGCCACGGCGCCGCCCCGCCCGGCGGAACAGGCCCGTCCAATCGTCTTCTACGGCACGTCCATCACCCAGGGCGGCTGCGCGTCTCGCACCGGCATGTGCCACGCCGCCATCCTCGGCCGCTGGCTCAATCGGGAAGTCATCAACCTTGGCTTCTCCGGGGCCGGCAAAATGGAGCCCGCACTGGTCGACTTGCTGAGCGAGCTGGACCCCGCGGTCTACGTGCTGGAAGCCCTGCCGAACATGACCACGGAGCTGGTCCGCGAGCGCATCCAGCCCTCCGTGCGCCGCCTGCGCCAGGCCCGCCCGGACACACCAATCCTTCTCGTGGAAAGCCCGCTCCACCCCGATACGAATCCCGGCAACCCGGCCCTGCGCGAGGCATTCAACGCGCTGAAGCAGGACGGCGTAAAGAATCTGTATTACCTGGAAGGGAAGGACCAACTCGCCGGCCCCGAAAACGGCACCGTCGACGGCGTACACCCCACCGACCTGGGCTTCTACCGCATGGCCGTCGCCTACCGCCCAATGCTGGAACGAATCCTCTCGACCGGGGCAAACCCCGATCACGAGTAGTGGGTGTGCACTGAATACTCGACGGCGTTCATAGGCACGACGGCTGCGCCACAGCTACGTGTGACCTGCCTACTCCTCTTCCGACTGCGTGGCCTGGCGGAGCAGGGTTCGGCCGGCGGCGGTTTCGGGGAGCATGTCGCAGAGGGTCTGCCAGCTCGCCGCGGCCCGGTCCACCAGGCCCATATTCTGGAGGGCCAGAGCGAGGTTGGCGTGGAAGTCGATGTTCTTCGGATTGCGAGACAGGGCGGTCTCAAACTGCTCGACGGCCAGGGAGAACTTCCGCTGGTCGGCGAAGATCAGGCCGAGCGCATAATGCAGGTCCGCATCGTGCGGGTCCAGTTCGGCCGCCTGCCGCAGCGGTTCCACCGCAGCATCGATCTGCCCGCTCTCCTTCAGACAGAGCCCGAGCTTGATCAGCGCCTTCACATAGGTCGGGTTGATGGCCACCGCCTGGCGAAAGCACTGGATCGCCTCCTCGGACTCGTTGCAGTGGCGTAGCAGCAGGCCCAGCCGGTAGTGCAGGTCGGCATGGTTCGGGCGCTGTCGGATCGCCTCCCGGTGCCGATCGATCTGACGAGCCACCAGATCGTCTACGGCCAGGTCCGTGCCCCGCCTGGACGACGGGCGCGTGTCGGACGAACCGAGGTACCGCTTCGACTCCCGCGCCGCGCCCAGCTTGAGCTGCAGGCGGGCCATCTCGGAAAACAGCAGCGTGCTGTTGGGTTCCGCGCCCAAGGCCATGTCCAGGCTGGCGTTCGCCTCGGCCACGTCCCCCAGCTCGTACTGCGCCACCGCCAGCCCCACGTACCCGGCCAACAGCCGGTCGTTGATCTCCACCGCCTTGTTGAACCACTGGGCCGACTCCAGGTAGTGGCCCAGGCGCAGGTTCGTGGTGCCGACCTTGATGGTCGCCTCCAGGTAGCTCGGATGCAGTTGCACCGCCCGCTCGTAGTGCTTCAGCGCGTATTCATCCAGCCCGATGCGCGCGTACAAGTCGCCCAGCCGCAAATGCGTGTCGGCGCTGTCGGTCTGTTTCGCCAGCGACTTCTCCAACTGGTCGATCGCTTCGCGGAACAGGCCCGCCTCCTCGTAGGCGTCGGCCAGGTCGTTGCGGGTCTCCCAGTTCTCCGGATCGATGGCCAAGGCGAACTGATACCGCCGGATCGCCTCGTCGTACATCCCCACCTGGAAATAGAGATTCGCCAGCGACAGGGACAGCGACACGTCGCCCGGCTCGGAATGGCACAGGTGCTCGTAATGGTCGATCGCCCGCTCGTAGTCGTCCTGTTTCAGGTAGATGGCGGCCAGCCGTTCGTGGCTGTTGCGCAGGTGCGGTGCGTGATGCACCGCCGCCCGATACGCATCGACGGCGTCGCGCGTGTGCCCGGCCTTCTCGTTCGCGTAGCCCAGAGCGAACAGAAGCGGCCCGTCCTCCGGCTCGACGCGCCGCGCCGCCCGCAGGTTCTGAATGCACTCCTCGATCTCGCCCAGTTCGTCCAGGGCGCACGCCAGGCCCGCCCGCGACGTCACGTCGTCGGGGAACCGGGCGACGCAGTGTCGAAACACGTCGCGCGCCCGCACATAGTTCTTCTCCGTCAGGCAGCGGGCGCCCCAGCGCCGGCCGGCCTCCAGGTCGTCGGGGCAATCGGCCGCCTGTTGTCGCAGTTCGGCGGAGGGCACGTCCGGATCGTCCGCGAGCGAGCGGCGAAATGCCGCCGCCATCTCGCACAGCAGTCCGCGGCCCAGAATCTCCAACAGGTATGACATGGTCTCTCCGCCCCAGGGCACTAGGCCTGGACCGCCACAGCCTCCACGTCCGCCAGAGACGCCAAGGCCTCCCGGGCCGCCGCAAACTGATCGTTCAGGCGTAACGCCTGCCGGTACGCCCAGCAGGCCCGGTCCGTCCGCCCCGACCGGCGATACTGATGCCCGAGCAACAGGTACACGTCCGGATACGCGGCACCACGGGCGATCGCCTCCTCCAGCCGGCCGGCCGCGTCGTCGAGCCGGTTGGTCTGCCCGTACAGCGTGCCCAACTGGATCAGCGCCCGTACGCACCCCGGGTCGGCACGCACCGCCTGCTCCGTGGCTTCGATGGCCTCGCGGCGGCGACCCAGCCGTTCCAGCACGCGCCCGCAGTGGAAATACAGGTCCGCGTGTTCCGGCTGGCGGCGCAGAGCCAGCGAAAGCGTCTCCGCCAGAAGCCCGAACACGTCGGCGTCGAGATCGTCCGGCGGCAGCGAGAGGAAGGCGTCCACAAAGTCCGGCTCTGCCTCGATCACCCGACTGAGCTGCTCGACGGCTTGCCCCTCGCTCGGCCCCACGTCCGGCAGCGCCGCCTGAACGGGATCGGCCAGACCCATCTGCTCTGCCGCCTGAGCGGCCAGGCTCAACAACAGATTGATCCGGGCATCGGACGGACGAAGCCGCTGCGCCCGCGTCAGGTGCCGCAGCGCGTTGGAGGTCCGGCGCCGCGCGCCTTCGCACAGGGCCAGGCCGACCAGGGCGTCCACGTGGTCCTCATCCAGCACGACGGCCCGGCGGAAGTGAAGCTCCGCTTCGTCCGGGGAATCCGAGGACGCCAGAAGCGTTGCCGTCTGGTAATGCAGCTCCGCACGGTTCGGCCGCGTCAACAGACGATCGCGAAGAGTGGTCAGGGCCGCGTCCCGCTGACCCACGTGCCACAGCGCCCAGGCGCGTCGCACACAGGCCTCGTCATCGTCCGGGCGTGCCCGCAGGGCTTCTGCGCTCGCATCCGCCGCCTCGTCGTGGCGGCCCGCACCGTGCAGCGATGCCGTGAGGCAGGCGGCCAGCGATCCGTCGCCCGGACACGCCCGACTCAGCACCGCAAAGCGCTCGGCGGCCTCACCGTGCCGCCCGCTGTTCAGAAGGGCAACGGCCTGCCGCAACCGCTGCCGTTTCCCGAAGAATTGTCGTACGGCCGCCACAAGCTCCGCCGTCTTGGCAGGAGTCTTTGGGGTCGGGTAATGCTCCCCGTTATGGGGCATGGATCTCCTCCTGTCACAACAGGGTTCCGGAGTGCTCACCTATCTATCGGAGCGGATGCCGCGTGACTTACGAAACGGCGATACCGTTCGCGATCTGACGAGAAACCGCGTTATCGGATGTCACTCCGGACGTTCGGGGCGGAACGTCAGCGGCAACAGACAGGACGGTTCAAGCAGGGACGTCGGACGGAGCGACAAGTCGAACATTCCCTGAAACAGCAGGTCATCCGAGGCGATGTCCGGGCGGGAAGCCAGGCGTACCGACTCCGCCGGAACCACGCGCGGGCGAATCTCGGCTGGCTCGTCGGCCCCGGCTGCGGACGGGCCGGACGACCGCCACAGGCCCGCCACCTGGCCCCAGACCCTCTCGGGAACAGCCCGAAGGTTGTGATAGGTGTGCGGCCGCTTGAGGCTCAGGTAGGCCATGGCGTTGCTGCCAGAGACGGCCGCCAGCATGAGCAGAGCCAGGACCGGCGCCAGCAGTACGCGTCGCCGGAAGTGGCGGGCCCGGTCGGCCGCCGTCACGATCTCATCGATGCACTCCAGCACGCTGAGGCCCACGCTGCGCGTCACCTGCCGCGTGGTGTGGAACGACCGGTCGAAAACCTCCGCCAGCAACACGCCGCACGCGCCGCTGATGAGCCCCAGCAGCAGGGCAATCATCAGCACGATGTTCGGCTTCGGACTGCTGGGCGCCAGGGCGGCCCGGGCGGTGGAGAGCACGGTGAAACCGACCGCCCGCTCGTTCTCGTCCGCCGTCAGCAGGCTGTCCAGCTTGGACAGCGTCGCCTGATGCAGAAGATGCTCCTGCTGGGCCGTCTTGAGCGCCTCGGACACGTCCTCGCGAGCCTGAAAGTTCTCGAACACCTCGCTTCGTCGGGCCTCGAAATCCTTCACGTCCGCCTCGACCACGTCCAGGGAGCGCTCCGTTCGCTGGAGCTGACTGCGAAGCGTCTTGAGATCCATCTCCAGGTTGGATATCTGAGCCAAAATCGTGTCGCTGCCCGCCGAGGCCAGTGACAGAGAGTCCGACTCCGTCGTCGGCATCGTCATGGCGGTCAGGGCGTCCACCTCGGCCTGCCGGGCCAGCCGTTCCAGCAACAGCTCCCGCTTGCGCAGCAGTTCCGCCACGTCCGGGTGTCGAGCGGTCTTCTTGTGCGCCTGTCGCTCCCGGTAGATCTGTGCGTCCACCTCCTCGATCTCCGCCTGGAGCTGGACGGCCTGTGGGCTGCGATACAACAAGGGCGTGCCGGGGTCGGTCGCACCGCTGCCACGCACCGCCAGTTGGCGCAGCCGGCCCAGATTGTCTTCGTTGGCCTCAATGCGAATTTCCAGGTCGTCGCGCTCCCGCAGCAGCGTGTCTCGCTCGTTCCGCAGACGCTGCAGGCGGTTCACGACGGATTGCGGATCGGCCAGATCGGCCAACGAGTTGTCCAGCACACGGCCCAGGCGGGCGCGGTTCAGATCGGCGATCCGGACCTGGCATGCGGCGGCCTGCTCGGCGAAGTACTCCCGCGTCTCCGTCAGTCGCTTCGTCATCTTCGTCCGCGTCTGCGCGATGTACCGGTTGCGAAGGGCGTTGCACACGTCGGACAGATGCGACGGATCCTGGCCGTCGCACGATATCGTGATGTTGTCCAATGACGTGTCGGCCGCGAACGATTTAACCTCGACGGTGACGCCCGCCACATACCGACCGGCCAGGCACCGCCGAGCCTGCAGGGCCTCCGGCGTCAACTCCCCGTTCGCCTCCCGCGGAAACGACGCGGTCAGCCCGATGTCATCCAGCGCGTCCTCCATCAGCGTGATGTCGCGAAGGTCGCGTGTGACCGTGGGCCGACTGTCCTTCACCAGCTTGATGGCGCCGCCCGCGGGCAGGTTCTGCAGCACGGGGTTGTCCCGCCGCTCGAACGCCGTGCTGACGCTGTATTTCCGGGGAATCTGGTGACTGATCAGCGCGGCCAGCGTGGCCACCACGCAGAAGGGCACGAGAAAGGCCCAGCGCCGCAGGATGAGGACCCGGAGCGTCTCTCCCACCGTGTGCTGCGCCTGCGCGAACGGAGAATCCTCCGCGACCCGCTCCCGCGGCTCTGCGGGGGCCGGTCGATTCCGCGCTGTGGACGATGAGCGGCGAAGCTCGTCTGTCATCCGTACCAAGCTCACATGTTCCGCAATGCCTCGAGCCGGTCCTCCGGTCGCAGGCGCGTCCGGGCAACGCGCAGCCGACCCGCCGGCGCTATGGCCCTTGCAGATGTTATCGGGAGCCTGTCCGCCTCCCTGAATCTATCTTCAGAACCGCTTACCCGCCCAGCGAGGTTATCGGACGAACCCCGCCTCAACTTCCACCGCCCCGACTTCCGATAACACCGCACAGGCCCGACCCCTCCGGCTGGCCGGACACGGTCCGGGCCTCCAACCGCGGGAGTTGACATGTACAACGAGGAATCCACGCACTACGAATCGTTCTTTGCCGACGGCGGCTGGAAGTACTCTTTCTGGCGCGAGTGGTGGTGGCACCGACGCCACTTCGTCCGCCGGTTCGGCATCCCCCGCGGGGCTCGCGTGCTCGAGGCGGCCTGCGGAAGCGGGTTCCACACGCACCTGTTCAATCGCATGGGACTGAACTGTGTCGGGGTGGATCGCTCCGATACGGGGATCCGGTGGGCCCGCGAATACTACCCGGGGCACAAGTACTACTGCGCCGACGTCCGCAAGCCGCTGCCCGTGCCCCCGGAGAGCTTCGACGTGGTCGTCACCCGCGGCTGCGGGCTCTATCACTATGACCTGGCCGACCCCAACGTCCACGAGACGACCCGCTGCCTCATGCGCTACGTCCGGCCCGGCGGGCTCTTCGTCCTCATCATCGTGACGAACCTGTCCGGCCGGAAGCCGTCCACGGGAATCTGGCAGAACACCCTGGACGACTACCGCAACCACTTCGCCGCGTTCACGTCCCGCTACACGGTGGATTGGCACGGAGGTGTGGCGATCTGCGGCGCCTGGAAGACCGAAAGCACCGTACGCGGGGAATCCCCGTCCCGCCGCCCGGAAGACGCCGCCGTCACGGAAGAGCGAGAACCGGTCTGCGCTGCGGCCGGCTGACCTCATCCAGCACAGACGAGTACAACAAGACGTGATGCTGTCGTGTGCCGGCAGACGTGAACTGCCCGCACACGCGGCGGCGAGCCGCGTCGCACAGGGCATGACGAACGGCCTCATCCCCGGCCAGTCCACAAATCGCAGACGCGAGTGATTGCGGCGCCCGGGGCGGAACCAGCACCCCGGCCCGTCCGCCGTCCAGAAGCCATCCATTATCACCCACGTCCGTCGCCACCACGGGCAGACCCGCCGCCATCGCCTCCAGCACGGCGTTGCTCATCCCCTCGGACCGGCTGGAACACACGTGCACGTCCATGGCCGCCAGCATCTGCGGCCCGTCGTCGCGCCGGCCCGTGAAATGCACAAACCCCTCCAACCCATCCCGTTGAACCCGCTCCGCCAGGCTCGCCCGTAAGGGACCGTCGCCGACAACCAGTCCGTGGATGACCAGCCCCGCATCGCGGCATCGCCGCAACGCTTGCAGAAAGCCGTCGTGATCCTTGACCGGCGTGAGCGACCCGACCGTCCCCGCGACAAAGGCGGTCTGCGGAAGGCCCAATGCGGCCCGAACCTGTGCGCGGACGTCGCCGGAGAAGGGGCGAAAACGATCCGTGTCCACGCCGTTGGGCAGCAACGTGATCCACGACAACGGAATGCCCAGTTCCTCCACAAGCTGCCGAGTTCCCGCGCGAGAGACGCACGCGTACCGCCGACACAGGCACCGAACCCAGCGGCAACGCATCCGATCGCGCCGGCCGAAACCTGTATCCGATTGCAGACCGTGAAAACTCAGAATCAGCGGCGGCCGGCCGCCCAGAACGCAACCCAGCGCCGCGTCGGCCCAGACCCCCCAGCTCCGGGCGTGAACCAGCGCCGGCCGGCACGCCCGGATGAGGCGGGCCAGTCCAAGCGCCGCCGGCGCCCGCTCGCCTTGGACGCCCAGCGACACCAGCCGCGCACAGGCCGGCACGCGATCCGCCAGCGGACCCGGCCCCCGCAACGTGCAGATCACATGATCGAACCGATCGCTCGTGCCCGCGACGAGCGAGAGCAACGTACGTTCCATGCCGCCGGCATCCAGCGCGTTCAGCACGTGGAGAATCCGGGGCAGGTTCTGGCCGCCTGCCGTCATCCCGAATCTCCCTCTGTGCCCGACGCGGCGCCGCCCACCACCGTTCGAGACCGGTTCGGCGCATGGTCTCTCCAGCCGCGCAGCGGACGCGACAGGTCCGCCTCCAAGACGAAGTCCGGCCCCAGCGCCGTCAACGGCAACGTGACCCGCCCCGGAACCGACTGCTCGCGCCGAAAGCGATAGACCGTGAGCGTCCGGGCCGCAATGCGCCCGCCGGCGTTCTCCAGATCCACGCGTCCAATCGGCTCGAACCGCTCGGTCGTCAGCAATCGCAGGAACGTGTGATACGGCGGACTGTCAATCTCCGGCCGATCCTCCGACACGACCACATCCACGCCCAGGGCCTCAAGCTGATCCAGCATCGCCTCCGCGCTCTCCAGCAACGGGCGATAGTCTTTCATGCCGCCCGGTTCGCCCGAGGATAGCGTCTTGCTGGCGCGGAACACGGCATAGCGCAAATCCGGATCACGCTGACGCACACGCCAGATGAACACCCCGTCCTGCCGGCCGTGGATGAACAATCGGCCGGTCTGCGAGGCGGCCATCGCCTGGTCCGCGGCCCGGGCGTACCCGTGCAAACCTGGCCGGTAGTTGGCGTACGTTTCCCAGGCCGTCGCGAGGAAGGCCACCGCCGCCAGCGCGTGGGCCGCCCGGCGCCAGCCCGTCTGCCCGGCGTAGAGAAACACGACGCCCAGGCCCAGGGCCACACCCGCGGGCCAGGCGTACGCCAGGAACCGGGGCGGCCGATACGACATGCAGAACCACATCACGACGGTCGCGAGGAACCAGGCGACAACGGGCCACGGAGCGGCGCGCCGCGCCCGGGGACCGACCAGAAGCGCCGTCAACCCCACCAGCGTGAGCAGCGCCGGCGCCATGCCGATCGACCGCAGGATCTTCCCGGGCAACAGGGCCGGCGGGCCGAACCCATCACTCGCCAGCAACGTGTGCCACGTCTGATAGTACGAAAGGTTCAGGAAGTAGTACGTGCCGGAAACCGCCGTCGCCAGGAACACCGGCAGCCAGAACATCGGCCGGCGCAGCACGCCCCACCGGCGGGCCGCCAGAAGCTCCACCGCCAGCGGGGCGAGCACGATCGGCGCGTGGAAGCGCGTCAGGGCAACCGCCGTCGCCGCGGAACAGGCCGCCCACAGCCACGCCGGACGCTGCGTCTGCAGGTAGCGGCGAAACGCCAGCACCGACGCGACCATCCAGGCCAAAAACGGAATCTCCAGCATCACGTGGCCGGACAACTCGAACAGATCGGGGATCAGCCCGACAATGAGCGTCGTCCAGGTCGCCGCCGCCAGGCCGATGTACGCCCGAACCCAGTACCACCAGCCGATCAGAAAGCCCGCGGTGAACAGGCCGAGCAGCACCCGCGCCGGCGTCGGCCCGACGCCGAACACACGAAACGCCGCGCCTTCCATCCAGTGGAACAACTGCGGACTGACCAGCAGGCCCAGGTTCGGATACTGGGCGAAGTATCGCTTCGCGAAACCCTCCGGATCGTCCGTCGGCCACTCAGTGAGGACGTCGCACCAGAATGCGCCCGTCATCAACTGTCGCGACTCGTCGTTGTTGTAAAACGGATCACCCCCGACCCAGGAAATGCCACCGATCAGGGCCGCATACGCCACGACTGCAAACGTCACGACCCGCTCGCTCGTCGGCGTCACGGCACGCATACCACCCCTCCCTGCTCTGCCGCAGCGCACGCATCCGCCCGCGCTGCGGATGAGCAAGCGCCAATCAGTTCGTCCAACATCCGCGCCAGACCCTCCGCCGCGTAACGGCGATCGTAGCGCTGCACGCCCGACCACGCCCCCTCCACAAAACCGCCGCCGCGCCGCACCATCCACTCGATGCCGAGGGCAATTTCCCCTTCGTCCTGCGGAGAGCACACCAGGTTGTCGGCAACGGCGTCGGCCAGCACGTTCGCGATGGCGCCCTCACGCGGGGCCAGGGCCAGAATGGGACGGCGCACGGCCAGGTACTCGTAGAGCTTGTTGGGGACCTGCAGGTCGCTGCCGGGGCCGTCGAGGCCCACAACGATGGACGCGTCCGCCCCACGCAGCCGGCCGAGCACCTCGGCGTGCGGACGCACGCCCAGCACCTGCATCTGCCCAGCCAATCCCGCCGCCTCCGCCAGGTGCTCGATCCGCTGCCCGTCGTACGTCGGGTCCCCGACAAAAACGACCCGCACCCGCCGGGCGACCTCCTCGCTTCGCTGCACGGCCTGCTTCAAACCCCGCAGAAGCGGAATCGGGCTGCGCTTGCCGTAGAAGTTCCCCGTGTGGACCAGCACGAAGGCGTCGTCGCCGAAGTCGCGGATCGGGTCGGCCGCTTCGATCCCGTCCAGGTCATACCCGTTGGGCAGCGTCACGGATTTCGCCGCCGTCCAGGGCAGCCGCCAGACCAGGCTGCTTCGCAATGTCGGCGTGTTGCAGACGATGCGACTCGCCCGGCGCAGAACCCGCCGCTCCAGCCATGCATCCCATGCCGCCAGCGACCCGTAACCCAAATCGCGGAACGGGTTGCCGCCCCAGGGATCGCGGAAGTCCGCCACCCATGGCCGGCGCAGCCGGGCCGCCGCCAGCATTGCAATCAGGTGCGCACTGGGAAAGGGTGACGTGGAGTACACCGCATCCACCCTCCGGCCCCGGGTCGCCGCCAGGCCGGGAAGCACCCAACCGAGCCGCGAATCGGGCGTAAGCAGCAGCCGCGAAAACCAATCTCGCAGGCCGCGGTGAACTCCCGCAGCTTCTCCCGGCCCGGATCGCGCCGGGCCGTTCACGCCGGCGGGTCGGGGCCTGCGGATCCAGCCACACAGTCGCTTGAGTTGCTCCGTAAGCGGCGCCCAGTGCGTGCGGATGACCCGAGTGCGTTCCGGCACGCGGGACAGCAAATCCAGATCCACGGGCTCGCCGTCCGGCTGCACCGTGATGACCGTGCTGTCCCATCCACGGCGATCCAGGTGCCGAACGAAGGCCAGTGTCCGATGCGTCCCGCTGCGCAGAACGGGGGCAAACGCGTATGCGACGCATAGCAGCGACCGACGGCGACCGGTTGAGTCTGCGGGTTTCGTCACCCGGCGTCCTCCCCGGCCATGTACGCCGCCATGCGACCGCGAAAGACGGCCGGCCGTCGCCAGCGCTGAAGTGTCCCGGCCACGTACCCTGACGTCCCCCAGAGCATCACGATCCAGAGAACCAGCATCCCCAGCGCGTACGCCCGCCGGCTCTTGGCGTGTTGCGATATCTTCAGGCAGCGCCGATGGCACCCCCACATGTAGAGATACGCCCACACAACTCCCGCCAGCGCCCAGGCCCACGACTGCCAGAACCCGACCGCAACCAGGCCCGCGAGCAGACCCAGGTTTCGCAGGTGATAGACGTAGTCTTCTGACTCGATCTGCGTGTGGCCCCGGCCCCGGCCATACAGGTAGAACTGCCGCGCAATCGACCGCAGCGACGACCGGGGCCGCCAGCGGACCACGGCCCCCTCTCCCAGCGACCACCGCACGCCCATTCGCCGCAGTTTCAGGTCAAACAGAGTGTCTTCGGAGGTGTACAGCCAGTCCGGAAAGCCGCCCGCCCGCGCCCACACGTCCTTGCGGAACGCCATCGACCGGGCAGACGGGTTGAAAGTGGCAGGGTTCACCGGCTCCATCTGGCCCCGCATGGTGGCCAGCCCCACCACGCGCTCCAGCAGGCCGTGCGCGTCAATCGAATATAGTCCCGCCACCACGTCCACCTGCGAATCGTTTTCAAAGGGCCGAACCAGGTTCTCGAGCCATTGGGCGTCGAGCCGGCAGCCGGCGTCGGTGGTCGCGATAATCGGCCCGGCCGCCTCCGCGATACCCAGGTTGCGTCCCCGGGCGATGTTGCAGCGTGGCGCAACCATCAGCCGGACCCGCGGATGCGCCGCGGTCAGGGACTCGACGTGCTCCCGCGTGCCGTCCTTCGACCCGCCGTCCACCACAACAATCTCGTCCGGCGGGCGAGCCTGGCGCAGCAGCGTGTCCAGCACAGCCGCGCAGCCGGCCCGGTCGTTCAGCACCGTCATGACCACGGAGACATTCATCGGGGCAGGCTATCCTTGTCAGGGTCGCGCTGGCGCAGACCGATCCCGCACAATCCAATTGCTTATCGGCTGTCTGGAAGGTGGAGTTCACCTGCTTATCGGGCGGGCCGGTCACGACGTGCCGCGACACACTTATCGGACGAAGGCAGTCGCCGGTGCGGGCGCAAGAAGAGACGGCGTGCGCGCGGCCCGGGCGGGGTTGCCGCGTTTCGTCACCGCAAAGACGTTCGCATCCACCGGTCCCGGCAGTGCCTCCATGCAGGACTGCCCGCGCACTTCCTCGTTCACGAATCGTCGGACATCCGGAATCGCGTAGTCATGGAAAACGATGAAACCGCCGGGCACGACGTATGGTGACCAGGTCTCAAAATCGGCCTTCACGCCATCGTAGGAATGGTCCGCATCGATAAACAGAAATCGAATGGGCCGATCGCGGTGGCGATCCGCCATCTCGGTGGTGAGCCCGACATGTGTGTGGACACGATGCTCCAGCCCGGACGCCCGCACCGTTTCCTGGAAGCGCGCCAGAGTGCTGCCGCCGTACTTGGCGGCGCTGGCGTACGTCGTGCCCCCCTCCTTGGTCGCGGCGAACGTGTCCACCGCGAATACGTCGCCCCGACCGCGGGCCTGGCACGCGGCCGCAAGATGGACAGTAGTCAAGCCGACCCACGAGCCGAGCTCAACCGTGTCCCCCTCCACTGGGCATTCGTAGGCCAGCCGCACGACCGCCAGCAGCTGCTCCGGCGGCATCATGCCGTCCGTGCCGGCCCAGTGGATGCGCGACCAGAGGCGCAGTAGTTCCGCGCCGAGAGGGTGGTCCAGGGCCAGGGCCTCCAACGGCAGCCGAAACGCACGAAGCAGTCCACACGCCCGCAGACCGGCCAGTCCGGCCCGCAGGGCGATCTGCCCCGGCCGGGTGGCCGCGATTCTGTAGTAACTCCGCCCGATCCAGGACATTCCGCCGACACTCCTGACGCCGCTCGAAGTCCACACGGTCGCCCGTACTATCGGACGTTCGCCGGCGTCGGTTCGCACAATTCCCGGATCGGGATGGAAATGGCCCGGACTAGGGCGATCCCTGCCGGTATCTCAGGACCAGAACACCCAGTCCTCGGCGAGCACCACGTAGGTATACAACACGAAA
>CAZPHH010000057.1:0-31365 GCA_964586145.1 uncultured Phycisphaeraceae bacterium | reverse complement strand
ATTACGGAACCCATTCCACGGTCACAACGCGCTTGGCGGGGACGGTGAAGCGGACGTGGCCGTCGGGGTCGAGGGGCAGCGTCTCCAGCGGCGTTTCCTCCAGTGTGACCACGCGGACCTGGGACCACCTCCGCCCGTGACCGGCGGGCAGCGCGCGTTCGGCCTCCGCCCGTTGGACGGGGGACAGGCGCGCGGTCGGCGCGGTGAGGCCGCCGTTCAGGCGAAGTGAAGCGGTCACCGGTTTGCTGAGCGGATTGAATACCCGTATGATCCAGCCGTCACCCGATTCGCTCTGCTTGATCGCGGACAGCACGAGGCCGGCGGGCGCCAGTTCGAGGAATGAACGCCGTAACGGCTGCGTACCGTGACGATGCGGGGCGATCTGGCCGGCCAGCAGCGGCGTATGGAAACGCTCCGCGGCCGCCCACACGCCGCCCACCGCCCAGTCACCGGCGTGTGGATACACGGCGTAGCGGAACTCGTGCCGGCCCGGGCACTGCGCGCCGCGTGATTCGCTTTCCAGGTCGGCCTTCTCCGGCACCCAGGTACGCAGCGCGAAGCAGCGCAGCAGGGTGAGGCTCAGCGTGCGGGCCGAATCATCGTGGGCCTCGTACGCCTTGAGCCCGTCGACCAGCAGGGCCAGCCCGGCCTCGCCGTCGCTGACATCGACGAACGTGTCCAACGGCTGCTCCGGCTGGGGGGGCTCGTCGTACAGGCTGTAATCCGGAACGGGAATGGGCCGGGCCACCACGTCGAAGGGCGTCTGGGCCATTGCCGTATCGGTGCGGATGCCGGTCGGGAACGAAACGCGCAGGTAGTGGTCCCTGGCCGTGTTGACCAGTTCCGTCACCACTTCGAGCCAGGGTTGACCGCGGCGGAGGGTCAGCGTATTGACGATCTCGTACGGCACCCGCTGCGGACTGCGCGATCGGGCATCGTCGGTCAGGCCGGCCGGCAGAGACCAGGGCAGGCGGACGCGCAACGACGCCTCCAGCGCTCCGTCCCGCAGGACGGTGACTTCGGCCGGTGTGCTCAGCGTGGTGAAAACCTCGTCCTGCGCCGGTGCCTCGTGCGTCCACGGATTGCCCGCTTCCCCGGAGTCGCGGAAGAAGCCCAGACCGCCGTAGTAGCGACCGGTCACCTTGTGCAGCAGGTCGAACGTGCCGTTCGCGTTGACGGTGACGACCAGGTGCTCGTTTCCCATCGTGCGCGAGTCGGCCAGCATGGTCTGCGGCTGACGCGGCTTGGCACTGGTCGCGGGGCGCACCCGCAGCGTCCGATAGCCGCAGCCGGGCACCTCCGGCGCCTGAACCCGCACGAAGTGCCGACGCAGCCGCATGAACGTGAATGTGTCGTGCGGGGTATGGATTCGCTCCTCAAACGGATCCTGTGTGGACACGACCTGGCACGTCACCGGCCGGTTCTCATCGTCCAGAATTTCGAACCCCGTTCCGGGCCACTCGCCCGGCGTATCCAGCACAACGGGCAGGACCTCCGACCGTGCCGCGGGCAGCGGGTTGCACACGACAACCGCCACGTCGTCCGGCTGCCAGCCCGAAAGGTCCACGGCGCCCGCGATCTCGCGCAGCGCGTCCTCGATGACGCACGTGCTGATCTCGCGACTCTGGCGCGAGCGGTACAGCATGTCATCGTGCACGACGTCCCGGCCGCAGCCGCCGATCGAATCGTGCGGGTGGTTCTGCAGCAGCCATTGCCACGCACGGTCCAGCTCCGCGCGCGGGTAGTCCGCCCCCAGCCAGGCCGCGAAGGCCGCCAACGGTTCGGCCAGTCCGATCAGCATCCGCTCCGTGCGGAAGTTGTCCTGCTTGAGGTAGACGCGGGCCGACAGAATCCAGCCCAGCAGTCCGCTGGTGCTGCCCTGGGTGTAGGGGTGGCGCATCTCGCCCGTCACCACCGGCCAGTCCGGCCGGCGGCCGGCTCGCAGGCCGTCCTGGAACGCCGCGAACGTGCTGAAGAAGACGTCGGCTTCCGGCCGCAGCGCCTCGGCGGCGTCCTGCACCATCCGTATCTCGCGGACGTCCGGGCAGGAACCGTCGTGTCCGATGGACCAAAGTCGGTGCGGCGTGCTCCAGTCGGCGTCCTGCTCACGGAGGGCCTGGGCCGCCGCGGCCGGAATGACGCCCGCGTCATAGTCGAAGCGGGGATGGGCGAACTGGTATTCGTGCGGGGCGTACGGCTCGTTGATCAGGCGGAAGGGCGCGTGGCCGTCATCCCAGCGATGGAGGAAGTCGTTCAGGGCGTCCAGGCAGGCGCCCCAGTACGCAGGCCGCTGAAGAACGTACCAGGCGTTGTACCGGGGTCGGAAGCCCAGGCGGGAGGCCAGGATTTCCGTGCCGTCCGGGGCCTGCCAGATGAACTCCGCCCGGGGAGCGACCCGCGTGTTCACGCCGCGGTAGAACATCATCACGTCGATGCCGAACCCGCGGTAAAGCTGGGGCATCTGCGAGATCTGGCCCCAGGAGAACGGCGAGTAGCCGGTCTTGGCGACGGGCCCGAAGCGCCGCGCGGTGCGGTGCCCCAGCAGCAGGTTGCGGACCAGGCATTCGCCGGCCACGCAGAACTCATCCGGCAGGCAAAACCAGGGCCCCAGGACCAGTCGCCCTTGGCCGGCCTGCGCGCGAATCTGCTCTTCCCGCTCCGGCCGGACGTCCAGGTAGTCCAGCAGGGGCAGGGTCTGCGAGTCCAGGTGAAACGAGGCGAACTGCGGCTCCCGCTCCAGGATGTCCAGCAGCATGTCCATCATGTAGATCAGTTTGTGCCGGGTGCGGGCGGCGGAGTGTTTCCACTCGCGATCCCAGTGCGTGTTGGAGATGACATGACACTGCGGGCGGTTTGCGTCCGGCGCCGTTCGATGCCTGGTGTCCTTATGGGTTTCGGCCATACAATCCCCTCGAGAACGGATCGCGGAAAAGTCTGTCTGTTTCGCTATTCGCGATTCACCATTCCGCCCTGTCCTACCTTCACTTCAACCGTTCGCCGCACCACGGCGCCCTTGGGCGGCCGGGCGTCGAGGATGACGCGGTAGGCGCCGGGCCCGGCGTAGGTGTGGCGGGGTTCGGCAATCGGGGAGGTTTCGCCGTCGCCGAACGACCAGCGGTACTCCGCCGGCTCGAACGAGGACCGGATCTTGAACTGCACGGTCAGCGGGTCGTCGCCGGTCTGAAACGCCCGGATGTGCATCCAGGGCACCGTGCGCACCACGTTTTCGAAGAAGGTGCACGCCTCCTTGGGGTGTCCCTGGTGCCCGCCGCCCTTCTTTGAGCGAACCACGTTCACCCGATGCTCCTCCAGCCAGTCCGCGCACTTGCGGCCCTCGCGGCCGGTCAGCACGTCTTCCGCCCCGTAGAGCACCAGCACGGGCTGGTGGGGGTCGACTCGCGTCACCGCGTCGACGAAGAGCGCGGGGTCGAAGTTTCCTTGCAGCACGGCCACGGCCCGGAAGACCTCCGGATTGCGCAGCCCGGTGAACAGGCTCGCATAGCTCCCCGCCGACCAGCTCACCAGAAACACCCGGTCATCGGAGATGTTGTATGCCCCCCGGGCGTGCCGGACCACGTCCAGAATGGTCTGCTCGTCCCGCCGCTGCCGCCGGATCTGCTCCCGGGCGTTGTGAACCAGGCGGGCGGCCGTGCCCTTGAGATGCGGGGCGATCGCCACAAACCCCTTCTCTTCCGCCAGTTTCACCCAGTCGCCCATCTGCCGGCGAGGCGTATCAAACGGCTCCGTGCCGTGGCACAGCACAACCAGCGGATGCGCATGCGACGGGTCGTACACCGACGGAACGTACACCAGGTATTCTTCGCCGGACAGCGGCTCCTCCATGGTCAGAATCTGGTTGGGAACGCTAGCGTCGCGATACTGCGGGCAGCCCGCGCAGACGCACAGCAGAACCACCGGAACGACAACCCGCCAGTCCGATCGAATGATCCGTTTCATGCCGTTTCCTGCCGGAAGAGAGGCGATTGCGACACACTTCGGATGCACCGCGCACTTCCTGAACGACAGTACCGGCCGCCCGACGGGGCGCCCAGACCTTACCGTCGCAGGCCCCACCCGCACGCGCCGAGAAATCCTTCAAACGCGATGCGGAACGACGCAATGTCGTCATCCACCAGCGTGCGGGCCGGGTCGCCGATGCGGCACCGGACGGTCAGACTCCGCCGGCCGGCCGGGACCGACTTGCCCTCGTAGCACCCGACGTACGAAATCCGCTTCAACAGAGCGTGCTCAAAACCGGCCAATTGCTTCGCGACGGCCGTGTACCGCGCAGACACCGGCACCAGGAACGAGAAGTCCAGGTCCACCTCGGGATGCGCGGGCACGGGCCGCAGCGTCTCCACCCGAACGGGCGTGCACAGCCCGTTCAGCTCGATTTCCGCCCAGGCCACCGACCAGGCGGCCAGGTGCTCGTCCATGGCCCGTCGCAGGCCCAGCGGCAGGGCGGACAATCGACCGGCCGGGGCATCGCCGACGACCACCTGGGCCGTCATCTGCGGATGCTCCCACGGCCGGGCGGCGTCGGCCCGGTCCGGCTCAAAGCGGGCCGGTCTTCCCAGCGTCTGGTTCGACCAGGTTTCCACGACGCCCTTCAATTCGGCCAGCAGCGTCTCTTCCGCGCCCTTCTGCCGCCGCGCGAAGACCAGCCCCAGGCGCCGGCGTTCGTGCGCTTCCTGCGCCTGCGGGCTTTCCGGAAGGAAGACGCCCCCCAGTTCCACGAGCCTCAGGTCCGCGGCGTAGTGCCGGTTCAGGTCCACCGCGGCCAGCAGGCCGGGCACCAGCGTCTGCCGCAGCAGGTGCATGCCGGCAGACGCCGGGTTCTTCAGTTCGCAGCACGGCCCCGGATCGAATCCCAGCCGTCGCGTCCAGCTCGAGTCGTACCAGATGTACCCGTGAATCTCGGAAAACGACAGCCCCAGGCACAGCAATCGCAGCGACGCCTGCTCCACCTCATGCTGCGCGTTCGGCTCGAAGCAGCGCACTTCCACGTCGGGCAGGACCGGTTCGATGGAGTTGTACCCGACGTAGCGGGCCACCTCCTCAATCACGTCCGCCTCGATCGCAATATCCTTCGTGGCCCGCCAGCTCGGCACGCCGACGAGCAGTTTGTCGGCTTCCTCCTCGACCGTGAACCCCAACGGCGTGAGGATGTCCGCGATGTCCTTCGCTTCGATCGGGTGCCCCATGAACCGGGCCGCGAAGTGCGGGTCCACCTCCACCGTCGCCGGCTCGGCCGGCTCCGGATAAGCGTCCGACAACCGGCCGGCCAGCCTCATCTGCGGAAACTCCGGCCGAGCCAGGTGCATGAACCGCTGGATGGCCAGCACCGTGTTGGCCGGGTCGAGCGACTTCTCAAAGCGCACACAGGCGTCCGTCCGCAACCCCAGGGCGTTCGCGCAGCGGCGGATGGTGGCCGGCTCAAAGTTGGCCGACTCCAGCAGCAGGCTCTGCGTCTGGGCGCGGATTTCCGTGTCCAGCCCGCCCATGATGCCGGCCAGCGCAATCGGCCTCCGGTTGCTCAGAATCATCAGTGCCGCATCGGGCAGCGCACGCTCGATGCCGTCCAGCGTCACAAATGTGGAACCGGGCTCGGCCAGACCCACCTCAATCCGTTCGACCTTATCCCCGTCGAACGCATGCATGGGCTGGCCCAGCTCCATCATGATGTAGTTCGTCAGATCGACCAGGCAGTCAATCGGCCGCAGACCCACGTGCCCAAGCCGCAACTGCATCCACAGCGGCGCCGCCTGCGACCCCACGCTGCCGAACCGCAGCCCGCTGTACCGCGGACATCGCCGCGGATCGTCGATGGTGATGGGGATCTCCGGGAGGTCTACGTCGGTGAGCTCTGCGAGCGGCACCACCGGATACGGCTTCAACTCGCTCCGGTACATCGCGGCCAGCTCGCGGGCGATGCCGTAGTGACCCCACAGGTCCGGCCGGTGCGTGATGGACTTGTTGTCCACCTCGATCACCCAGTCGTCAAACGCCTCGGCGGCCAGCTCTTCGCCCGGCTCCGCGTACGGCGGCAGGAAGATGGCCGTCTGAACGGCCATCTCGATCCCGATGGCCTCGCCCGGCAGAATCATGCCCACGCTGGCGTGGCCCTCCACTTTCGCCTCTCGGATGACCCCGAACGCTGCCAGTGATGCCCCCGGCGGGGCATAGACCACGCAGGCGCCCTCGTCCAGCACGGGCGCGGCCGTCACCGTCTCTACCGTCCTGCCCCCGCCCACGTCCAATACGACGTGGCGCAGGCTGCGGCTGCCGGGCAACTCGCGGTTCGAGACGACCCGGGCGGCGATCAGCCCGCGGGCATCCACGCGGATCTGCTCAACGCCCTCGATCTCGGCGCACGTCAGGGTGAACCGCTCGCCCAGCTCCGGCGGGCGCAGGTCGCGCGGCAGGTCCACGAAATCACGAATCCAGTTCAGCGAAATCAGCATTGCGCTTGCCTGCGTAGGGTCCGCCGTGCGGACCAGGATTACCCACGTGGGGCCCGCCATGCAGACCAGAATAGCCCACGTGGGGTCCGCCATGCGGACCAGAACAGCCCACGTAGGGTCCGCCGTGCGGACCGAAATCAGCTAATTCCTCTCCACGATCGTCGGCCCTGCCATCCGCGACGGCGGCGTCAGGGCCCGAACGTCCCCCGCGTTCATCACGCGGATGTCCGAGATTCCGTATTTCATCATGGCCAGCCGCGTGAGCCCCAGGCCGAACGCGAAACCGGTGTACTCGTGCGGGTCGATCCCGCCGTACCGCAGCACGTTCGGATGCACCATGCCGCACGGCAGGACTTCCACCCAGCCCGACCGCTTGCACGTGGCACACCCGCTGCCGCCGCAGATCAGGCAGCTCATGTCCAGCTCAAACCCCGGCTCGACAAACGGAAAGTACCCCGGCCGCAGCCGGACTTTCACGTCCCGCTGAAACACCTCCCGCAGAAGCAGCTTCATCACCGCGATGAGGTTCGCGATGGAGATGTTCCGGTCGATCACCAGCCCTTCGCACTGGTGAAACGTGTTCTCGTGCGACGCGTCAATCGTCTCGTACCGAAAGCACCGCCCCGGCACAATGCACCGGATCGGCGGGCCGAACTTCTCCATCGTCCGCACCTGCACCGGCGACGTATGCGTCCGAAGCAGCAGCCCGTTCGTCAGCCAGAACGTGTCCTGCATGTCCCGCGCGGGGTGCATGGCCGGAATGTTCAACGCCTCAAAGTTGTAGTAGTCCGACTCCATCTCCGGGCCGGCTTCCACCGTGAAACCCAGTCGCTGGAACACGTGCTCGATCTGCCATTGGACCGCCGTCACCGGATGCACGTTGCCCAGCGGCAGCCGGACACCCGGCAAAGACGGGTCATGCGCGCCCGCCCCGCTCGCATCCGCAGCCACCTCCGACGATTCAATCTGATTCTGCCGCTCTTCAAAGAGGGCCGTGACGGCCTGGTTGGCCGCGTTGAGGGTCTGACCGGCCAATCCCCGCTGGTCCGGGGGGTACTCCCGGATCGTTCCCATTAACTGGCCCAGGCTGCCCTTTTTGCCCAGAAACTTTGCCCGGACCCCGCGCAGGGCGTCCACCGTGCCAGCGACTTGGGCCGCCTGCCGGGCTTCCTGCTCGATGCCGGCCAAGATCGGTTTGAGTTGTTCAATGTCCACGAATGTCCTGCCTGCGCTGCGGACGAGGAAGCCGGTGTCCGACCGGCTTCGCCCCTGGCCTGCTCCCAGGGAAACCCGCTCCCCATGGCGTCGGAAACAGCGTAGCTTAGGGGCCGCAGGTATCCATTGCAAGCAAGGCGGCAGATCGCTCCGGCCGTCTTCACGAAAAGCCGGATGCATCGTAAACTGCCGCCATGCAAATTGTTGGCTTCTCCACCGCGCAGGTGGCAACGTGGCTCTATGTGCCTGCATACCGGCTGCTGCTCGACGCCGGCGACGGAGCGGCCGCACACCTCGGGGCCGACTGCGAGAGCGTCGACACGATCGCGATCACGCACCAACATCGCGATCACCTGGCCGGGTTGCTCGAAGTCGTCAGTTGGGCCGCGTACGAGCGGCGGTGTCGCATCCTCTATCCCGCCGAGAGCGACCATGTCGCGGCGGTCCGACAAGCCGGTCCGACCCAGGGCGTGCCGTGCGCCACCACGGCCCGGTGGACCGCCGTCCGCTCCGGTCAGCGCATCTCCCTGGCTGATGGAGAGGCCGGGCCGCACCTGCTCGTCCTGCCGGCCGCACACGCCGTGCGCAAGACGCCCAACCGGGCCCTGGGTTATGCCGTCGTGGACGGCGATCGTATTCCGCTGGCCGTTACGGGCGACTCGGCCGTGGTCCCGCTGGATCTGCCCGCCCGCCCGGACGTTCTGTTCTGCGACTGCACGTACCTCAGCCGCCAGGACGTGCTGGAGCCATACGCCGGACTGGGCCAGCACGGGCTGCTCGATCGCGTGCTGGCCAACGCCGCCCAGGCTCAACCCGGCCACCTCGTGCTGTATCACCTGAATGCCAGGTATAACGCGGCCGACCATGCCGAGCTCGTCCGTGACGCCTGCCGAACGCACAACGTGACTTTCCCCGTGACCGTCCTGTGGCCGGGCGCCGTCTGCCGCGACATTCTGGCCGCCTGCTGATGCTCACGATGGCCTGCGCCGGCGCCGCAATCTCAATCATGCTCGGTCCTGATCCGGTGGTATGACCCAACGACGCACGGTACACTCCATCAGGCGACCCCGTGTGGGACCGGCCCCAATCGTGGGACCGGCCCCAATTGTGAGACCGGCAACAATTGTGGGACCGGCAACAATTGTGGGACCGGCTTTCCAGCCGGTCTTGGGAGGCTGTGGGCTGTAGGTCGCCCCGGCGACTCGCTGTGGCGAGCTTTGGGCTGCAGGATTGGTCCGCATGGCGGACCCTACTCCTGCGGGGGAATGGTCCGCACGGCGGACCCTGCGGGTGTGGGACCGGCTTTCCAGCCGGTCTTGGTGCGCCGGCGCGCACGCCACGTGTGGTGTCTCCGTCCTCGCCCACCGACCGGCAGATCAGTCATGCATACGGACAATGACATCGCCGCCTTCGTCAATAACCGCTCGCGGGAGCAGCGGTTCCGCCTGCCCGACCTTTCGATGGACCTCGCCTACGTCGCTCGCGAGCTGGGTTACTCGTCCGGCGCCATGCCGGAGCCGGTCCAGCACTCCATCGAGCGGGCTTTGGAGGAGGCCGAACCGCTGATCGACGCCCGAACGTTCTGGCTCCCGCGCCCCTGCCAGGTGGACCCAAATGCCGACACCCTTACCGTCGACGGCGTGACCCTGACCGTTGGCCGGATGATCCGCGGCCACGTGACCCACGCCCGGGCGGTCGCCCTGTTCGTGGTTACGATCGGTCACCGGGTGGAGGAAGAGGCCCGCATTCTGATGAAAGCCGGTCACACGATGGAGGGCTACGCCCTCGATGCGATCGGCTCATCCGCGGCGGAGGCCTGTGCCGACCGCGTGGAGGCGGACATCCGGGCGGAAGCGCAGGCGGCCGGCTGGAAGATCACGAACCGCCTGAGTCCCGGCTATTGCGCCTGGGCAACGCAGGAGCAGCAGAAGCTGTTTTCCCTGCTGCCCGACCGGCCCTGCGGCATCCGGTTGAGCCCATCTTCGCTGATGAGCCCCATCAAAAGCGTCAGCGGCATCGTGGGCCTGGGCCCCGACGTCAAGCGCCTTGAGTACATGTGTAGCATTTGCGACATGACCACCTGCCACAAGCGCCGCACCTCATAGGGCTTGCCCCGTGTCGGGGAGAGACCTCCCCATGATTGGGCGAACCGATCGTTGGTTTGCACGGCGGGACACCCGGCTACGTGTCTCCCACCGTTACCAGCAGCGGAAGCCAGAAGCTGATCTTCCTTCGCCGGATGGTCCGGAAGCCCGCGTCGGCGAAGTACCGGTGAATCTGCTGCCAGGTGGCGTGATGAACGGCGCTCTCCACCCATTTGATCAGCACGTCAAACGTGACCCAGCCAATGACGTTGTCGCGAAAGCCGTCGATCAGCACCAGCCGGCCGTCCGAACCCAACACCCGCCGCATTTCCCGCACCACTGCCGCCTGATGCGGGTAGTGATGAAACGAATTCGAGCACGTCACTACGTCAAACGCGCCGTCCGCAAACGGCAGATGCTCGCTGTCGCCCGCCACGAACCGAGCGGCGCCGGACAGGCCCGCCCGGGCCACCTTCGCCGCGGCCTGCACGCACATGCCGGACGAGTAGTCCATGCCCACCGCCTCCACCGGCCAGGGCGACGCCGCCAACAAGCCCGTCAGCGTGCCCGTACCGCATCCGACATCCAGGACCCGGAACGGACGCGAGTGCTCCACATGCCACCGGCCGATCTCCGTCAACGCTGCCGCGTACGACGGCCGGAACAGGAAGTGGTGCAGGATGGACCGATCGTAGGTGCCGGACCAGGCCTCAAACTGCCGCCGGGCCCGGCTCTTCATCTCCTGCGATCGGGCGTTCGGTTCTCGAGGGGCTTCACTCACGCGGTGCCATCTTCCTGGCCGGGCTTGCCGGAACGGTTGGCCCCGGACCGGCCTCCGGATACGCTCAAAGCATATGCCGGACCCGCACACCCCATCAACACCGCCGGTGGATTCGGCCCGGGTCGCCTTGCTGGGGCTGGGCTCCAACCTGGGGGACCGCCTGACGCACATGCGCGAGGCCGTTCGGCGCCTGGCCGGCGTGCCGCACGTGGAGATCGAGCGGGTGTCGAGCCTCTACGAGACGGCCCCCATGGGCGGCCCGGCGGACCAGGGCTGGTTCCTCAACGCCGTGGTGGCCGTTCGCACGCGGCTGTCGCCGGATGACTTACTCCAGGCATGCCGGCAGATTGAACACGATTTGGGCCGGGTCCGCGGCGAGCGTTTCGGCCCGCGGACGATGGACATGGACGTACTGCTCTACGCCGATCGGATCATCCAGACGGCCGAGTTGACGGTCCCCCACCCCCGCCTGCACGAACGCCGCTTCGTGCTGGTTCCGCTGGTTGAGGTTGCGCCGGATCTGCTGCATCCGACGTTCGGCCGATCGCTGTCCGCGTTGTTGGCCGCCCTGTCGGCGCAAGACGAAGTCCGGCGCTTTGACGGCCCCGATTGGCTGCGATGAGCGGGGGTCAGGGTTCGGGGTCGTGGATCCCGTCAGCGGCGAGCCGGCCTTGCGTGAGGTTCTCGTAGAGTCGGCACACCTGGTCCACGTAGCGGCGAACGCTGAAGAGCTCGGCGGCGTCCCGCCGGGCCACCTCGGCCAGGCGGCGGAGCCCCTCCGGCTCGCCGGCCAGTCGGGCCAGATGGGTCGCCAGTCGCTTGGCGGGTGCGGGTGCGACGAGTCGCCCGTTGCGGTTCTCCCCGATGAGTTCGGCCACGCAATCCACGGCCGTGCCAAGGATGGGCACTCCCGCCGCCATGGCCCAGGCGAGGGCGCCTGCGGAAATGTCGACGGTCGGCGCGACGACGGCCAGGTCAGCGACGGCCACCAGGTCTGGGTACGGCACCGACTCGTCCGTATCCAGCAGGATTCGGGTCATGCCCAGTTGCCGGGCCAGCCGTCGCAGCCGGTCCTTCTCCGGAGAGGCCCCGGGCAGGGCCACTCGGATTCCGGGGTCCAGAAAGGATCGGATGGCCGTCATCCAGAACGCGGCGAAATTCCCGGCGTGGCGGGTCACGGGCTCCGGGGTGACGGCAAGCATGCCTTCCGGCGCGATTCCGAGTCGAGTCCGCAGGTCCGATTCCTGAGCATGGCGGATGCGGTCCGCATCCACGCCGGGCCGGACGACAAGGCACCGGTCGGGCGGCAGCCCGCTCTGCAGCAGTCGGCGTCGTACGGTCCGGGACGCGCAGAGCACGGGGCGTCGGTCCGTCGGGGGCAGGCTGCGGAGGAAGTCCGCCTCGCGTCGGGTCCGCGCCGGGTGAAAGAGGGTCAGGGGCACGGGCCGTGCGCTGGCGGAGGCGGCGGCTTCTGCGACCTTTGCCGCCTGAAGGCCCCAGGCGTGGACAATGTCGATGTCGTGGGCATCCAGGTGTCGGCGCAGTCGCGGGGCGGCGTACACGGAATCCGGCCGGAATCGACGCGGGAACAGCGTGAAGCGTTGGGTCGGGCGGGCAACGCGGGTGCGGGCCACGGGGTCGATCGTGGCGAGCTGCGATTCGATGCGGTCGGCGGGCAGGCGATCCAGCAGCTCTTGGATGGCCAGGCGGTGCTCCCATCCGGCGGAGGCGTCGAACAGGTGCAGTACGCGGATCATGGCTTCATCAGATCATCGAGAGCGTGTTCGTGGAAGAGTCGCGCGACCTCGTTGCCCAGCTTGGCGGTCAGGACCTGCGTGATCTCCCGCCGGCTCTTGAGCCGGCTCATTTCATTCGAGGAGAGTTCCGCCTTGACGGGGCGGCCTTCCATCTCCTGGGGCCAGAGGCGGACCTCGTCGCGCGTTGTGGCCTTCGCGTTGATGACGCGTACGGAAACGGCGAAGCGTGCGGCGGCGGTCAGGTCCTGCGTTTCCTCGGACGCGAAGAAGTCCGCCACCTGCAGCCAGACCACGCGCTCGGCCCCGACCATCTCGCCGATCTCGCGGCAGCCACGATCCTCGAAGTCGGATCGGGATCGCCGCAGCCGCTGGACGGCGTGATTGGAGATCACCTTCTCGGTGGCCTTGCTGGTCAGCAGGGCGTTGGCCGTCTCTTCGGCCAGCAGATCGCGGGCCTCCGCCCAGGTCAGGCGCTCTTCTGGATCGTCCACGAGCACCAGGATGGGGCCGGGGCCAAGGACGAGCTCGGCGCCGACCTTTTCCTTCTGAGCGGCGCCCAGCCAGTACAGCAAGGCGCCGCCCTCCGGTCCGCAGGCCGGGCCCGCCGGCGGAATCACCAGCAGCAAAAGCAGAAGGACGGCGGCAGGCGGTCGTGGGCTGACCATGGTTATTCGATGATCTCTTCCCATGTGTAAAACTTCCGGGCGACGGCCTCGGCGAACTTCACGTACGCGGCCCGGCGCACCTGGACAACATTGGCCTGCGTCATGAGTTGGGGGCCGCTCTCCGGTTCCGTGATGTCCACCGAAGTCAGTTCGTACGATCGCGGCTCATCCGCGTCGGCGGTCAGGTCGTAGACCTGCACGGAAGCGCGGATACGGGCCTGCACCAGGTCGGGCACGTGCGGATCGCGGATGTGGAATTCGAGCAACTCCAGGTACACCACCATGTCCACCCCGAACTGTCGCCCCAGACGCTGGGGGTCCACATCCACGCTGAGGGTCCTTTGTATGTGGTCCTCCACCTTCACGGGATCGACCACGTGGATGCTCTTCACTTCGGCCTTCAGCTTGTCGACGATGAAGCTGGTCAGCTCCAGGCGGACGCGAGGGTAGTCAAACAGGGTTTCGGGGGGGGCCCAGACGGTGACCAGCGTCCTCTTGCCTTCGAGCCTGGCGAACTCGGCCGGGACCTTACGTTTGTGTTCCTGCATCAGAGCGAAGGGGATGAGCCAGCTGCAGCCGGCCAGCGAGGCCAGCAGCACCAGTCCAACTCCGGTCCGGATTCTGTTTCGCATGGAGGGCACTCCCAGGCGGTCGGGTGTGGGTCTCGGGTCCGGTCACGCGGGGCCGGCGGCCAGCGTCGCCACGATCTTATACACCCAGGCCAGCCCCATGAACAGCAGCACGCCGAAGGCCGTCCAGCCGGGCGAAACGCGGTACCAGTTCACGCGTCGGGTTCGGCCGGTCCACAAGGCCGCGGCGGCGAGTCCCGCGGCGGCCATCGTGGCGAGGGCCAGAGCGGCGCCAAAGGGCTGGGTGGCAAAGGCGGTTGGCAGGTGTCCCCGCACCGCGTGGGCGAAGGCGGTCGTCATGCCGCAGGTGGGGCAGGGCAGGCCGGTGGTCAGGACCAGGCCGCAGGTCGGGAACCCGAGCTGCCGATGCGTGCCCACGCCGCTGGGGTCCGGTGTGAGGTACGCGGCCAATCCCAGGACCGCCAGGCAGCCCACCAGGGTGATTGTGGCTCGCGTGCGCACCTGGTGCGCGGACAGGTCGCGAGCGGGGAGCAGCAGCGGGCCCAACGGATGTCCGGTCGCACAGCGCGCCAGGGGCGGGTGCTGCGGAACCGAACCATCCGGTGCCGCCAAGCTGTCCATGCGAATCGCGGTCACACGGTCAGCGTAGGCGGTGGCGAGACACGGGTCAAGCTGCCCAAGTTGACAGAGACCCAAGACCCGCTTGACGCTCTTCTGCGGCGATCTATACTCTCCAAACCGGCCCGATGACGGGCCCTCTTCCCCCCTGAACGCACGCCGGCAATCCCCTCCTGATCGTCCGGCAGAAAGGAGTCGGTACAGCGGTGGCGGAGGCGATGTCCAAGCAGCGCGGGTTCGACGAGTCCAGTCACTTCTGGATTCGCCGGCTGCACTCGTTGAGTGGGATCATTCCGGTCGGTGTGTTCCTGACCTTCCATCTGTCCGTGAACGCGCTGATGGCCCTGGGCGGTGACGGGTCGGCCTTCCAGGCGGCGGTCAACGCGATCCACGCGATGCACAAGCTGGGCATCCTCAAGCTGGTGGAAGTCGTGGGCATCTTCCTGCCCTTGGCGTTCCACGCCTTCGTGGGCGTGCTGATCTGGCTGACCGGGCGGCAGAACGTGCTGGCGTACCGGTACGGCGCCAATATCCGCTACACGCTACAGCGCTGGACGGCCCTGATCACGCTGGCCTTCGTGCTCTTCCACGTGTGGCACATGCACTGGCTGGGCGCGTGGTGGCCGCCGGGCGGGCAGAACTTCGATCCGGCTTTCGCTCCGTACACGGCCGCCGAGGCAATTCAGGCGAGCGGCTGGCTGGTTCCGATCTACGCGATCGGCGTGCTGGCGGCCGTCTTCCACTTCAGCAACGGCATCTGGACGTTTCTGATCGTCTGGGGCATCTCCATCAGCCGGCGGGCCCAGGCACGGGCCGGATACGTATGCACCGCGATCGGACTGGGTCTGGCCACCCTGGGTCTGGCGTCGCTTCTCCGTCTGGCCCGGGCCGACCTGGCAGATTTCCCGCCCCCGTTGGACAGAAGCAGCCCGGAGGCCCTGGTCCTGGCAGTCGGCGAGACCTAGCCCTGTCCCCGGCGGGTGAGTCGACGTCGTCGGACGTGCAGTGAGGCGCCGCGGAAGGAATTTCATCATCATGGCAAGCAAACCGAGAGTGATTGTGGTGGGCGGCGGCCTGGGCGGCCTCTGGGCCACCTTACGCGTGGCGGAGCAGGGGTATCCGATCGATCTGTTCTCGCTCTTTCCGGTCAAGCGCTCGCACTCGTGCTGCGCGCAGGGCGGCATCAACGCTGTGCTGGACGTCAAGGGCGAGCGTGATTCGGTCTGGCAGCACATCGTCGACACGATCAAGGGCGGTGATTACCTGGCGGACCAGCCGCCGATCCGCAGTCTGTGCGAGGCGGCCCCGGGCCTGATGCGCACGTTCGACCGCATGGGCGTGACCTTCAGCCGAACCCCCGAGGGCATCCTGGACCAGCGCCTGTTCGGCGGCGTGAAGCACCGCCGGACCTGCTTTGCCGGGGCCACCACCGGGCAGCAACTGCTCTACGCCGTGGACGAGCAGGTGCGGGCCCACGAGGCCCACGGACGCGTCATCAAGTACGAGGGCTGGGATTTCCTTTCGCTCGTGCTCGATGACCAAGGCGTCTGCCGCGGGGCGACGGCCATGGATCTGCAAACGTCGAAGGTGCGGGCCTTCCCGGCGGAGGCGGTCATCGTGGCGACGGGCGGGCTCGCCCTGATCTACGGCCGGTCCACGATGTCGAACAACTCGACCGGCGCGCCGGCGTCGCGGGTGTATCAGCAGGGGGCCCGCTTCGCCAATCCGGAGTTCATCCAGTTCCATCCGACCGGCATTCCCGGTCACGACAAGAACCGGCTGATGTCGGAAGCGTGCCGGGGCGAGGGAGCGCGGGTCTGGGTGCCGCGCAAGGCGGGCGACACGCGCGATCCGCGGGAAATCCCGGAATCGGAACGGTTCTACTTCCTCGAGGAGTGGTACCCCGCCTACGGCAACACCGTCCCGCGCGACGTCGGCTCGCGAGCGATCTTCCGCGTAGTACACCACATGGGGCTGGGGGTCGGCGGGCAGGACATGGTGTACCTGGACCTCACGCATCAGCCGCACGATTTTCTCGAGAAGCGGCTGGGCGGCATCCTGGAGATGTATCAGACCTTCACCGGCGAGGATCCGTACACGCGGCCGATGAAGATCTTCCCGGCCACGCACTACTCCATGGGCGGGCTGTGGGTCGACTATGCCGCGGACGAGAAGAACGGGCGCATGGCCGACGCGCACCCGCGCAACCACGTCACCAGCATTGAGGGGCTGTATGCCGCAGGGGAGTGCGACTTCGCGTATCACGGGGCGAACCGGCTGGGGGCCAATTCGCTGCTCAGCGCGTCGTTCAGCGGCTGGGTGGCGGGCGAGTCGGTCGACGCGTACATCAAGAGCCTGGGCCGCTCGCGGAAGCCCCTGCCCGAGTCTTCGTATGAGGCCGAGCGGACGCGGCAGGAGGAGATCAACCGCGGCATCCTGAACAATGACGGCGGCGAGAACGCCTTTGCCCTGCACCGCGAGCTGGGCGATCTGATGCGAGCGAAGGTCTTTGTGGAGCGCGACAACAAGGGCCTGGACGAGGCCCTGAACGGCATCGGCAAACTCAAGGAGCGCGCCCGCCGCATTTCGCTGGACGATCGCAGTACGATCATGAATCAGTCGCTGTCCTGGGCCCGCCAGGTGCGGGACATGGTGGTGCTGGCAGAGGCGATTGCCAAAGGGGCCCGACTGCGTGACGAATGCCGAGGCTCGCACTACAAGGCGGAGTTCGAGCTGAAAGTCCCCGAGGGCAAGTTCCCCGGCGACCCGGAATACGATGATTACGTGCGCCGCTGGAAGGCCAACAACGAGAAATGGCTCCGGCACACCATGGTGACCCATACGCCGGACGGCCCGAAGATTGAATACAAACCGGTGGACACCTCCGTGCTCGCACCGGAAAAGCCCCGGGACTACCGGTAGGCGAGGAGAGGCGACTCATGGCGGAACGGACGATTCACTTCAAGATCCGGCGGCAGGACGGCCCGGAGGCCGCGCCGTACTGGGAAGAGTTCATCATGCCCTGGCAGCCGGCGCACAACGTGGTCTCGTGCCTGATGTACCTGCGCGAGCACCCGATCAACGCCGCCGGCCAGAAGGTCCAGCCCGTGGTCTGGGACAGCAACTGCATGGAGGAGGTCTGCGGGGCCTGCTCCATGCTGGTCAACGGTGTGCCGCGTCAGTCGTGCGCCGCCCTGGTTGACCAGCTCGAGCAGCCCATCGTGCTCGAACCGTTGACCAAGTTCCCCCTCATCCGCGATTTGATGGTCGACCGGTCCCGGATGTTCGACGCCCTGCTGAAGATCAAGGCCTGGGTGGAACTGGACGGCTCGTGGGACATCCACCGCCATGCCCCGCTCATCCCGGCCGAGAAGCAGGACGTCCGGTACCTGTTCAGCCGCTGCATGACCTGCGGCTGCTGCATGGAGGCCTGCCCGCAGTACCAACTCGATACGCCGTTCGTCGGACCGGCCACGCTCGGTCAGGTGGACATGCACAACTCGCACCCCACGGGCGCGTTTCAGTCGGCCGACCGCCTGCACGCCCTCATGGGCCCCGGCGGCATTACGGATTGCGGAAACGCACAGAACTGCGTGGAGGTCTGCCCGAAGGACATTCCCCTGACCGACGCCATCGCCCGCCTGGGACGGCAGACGACGATGCAGTGGATTCGCGACCTGCTGGGCACGTAGGCGGGGATTCAGGGGCTTCCCCGACACAGGACCCGATGTGGTTGTTCGCGTTTGTCGGGTTGTTGTTGCGATTCGCCGCGTGCAGGTTGTTGTCGTTGTTGATGAACGACCCGCCCCGCGGCGGGAATGCCTGTTGAAACGGGCAATCCACTCGACAACGGTGGACCGTCGCTGGCTGAATATAAACCGCTGGTTCCTGGGAAAGCTGTCCACGCACTCCAGCAGCCATTTGGTCACGTCATACCATTTGACCAGCAGAACGGGCGGTTCGTGGCGAGAATCCCCGCTGATGCGGCGCGTACGCACGGCTCACAAGTTTTGGGGGTCTGGAGCAGAGCCCCAGTTCACCCATAGATTCTGCCGACGAACCTTGCCCAAAGGGCGACTATTGCCCCGACCGGCAATGGCCCGGCCGTGGAGCCCCCCATGCCGCAGGGTGTTCGTTCCGGAGCGCCTGTCTTGGCCGACGTTGTGCTGGCGCGCGTGGCGAGGTACGCCCTTCTTCACGATCCGTACGTGTCGGCCGTCGTGACGCGCAGGGCCTCTTCCAATGTGGTCCACCCGCGGAGGACCTTCGTGATGGCATCCGTTCGCAGCACGACCGCGCCGTGCGCCAGGGCGTATCGGTACATCGTCTCCGTGGAGGCCTTCTCCATCACCAGATCGGCCAAGCCGGCGTCGAACGGCACCAACTCGTAGATGCCGATCCGGTCGAAGTACCCGCTGCGCCCGCATCGGGCACAGCCGGCGCCGCGGAAAATCTCCACCTGCGTCCGTTCCGGCGGGATTTCCAGCAGCCGCCGTTCGGCCGCGTTGGGCTCGTAGCCCTTCTTGCAGTTGCCGCAAATGCGCCGCACCAGCCGCTGGGCCATGACGCCGATGATGGCGCTGGACACGAGATACGGCTCACATCCCATGTCCAGAAGCCGCGTCAGGGCGCCCACGGCCGAGTTGGTGTGAAGGGTGGCGAACACCAGGTGGCCGGTCAGGGAGGCTTCCAGGGCCAGGTGGGCCGTTTCCTCGTCGCGGATTTCGCCCACCATGATCACGTCCGGATCGTGCCGGACGATGCTGCGCAGGGCGGAGGCGAACGACACGCCGAAGTCGCGGTTCACCTGCACCTGGTTCACCCCGGGAATGTGGTATTCCACCGGGTCCTCGACGGTGATGATGTGCTTGTCGATGGTGTTGATGATCTGGAGGGCGGCATACATCGTCGTGCTCTTGCCGCTGCCCGTTGGGCCGGTGATCAGGATGATGCCGTGCGGCCGGTGGATCAGCCGCTCGAACGCCTGCCGCACCTCCAGGTCCATGCCCAGTCCGGTGAGGTCCGTCTCGCTCCGGTTCATGGCGAGCAGTCGCAGGGTCGCCCGCTCGCCGTGGATGGTGGGGATCACCGCCACCCGGACGTCGATCTTCTGGTCGAAGCTCTTCTTGTTGAACCGTCCGTCCTGCGGTTTGCGCCGTTCGACAATGTCCAGCGTGGACAGCACCTTCACGCGCGAGATCATCGGGGCCGCCACTTCGGTGGGATACGAGCGGGCCTCGATCATTCGGCCGTCAATGCGGTACCGCACGCGGACGCGATCCTCTTCGGTCTCGATGTGGATGTCGCTCGCGCGCCGGTCGACGGCCTCGTCGACGATGGAGTCCAGCTCCTCCAGCACGTTCAGGCCGGTGGCG
The DNA here is from genome assembly GCA_964586145.1 of uncultured Phycisphaeraceae bacterium. GTDB lineage: Bacteria > Planctomycetota > Phycisphaerae > UBA1845 > UBA1845 > JAFGJQ01. Next base: position 11,816 of record CAZPHH010000057.1, on the reverse strand, counting down.
GATCGCGTGGCCACCGTGGACGCGATGGGCCCTGCCTCCACCATGCGCTGGCCCTTGCGGCGGGCGTCGCCGTAGATGCGATCCTGGGCTTCGAGAATCTGGTAGCGCGGGCTGACCACGAGCTGGACCGGGCGATCGAACCGCAGGGCGAGGGCCGCCTTCACCGCGGGGTCGACGGGGTCCGCGACGGCCACGACCAGCTCGCCGTTCACTTCGCCGAACACCAGGCAGCGGGCCCGGCGGGCCGCGTTCTCCGGCAGCGACAGCACCCAACCCACGCTGGGCGGGCGCCGCGAGAGGTCAAGGTAGCGCAGGCCGTACAGATCCGCGTAGGCCCGCCCCGCGTCCTCGTCGGAGAGCTTGTCACGCTTGAGCAGCGCTTCCACGAGGGGCAGGCCCGAGGCCCGGGCGTCGTACTGGGCCTCCAGCAGCGCGACCCGGGTCAGCCCGCGCGATTCCAGCAGGGCGTTGACGATCTTGGCTTCTGCGGCAACGGGGGCGATCATGGCCGGCTGTCTCCGGTTCGACTGGAGGACGACGGTGCGAAAGCCGCGTCGGGGACTGGTTCGTGGTCGGGTACGGGCCCCGTCGGCAGGAGCGTGCGGCGGAACGCCCACGGCACGGAACCGGCCTCCTCCAAAGCCCGCTCCACGGCACCTCCGCCTTCCCCGTCCGTTCCCGCCATCATCCTTTGCCGAGCACCATCACCGTCCCGTCGTCGTCCGGCGCGTGGTCGCCGGCGTGCGTGTGGATGGCGCCCAGAATCCGCTCGATGATCGCGCCGGGCTCCTGGAACGCGTCGTGGTCCAGCAGCAGCTCGTGCAACCGCGGTTCGCCGAAGGCTTCGCCCGTGGCGTTCGCGGCATCCACCAACCCGTCGGTGTGGCAGACGATCCGGAAGTCGGCCGGCAGGTCGACGCTGTTCACCTCGTACGCATACTCCCCATCGACACCCAGCACGAGCGACGGCTGGTCCAGCGTGATCAGCCGCCCCGCACCCATCAGCAGCAACGGCGGCAGCCCGCCTGCGTTGACGTAGGCCACCCGGCCGGCCGACAGGTCCACCCCCACCACCACCGCGGTGACGAGCTGACGGGTCGGCTGCCCGGCCAATCCGCGGTTCAACGCGTCCAGCACGGGCGCCAGGTCCATCGCATCTCCTCGTACGTTCAACGCGCAACGGATGCCCGCGCGGATCGCCATCGCCTGGGCCAGGCCCGATACGCCGCTGCCGCCCGCGTCCAGCACGGTCAGCACGCATTTGCCGTCGCCCAGCGGAATCACGTCGTACAGATCGCCGCATCGCAGCGCACCCTTGCGCAGCTTGCAGGCGACCGCGAACGGCGGCGGCACCTGCGGCGCGGTCGTCGCCCCCGCCTGAATGCGACGGACCGCAGACTGCCACGCCGCCTCGGCCGGGACGATCGTGTCGGCCAGCCGCTTCGTGGCCTCGGCCATGATCCCGCCCACGGCCGCCCCGGCCGCCGCCATGTGCTGCAACGCCATCGCGCTGAACGGCTGGCTGGCCACGGGCCGGTCCACGTACAGCACGCCGATGATGTCGTTTCGGTGCAACAGCGGGGCGATCATTCCGCTGCCCGCGTACCCGGATTTCGAATCGATCTGCGACGCCTCTCGCGGATACCGGCCGGCCACGCTTTGCAGCACGGCCGTGGACACGAACGTCTGGCTCACCGGCATCCGCGATCCACCCGGCTGTAGCGTCAGGCCCCGATGCGCGATGGGCAGAATTTCACCCTTCTTGTCGCCCCGGCGCGCGATGAAGCCACGATCCGCCTGGAGGTCCAGCAGGAGCCGCCCCAGCGCCACCTCGGCAATCTCCTCAATGCGGGCCGTGGCGCCCAGAAAGGCTCCGCAACTGGCCAGCTTCGCGACCTGCTCCAGCGCCAGGGTGACCGGCGCCTTGACCTTCACCCATTCACTGCCTGTCGGCTCGCTGCGGTCCGGCGTGAGGAAATCCAGGTTCAGACGTTCGCGCGGCGAGCCCTCGTTCAGGAACTCCACCACGTGCCCGCCGACCCGAATCACGTCTCCGTGGGACAGGATCGTTTCCGCCACCTGCTGACCGTTGACGTACGTCTTGTTCCGACTGCCCAGATCCCGAACGCGGCAACGACCCTCCGCATCCGCCTCGAATCGAGCGTGCTCCCGAGAAATCATGTCGTCCACAAACATGATCTGGCACGTGTTCGTACGCCCGATCAGCACGGGCTCACGGGCCAGCCGGATCACGCACAAGTGCCCCGCATCGTCGATGAATCGAAGGTCCGCCATGCCCGCAGACTATACCGCTGTCCCACGTTCGGGCAAGCGGATGGCGGGCACGCCGACCGTCGCGCCCCCTTGCGATCCGCGGTCCCAGGCGACACCATGCCGCTCGGCCCGGTACGCGGGGAGGACCGAAGTGAAGGACGTTTACGCCATCATTAACCCCGTTTCAGGCCGGCGGAACCTGGGCGAGTTCCTGCCGGCCATCCGGTCAGCACTCGCCCGCGAGGGTGTTGGCCTGACCTGCAGGGTCACCGCCGGGCATGGCGATGCCGCCCGACTTGCGGAGGCGGTGCCCGACTCCGCCCGGGCCATCCTGGTGGTCGGCGGGGACGGTACCGTCCGCGACGTGGCGGGCGCCCGGGTCGGCCGGCCCGGTCCCCTGGCCATCCTGGGTGGAGGCACGGAGAATATCGTGGCCAAGGCGCTCCGCATGCCGCGGGATCCGGAGCAAATCGCCGGTCTGATTCTGCACGGCCGACCGCAACCGATGGACGTCGGCGTCGTCAACGGACGGAAGTTCCTGATCATCACTGGCGTGGGGTTTGATGCCGAAGTCGTCCATCGCCTGCACGCCGTGCGAGCCGGCCACATCAGCCACTTCGACTACTTCTGGCCCATCTGGCGCACGTTCTGGGCGCACACTTTTCCTCCCGTTCGCGTGGATGTGGACGGGATCCGGGTGTTTGAAGGCCGGGGCCTGGTTTTCGTTGGGGTGCTCCGGCGTTATTCGCTCGGCCTGCAGCTCCTTGCGCGGGCAGTTCATGATGACGGGCTTCTGGATGTGTGCGTCTATCCCTGCGGTTCTCGCTCTGGCCTCCTCCGGCATGCCATGCAAACTCTTTTCCGAAAGCATGTTACGACTGGCGATGCGATCTACCTCCACGGGCGCCACGTGGACATCACGTCTGATGTTCCTGTTCCGCTACAAATTGACGGTGATGTCGGGGACACTCTTCCAGCTCGCCTCGGGATCATTCCCCAGGGCGTTGCTTTCCTCGTTTGATCCGGATCGATTCTGATCCGAAAGTGACACATCTTTGTGCCATAAAAGAGAACAAACTTATCGCGATTACCGACCAATAAGCGAAGATTTATCCCAGTTTGACACCTCAATTGCTCCACGCGCGTTTGACTCTGACACAATAGCGCTCTATTGTTTGGACAGAACTGATTGAAAGTTCTCGGCCCTTGGCGCGGGGCGCACGACAGGATGTCGGAGGACACCCAATCCTGGCGAGGTGAGTGAGGCCCATTCGGGCTGGGGTGAGAGTTCAATGAGAATGAAGAGAGGCGCAGTATGACTTCAACCCGCGATACCGGAACGTTCTCCCTGGAAGCGTTACTCGAACACACGATGGATGGCATTTTCGTGATGGACGCGGCTCGGCGGTTCCTGGTGTTCAACGCGGCCTGTGAGCGTATCACCGGGTACAGCCGGAACGAGGTGATCGGGTCGCAATGCGACTGCAACACACTGCTGGAGTGCGCGGACGAGCAGGGGCGTTCGTTGCCCACCAAGTTGTGTCCGGGGTTGCGGGTCTTCCGCGGGGAAGTGCCGTCGGCCCGGCAGCGGTTGCGGCTGCGACGCAAGGACGGGACCTTCGCCTGGGTGGAGACGCATTACACCAACCTCAAGAACGGTGGAGAAACCGGGGCTGTCCTGGCGGTCATGCGGGACGTGACCGAGACCAAGCAGACCGAGGCGGAACTCCGGACCGTCACGGAGAACCTGCGCGAGGAAGTTTCCCGCTTGCGTGCGGACATTCAGGAGCGGTACGGCTTCTCGAACATCATTTCGCACAGCAAGACCATGAACACCGTTTTTGAGAAGATCCGGGCCGCCTGCAACAACAGCAGTGCGGTGCTGATCTGCGGTCAGCCGGGAACGGGCAAGGAGTTGATTGCCCGAACGATTCACCACAACGGGCTGCAGAAGGAGGGGCGGTTTGTCCCGCTGAACTGCTCGGCCCTGTCGAAGGACCAGCTTGAGGCCGAGCTGTTCGGCTACGCCAAGGGCAGCGGTCCGCAGCCGAACATGGAGTTCCAGGGACTGCTCCGGGCGGCCGCGGGCGGGACCCTGTTTCTCGACGAGCTGACGGAGATGCCCGTCGACACCCAGGCCAAGCTGGCCCGGGCGCTCCAGGACGGCCGGGTCCGCCCGTCCGGCAGCACGGAGGAGTACCCGGTCAACGTGCGGGTCATCGCGAGCACGCCGCAGGGCGTTTCGGACGCGGTGGCCAGCGGCTGGCTGCGCCGCGATCTCTACTACCTCCTCAGCGTGATCACCATCGAAGCGCCCACCCTGCGCGAGCGGAAAGAGGACATTCCCTTCCTGGTGGAGCACTTCGTGAGCGAGTTCAACCGGCAGAGCCTGCGGCAGGTGAAGAGCATTCATCCGCTGATCTGGCCTGCCCTGCTGGAGTACGACTGGCCGGGCAACGTCCGCGAGCTGCGGAACGCGATCGAGTCGGCCATTGCCGTGGGCTCGGGGCCGGAGTTGAAGGTGGAGGACCTGCCGAACCTGGTTCGCGGGGAGACCGTGGAGATTTTCGAAGGCGACAAGAAGCTGGACCTTCCGCTGGATGACGTGTTAGCCTCTGTGGAACGCCGGGCGATCCTGTCGGCGCTGCGACGTGCCGGGGGTCAGCGCAGTCGGGCGGCACGGGCGATGGGCGTCTCGCGCAGCCGGCTGTACCGGCGCATGGAGGCGCTCGGTATTCATCCGCGCGAGGATCTTTGACCCGAAAAACGAGGCCGGAGAGCGAAGCACGCGGCGTCACCCACCGAACGCCGTGTGCCAAGCGGGGCAGGGTGTGCCTGGGAGATGCCCTGAACGTGATGAGGTCGCAGGATGACGAGTCCTGCGATCTCATTTACATGGATCCGCCGTTCATGACACAGCGCGTGCAGGCGACGCAGGCCGGCGTCGTTTTTGACGACCGCTGGCCCGGCGGCTTCCGCGAGCACCTGGCCTTCCTGCGGCCGCGTCTGGAACAGGCCCGCCGGCTGCTGGCCCGACACGGCAGCCTGTACCTGCACCTCGACTGGCGAACCGTTCATTACGCCAGGTGCCTGGCGGACGAGGTTTTCGGCCCCGAGAACTTCCTGAACGAGATCATCTGGTCGTACCGCACCGGGGGCCGCAGCGACCGCTGGTTTGCCCGCAAGCACGACACCCTGCTCCTGTACGCGAAGCAGGCCGGTCAGCACGTCTTTCACGTCCAGCGCAACGGGACCTTCCGCACCGACGGACTGCTCTACGACGAGGCCGGGCGGCCGTACAAGAACACACGGAAGGGTCGGCTGTACTTCCACCCGGACGGCCCCGCCTGCACCGACGTGTGGGACATCCCGTTTCTATCTACCGTGTCCGCCGAGCGCACCGGCTATCCGGCCCAGAAGCCCGAGGCCTTGCTGGAACGGATCATCCGGACCAGCACCGACCCCGGCCACCGGGTGGCCGACTTCTTCTGCGGCAGCGGCACGACCCTGGCCGTGGCCAAGCGCCTCGGCCGCCGGTATCTCGGCTGCGACGTGTCACGCGAGGCGGTGGCCATCACCCGCAAACGTCTCCGGGCCGTGCCGGCGTGCAAGCGGCCGGTAGCGGATTGACACCGTTCGGACGGCGATCCTGTTCGCGAATCGAGCGGGGGACGGAACCCCTGGCCGATGGAACCGATCCGCGCAGAAGCAGGGCCCGGAAGACCGAAGCCTCCCGAGCCCTGCGGCGTGTCGCGCGGCCGGTGCCGCCAGGTCCTTCGCCTCCGCTACTCGAGCAGGAACAGGCGGATCGGCTGCGTCAGTTGCGTGCTGGCCCCCTGGATCAGGGCGTCCGGGGCAAACGTGCCGTTCCGTGTGCTGACGTTGAAGTAGGTGTAGACCGCGTTGAGCGTGCTGTCCACGATGTACCCGGTGTCGTTCGAGTCCACCACGATGGCGGTCAGCACGCCGACCGGCGGCTGGAGCGTCAGCGTGAAGTCCGGGGCTCGCGGGCCGTTCAGGGTGGCCGCGTTCCGGAAGATGGCCACCGTGCCCGTGGTGTTCAGCACGTAGAGATTGTCGTTCGCGTCAACGAACACGTCGAACACCGACGTGAACGCGGGGCTGGTGACGGTCCGGGTCGGCGCCACGTTTCCGTTCAGGTTGCTGGCATTGGCATAGACCAGCACGTTGTTGGCGACGCTGTTGGCCACGTACAGATCGTCGTTGGCCCCGAAGTTGATGCCCGTCGGGTTGTCGAGCGTCACGGGCGTGAAAACGGTTCGAATCGGCGCGATGTTGCCGTTGAACGTCGTTTCGGTCGTGGCCTCGAAGACCAGGATCTGATCACCGGTGAAGTTGGCCACGAACAACAGGTCGGCCGCCGCGTTGTAGGCAAGTGACGCGGGACCGCTCAGCGTGGTGTTCGCCCCCACGACGTTGCCGGACGGTGTGATGTTTCCGTTGGTCTGCGTCGCGTTGTCGTACGTGGTGATGGAATTGGCCGCGAAGTTGCTGACGACAAGCTGCCCGGCGGCGTTCACGACCACGTCGGACGGCCCGGTGAGCAGGGTGTTGGCGCCCTGCAGGTTCGTGTCCGGCGCGATGTTGCCGTTCACGGCGTCGGGATTCGCATAGCTCGTCACCTTGAAGGGCGCCGCAAAGCTCGTAATGAACAGCTGCGGCCCCACGGAGGCGGGCACGCAGGCGCCGCCGTCACAGATCTCGCCGGCGGCGCAATCGGCATCGATGGTGCATTCTGGCGAGGCCGGCACGCACGACCCGTTGTCGCACACCTCGCCGGCAGCGCAATCGGCATCGATGATGCACTCCGGCGAGGCCGGCACGCACGAGCCGATGTCGCACACCTCGCCGGCGGCGCAGTCCGCGTCGATGGTGCACTCCGGCGGCACGACGACGCACTCATTGTCCTGGCAGACTTGGCCCGCTCCGCAGTCGGCGGCGACCACGCATTCGGGCTCTGGGTCCCCCCCTCCCCCTGCTCCGCCCCCTGCCCCGCCCACGCCCGCCTGGCAACCTGCGAGCATCATCCCGATGCCCAGGAACAGGCACACGCCAACGAACGGAACGACGGAACGCCTCCGACACACCCACTCTTCTCCCACTGTGTTCCTCATGACTTTCTTCTCCTGTTTGTCCAAAACCCTCACAAGATCCCTCTCACGCATCGCCCGGCTCGCCGTCCGGCGCCGCGGAGGGCCATCGCCCCCCCCAACGCTTCGCCGAGCTTCCCGGAATGACCCGGAACATGGGCCCTCTACGCAGGCCCGTCCGTCTGTCATCTTGCGGACGGACTTCGTTGCGGTGTGATCGCCCTGTCCGGCCACAAACGCGGCGCGCGATGCACACGCGTCCCAAGGAGCCCATGCTCTCCGTGCCCGGTCAATGGAATCATTCACACAAGGGTGCGTGTTCCGATCGGCAGCGTCCGCTGCGTCCGGATGGCACCGGCCCGATACAGAAGCATCAAAGGCCGGCTGCGGGGCAAAATCAATGACAGAATTGTGACATTGCGAAATTCTCTTTGCGCTCGCAGGAGGCGCAAAGCCGTTCTTCACGGCCCGATGTCAGGGCGCACCGTCCGTGCGCGCGAGAGGGAAACGATGCTCGTACCGGTGGTCCGCGGCGGCAGCACCGCACCGTCCGTGCGCACGCGAGAGAAACCTCTATTCGCATTCCCCGGTGTCCCGCTTTGGGAACGGGAGCAACTGGATCGCCGGAACCCGACCAGCGAACACGGGGGCTAGGCCGCACAACGGCCCGCCTGTTCGTCAGGGCGCCATCACGGACGCCTGGAAGACGGCGTAGTCCGCCAGGTCCACGGCGCCGTCGCGGTGGAGGTCATACGATTCGCAGTCCGCCGTGGCGTCCGCATCGGGGCCGGTCAGGCAGGCCGCCATCCCAGGGAAGTCCGCGGCCGACAGTTGCAGCAGTTCAAAGCTGCCCAGGTCGTGGGCGGCACCGGCCGGCCGGGGAACGCCGTCAAAATCGACCTGAATGGTCTGGCCGTACCGCGTCCGGTAGGTCGTGTAGGCGCCGAGCATGATGCCGTCGTCCACGGCCGGACTGGTAGCCTGGAGGCGGTAGTTCCCACCGACACCGTTGAGGAAGCGCGGGTCGGCCTCGACGTTCCCCGCGCCCTTGCCCGTGCCGGCCTGGAAGTCGGCGACGGTGAGGTAGCACACCGAACCCCACTCGATGCCGATCGAGCCGGCGGACGGGTGGAACAGGTCGTGCGACGACGTGGAATTCGCGGCGGTGGTGCCGCTGCTGCCGAGCACGCGCAGGTGCGGTCCGCCGCCCACATCCGCCAGGATGTTGTTCCGCAGGTGGATGCCCGGCCCGTTCTGGTAGGACACGCCGGCCCCCACGTTCGTAATGGTGTTGGCGAGCACTCTCACCGTCTGGTCGTGGTCCCAGAACAGCATGCCCCATTCGCAGTCGTGAATGACGTTGCCGATGAGGTACACGGTCCCGCCCGGTCCGCCCGTGTTCCCGGGGCCGTTCACGCCCCACGTGCAGTTGTACACGTGGTTGAAGAGGAACCAGACGTTGTACGGTCCATACTGATACGCCAGCCCCTTGCTGGTGGACCAGGGGGTCGTGATGACGTCATGCACCACGTTCTGCGAGAAGATGACGTCGCGGGCCTTCTTGGAGGTCAGGCCGGACTGCCGGACGTGATGAACGTGGTTTCGCCCGATGTACACGTGGTGGGCCGGTCGATCCCCCGTCTCGTCCAGGAAGCCGGAGTTCACCTGAAGTCCGGAGCCGCTGGTGTAGCTGATTTCGTTGTCCACGACCCAGATGCGATTGGCGTGATGGCCGATCACGAAGCCGTGATGGTCCTGATCGCTGGTGGTGTCCAGGTCGCCCAGGTCGTGGATGTAGTTGTCATAGAACACGATGTCCGTCACCAGCGTGGGGTCTGCGGAGTCCCAGCTTCCCACCGCGCAGAAGCCGGCGCCGTTTCCGTCCGCGTTTCGGACCTCGCAGTGGCGAATGGCGAGGTGGTGGGACGGGCCAAGCACGTTGGCCTGGGCGGTCGGCCCGTTGAAGTCCAGTCCTTCGACGATGAAGTACGTGCCCTTGAAGGCCGTCTCCAGCGGGAGGACGGGCATGTTCTGCCGGTTGCCTCGGAGGAACACCGGGGCGTCGGCGGTTCCGTTGCCCGTGATCGTGCACATGCTGCCGGTGGAGTAGCTGCCGCCGTTCACGTACACCACGCTGCCTGCGGGCAGACTGGACGGTACGGTACGGCGCGGCCTGCTCGGCGTGCCATACGGATTGCTCGTGTCGGTGGCCGCCGGATGGTCGTTCTGAACAAAGTGGGTGTAGTAATCCTCGGCGCCGTATACGGACTCCACCGTTTCGACGATGCCGAACTCGGGATACGGGATGCCGATCGGCGCGATCCATTCCGACGCGTGGGCTGTGATGCCGACCAATACGGGAGTGATTGTCAGGGCGGCGAGAATTCGGGCAGAGAGCGTGGTCCTTCCGTGCGGTGTCATGGCGTGCGTCTCCTTTGCACTAAGCAGGTGTGTGGTGGTTCGGTGTGTTTTCGGCGGCGGCCGGCGCTCCTGACGTCGGCCGGGGTTGGGGCACGCCGTGGCAGGCGGTGCCGGGGTTTCGCAAGACTCTCCTGCGGGATTGCGTTTCCGGGTGAGCGACCGCGGCAGGTCGCTTCGTCTGTGGGTGCGAGCGTTCCTATGAGTGTCGGTTCAGCGGCTCGGCGAGCTTGAGTTTCGTTCCTGCGTATTCGGTGTGCCGCTGCGCGTTCGTCGTCCCTGCGCCTGTCGCATCATTCTATAAGTCCACAGCGCCTGAGCCAATACGGCGGTCGCCTGATTTCTCTGCGATATTCCGTGAACCGCGCCGGATTGCAGCACGTCGAAGCAGGAACGCGAGCGGTGCCTGCGCGGGACGGCCCAATCCAACGACTGGAACACAGGTGTTCCCGTCCATGCGCCGATGTTTGGGTGCGCAAGCGCATGTTTGCGTGCAATGGCGGCCGCGCGGCGCACGTGACGCGCACGCAGCGCTGTTTTCGCGGGCGATCGGATGCGCGGTGGTGGGTTCCGGGGGGCGAATCCTCCACGCCGGCCCTCCGGCCGCCTCGGGGAGGTGTGTGCCTTCGCCGACGACTCGGCCATCCGCGCCCGGATGCGTGTTCTGCCCGGAGTCGTGTATACTGACGGCGCACGCTCGGGACGGTCGGCGGAAGCCGACTCGGGGAAAGGCATGGAACGGGATCGTCACAGTCGGGCTGCAGGGTCGGCCGACCCGTCCGCGTCACAGGACGCGGCCGTCGGGAAGCTGCTGCACGAGTACCTCGAGCGCCGCGCCTGCGGGCAGGCGGAGTCGCAGGCGGACTTCCTGGCTGCCCATCCGGAGCTGGCGGACGAGCTGCGCCTGCACCTGAGCCTGGTGCGGAGCGTTTTTGACGGGAGCGGAACCCTCCACGGTCTGATCCGCCAGGGCGTCCTCCGTGTGTCCTCGGATCCGCGGTTTCCCGCCGAACTCGGGCCGTACAAGATCAGCGCACTGCTCGGCCGGGGCGGTATGGGCATCGTCCTGCTCGCCCACGAAGAAAGCCTGAATCGCCGGGTGGCCCTCAAGATCCTCCGCCCGGACCTGGGCGACGACCCGGTGGCCCTGGCCCGCTTCACACGCGAGGCGAAGGCGGCCGCCGGCCTGAGGCACCCGAATATCGTGGACATTCACGCCGTCGGGCAGGAGCGGGGCGTACACTACCTGGCCATGGAGTACATCGAGGGACCGACGCTGGCGGAGGTGCTGCGGCGGGCGGTGGATGATTCGGTCCGTGATCCCTCGGACGAAACGGCTTGCGCATGCGAGTCCCTGGCGCGCGGCTCGATCGCGCCCGGCCCCGCTTCGCAGGACGCGGTTGCCCGACCGCCTGTCCACAGGGCCGCACTCCCGACGGACACGATTCGCACCTTGTTTCGCCAGCTTCTCCGCGGGCTGGCCGCCGCCCATGGCGCGGGGCTGGTGCACCGCGACATCAAGTCCTCCAACCTGCTGTTGGACTTCGGGGCGGGACAGACCGGCGTCGATCGGACGAACCCGGCCCCGGCCACCCTGAAAATCGCGGATTTCGGCCTGGCCCGGATGGTGGTTTCGCAGACGCGGCTCACGCTGGAGGCCAGGGCCCTGGGCACGCCGGAGTACATGAGCCCGGAGCAGGCGCGCGGGGACGAGGCCATTGACCGTCGCGCCGACCTCTACTCCGCCGGTGTGGTTCTGTACGAAATGCTGACCGGTCGGACGCCGTTCCGCGACGCCACGCCCACCGGCATCATCCACCGGATTCTGCACGACGAGCCGGCCCATCCGCGCACGCGGGACCGCGGGGCGGACCCCGCGCTGGCCAGCCTGGCCCTGCGTCTGATGGCCAAGCGTCCGGAAGATCGCTTCGCGACCGCGGAAGAGGCCCTGACCGCACTGGACGCCGGGACCACGGTCGGCTCCCGCGAACGTCGCCGGCGGTGGCGACGACG
>CAZPHH010000056.1:0-31647 GCA_964586145.1 uncultured Phycisphaeraceae bacterium | reverse complement strand
CTAGCGCTCATCGGGTCTACGAGCCAGTCCGTCCGCCGGGCTGCGGACACCACGTCCGCCTCGGTTGAGCACATGCGAGTAGATCATCATCGTCCGAACGTCTTTTGGTCAAGAGTTTCCACATCGTGCGAGTGCTGGGTGACCACGGCCGCAATCCGTACTGAATCCTCCCGAAAATCCCATTCTCCCCCTTCTCGGGCAACACAACAAGCAGTACGCGACGAAGATAGTAAGCTACTGCAGTGCAATGCGTTACAACCGCCCGGTTGACCCTGCCCAAGAAATCTTCGGGTCCGTTTTACGAATCCGGCTCCGGGCCGGAAATAACAGAACGGACGGGCATGGTGCCTGCCCGCTCACCCTGCCTGTAAGGGGAAGGCAAAGAAACCCCCAGGCTCGATGATGGATTCTCGCCTCGACGGCCGGATAAGCAGAATGAGGGCCAGCATGCGGCCCGCAGGGAGACGACATGGTTGACGACAAGGAAGTCCTGGACCGGCTGGATTGCTACGCCAAGGCGATCGCGCGGAACCTCCTGCTCAAGTTCGACTCAGCTCACGACCGGCACCGGGCAGAGGACATCGCTCAGAACCTGTTCCTGGCGGGCTGGCAGGTGTGGAAGGCCAAGGGCAACGAGGGCCTGGCCAAGCATCGCATGTCCGACCGGGCCAAGGACGAGGCCGAGAGGCTGGCCAATGAGCTGAAGAACGAGCCGCAGCCGCTGCGCTACCTGCCGACGGCGGGCAGCGACGACGAGCGGGACGACGTGGACGCCACCGAGGCGTACCACGTCGAATCGGCGAGCAGTCCGCACCGGCCGGTCGGGGTCAGTGCCCTCTCCCGCGCCAGCCCGGTGGAGGACATGATCGTCCAGGAGTACCTCGAAGGGCTGACAGAGCGGCAGCGGCGGATCGTCGAGTGCCGCATGGCGCAGATGACGGTCAAGGAAATCTCACAAACACTCGGTGTCAGCACCAGCACGATTGAGCGCGAGCTGACACTACTTCAGAAAGGGTTCCATCGTGACCAAGGAGACTGACATGGCGGACAGGAAGCGTCACTACTGGCTGCGCGAGGACTTCGACGAACTAATGGGGCTGTTGCCGGGCAACGACCTAGCCGACCCGGGGTCGGCGGACTCCTCGATCTCGCTGGCCTGCCCCAAAAGCCTCAAGGGCGCGGCGGCGGAACTGAAGCTGCGGGGCCTCAAGTGCGATGAGGCCGACCTGGCGTTCCTCGCCGACAAGGGCATCGCCAAGCCGCAGCGCGGCCAGTCGCTGGTCAGCGACGACCAGGGCAACGTGGGCACGGTGCCGTCGGCGAAGGTGATGTTCTGGTCCAAGCAGGACATCGACGCCGCCGCCGAGTGGCTCTACGAGAACGAGCAGTGGAACCAGTGGACCCACTTCTGCTGGGTGTCCAACCTGCGGTTCGGCCAGGCGGTGCGGGCGCACCGGTACATGTGCGCTCGGCACAACCTGGGCTTCACCACCAGCTTCGACGCCCTGGGCGTCGTCACGGTGATCGAAGCGCCCGATGATCCCGACGACTACGCGCGGGTGCGGTTCTACCCCAAGGGCACGAAAGTGGAGGTACGTGAATGACCACTGTGGCAACCGACAACCTGCTGCTGGCCGCGTCCGAGGTCGCCATCGAGGCCAGTGGTGAACCCAAGCGGCCCCGTATCAGCATCGTCGCCTACACCGGCGGCATGATGCGGGTGCCGGGCTGGGGCGACGTGGCTATCAACCTCGATGGTCTGGACGCCTCCGGCCAGGTGCCGCTCTTGGCGGATCACGACGCCCGTGTGAGCGGCGTGGTGGGCCACGGCGAGGCCAGCGTGATTGATGGCCGCCTGATCGTGGCGGGCGTCATGAGCGGTGCCGGCGAAGCGGCGCGGCAGATCGTGGAGATGACCACCGGCGGATTTTCGTTTCAGGCATCGGTCGGCGTCGAACCGGTCGAGCACGAGCGCATCGCGGCGGGCACGAAGGTTGAGGTCAATGGTCGGTCACTGTCATCGCCGCGCGGGTTCGCGCTGGTGAAGCAGGGCCGACTTCGGGAAGTGAGTATTACGCCGCTGGGCGCGGACCCGGGGACGCAGGTCTCGATTGCGGCATCGCGTCGCGCTACGGAAAGGGGAACCATGAACACGGACGTTCTGAACATCGACGAACAGGCGATCCGCGCCGATGAGCGGGATCGCATCAACCGGATCGAGTCCACGTGCGCCGGACCATCCGGCGGCTGGGGCGCCAACCAGGCGCGGGTGGACGAACTCAAGGCTGCCGCCTTGGCGGGCGACATCAGCGAGAAAGACATGACCGCGCAGATGCTCAACATCCTGCGCGAGTCGCGGCCCAAACTCAGCGCGGCCATCGCCACGGATGACGAGGCGGTCGAAGCCGCCGTTCAGCAGCTCGCCCAGGCGGTAGCCGCCACGAACTCGGGGACGGCTGACGCGGAACGCATTGCCCGCGAGATCGCGCAGATCAACGACATGGTCGCGGCGCTCACGATGAACCTCGACCCCGCCAACCTGGCGATGCTCAACGAACGGCTGACGCAGTTGCGCCTGCGCAAGGAATCGCTCGAGGAGGAGCTTCGCATGGCCAAGCGGGTGACCGCGAGCCACGACATCGGCGATCTGCGGAAGTGGGCCCACGCCCAACTGGCGGGCCTGCGGGCGGCGATGGACGGCGAGCGCAACGACCGTACCCGCGAGGTCATCGCTACCTACGTCGATCGCATCGTCGTCTGGCCATCGCAGAAACGTGGGGAAATGGTGCTGAACGCTGCGGCGAAACCCCTATGGAAAGACCACGGCCGCTCCGAAGAACGGTCGTGGTCCAATGCAATCGGGGCGACTGGATTCGAACCAGCGACCTCTGCGTCCCGAACGCAGCGCTCTAGCCAGGCTGAGCCACGCCCCGGTTGGGTCCGACGCGGGCCGTCTACAGCACAAACCCGCGACAGACCCCCCATCGTAGAGGCCCGCCGCGCGGCTGTCAACCGGGGCGGCAGCCCGGCCCGAGACGGCGCGGGTCGGCGTGCCGAAACGCACCCGAAGGGCGACCCCGCATTCCATGAGTGGAATGCGGGGTCGTTGCCCGTGAGAAGCTCCTTGGAGCAGGCTTTGAACAGGATATCCTAGCGGATCACAAAATCAACGGGCATCATCAGGATGACCCGTTCCTCGTGGACCAGTTGCAGCCGCGTCAGGGCCGTAATCAGCGCCTGTGCCCGCTGGGGATCCAGGTTCCGCAGCAGCGGCAGCACGATGTCCGTCAGCGGTGTCGCAGGGCCGATAAGCGAAGGTGCGGCGCGCCCGGAGTCGATCCGGAACCCGTCGTCCTCCGACTTGCCGCTGAAAGCCTCGAGCAGCACGTCCATGATGTTCTTCGGCTCGGGCAGCACGCGAATGTCATATTCGGAGATGTCGGCCTGGGCGGCGGCATGCTTGATCGCGGCGCTGAGCGTGCCGATCTCATCCACCAGGCCGAGGTCCTTTGCCTGATCCCCCGTGAACACCCGCCCGCCGGCCAGTTCGTCGATGGGCTTCTTCAGCTTGTCGCCCCGTCCTTCCGTCACCCGATTCCGAAACACGCCGTAGATTTCTTCCATGTACTTCGTGATGATCTGGCGTTCTTTCGTGGTGAAGGGGTGGGCGCTGTTCAGCAGGTCCGCATTCGCGCCATATTGATGCGGGTACCACGTGATGCCCAGCTTGCCCCACATGTCTGTCGTGACCAGCTTGCCTCCGATCACGCCGATGGAGGCCGTAATGGTCGTGGCGTCGGCGAAAATCCGGTCGGCCCCGCAGGCCACGTAGTATCCGCCGCTGCCCGCAACGTTGCCCATCGAGACCACCAGTGGCTTCTTTGCCTTCACCCGCTGGGTGGCGTTCCAGATGATCTCGCTGGCCAGGGCCGATCCCCCGGGCGAATCGACCCGTAGAACCACCGCCTTGATCGACGGATCCTCCTCCGCCTTGTCCAGCGCTCGCCGGATGGTCGAGCTGAACGCCCCGGACGACCCGCCAAACGGGCTGGGCTGCTCCGACCCCGTCATGATGGTGCCTTCCACGTAGACCACGGCCACCGCGGTCCCGGTGGATTTTCGTGAGGACTTGGTGATTTCGTCGAGCAGGCCCATGAACGCGGAGAACGGATTGGAGAAGTCGATGCTCGGTCCCTTCTTTTTGCCGTAGTCGCGGACGAGCTTGGCGGACATGCCGTATCGCTTCTGCAGGTCGGCCGTGAAGTCCTCGGCATGCCGGACGGAGTCAATCAGGCCCGCAGCCTTGGCCTCCTCGGCGGTGTAGGGCGCGTTGTCGATGATCTCCTTCACCTTCTCGACCGGAAGGCGGCGTGACTCCGCGATCATCCCGACCAGGCTTTCATAGAGGCCGCCGTACAGCCAGTTCATCATCTCTTTCGCCGGCTCGCTGGGGCCCGTGAGGGTCAGGGTCTCGGCGGCGCTCTTGTAGTCGCCCATCTGGATGAATTCGGGCAGCACGCCGATCTTGTCGAGCAGGCCGCGCAAGTACGGGGATTCGGCATAGAGACCGGTCAGCCAGACGTCGCCCGTGGGCACAACGCTGACGTGGGACGCCGAGCAGGCCAGCGCGTAGAGCCCGGTGCTCAGGGAGTCTGCATGGAGGTATACGTCCTTGTCCACGGCGCGGAAGAGCTCGATGGCCTTGCGCAGTTCCTCCAACTGCGCGAGCCCCATGGACGGCGATTCGAACGTGAGGACAACGGCCTTCACGGAATCGTCAAAGCGGGCCTTGCTCATGCGCTCCGTCAACTCGTGCAGGCTGACGGGCTGTTGCATGTTCAGCGAAAACGTCTCTCCCGTGGGTCGTTCCGGCATCGGGCCGGAAAGCCGGAAATGCACGATCTTCGCAGGCTCCGCCGCACTGGTGAGCCCGGGGATCTGCGCAGACACGAGGGGCACGGCCAGACCCATCAGCAGGCAGGCCGCCAGGAATTGTCGAGTGCGTGTCATCTTCGCGTGTTCCTCCTTTTTGCGTAACGTGCTTTGCAGGTCGTCTCCTGCGGTACCTTCGCAAGTGTAACACGGAAATTTCGATGCGGCAGGGCACGCCGCGGGGCGGCCACAAGTCGTTACAGATGCCTACCGTCGATGACGCGGGCGGGGCCGCATAGGCAGGGTCATGCGGGTGTCTCGACGCGGGGTGCAGCGGGGAAATGCGAACGCGCCCGCCGTGCCGCGATGCGGCCCAGGAACAGAGCCACACCCGCCTCGAACAATGCCAGCCCCTGAAGCCAGACAATCGGGTTGTGAGCGTCGCGGCCGGCCACCCGCAGACGCAGGAGGGCGTCCACCAGCAGCAGCGCGATCAACGCGTGCCAACGCCAACTCGTGCCCGGCGCCATGATCAGCAGCCAGAGAACCACCAGCACGATGAGCTCACGATGCAGGGGAAAGGCCGCCCAGCCAAACAGCGTCGCCCGAAACAGATCCGACAGGTTCCGCCAGTGGACCCGGACGCCGGTGTCGGAGGCGACGATGCTCTTTCGCTTGCCGGGACTCATGGTCTCGCCGGCCTCCGTCTTGACCCAGACGTGTGCATAGTCCGAGACGATCTCGGCCTTGTGGCCGAAGGCGCTCAGGATCGAAGCCGCCACCACGGCGCGGCCGTCGCAATCCTCCTGACCTTGCTCCAGCGCTTCTTCGACGGTGGGGATGTAGTCGGCGACGCCCCAGGTGTCCCAGTCCCAGGCGTACGGAAGCTTCTCGTACACGTAGGCCTCGACGATCCGAAGCTTCTTCCGGGCCGGCAGGTCGGCCCGAATCCGGTCACGCAGATCGTCGATCAGCGGCGTCAGAGCGGGAGAATCCGGGTTGATCAACGCTGCCGGGTTCTGCCACCGACGCATGTGGGTGACCAGCCGGGTGGGATAGGGATACGCCACAAGCAGGATCGTCAACGCCAGGATGCCGGACTTCCCCGACCAGCGGACCCACCAAGCCTGCCCATGGAACGCTCGCCACCACCCCATGCTGACCTCGCCCTCGTCTCCATGCACTCCGAACGGTTGCCGTGCGATCCTCCGTCCCCGCACCAGGGGGCCGAACCGGATTCCCTGCGCAAAAAAGCTGGGCCACCCGTGTCACGTGACGTAACAGCTAGGCGGCCCATGCGCTGGGATGGGCTGAGTTATTGCACCCTAATTGTACAGCAGACCGGGCCGGATGCAACAGGTTTTTTCGTCAAAGTGTCGCCGTGACCCACGGGCGGGTCGACTTCTGCGGGTGGAAGGGCTCCGAATACAGTGACACTGGAATGGGTCCGTCCTTATCCAGGCGGTGTCCAGAGGATGTCCTTGGCCGCGAACACCGGCCCATCCGTGCAGCACAACCGGTAGCGCCAGCCATCGGGGTCGGTATCGGATCGTACGGGAATCACGCATGATTGGCATGTCCCCATGCCGCAGGCCATCGTACGCTCGGTGCAGAGGTAGCATTCCACGCCGCCCTCCGTGGCCCATCGCCCGAGCGCCCGCAGCATGGGCTCGGGGCCGCATGCGTAGATCACAACGGCATGACCTGGCGTCCCGCGCGCTGCGAAGCAACGCTGAACGGCCTGGAGAATCGTTCCCCGGTATCCGAGCGAGCCATCGTCAGTGCTGAGGATGGCGTGGAGCTTGTCGGCGGGAAAGTCGCCCAGGCACGTTGTTGGCGTGATCCCGTCCTCGGATACGGAGGAATCCGTTCGAAGTGCGCAGGGCAGGAAACGCGCCCCGCGCGCCCCCGCAAACAGGAGCACGGAATGGCCCGCCCCCGTGAGGCTTTCTGCCAGCCACAGCAGCGGAGGAAGGCCGATGCCTCCGCCGACGATCCAGATCGCCTTGCCCGAGCGCGGTGGAGGAAATCCGTTGCCGAGGGGTCCCATCACGCTGACAGGGTCCCGTGGTTTGAGGCCGGCCATCCACCGAGTCGCCGCCCCAACGGCGTGATAGAGAAGATCAATCTCAACCCCCTCGTTGCGTCGACGCAAACCCGCGATGCTGAACGCGCGACGCAGCAGAAACGGCCCATTCGTGGATTCATCTGCAGGGGTTACAGAGAGTGCCCTCGGACACGCTACGGTGACAAACTGGCCCGGGCGGGCGGGGGGGAAGTGCGGTCCGCGCAGCGTGAGGCGGTAGTGTTCGTCACACACCGCAATGCCGCGGAGCGTCTCCCAGTTCTGGAGGATGGCTTTGCCTGCTTCCTCGGGTTGTGGAGCACGTGCGTGCATCGTGGCGATATGGTACTCGCGGAACGGCGGCAAAAAAAACTTCCGGGATTGGATTGGATCCAAGCCCGGAAGCGCGCCACGGCTGTTCAAGCCGCAAAATCGGGAGGTGAAAATGGCCCAAGCCGATGCCTGAACCATGTATTTCATCGGAGGCGGAGTCTATCAGAGCCCAGCACCTCTGTCAACGCAAGTCTCGGATTCGACGAAAATCGGTGAGTTTTCGTAACCTTTTTTTATGCATAAGGTTATGGGTTCTGTTGCGCCGAGGTCGACCGCCATCTCACAAACCTCGTAACGATCGGATGTTGTCGATTGCTGCCATAATGGCAGCAGGTTTTGGCCGGTTTCATCGCTGCTTTGGACCGAGGCGAAGACTTAGGTGTCCCGTTTCCACTACAAGCTCTGTGGCGATGCTCGGGGGGAAGAGGGCCTCGGAATGCTTCGGATGTGGTGAGCCTGCGGTGGACGGCGGAGAAGTGGATTCTTGTAAGGGAAGTAGGCGGGCTCTTGTTGTCTGCGACAATGAAGTTGATGCGCGTTGGCGTCGGACGCCTGTGTCGCCGGCGAAAGGGGGATCGCCAGGGCGTCGGACTGACGGGGGTCACTCGGCCTATGCAAGCATGCGCTGGGAGCCGGAGACGCGCCGGCGGGGTTCCAGACGGGAGCCACCGGAGGAGGTGGATTCCGCGCGCACTGGAACCCCGCGCCCTTGCGCCACATCATAGCACCCGTGGGCAACGGATTGCCATTTCTCCTTGATCCGGTTGCGGCGTTCGCTGGCCGAAGCGCGGTCGTCTCAGGTTGCTCCGGGCTGGAAGGTGCGGCAGGGGGTGTCTTGACGGGTGGGCGTTGCTGACATTCAATGCCCGTGGCGCAAATCAAGCTTGTGTGGAGCGCGCGATGGCCGTTGAGCAGTGGAACATTCAGCCTGCCACCCGACGCTGCCTGGTGAGCGGGGCGGAGTTGGCGGAAGGGGAAGAGTACTACGCCGTCCTCTTCGAGGATGGCGAGAGCTTTCGTCGGGAGGAGTACTCCCTGTCGGCCTGGCAGGGGCCTCCGGAGGGGGCGTTCTGCCATTTTCGGACGCGGGTGCCGGTGAAAACACGGCGGCCGAAGCTACTGGTGGACGACGACATGCTGATTCACTTCTTCGCCCGCCTGACCGGCGCGGAAGACCCGTCCAAGCAGCGGTTTCGGTTTGTGCTGGCGCTGATCCTCATGCGGAAGCGCCTGTTGAAGTTCGAGGAGACGGTGCGTCGTGAGGACGGGGAGTGGTGGCGGATGCGTGTGATGCGCGATGCCGCAGACGGCAGGGTGTGCAGAGAGGAGCCGCAGCTCGTGCTGAACCCGCGACTGGACGAAGAACAGATCGAGTCGGTCAGCCGGGAGCTCGGCGTGATTCTGCATGGGTACGCAGAGCAGGACGGTGGGCTGGACACGGCGTCGGAGCCGGGGGAGGGCGAATGAGCGAACCGCGGGCGAGTTTTCGGCGCATGGCGGCGGGCGCGGTTGCCGTGTGCTTGCTGACGCTGATTGGGTGCGACGGGCATCGACACGACGACATGGAGCTGGGGCCCGTGCTTCCGCTGGAGTCGGCGATTGCCCTGGCCAACGCGAGTGCGACGGGCATGCCCCCCGGCTTGCAGGCGCTGGGTTCCGCTCGCGGGCACGTGATGGTGGATTCGCAGGAGAAACGGCACTTTGACTGCGACGCGAATCTGTTGCTGATGTTGCCGCGGCATTTGCGGCTGGACCTGCAGGCTTTCGGACAGTCGCAGGTCCTGTTCGGATCGAACGAGCAGGTGTATTGGCTGCACGTCGTGCCGCAGGTGGACACGTACTGGTGGGGGCGCTATGCAGAGATCGACGTGACGGACATCGCGAACATCCCCGTCCGGCCGGACATGATCGTGGAGGCCCTGGGCATCGTGGGCCTGCCGACGGATACGATGGGCGGCGAGGGCCCGTTCCAGCGGGTGGAGGGCGAGCACCAGCAACTGCTGTTCATCACGTACGACGCGGACGGTCAGGGCCGGCTGTACAAGGAATACTGGCTGAGCCGCCGGGGCGACCGGCAGATCGAGCAGATCATCTTCCGCGACGACCTCGGCCGCGAGCAGATGCGCTCGAAGCTGTCTGACTATCGCCCCCTCGCCGGCGCCGGCCCGCTGCTGCCCCACCGCGTCGACGTGACCTGGCCGGAGCGCGACGCCCACCTGCTTCTGCGCGTGCGCACCTGGAAGCCTCAACCGGTGCTCACCCCCGCACACCGTGCGTTCCAGCCTCCGCACGTCGGGGAACAGCAGTTCAAGAAGGTCGTGGACATCGACCGGGATTACTGAAGGTCCATCGCATCGATAGAACGGACACGCAGTCAGCGTTCTTCGCTCGACTGTGCGGCCGCGACCACCCGGTAAACGACGCCGGCCAGCGCGGCACCGACGATCGGGGCGACCCAGAACATCCACAGTTGGGTCAGTGCCCATCCCCCGACGAAGATCGCCGGCCCCGTACTGCGAGCGGGGTTGACCGAGGTGTTGGTCACTGGGATACCGACCAGGTGGATCAGGGTCAGGCACAGGCCGATGGCTACCGGCGCCAGCGCGGCCGGCGCCCGCGAATCTGTCGCTCCCAGGATGACAAACAGGAAGAAAAACGTGAGCACGACCTCGGCGACCAGGCACGCCAGGAGGGAGTAGCCGCCGGGAGAGTTCTCGCCATAGCCGTTGGACGCAAAACCGCCGGCGAGGTCGAAGCCCTCCTTGCCGTTCGCAATGACGAACAGCGTGCCCGCCGCTGCAATCGCCCCGACAACCTGGGCCACGACGTACGGAATGAGGTCTTTCGCCGGAAACCGGCCCCCCACCAGCAGGCCCACGGATACGGCCGGGTTCAGATGACAGCCGGAGATGTGACCGATCGCGTACGCCATGGTCAGCACCGTCAGGCCGAACGCCAGCGCGACACCGACGAACCCGATACCCAGGTTCACCGCCGGTCCGTCCGCGGGCAGAAACGTGGCGGCCAGAACGGCGCTGCCACACCCGCCGAGAACCAGCCAGAACGTCCCGAAAAACTCCGCAGCAGATCGGTGAAAGATAGACACGGTGTGACTCCTTTGCTTCTGTTGCCGTTGCAGCGACGACAAGAACCACGAGGGGAAATGGGCAGGCCGGCCGACCGCAGGCGAGACACGCCCGGACCGCACCGAGCGTCAAGGTGGCCGCCATGCCCTTTGGTCTTGCCCGTATGGCCGACAGCGTAGTCAGCCGGCGGGCGGGCCGCAAGGAAAATCCGCACAGCCGCCTGCGGCATTCTCGGACGGCCGGTGAGCGTGCAAACAACGTTCACCGGCGCCTTGGCAACGGCTCACCTATCGGACCCGCAAACGCCGCCACGTTATCGTCCCTTCATTCGTCCTTCGTCGCGTTGGCTTGTGTCGGCAAGTCAATCGTAGACTACAAGACCGGGGATTTCGGGGAGGGTTCGCGCCGTGGCGGGCCGAGGGCG
The DNA here is from genome assembly GCA_964586145.1 of uncultured Phycisphaeraceae bacterium. Taxonomy (GTDB): domain Bacteria; phylum Planctomycetota; class Phycisphaerae; order UBA1845; family UBA1845; genus JAFGJQ01. The sequence continues at coordinate 20,867 of CAZPHH010000056.1, read as the reverse complement.
CCCGCACGGCCAAGAAGCATCCGGAAAAAGGGGAGAGCGACATGGAAGACCTCGCAGTACAGATGGACTCGATCCGAGAGGAGCTGTGCCGGCTCCTGGACCTGTATGAGCACGCCGATGCCGATCAGCAGAGAGCGATCGCCCGACGGTGCGAGCAGCTTGGAGGACAGGTGCAGGACCTGGTGGGCATGCTGAAGTTCTCCCTGCTGCAGATGCGGCGAGAGGCCGAGTCCTATGATGAAGCCTACGGAGACTATGCGGACCAGGTGGACGAAGTGACGCGCGTCGGTCTGCGGACCATCCATACGGCCGGGCAGGAGGTGGCCCGGGCGATCCGGTTCCTTCGGGAGGTGTGGGACGAGTCCGTGCTGGCCGAAGGGGACCTGGAATGGCTCGAATGAGCGGGGACCGTTCGCCGGCATGCGACCTCGCGTGCTAAGACATCCGGCCTCCTCCCGCCGCGGCGCGAATACACGTCGTGCGGTTCGCGGTTGCCGCGGCATGTACGGTGCGTCCCAGAAACAGCGTTACGGAGGCAAACGCGCTCTGGGCTTTTGACCGTATTTTGACATTATCTCGGGCACCCCGGTATTCCCGGTCCGCGTTCATGCCGGCCGGTACGCCGAATCTTCTCAGACCCATCTGCGATACCGCGGACGCACATGGCTTTGCGGACCAATCCATTGGGACCATTGGAGTTATGCGCACCCTCCGCTCCGTCAAGTCCGCCGGGGTTCGCGACGATACGGTGTGAAGGTTCGGCGAGAACGCCGGACCCAATCGGTGCGACATGCAGCGAATTACACAACGCATCCTGGTCGTCGACGATGAGCCCGAAGTGCGGTCCGTGCTGGCGACCGTTCTTTCCGACGGGGCACGGCGTATGTGTGCGACAGCAGCCACCGCCGACGAAGCCATCCGATGCCTCGGACGGGATGCGTTCGACGTGGTGATGACCGACATCTGCATGCCCGGCACCGACGGAATGGCTCTGATGGACGACATTCTGCGACAGAACCCTCACCCGAAGGTGATTCTGATGACAGGACGCCGAAGCGCGGGGATGGCCGAGCAGGCTCGACGACGGGGAGCGTTTGACCTGGTGTGCAAACCGTTCGACGTGGCGGAGTTGCGGAGGCTCGTGGAGCGGGCGGTCACGGCCGGCCGGAACGCGTCTGACCCGGGCCGGGACGGGGAACTGATTGCGGCGGCACAGCGGACCGTCTGGCAGTTCATTCCCGACCCGCCGGACGGCCAACCGGAGCGGCGTGCGGTGACGGATGCCGACGTGCAGCGTCAGTTGAAGCGGCTCTACATTGAGTCGGTGCGCGCCCTGGTGGCGGCAGTCGAAGCGAAAGATCCGTACACAGAAAAGCACTCCGTGGTGGTGAGCTATTACTGCAAGCAATTGGCCCGGCGCCTGGGCATGAGCCGGGAACAGGTGGATACCGTGCAGACGGCGGCGATCCTGCACGACATCGGGAAGATCGGTGTGCCGGACGCGGTCCTGCAGAAGCCCGGGCCGCTGACACCGGAGGAATTTGCGATTGTTCGGACGCATCCGGAACGGGCCGTTCCGATTCTGGGGCACGCCAGCTTCCTGAGCAACGAGTTGCCCATCATCCTGCATCACCACGAGCGGTACGACGGGCAGGGGTATCCGCACGGGCTTCGCGGAACGGACATTCCGATTCTGGCTCGCGTGTTGAGCATTGCGGACGCGATTGACACCATTCTTTCCGCGCGGGCCTACAAGCCGCCCTGCGATCTGTCCCACGTGAAGCGGGAGCTCGTGCGAGGAGCGGGCTCGCAGTTTGACCCGGAGTTCGCGGCCGTGGCGGTTGCCTGGCTCACCGAGTCCCCGGGCGACATCGTCGTTCAGCCGGTCGAAGTCTGCGTATCCTGATCGTCTCTTCCCCCCAAAACCGTACCCAGGCTACGCGGCACACGTCAAAGACATGACAGATGCGTCTATCAAGAGCGCCGGCCCAGGGAACGTCTTGCTCGGGGGGGACGTAAGCGGATAAACTGAGCCCGCGTGAGGGCAGGGAAGTCCGCTCTCGTTCGCGTGTGAGGTTTCGGCCCGCTGGGGAAGCGAATGGCACGGTCTGTCGCAAACCGCCTGTTCCTGGCGCTTCTGATTTGCGTGGCGCTCGCTGGGTTGGGCCTGCTCTACTGGGCGGCCCTCACCGGCAATTCCCTTCCCGAGGCGATGCCCGACGAGACTCCGGACGGTGGATGGCAACCGCCGCCGCCCCCGCTGGAAGCGGCCCACGTGGACCTTGTTCGGCGGGCCGTCGGCCCCGACGGGCTCCTGGCCCTGCACATCGAGCGGTATCGGCGGGAGGTCGGCCGCTATCCGGATCGCCTGGAAGAGCTCGTGAGGTCCGACCAGGACGCATCCGGGCGTGCCGCGTGGGGCGGTCCGTACCTCCGGAATGCTGATCTGCTGAACGATCCGTGGGGCCGACCGTACCAGTACCGCGCTCCCGGCATGCACAACCCCAACACGTATGATCTGTGGAGCATCGGGCCCGACGGCCGAGACGCCACCGGCGACGAAATCGGCAACTGGTGAGCGCAGCAGACCGGGTTCACGGGGTGGAGGCCAGTTCCACGTACGAGCCGTCGCGGATGATCCGATCCAGCAGGTACCGCTCCATGGCTCCGTCCCGCCCGAGGTCAATCCAGTAGTCGTCGGCACGGGTCAGCCGCTGTTGGCCGGCTTCGCCCGGTAACTCGTCCCCGAAATACTGCAGGACGGTGGCCGAGTTGTTGAACTGCCGTTCCGGGGCGGAGAGGCGTTCCACCCGGACGACGACGGCCACCCGCACCCGGTTGGGATCGTCCCCCGCGGGCGCCATGGTCACGTGAGCGTGTCTCCGTACGGTGCTGAGGGAGGCGTCCGCCAGATCGTAGGCGGTGTTCACGTCACGGCGCCAGAACTCGAAGAACTGCTGGGACGTGGTTGGAAAGGTGGTAATGACGCCCGCCGGCCGATCCACCCGGTCGAGCGCAAACCGGTGCCGCCGAAGCACGTCCTGGCACGCTTCCCAAAGCAGCCCCGACTGCTCCGCGTCGGCAACCGTAAAGACCTGCGTAGTGTAGTCGACGGGGGTGGCCGGCTCCTGGCAGCCGGCGATGATACTGACAAGAGCGCCCACGAAGACGATGGCTCGCGTCTGATTCATGATCGGATGATCATAATGGGGGCGGTTGGGGGGTCAAGGAGGTTCCAGCGCGGGCACGGAAGGGTGGAGCGAGCGTGGAGGGCTCGAAGCCGGCATGGGAACGCCTGGTGAGCCGGAACGGCGCATCGTTCTGGAATGCCGCCTTGCGTTCCGATTGAGGCCCGGGTACAAATAGGCGTAACTTATGGGGCAGGGCGAACTTACCGAGATCGTGCTCCTCGCGGTCCCCCCGGGTACCCGGCGGATCGCTTGGCATCGCGAGAGGTTGCACCGGAGACGCAGGCCGTGAGACAGCGGAAGAACAGCATGCCGTGGTGCCTGCCCGCGCTTCTGCTGTTGGCACCGGTGGCGGTGACGGGGCAGACGACGCAGCCGGCAGACCTTGCGGTGCTTTCCGCGGAGGAGCAGGAGCGCCTGGAGCAGTCACGTCGGATCATCGAAAACCCGGCGGACAGCCTCGGCACGCGCCAGGCGCAGGCAGAAAGCCTGTTGCGCACCGGCTGGGCCGCAGCGACGCGCACCCTGGGCGAGCTGCTGATTCCTTCGTCGCACCCGTCCACGCGAATTGCCGTCTGTCAGGCGATTGCTTCCGTCGGAACGGTGGAGCCGACGCTTCTGCGGGAGCGCCACGCCGGGCTGGTCGATCCGCTGATGCGATTGTTGGGCGACCCTGCGGAGGGCGTTTCTGCGCGGGCGGCGATGGCTTTGGCCGCGTATCCCGACGGCGGTGTGACCGAGCGGCTGGGGGCCCTGGCGGCCGATCCGGAGGCGTCGCACGAGCAGCAATCGGCGGCGGTCGATGCGTTGGCCTCCAGTGTGTACAAGCGGTCGGTAGCGCGGCAGATCGTGTCGCTGCTGTCGACCGAGAACGGCGAACTGCGGGCGCGGGCGTTACGAGCCCTCCGGTCTGTTTCCCGCAGGGACTATGGCGAAGACGTTGCGGCCTGGCAGGCGTGGTGGGAGCGCCAGGAAAGCACACTCGGCGATGAAGACTGGCTTCGCGAGAAGGGGCGACTGTTCTTCCAGCGGCTGCTGGAGGCACAGACCGAGCTGGATCGAGTGCGGGGGGACCAGGAGCGCCGGTACAGCACATTGGCCGAACGCCTGACGGTCCTGCTCCGCCAGAACTACCGCCTGGTCCCGCAGCGCCCACAGAAAGACGAGATGCTTGCCCGCTGGCTGAGTGACAACCAGCCCGAGTTCCGGCTGGCGGCATTGGCGATCATCAGCGAGGAGATCCAGGAGGGTGTGCTGCCGGCGGACCCGCTCGTGGCGGCCGTGATCACAGGGCTTGAGTTCCGCATGCCGGAGGTGCGCCGGGCGGCGCTCGGAATCATCGGGGCCCTGGGCGTTCCGGAAAACGCCGAGCCCGTACTCGCGCTGTTGCGCGAGGAGCACGTGGATACCGCGGCCCGGCAGACCGCCTTTCGTGTGCTGGGACAGCTACGAAACCCGGCGGCGATTCCGACCCTGATCCGGGAAATCGACCCGGGCGAGTCCCCCACGGCTCCGGTGGGCTGCGTAGCCGAGGCGGCCGGGGCCCTGGCCGTTCTGGGGGCCAAGGGCAGGGTGGATCCGGAACTCATCGCGCCGGCCGTGCCTGTGTTGCTGGATCGGATGGCCCGAACCCCGGCGGATCAGATGCACGTGCGGGGCTTCCTCCTGCGGGCCATGGCGGGAATCGCGGCGCCGGAGTTCGGCGCAGCCCTGAACGAGGCCCTGGCGTCGGACCAGGCCCCGTTGCTGGTGCCCGCCATCGAAGGCCTGGTGGCGCTGGGCGATGCGGGCTGCCTGGACCGGCTGGTTGTCCTGGTGAACCATACGGACCCCCGGGTCCGCGAGGCCGCCGCCAAAGCCCTCGGCGATCTCGGGAGCGAACCGGCCCATCTCGAAGCGCTCATGCGGCATCTCAACCCGCCCGGGGAGACGAACGACGCCGTACGGGCGGAAGCGTGGAACGGCTGGCGGCAGATTCTCCGCCGAAAGCCGACAGCAGACCGGCTTCGCTGGGCGGACCGGCTTCGCGAGATGCCCGACCGACAACAGGCCTATCTGGAGGAGTTGATTCGCGAGTTGAGCAGCCACAACCCGCCTCCCCCGGAACTGGCCGGCTCGCGCGAGCGTCTGGCCACGCTCCTCATGGCACGCGGGGACGCCGGCGCCGCCCTCCAGATCTGGCAACGGCTGCTCGCCGACCAGGAGGCGGCGGGCGACGCGTCGGCCGTCAACGCGCGTGTTCACGTGCTGACCGCCGCTGCGGCCGCCGGGCGATACGAACTGGTGGCCGAGATGCTCACCCGCTTGACGTCCGCACCCGATGAGGTGAAAGGCCGTGCGGCAGACGAAACGGCCAAGGCCATCCACGACCGGCTGCACAAGGGCGATCTGGACGCTCTGCGCGCGCTGCTGACGGCACTCGATCCGGTGGACCTGGATCCCTACAAGCAGGAGCTGCGTGCTGCCGTGGACAATGCTCGGAAAAAGGTCGCCGAGCCGCCTCCCGCACCCACCACCGCACCGGCCACGACCGCTCCAGCCGCCTGAGCATACGCCGAAGCCACGTCCGCACGAGCCCCGATCCACCGGCCGTCTGCGCTCTCCGACCGGCGCCCGACCCGCAAGCGGCGGCGCCGCCAAACTACTTGTGGAGAATGACGCCCGTGTGCGGGGGAATGGTGATTTCGTTCCAGTGCTCGCTGAGGGCCTGATGGCTCACGCGGTCGCCGTCGGCGACCATCAGCCAGCGGCCGGGCCCGAGTGGGAAGCGGACGTCCTTGCGATCGCCGTTGACGAGGATCAGGATCGTGGCGAACGGCTCGCCGAAAAGGCCGCGGCCGTCCAGGGCTAAGGCGATGCAGTGGGGGGTCGGAACGTCGATCATGAGGTGGACACGCTGCTCGATCTCCTCCCGCGTGCGCAGCCGGAAGACGGGGTGGGCACGGCGGAGGGCGATCAGGTCACGATAGTACGCAAATGTGTCCGCATTCTCTTTCTTGAGGGACCAGTCAATCTGGTTCACTTCGTCCCCGAGGTTGTACGAGTTGTGGTGACCCAGCTTCGTCCGGCAAAACTCCTGGCCGGAATGGATGAGGGGGATTCCCTGGGATGTCAGAAGCAGCAGGGCGGCCATGCGCTGCATCCGTTTCCGCTCCGCGTCCGTGGCCTTCGGCGTCGTGCGGACGATCTTGTCCCACAACGTCAGGTTGTCATGGCACTCACAGTAGTGAACGGCGTCGGTGGGGTGCAGGGCCCAGTCCTCGATGGAGCCGCGGAGTCCCAGCTTGACCGCTTCGCGGCGGTCGCCCGTCTGAACGAAACCGGGAACGTCCCCGTTGGTGTCGCCCTTGATGGCGTCGCGGAAGTGGTCGTCGAAGGCGGCGATTCCGCTGCCGCGAATGAGCTCTTTCCCTGTGATGGGGCGCAGGCCGGACGGCCCCGCCGTCCACGGTTCCCCGTACAGCAGAATGGACGGGTACACCGCGCGCAGCTCGTCGCGAATCATCTCGAGCGTGGGGAAGTCGAGCAGGCCCATCAGGTCGAATCGGAACCCGTCGATCCCGAATTCCGTGACCCAGTACTTGAGCGAGTCCAGGATGAACTTGCGGGCCATGGGGGCTTCCGTGCGGACCTCGTTGCCGCAGCCAGAGCCGTCCCACAGCTCACCGCCGGGCTTGCGGCGGAAGTAGTATCCCGGCGCAATTCGATCGAACGTGGCGTGACGCGACGTGTGGTTGAAGACAACATCCAGCACCACGCCGATGCCGTGACGGTGCAGGGCCTGCACGGCCTGTTTGAATTCCGCGATCCGGGCGATTCCGTCCGGGGTGGTGGCAAACCGGGCTTCCAACGTGTTGAAGAAGACCGTCATGTAGCCCCAGTTGTACCGGCCATCGTCCTCGAAACACTGGACCGGCATGAGCTGAACGTGCGTGATTCCGAGATCCACGAGGTGGTTCAGACCCGTGGAGATGTCACGATGCCGGGGCAGGTGGGTGCCGCCCTCCGCCAGGCCCAGGTAGAGACCCTTGCGGGCGACGCCGGAATCCGGAGAAATCGTGAAATCCCGCACGCTGAGCTCATAGATCACCGCATCCGCGGGTGTCGCAAGCTGGACCGGATGCTCCACGCGAAAGGTCGGCGGGTCCGTGTCCTGGAAGTCGCATATGATCGCACGCGAGCCTGGATACTGGGCACACTTGGCACAGGGGTCCGTCACCTCCTGATCCGCCTCCAGGGCCGGGCCGTCGAGCACAAACGCGTAATAGTGATCCCGCAAGTCGCGCTCCAGGGTTGCCGACCATACGCCACGCGGATTTCGGGTCATCGGCTGGCGGATGGAAGGCTTGCCGGACGAGGACTTGGCTACCACAACCTCCACCCCGTCCGCCTCCGGCGCGAAGACGCCGAAGAGACTGCCCTGAGGCGAGTACGTGGCGCCCAGGCGGGCCTCCGCGTCATAGAACTGCTGGTTGTCAAGAACGCGGCCGAGGCGTACGCGCTGAACCCCGATTCCCTGGATTTCCACCTCAAGGGTCTGCCGCATGAAATTGGGCGGACTTGCCAGCTTCACGGAAAACGCACGGGTGGAGCCGGCGGTTCGCCTGGCGGGCGCGACGCCGCATACGCGGAGCTGATTGCCATTTCGGTCACGAACCAACACCCGGCTGGCGGGGGGCGCGCTCACCGGGCGGTCAAACCGCAGAGTGATGGTCCGCAGGCCGTCGAGCGTTGCACGGAACGTCAGAGTGTCTTTCGATTGTGCCGGTTCCTTCACGGATTCGATGCCTCGCAAGAGAGCGGGCGGAAGCGCGGGCCGCCGTCCCGCGGGCGTAGTAGGAGGGATTCCACACCGAAAATCAACTCCCGGCGCTGGGGCGGTGGGGGGGCGTGCCGCTGCATGGAGGGCGGGCGGCAGGAATTGCGCGGGTCCGGCCAGGGTGGCGGGCCGTCATGCCCGAAACGGAAATGCCCGACAGAAACCGGCACGGGATAACCGATGTGGGTGGACGGAAGGTGATGCCGCCATACAATCGGCCTGGGTATCTTTCAGGGCGAAGGATGCCGGGACCGGACGACCGTGTTTCACACCCGCTTGAAAATCTTCATGGGTTTGTGGGGCGTCGTGCTGGCCGTGCTGGTCGTGCGGCTGGTGGACCTCCAGGTCATTCACGCCGCGTACTACAAGGAGGAGGCGCGCAACCGCCTTCTCCTGCCGGTGCAGGCGTTGCCCTTCGTGCGCGGTCGCATTGTGGACCGCACGGGCGTCGTGCTGGTCAGCGAGGAGCCGAGCTGGGACGTTCGCGCGGACTATCTGCTTCTGGCAATGGACGAGGCGCACCTCACGCGGATGGCAAGGGAATATCGGCGCAGCGGACGGTACGGCCAAGGACGTTCGGCAGAGGGTGTGCGGGAGGCGCTGGAAGCCGACCTGGACCGGATGTGGACGGAGCTGGCCGCGTTTCGGGGGGAGTCGGTGGAATCGGTGCGGCAGCGGCAGCGCGACATCTGCGAACGCGTGCGGCGGATTCGGGATTCGGTGGGGCAGCGTCGGGGATTCGACGCGGCCGTTCGTGAGGAACGCATGACGCACGCGATCCTGTCCGGCCTGGACGATCAGGAGCAGGTTCAGGCGCGGATGACGCTCGTGAAGAAGTACCCCTGGCTGAGTGTGGAGAGCTCGACGCACCGGGAGTTCCACGATGCTCTGGCGCTGGCTCACCTTCTCGGGCGAGTGGGGCCGGTGGATGCGGAGGACATCCGGAACGATCCTCACGGAGAGGATCGAGACCGCAGGTACCTGCCCAACGAAGTGACGGGAAAGACCGGTGTCGAGTGTGGGGCGGAGAACCTGCTGCGGGGTCGGCGCGGACGGGTGCGGATGAACCTCGCGGGGAAGCTGCTGACCAACGAACCGGCGGAGAACGGACGGGACGTGAGACTCACCATCCGCGCGGACCTGCAACGACGTCTGTACGACGCGTTTGGCGAGCACTTGTCCCATGCCGAGGTGCCCGAACTGGCGGATGCGACCGGCGGTGTGGTGGTGGTGCTGGACATTCCAACGCGCGAAGTGCTGGCCCTGGTTTCCTATCCTTCGTATGACCCGTCGCGATTCGTTCAGGACTATGATTCCCTGCGTGCGGACACCCTCCACACGCCGTTGCGGTTTCGCGCCGTGGCGAACCAGTACGCGCCGGGATCGATCGCAAAGCCGTTGGCGTGCATCGCCGGGCTGAGCACGGATCGGATCGGCCTGGAGACGCGCTTCAATTGCACGGGGTATCGCTTCCCCGGTGTACACAACAAGTGGCGGTGCTGGCGTGTCAGCGGCTCCAGCGCCCGCAAGGCGCACGGGCTGGTCAACGTGGTCGAAGCCATCGAGGGAAGCTGCAATGTGTTCATGTACCACGTCGGGGAAGAGGTGGGAACGGAATCCCTGACCAGGGTGTTCGACCGGTTCGGACTCGGACGCACGACGGGGATCGGCCTGCCCGAAGAGGCCACGGGCGTCAACCCGACGCCGGAATGGCTGCAGCAGCGGGGTCGGCGAGTCTCCGTGGGCACGGGGCGTCTGCTGTGCATCGGTCAGGGTGAGGTGCTGGTGACGCCTATCCAGGCCGCAAACCTGTTTGCTGAGTATGCCAGCGGCATCTACAAACCGGTGACGCTCATCAGCGGTCTTGGCGAGGCCGCGCCCGAGGAGAGACTGCCGGGCGAAGCCTCGGAATGGCGTGCGGTGCAGGAGGGGCTGTTCCGCGTCGTGAACAGCCGGGATGGAACGGCCTACCACTACGCCCGATACCAGGGCCCCCGGTACCGCGTTTGCGGGAAGACTGGAAGTGCCACCACACCCGTCCGACCCCTGTCCTACCGCGTTCGCTACGTCGACGAGGACGGGAACGAAGCGACGGCGATTGTCCCGGCGGGCAGCCGGAGTCAGGCGGTGGACGACTTCCGGCGGGGCCATCCCAGGGCGACATTCGAGCTGGGGGACGTGGTGAAGCACGAGTGGTGGCCCCCGGACGAGGAGAAGAGCTACTCCCACGCGTGGTTTGGCGGGTATCTCCAGGCGGTGGATGAGGACGGCGAGCCGCGTTGGAGCGTGAAGCCGCGGATCGCGTTTGTCGTGCTCATTGAGTACGGAGGCAGCGGCGGACACAGCTCAGCCCCCTTCGCCAAGAGCATGGTGCCGATGCTGGAAGAAATCCTCGGGCCGGAACTGGATCCGGACGGCCGGCCGGAGCCGCCGCCGGCCGACAATTCGCAGGAGGAGGGCGTCGGATGACACGGGGCACGCTCGACCTGACGCAGCCGGGGTGGGTGGTCGCGACGGCGGTGGCCATCCTTTGCCTCGTAGGCATGCTCTGCATCTACGCGACGGATGCCGGCGAAGACGATGTCCCGTGGAACACCATCAAGCAGGCGATCTATCTGGCGGCCTCCGGCGTCGCGGCGCTGGTGGTGCTCCGGCTCGGGTATCACAACGTCGCCCGACACGCGTTCCTGATCTTCATCGTGGTTCTGCTGATGCTGATTCTGCTGGCCGCGGCGAAGGTGCTGAGCTTTGACTTCGGAGGTCTGGTGCCGGCCAAGCGGAATGCGTATCGGTGGATTCTGCTGCCGGGGTTCCAGTTGCAGCCGTCGGAGTTCATGAAGATCGCATCCATCCTGGCCCTGGCGTGGTATCTTCGCTTTCGGCGGAACTACCGGACGCTCTTCGGCATGCTGCTGCCGTGCATCATTCTGGCCCTGCCCATGGCGCTGATCCTGATGCAGCCGGACCTCGGGACGACCCTGCTGATGATTCCCGTGCCGTTCGTCATGCTGTTCATGGCCGGGGCGAAGAAGCGGCATCTGGCGGCCGTGCTTGTGGCAGGCGTTTTGTGTACGCCGATGGTGTGGGCGAAAATGCAGCCCTATCAGCGGATGCGAATCGTCGGCGTGTTCCTGCAACTGGATTCCCTCCGGGACCGGATCATCGCGAACCCGGAGGAATACGCGCACCTCTGCACCAAGCGGCAGGCCCTGGAATGGGAGGCGGACTCCGGGATGCAGCTCGTCGGGTCCAAGGCGGCGCTGGGCAGCGGAGGGGTGTTCGGGCAGGGGTGGGGCCACGGGACGTACGTGCAGTACAACTTCCTGCCGGACCGTCACAATGACATGGTCTTTGCGCTGGTGGGGCATCAGTGGGGGCTGGCGGGGTGCCTGTTGGCGCTGGCGTGCTACGTGGCCATCGTCGTGTGCGGCGTCGAGGTGGCCGCGGAGTCGCCCGACCCGCTGGGGCGCCTCGTGGCCGTGGGCGTCGTGACGGTCGTGGCGGTCCAGGTCATCATCAACGTGGGCATGACGCAGGGCCTGATGCCCATTACCGGCATGACGCTGCCGTTCGTGAGCTACGGGGGCAGCAGCCTGCTGACCAATTTCGTGGGTGTGGCCCTTCTCATCAGCGTTTCCCAGAAGCGTCCATTCCTGCTGTACAACAAGTCGTTTGAATCGGCAATCGAGGAGGACTAACGCGGACTAACGCGACCGGCCGCCGTCCGGGTGGGGCGGAAGAGGTTCTTTCTTTCGCCTTGCTTTATAACAGAAAGATGTTATAATATGATAACAATAGAACAGTAGAAGAATACGGAGCGGCGCATGAGCAGGACCGGAAGAAAGAAGGCTTCAGGAGAACGGGGCACCCGAGGCGTACGGTCGCCAAAATCCGCAGGACGCGGAACCCCCAAACCGGCAAACGGGAAGCGGGGCGACGCAACAGCCCGTGCCAGCCGCAGCCGGCCGGACCCCGCCCTGCGCCAGTGGCTGCCGGCCCTGCGGCATCCGGCGGGGCTTGGCCTGGCGGCGATGGTGGCGGTGGTCGAGGGCACCGGGGCCGGCTGGAACCAGGCGGTGGCGGTGGCCGACCGTCTGACCCCGATTCCGCCAAGCCGCGCGGCCCGGTCGGCGGAAGGGGGGCTCCGGCCGGAACACACCAACAGCCGGGCGGCTCGAGCGCTGCTGCGGGCAAGCCGCACGAAGGAACTGGCTCGGGTGCTCGGGGCGCTGGGCAGCGCGCATCGGCTGCGGATTCTGTTCAAGCTCCTCGAGGGGGCGGCCACGTACCGGACGCTTCAGAAGGTGACTGGCCTGAAGGCGGGGCCGTTGTATCATCACATCTCGCAATTGCGGCTGGCGGAGTTGGTCGGGCCGAAACAGCGGGACCTCTACGAGCTCACGCGAGCCGGGCGAAACGTGGTGGTCGTGGCATCGGTTCTGGGGGCGTTGAGCCGGGATCGGCGGCCCCGTCCGGCGCCGGTGATTTCAGGCGGCAGGGGGCGGGCATGAGTGCAGAGCAGGCATCACGCGGGGCGTCTCGTCGCATCCTGGTGCTGGAGCCGTACTACGGCGGATCGCATCGGGCGTTTCTCGACGCCTGGGTTGCCCGCAGCCGTCACCGCTTCGAGTTGCTCACCATGCCGGCTCGGAAGTGGAAATGGCGGATGCGGGGGGCCGCCTTGTGGTTTGCGGACGCCTTGGCCACGTCCCGCAGACCAGCCGATGTCCTCTTCACCAGCGACATGCTGAGCGTGGCCGACTTGCGCGCCTTGCTGCCCGCCGAGTACCGACAAACGCCGATGGTCTGCTATTTCCACGAAAACCAGCTCACCTACCCGCTGTCCGAGCACGATTACCGAGACTACCACTTCGGACTGACGAACCTCACCTCCGGCCTCGCGGCCGACGCCGTCTGGTTCAATTCGGCATGGCACCGGGACGTGTTCGTCCAGGCCGTCAAGGACCTCTTGCGACAGATGCCCGACCACGTCCCTCCGGGCCTGTCGGAGCGGGTGGCAGGGCGGGCGGAAGTGTTCTGGCCCGTTGTGGACACTCCGCCGGGGGATGTGCTGCGGGCCGCGGCAGCCCGAGGGGAACGGCGTGACCCGCTCACGATCCTCTGGTGTCACCGCTGGGAGTACGACAAGGATCCGGAGACGTTCTTTCGAACGATCTTCCGCCTGGACGAGTCCGGGACGGACTTCCGGCTCGTCCTGGCGGGCGAGTCCTTTCGGGCGGTTCCGTCGGTGTTTGAAGCAGCCTGGAAACGCCTCCAGCCGCGTATTCTCTACGCAGGGTACCTGAAAAGCCGCCCGGAGTACTGGTCCTGGTTGGCCCGGGCGGAGGTCGTCGTCAGCACGGCTCTGCAGGAGACCTTCGGGATCGCCGTGGTCGAATCCCTGCTGGCGGGCTGCTGGCCGCTGTTGCCCGACCGGCTTTCTTATCGCGAGATCCTCCCGGCGGAGTTCCACGCCCCCTGCCTGTATGCGGACGAGGCGGAGTTGTTTGAGCGGCTCACAGCCCTCTGTGTGCATAGGCCGGACCCCGCGGCGGCAGGGGGGCTGCATCGCGAGGCCCTGGGGATGCACGATGCTGTCGCCCGCACCGCGGCCCTCGATGCGGCGGTCGATCGGGTGGCGGAGTCGCGATGCCAGGTTTCCGGCACGTGAGGCGGGGTTTGGCGGCGGCAAAGGAGGCGGGCCCCCCGCTGTCGCCATAACGTCCGATAATATATGTTATGTTGCATTCAGGCCGGAAGGGGGGCTGAAAGAGCGTTCCGGGCATCCTGCGGAGGGACCCCGGTCCAGGACAGATCGGCCCGGTGTGCGACCGGGTGCCGGGCGTGCAGTCGTTCGACCCGTGTGACCCGCTCGGCGCTCTCGCCGACGCGTCGATCAGGGACGGCGGCCGGGCGCGGCCGGAGGTGCAGCGCTTTGAGCCATGGCCCGCAGACGACCGAGATCGACCTGCCCGCCCGGCGGCACGCCGAAAGCATTGCTCTTGAAGTCGAAGTAGTAGCTGTTCATGCCGTTGACGGCTGTGTCGATTACGTAAAGGGCCTCTGTGCGGTCGCCGATGCTGCCGACGGCCATCACGTAGTCGCCCGCCTGCACACCGACGCCCGCCGCCCCTGCCGGCTGTGCCTGGCTGTGCAGAATCAGCAGCCCGACCAGCAGGATGGTCGCCGTGGTGCATAGTACGCCGATTGCGAAGTCTTTGCTGTTCATAATACGTACCTCTGGCGGCTCGCCTGCGATCACGAAGGCGGCGCCGTGCATTGCAGCCGTCAGCGCGAGCGGAAGTCGTTCGCCAGGCTGCGAGTTTGTGCGTGCATCAACTGACCAGTCTTGTTCTGCGCAGGCATGAAACAGTGCAGAAGCCTGGCAGGCGAGTCAATGATGTAGACCGCGTCGTACTGGTTCGTCACGCTGCCCGTGGCCATCATGAAGTCGCCCGGGCGGCCCGGTGTAACCTGGGCGAACGCCGCCGGCGGCGAAGTCACGCTGAACAACAGTGCGGTCAGGAGCACGATGTTCGCTCCCGCGAGCAGCACAATCAACGAGCGTTTCGAATACATGCGCACTCTCCTGGTGGGCTCGATCGAAGCCCGTCATCCGAGGTGCGACCGGCGCGGGTTCTTGAACGCGACGGCCACGCAAACAATCGTAATTCCCAGGGCGAACAGCCACTGAAACACCGGCTTGCTCGGCTCCGGCGGCTCCGTGGTTTCCTGCGCCAGCAAGGGCGAGGCCCACTGAAAGCATGTCAGCAGTGCCAAAGCCGCAGCGGACCCTATGTGGCGTCGGCCCCGTCCCGGGACCTGCGGTTCCGCGTTTGCCGTATCGTGCGTGTGCATTCCGGTCCTTCCGCTGTTCTGAACTCCCCACCCCGGGGGCCACGCCCCCCAATTCCGCTTCACCCCTGCGTATTATACGCACAGGTACACGCCGGTAAACCGCCCCCGCTCCTCACAGCCTTTGGATGGGCCAGGCGACCTGTCGGAAGGTGGCAACCGGCAGGGTAACGGTCCCCCACCGCCTGGAGCGGGGCCGGCAATGACGCCGGTAGTCCGCCAGGGCGACACAGAGGAACGCATAGCGACGGTCGCCGCAGGAGTGAATGTAAACCGGCGGGACGCGTTCGTCTTCCTGCGTGAGCCAGTACGCGAAGACGAGCATCGCCTCGAAGCCCTCGCCGAAAACCTCCTGCCAGTTGGCCAGGCCGTCCAGGTCCGACTGGGTGATCCAGTTCTCCCAGTAACGCCGGCTGGAACGCGTCACATATGGGTACTGCCGTCCTTTCACGTCGACGATCCACCTGCGACGGGAGTCCCGGTAGACCAGGAAGTCGAACGATTTCACAGTGGACCCGGCGAAAATGACCTTGCGCTGTTCATCGACCGCAATGTAGGGAATGCCCTGGGATCGAAGGTAATCCTCGAAGGCCGCCTCATAGTGGATGTGCCGTCGCGTCACGGCAAAAACCCCCCTGCCCCCGCACGCCGGCCGATCAGGGAGTCTCCGTATCCCCCTCTTGCCGGTGCCGCCGGGCGGTGCGGTCGTACACGACAAACTCCCACGCCGTCGTGCCTGTGACGTTCACCTCCCGAGCCATCGGTTCGTAGCGAACGCGGTACGTCTTGTTCTCCGGGCCCGATACGGTGAATCCTCGCCGCGAAGCCCGATCCTGATAGACCGACGTGGCCGTGCCGTCCGACCTGCGAATCTCCAACCGCGCGGTTGAGAAATCGAGCGGCTCGGCCGCTGCGGGCACGTCCAGCTCAATGACGGACTGATAGAACCGCAGGCGGACGGTATCGCTCGCCACGCGCCGATCGGGCTCCGTCGCCTGAGATTCCCTCCAGGCCCCATGAACCCCACCCCGGTCCCGTTGACCGATTGCCCGGTAGGCCGTCGCTCGGGCACGTAGCTCCGTCCCGGGGGTTTGGGTCTGAAAATGATGCGCGAATTCGAAATGCCCCCTGTGTCCGGCCTCCGAGACGATGCTCGCTTCTCCCAGATCGAGAACCGAGTACGATACGATTCCCTCCGGGTTGAGCGGATAGTGGGTGAAGGGCTTGAAGATCACGAAATTGAACCGGACTTCCTCGCCCACGTGAACCATCTGGGTGCCCGCCACCGACCAGTCGCCCTGCGCCCGCGGCCCGGTGCTTGTGGCCAGGGAGCCGCCGAAACAGCCGGTCAGGCCGACCAGGCCGATCCATGCCGGGACGAAACCGCCCCACTGCCGTCGGACCACGTCAGGGACCTCCGCGTCGGGTGCTGCGGGTCGGCGCACGCGAGCCCGCGCTCCTCTTGCCGTTCGATGGGGACGCCCTGCCGGAGCCTCGCCCGTTGCACGCTCGTTTCTGCAACCAGGAGGCCAGGTCGGCTTCGCACTGGAAAAGCGCGTCGTAGCCGTAGTTGCCGCCGGCGTAGTCGCAGTCCCCCGCCTTGTACTCTCGGCAGATCTTGGGGCGGGTCTCATACGTGCCGCAGAGGTTGTCCGGCCGAAGGTGCCGGCACGCCGTCGGAAGCTGGATGTACCAGTCCCCATCCTCGATGAACACGGTCACCCCCTGGTGCATCAGATACCACCGGATGTCGTCGAAGTCCCGCGGAGTCTTCGGCTTGTCGAGCGGCAACGCCAGGTACTTGCAGCAGGCGCCCGTGCAATGCTCACAACAGATCGATCCCATGCCCTCACCATGTTCGATGGACAACCCTGCCCTGCCCGGAGCCCCCCTCCCGTCAGCAAGGTCAGCCCTTGCCCTCCACGTCGACAGTATCGTGGCATCACGGGAACGCGCCAACCCCGCTCTTGCACGCCTGCGCGTCGATCCATCGCGCGAAGGCCCCAAGCCCTCGCGTCTCCTCCCCCGCAGTCCAATTCGGCGGAGCACCCCAGCCCGCAATGAGGCCGGCATCCAGAAGCATCGAACCCGGCCACCCGCTGCAGACTACCACCCCGAGATGCCGCGGGCTCCGCCGTGCAGATGCATGTTGGCCGGACGCCGACCGCCAGACCGCCTCCGCGGGTAGCCCCCGAAGCTGCGTCGACCCCGTGATATATGCGGGAATGACCCGTCATATAGCACGGCAAACGAGAATGGACGCCCGTCTGCTCTCTGAAAAAAGGGACGAGACCCTCACACAGGCACCTCGATGATCCGCCCTGGCGGACAGTCAAGGAAGGATCTGGGGCGGGACGGCGGCGCCATCCTACGCACAGCCGGCGATGGCAGCGCAGCGTGATGCAGAACTTCACCCTCCTGCAAGCGATCGACCAATCGCCGGGCGGATGCCAATCCTGACGCGTGGGGAGTACGATAACCCAGGCCACAACGGCCCAAGGAGACCGGCCTTCCCATGGACCTCAAGCCGACGAGCGAACTTCTGCTCCGGAACGTCCACGCCCTGCATGGCCGGAACGTCCTGGTCGTCGACTCACCGGGCGGCGAGATCGCCCCGGTCCTGCACGATCATCAACCGGCCGCCGACATCGTCTTGTGGCAGTCAGACTATGCCGACTTCCGCCATGCCTGCCGCCTGGCCGGCGCCCCGCCATGCCCCAAACCCATCCCCGGCCACCTGGCCGCCGGACGCTGGCCGATCGTCTTTGACGCCTGGTATCACAAGCAGGCCCAACCGCACGACCTCTCCATCGTATACCTGCCGAAGGGGCGGGACCGGCTGCGGCTCCTACTCTCCTGCGTGTCGGCCGCGACGGAGCCCGACGGGCGGATCCTGCTGGTCGGGCCCAAACGAGGAGGCATTCGATCGGCGCGGCAGGACCTGGAGGCCGAATTCGGGCACGCGGAGCCGCTGGATGCCGCCCGACACTGCGCGCTTCTTGCGGCACAACGCCCGGCAGAGCAACCCAGCGGGCAGACACGCCCCACCGATCTGAGAGATTTCGGCGTCGAGTGCTCCCTCGAAGCGGCAGGCGTGCCGCTGCGGCTCTCGTCGTACCCCGGCGTGTTCAGTCATGGGCGACTGGACGACGGTACGCAGATGCTCCTTCAGACTCTCGAGCGGCCGCTGCCCGGTCCCGTGCTTGACTTCGGATGCGGGTGCGGCGTCATCGGAACGTGGCTCGCCCGTCGCTGGCCGGACACCCTCGTGGACATGGTGGATTCCGACGCCCTGGCCCTTGCCGCCGCGCAGCGTACCGTGGAGCTGAACGGCCTATCCGCCGGGCTGTGGGCCTCGGACGTGCTGTCCGACGTGGACGGCGGCTACGGTGCGATCGTCTCGAACGCGCCGTTCCACCACGGCGTGGAGACCGAGACGCGTCTGGCGAAGCGGCTGTTCAGGGAGGCGGCCGCGCGCCTCCGGCCAGGCGGCATCCTGCGGATCGTGGCAAATCGCTTCCTGCGTTACCCCGCCCTCCTCAAGGCCGTCTTCGGCTCCTGCCGGATCGTGTCCGAGGATTCCCGGTACCGCGTCTACGAAGCCCCGGCGGCCGTCAGGGGACCGTGATCAGCGGAGCTGCTCCGTGTGGCGCAACGTGTAGACCTCATTCGCTTCGTCGCCGCGGTAGACATCAACCCACACATGCGGACCCTCGACGCGGAATTTCGCGAAGGTGCTTCGCGCTCCATCATCGCCGCGCCCGCGAGAATGGCCTACGTCGATTTGCCAGACGCCGTTGATCTTGGCGACGGACGCGTTGTGCGTGTGGCCGCAGATAAACGCCGTCACGTTGTGCTTGCGGAGCAGTGTCCAGAAGCGATGCCTGCGCTCGGGGTCGCGGTCCAACGACTTCCCGACGTGTCGAAGACGACCGTTGTCCATGTCTGAGATGGGGAACGCGGGCTCATGCCCGAAGACGAAGATGTGCTTCTTGTCCGTGCTTTCGAGGTCCTCCACGAGCCACTCATAAAGTGGGTCTGAAACGGTGCCGTTGGGGTGGTTCATGTCCGTCTGGCCATCGAAGTACTGGTTGATCGCCACGAAATGTGTGTTTTCGTGGTCAAACGAGTAGCACGTCTCTGATGCACCAGGCGGGCCGCAACGAACGATTCGGGGAAGAGTGTTGCCTCCGGCGTTGTACTGTCGGAGCCAGGTCATGTGTTCGGGCGCATCGCCTTCATGGTTTCCGGGTGCATCGTACCAGGCGTAGTCCGGCCCCATTACCTGGTCCAGTGTCGCCCGGACGCGTGCGGGCGGTTCCATATCGCCCGGGGAGATCATGAAGACACCCGGGCCGAGGGTCCTGATCGCATGGCAGACGCCGAGGAAATACTCCCGCCCCGGATACTCGGGCGGGGTGAACATCCTCGCGTCGGCGGTGGCATCGAATGAGAAGCTGGGATCGCCCGGCAGTGCCGTGGCGCAGCCGACCAACCCTGCGGTAACTGCGGTCGAAATGAATACGACGGCCAGCCGATACAAGAGGCGCTTCAGGCCCGGAACTGGGATTCGACGGTGGGTCATGTTGCAACACTCCATTTGACAGCATGTTAGGACAGACGGCGTCCGGCGCCAAGGGCCCGCCCCTGGGCTTGCGGCCTCGTCCGAAAACCCGCTTGACAGGCCGCGAAAACGTGCTATATATACGTTGCTGTTGGGCCCGTCGGCGGGCCCGTGCTGAGGTCGACGTGACAATCGGTTGCTGCGTGGCCGCTGTGAGGGTAACGGCGGCACCGATCGGCCACCGGGTTCGATCGGGAGCGTATGCGAACCGGCGATTCGTCGGCTCTTTTTTTCGCTCGACGCGAGCGAAATCCGCAAAGGCCGGGGATTTTGGTGTTGACACACCGGTTATTTGCGGTACAAGTGTAAGGCTCTGCGGGTTTGTGCCCAGAGCGGCTCTTTGACAAGTGAACAGGTTGTTCGTCGTGAGGATGTGACACCGCCCGTCCGGGCGCTCAACCGGGCGGGGGGTGAACGCCGCGCGGTCCCGGGGCCACAGCACCGGGGCGGCGGCGATTGGGTGTGACGGTCCGGACCGGCCAGGTCCGGGCCGTGCCTGCATCCTTACGAGCGCTATGGATGTAGGCCTTCGTCTATCGGATTTCGCACCTTCGCCTCGGCGAGGGTGAGGAAAGCGATAATCAACCGAAGAGTTTGATCCTGGCTCAGAACGAACGTTGGCGGCGTGGCTAAGGCATGCAAGTCGAACGGGCCTGAGTTGAGAGCAATCAAGATTCAGGTTAGTGGCGGACGGGTGAGTAATACATGGGTAACGTACCCCGGACTCTGGGATAGCGGCGGGACTTCGGTCCCTTTGCGAAAGTGCCGGTAATACCAGATGACCCCGCGGGATCGCATGGTTCTGCGGGCAAAGCTCCGGCGGTCTGGGAGCGGCCCATGGCCTATCAGCTAGTTGGTGGGGTAACGGCCTACCAAGGCTACGACGGGTACCGGGTGTGAGAGCACGACCCGGCACATCGGAACTGAGACACTGTCCGGACACCTACGGGTGGCTGCAGCAACGAATATTCCGCAATGGGCGAAAGCCTGACGGAGCGACGCCGCGTGCAGGATGAAGGCGCTTTGCGTCGTAAACTGCTGTCAGGGGTCAGAAATTTTGATCAGCCCCAAAGGAAGCCTCGGCTAACTCCGTGCCAGCAGCCGCGGTAATACGGAGGAGGCAAACGTTGTTCGGAATCACTGGGCTTAAAGCGCGTGTAGGCGGAACGGTAGGCGTCTTGTGAAAGCCCCCGGCTCAACCGGGGAATGGCTGGGCGAACCCCCGTTCTTGAGGCAGGTAGAGGCGAGCGGAACCATGGGTGGAGCGGTGAAATGCGTAGATATTCATGGGAACGCCGGTGGCGAAAGCGGCTCGCTGGGCCTGTTCTGACGCTGAGACGCGAAAGCGTGGGGAGCAAACAGGATTAGATACCCTGGTAGT
>CAZPHH010000055.1:13458-31679 GCA_964586145.1 uncultured Phycisphaeraceae bacterium | reverse complement strand
CCGCGCAGGAACACAGCAGGGCCGGAGCCGATGGCTCCGACCCTGCTGGTTGTCGGCATGCTGACTTGCAGTACCGTCTCTCACCCGGCGCGCCGAGCGAGAGTCAACCATGGGCGAGACTACTGGTTGCCGGCGCCCAGGTTGTTGATGTTGGCGCCTTCCGGCTCGCCGCGCGTTGGTGCCGCCGTGAAGCGGTCATCATACAGCGCGCCGGTGCCGAAGTCGTCCTGGAACAGGTCGAACACCGCGTCGTTGTCGAAGAGGAAATCGGTCAACAGACTCGTGCCGACGCCCCAGAACACCTGGCAGAAGTTCGGCAAGCCGCAGCAGCAGCTGGGCAAGCAGCCGAACGTTACACCTGCCGTGGCTACCAACGCCAAGACCTTTGTCGTTTTGCCCATCATTGGACCTCCTTGAAAAAAAAGTTCGCGAACTTGCGTGCCCGGCTCCCCGGGCGTGTCGCTCTCAACTATTCACGTGAACCGTGAAAACGCCAGTATATCTTCGCCTGCTGCCTGGGCAGATCGCCATCCAGTATCACTCTGCTGTAAACCCGCCTTCCAGCCCCCTGTGCGGCCGCACCGCCCGCGCCCTGCGTCCCGGTCGTGCCTGCCTAACTCCCGAACAGATCCAACGCCGGACCCAGATCCTCCCGCACCGGCTTGGGCCCATGCGGGTCCGTCTCAAACACGATGGCAGCCAAGTCGGGCACCGCGCCCTCGTTCAGAAACAAATCAAACGCGCCATCCATCGCCACGTCCGAAATAACCGTCTGCCAGACGCCCGTTCCCAGGCATCCCCCAAACGCCAGCGTCAGGCTCCCCATGGCGAGGGCAGCCAGCATTCTCGGGGTGTTCTTGGTCATCGTTTCGTCCTCCTGACAGTTCTACGGGCAGCCCTGAACGACTTCGTGAATCTTCGTACCAAACCTGCCCGAACTCGTGGCCAACTCCCAGTCAGGTCACGGCGTAATCATCGCCGCCGCGGCATCATCTTTATGCTCGCGAATTGAACCTGTCTTTCCACCACGTCAGATCGTGTTGGATTGCTCTTCCGTCATACCCCGCCGATTCCGCGCTGCCCGGTATCTCACCGCGCCACCAGGCAATCTCGCCAGGGCTTACGCTTCTATGTGCATCCCTGCCCGGCCATCAAACGCCGGCAGAGGGAAAGGCCTGCTCCGCCTTCCAACCCATACGTCCCTTGCGGGACGAGCTCGGCCCCCGCCAAAGCGAGGCGACAGGCCCCCGCCCGCATTGGGCGGAGATTATGCCGAACCCACTGGTCCGCCGCAAGGAGAATTTTGGCGATTCACCAAAAATCTGCCATCGCCAGCCGTACCCTCTACCGAGAGCACGCGACAGACCATAGACCCCATTATCGGTATGGGGCACCTTACCCCATTAAGTCATTTTCGTCCAGCCCCCTCGAAATCACAGCAGCACTTCAATCTGCGCGTCTCCGCTGCATCGGTTGCCGTCAGCCTCTCTCTTCCAAGCCGGCTCCGGGCCAACGGACGGCCCCCGCGACGCCCCGACGCGAGGGGTCCCGGAGGAAACCCACCAATCGCTGCGCCGGCGCGGTCTTCGCGCTCTGGGCCACGCGTTCAACGGCCTCCCGGAAGGCCAGACCGCTGCGGTACAACACGCGGAACGCCATCTTCAGCTCGGCCCGCTCTGCAGGGCTGAAGCCCGCGCGTCGGGTCCCCACCGCGTTCAGCCCGGCAAATCGCCCGTGCGCATCGGTCATGCTGAACGGCGGTACGTCCATCAACGCCCGCGCATTGCCCCCCACAATCGCCAACTCCCCGATCCGCACGAACTGGTGCGCCAGGGCACCGGCGGAGATAAACGCCCCGTTGCCCACCCGAACATGTCCGCCCAACGAGGCGCAGTTGGCCATCTTCACGTCATCCCCCACGCGGCAGTTGTGGGCGACGTGCGCGGTTGCCATGAGGAAACACCGCTTGCCCACGACCGTCTCCGTCTCCGCGCCGGTGCCCCGATGAACGCTCACCCCTTCGCGGATGATCGTGCCCTCGCCAATTCGGCAATAACTGACGCTGCCGTCATGGGCCAGATCCTGCGGCAGATGTCCGACCACCGCGTGTGGATGGATCTGGCAGCCTGCCGCAATTTCCGTCCAGCCCGTCAGATACGCGTGCCCGTAGATCCGCACGTGGGGAGCGATCTGAACGGGGCCGTCGATGATCACGTACGGCCCGATTTCGGCGGTTGCGTCGATGCGGGCCTCCGGGTGGATGATGGCTGTGGGATGAATGGCCATGTCCGCCTCCCGTTGCATCCGGCCAGAACCACGTTGCGTGGCCTGTTTTCCGGTACGGGCGGCCATTCTACCGAGCCGTCCGCAGAGGCTGCAAACGGTTCGCCGATCCGGGTGCGGACAAGAAAAGCCCCGGCCCACACGGGACCGAGGCGAACGTGGCTGGCAGACCCCCGCGACTAGGCCGGCAACAACTGCTGTTGAATTACCTTCGCGATCCGTGCGTAAACGGAACTGGGGATCACGTCCGTTCGCAGGATCAGGGCCAGTTCCCGCACGTCCGTTTCGATGTCCTCCAGAATGCCCGCCAGGGCCTGGAGATCCACCCCGATGAAGGCTGTGGCCTCTCCGCAGGTCAGGGCCACCTGCTCCTCGTCCGGGATCTCACAGAGCAGTTTGGCCACACGGTCCGCCGAGTTCAGGATGCGGGCGATCCGGTGGGCCGGCTCCGTGGGTTGGATGGTAAAGGACTGCTGGAGGTTGACGGCCGTGCAGATGGTCTCGGGCAGGCCCCAGCTCGAGAGCACCATGGCGGAGACCTCGGCATGGGTGACGCCCACGCACTCTCGCTCCTCGTCCTCGCCGATGTAGCGGCCTTTGGGCCGGTACTCGCCGGCGATCGGCTCGTACTGCTCGCTCAGGGCGTTGGCGAGGATCGCGACGCCGATGTCGGCGAGCAGGCCCGCCACGAAGGCCTCTTCCCGAAGGTCCGGGGCCACGGCGTCGGCCAGTCGGGCGGAGAGGACCGACCCGACCAGCGACCTTCGCCAGAAGTAGGTTTTGTCGAGGCGGCCGGTTGGGTAGTCGTTCATCCGATCCACCAGGCACCGGCCCAGGACGAGCGACCGGGTCCGCTTGGGCCCCAGGAGGGTCAGGGCCTGCCGCAGGGAGGTCACCTCGCGGGGCAGCCCGAAGAGGGCGGAGTTGGCCAGGCGAAGGATTTCGCTGACGGTGCCTGCGTCGGCCGAGAGGACCTTGACCACTTCCTCGTAACGGAAGTTCGGGTCCTGGATGACCTCCAGAAAGCGGGTCACCACCTGCGGGATCGAAGGCACCGCCGCGGATTTCCGGATGGATTCGATCACGTGTGCGTTCATGTGAGTCTCGGGCTCCCTGGGTCGTATCCTGCCGATCGGCCCGCTGCCTCCCCTGGAATTGGGGCCGCCGATGTTCTGGTCATCGGAGAGTTTCGGGACGGGCGTTAGGTCGTTCGACGCACCCGCGGCAGGGCCGTCGGCTTTCAGGCGAATACCTTCACCTCAGGTTTATTCGGATGATATCCGGACCCGGGTCTGAAACGGCGGTGGGAGGAAGGGGGGGCGCAGATGGAGGAGGGCGCGCGCGAAAAGCGACGGGCGCTGCCTCGCCGCTCTTCATCGGAATGCAGACGGAGACGGTGAATCCGGCCGCGTCAGTCCTCGGGATAGAGCTTCTTGCCCGTCGCCTTGTCGACAATGGTGATCGCGTCGGTCGGGCAGTTCTGGGCGGCCTCGAGGATCGCGTCGCGGCTGTCGGTGCTGCCCGATTTGACCACAGCCTTGTCCTCGTCGTCCATTTCGAAGGTTTCCGGAGCGTCGTTGCAGCACGCACCGTCACCGATGCAGGCATCGCGATCCACGGTCACTTTGAGCTTGTCAATATCTGCCATGCGAACATCTCCCAAATGGTCATCACGATTCCGGGCCTGCTCCACTCGAGCCGGCGCCCCATTCCATACAGAATCACAACGCGTTTCGCAAGCCGGCCCGCCGACCCGGAATTCCGCGGCGTTGCCGCCCTGCGGCGGCGGGCCGTACAATGGCGGCCTGAAGGCGAAGACCTTGTCGCCCGCGGGCGGCGCCTGCCCGTTCCGCGGGCGCCCGGCGCGTGGCCGGCCGTCGGGATCGCGTTCCAACTCGGCTGGACGGGAGGATCGCCGTGCTGCAAAAGCTGTTTGAACTCCAGGCGGAGTTGAACCGCCGGATCGGATTCGACACAGCGGCCCTGCGGGAGCGGTTCGACCCGCTGACGGCGGGCCGGTGGCTGAACGACTACATCGCGGCGGCCAGCAACGAGCTGGAGGAGCTGCGTGACTGCACGTACTGGAAGCACTGGTGCGCGGAGGCCAAGCAGGGCCGGCGGTTCGAGCTGGCCGACGTGCAGAACGCCCGCGTCGAGATCATTGACCTGCTGTTCTTCTGGATCAGCATGGCCCAGTGCGTGGGCCTGAACGCCGCCGACGTCGAGCAGCTTTACTGCAAGAAGCTGCAGGTCAACCACCAGCGCCAGGACAACAACTACTCCATGCAGGGCAAGGACGAGTCGGACAACCAGGCCATCACGCTGGAGCCGTGACGGGTCCGGATTCGTCCTCGGGTATGTGCGGCAGGGGAAGACGGGCACATCCCGCAAGCATCTTGACGCCAGGCGTGGGGGTTCGTACCCTGCACTCCACGCAGCCGTGGGGGTCGCCGCGACGCACGACGTGGACGCAATGCCGTTCAGTGGCGGGCAGGATCGTGCGGAGGGCGATTCGCAAGAACCATTTCTGTGGACGGACAAGGCCCGCCGATGAAATTCGAGCGGGCCGTTTGTGTTTCCGCCCGGGCCGGAACGGAGTCAGCCGTGCGAATCGCCCTGGTGGGCCTGGGGAAGATGGGACGCGCCATCGAAGCCGTGGCCGGCGAGCGCGGCCACGAGGTCACCGCCCGTATCGACCTGAGCGGCGCCCCGCTGGCGGAGGTGGTTGAAGCCGCCCGCCCGGACGTGGCGTTCGAGTTCACGCAGCCGTCCGCCGCCCGCGCGAACGTGGCCACCCTGCTGCGGCTGCGCGTGCCGGTCGTCTGCGGAACCACGGGCTGGGCCCCGAAAGACCTGGAGCCACTGACGCGGGAAACGGGCACACCGCTGCTGGCCGCCGCCAACTTCTCGATCGGAGTGGCCATCCTGCGCCGGATCGCCCGCGAAGCGGCCGTGGCCCTGCGGGCGTTTGCCGACTTCGAGCCGGGCCTGGTGGAGCGGCACCACAGCGCCAAGGTGGACGCCCCGTCCGGCACGGCGAACGTGCTTGCGGACATCATTGCCCGGGCATCGGGCCGGGAATCGGTGCCCGTCGTCTCGCTGCGTCAGGGCGGTCAGCCGGGCGAGCACACGGTGATTTTCGAGGGGCCGGCGGAGTCTCTGGTCATCACGCACCAGGCCCGGTCGCGGGAGATCTTCGCGACGGGGGCGGTACGGGCGGCGGAGTGGCTGGTCCAGGCCCGGCCCGTCGGCCTCTTGGATTTCGATACGTTCCTGGAAAGGTCCGGATCATGGAACAGCGCCTGACCGGAGTCTACACCGCGCTGGCAACCCCGTTCCGCGCGGATGGGCGCATCGATGAACCGTCGCTGCGCAAGCTGGTCGACCGTCAACTGGAGGCCGGCGTCGCAGGCCTGGTGCCCTGCGGAACCACCGGCGAATCCGCCGCCATGACCACCGACGAGTGGGAGCGCACGCTGGCCGTCGTTGTGGAGCAAACGGCAGGCCGCGTGCCGGTCATTGCGGGCGCGGGCAGCAACCAGACGGCCAAGGCCGTGGACCTGTCGCGGCGTTGCGCCCGCATCGGGGTGAACGTCCTGCTGCAGGTCACGCCGTACTACGTGAAGCCGACGCAGCAGGGGATGATCGACCACTACCGGGCGATCGCCGACGCGACGGACCTGCCGATCCTTCTGTACAACGTGCCCGGTCGCACGGGGGTCACGCTGGCTCCGGAGACGGTCCTGCGCCTGGCGGAGAGCCCGTCGTTCGTGGGGATCAAGCAGGCGGTGG
This sequence comes from uncultured Phycisphaeraceae bacterium, assembly GCA_964586145.1. Lineage (GTDB taxonomy): Bacteria > Planctomycetota > Phycisphaerae > UBA1845 > UBA1845 > JAFGJQ01. Next base: position 25,604 of record CAZPHH010000055.1, on the reverse strand, counting down.
CCGACCTGGACCAGGCGTCCGCCATTCTGCGGTCGCGGCCGCGGTATTTCGCGGTGCTTTCCGGGGAAGACTCCCTGGCGCTGCCCATGATCGCCCTGGGCGGTGACGGGGTGATCAGTGTGATCTCGAACCAGGTGCCCAGGTCGTTCGCGGCCCTGGTGCAGGCGGCCCTGGCCGGTCGCCGGGAGGAGGCGGCCGCGTTGCACGCGAAGCTGTTCCCGCTGATGCGGGCAAACTTCATCGAGTCCAATCCGATTCCCGTCAAATTCACTCTGGCGGAGCTCGGCCTGATCGAGAACGTGCTGCGTACGCCGCTGACCCCGTTGTCCGAAGCCTGTCGCGAGACGGTGCGGGCGGCCCTGCGGCAGGCCTGCACCGCGGAGACGGCGTGCCCGGCACGGAATGCGTCGGCACCGGACGCCTCCGGCCAGCCCCTCTGTGCAGGAGCCTGAGGCCATGAGCATTCCGCAGACGCGTGACGAGTGCATCGCCTTCCTGGACGCCCTGCAGAACGGCTCCCTTCGCGCCGCGGAGCCGGACGGGACCGGCGGGTGGACGGTGAATCGCGACGTGAAAGAGGGGATTCTGCAGGCGTTCCGGCTTTCGAGCCTGGAAGCGATGACCGGTGACGGGTTTGCCTATCGCGATCGCGATCTGCTGTTCCCGCAATCGGCGTGTCCGCCGGGCGTGCGCGTGGTGCCGGGAGGCACGGCGATCCGTCGCGGGGCGTACGTGGCGCCGGACGTGGTCATCATGCCGCCGGCGTACGTGAACGTGGGGGCGCACGTGGGCGGCGGGACCCTGATCGACAGCCACGCGCTGGTCGGCTCGTGCGCGCAGGTGGGTCGGAACGTGCATGTGTCGGCGGCGGCCCAGATCGGCGGCGTGCTGGAGCCGATCGGCGCGCTGCCGGTCATTGTGGAGGACGAAGCGTTCCTCGGCGGCAACTGCGGCGTGTACGAAGGCGTGCGCATCGGGCGGGGGGCCGTGCTGGCGGCGGGCGTGGTGCTGGCGGCGTCCACGCCGGTGTATGACCTGGCGCATGCGCGGATCCTCCGCCCGGTCGACGGCGTGCTGGTGATTCCGGCGGGCGCGGTGGTGGTTTCGGGTGCGCGTGCGGCGTCGGGCGCGTTCGCGGAATCGCACGGGCTGTCGATCGCCGCGGCGATTGTCGTGAAGTATCGTGATTCGCGCACGGACGCGCGCACGGCGTTCGAAAGCGTGCTGCGTCCGTCGCCCACGAGCGCGTAGCACGCGCCGCGCATGCGTTTGCCCGTCCGGGCACGGCCGCGGGCACCGGGACCCCCCCGCGTGCGGTGATTACCGCATCCATTTGTCGGTGGCCCGCAGAAAAATTTCTGCTTGTGATTACGGGGACTTACCCTGGAGGTTGTCCGGTAAAAGGCCGGATGGATTGCTTCGCGCCGGGGCGCCGGCGCTTATGGGAATTCCCGTTCGGTCCTGATATCCGCGAGCGGAAAACCAGTCTCATCTTCCACTTCCCAAAAGACTTAAAGACCCGTTATCGGCGCGACGATTCGTGCTGTGGTCACGCCGGAGGACCCGCCCATGACGGAGCCTCTGCATCGCGGATGCGTGTCCGGAGTTCCGGACTCCGGGGCACGGGCGTGAACCCGGAAGGGCGAATCGAGCGGCCGCGCGGCCGACCGGTTTGCCGGACAACCCAGTCGGATGAACGAGCCCGCCGCGAGCAGCCTGTTCCTGCCGCGGCACCGTCAGACCGATCCGCCTCACCTGGCAGGCCGCGGCGTTGCGACGCCGGCCCAGCGGCGGATTCCCAGACGCGTTTGGAGGCACGAACCGTATGACTCGCATCAACACGAACGTCCAGAACCTCATCGCCAAGAGGACCCTCGACACCAACAACATGTCGTTGACCACGGCGTTGAACCGCCTGAGCACCGGCCTGCGGATCAACACCGGCAAGGACGACCCCGCCGGCCTGATTGCATCCGAGGGGCTGCGTGCCTCCAAGGTGGCCATCAACGGGGCCATCAACAACGCCCGGCGGGCGGACCAGGTGGTGGGCATCGCCGAAGCCGGCCTGGGGGAAATCAACGCCCTCCTGCTGGAGCTGGAGCACCTGATCGACACCACCGCCAACGAGGCCGGACTCAGCGCCGCCGAGCGGGAGGCGAACCAGCTTCAGATCGACACCATTCTGTCGTCGATCAACCGCATCGCGGGCGTCACCGCCTTCAACGGTGAGAAGCTGCTCAACGGGAACTACGACTTCATCACGTCGGGCGTGAACAGCAGCCATCTGACCGGGCTCCAGGTGAACTCGGCCAAGATCCCGCTGAACACCAACCGCGACGTGAACCTCCAGATGGTGTCGTCGGCGACGGTGGCCCAGGTCGTCGGCGCCGGGGCCGGGGCGAGCGGCGAGCTGACGGCGGGCACCACCCTGGAGATTCGCGGCCGCTACGGCACGGACGTCCTGAGTTTCGCGTCGGGCACCTCGCTGGCCGACGTGGCCCTGGCCATCGGGGCGGCGCAGGACCTCACCGGCGTCACCGCAACGGCCAGCGGCACCCAGTTGGTTCTGACCAGCACCGAGGTGGGCAGCGGCGCCATGGTGGGCGTGCGCGTGCTGAACTCCGCCGGAAGCCCGGGTGACTTCACGGTGACCGGCGGCGACATCGCGTACGGTCTGGACCCGGAGGTCACCATCAACGGCGCCCGCGCCACCACGCGGGGCCTGGAGGCCTCGGTCATCTCCGGCACACTGTCGCTGGAGCTACAACTCGATGAGGCCTTTGCCCGGATGACCGCGGGAGCAACCACCACAACATTCACCATCACCGGCGGAGGCGCCAAGTTCGCCATCTCGCCGGAAGTGGGCCTCATCGGGCAAGAGACGATCGGCATCGGGTCGGTGAACACCGGTTCGCTGGGCGATCACGTGCTCGGACGTTTGAGTTCCCTCGGCCGCGGACAGGCGAACGACATCCAGAGCGGCAACTACCACAACGCCCAGCGGATCCTGCGCAAGGCCCAGGAACAGATATCCAGCCTCCGCGGACGCATCGGCGCGTTCCAGAAGGACACGCTGGAGACGACGATCAACAGCCTGCTCATCGCGTTCGAGAACACGGCCGCGGCGGAAAGCGCCATTCGTGACGCGGACTTCGCGGTGGAAACCAGCTCGATGACGCGGGCCCAGATTCTGGTCCAGTCGAACCTGGCCACCTTGAAGATGGCCAACCAGATCCCGCAGAACGCGCTGTCGCTGCTGTCCTGACGCGGACGTCCCGCGAGCCGGCGTTCCGTGCCTTCTTCCGCCCGTCGGTCGGCCCTGGCCCGACCGGCGGGCGGTTCTTTGTGCCGTCGGCGGACTGTTATCGGTCCGGGCCGCGGTCCCATAAACCGGCAGCTTCCGTATCGGACGGGATTTAAGTAAAGGCCGCGCATGGCCGGGACGAAATGCGCAATGCGGTTCAGAGTCCGCGACCGCCTACGCGGATGGCGCACGGACGCGCCGGATGGCGAAGGCGATCCCGACTCGGCTCCGCGTTCCGATCGTGCATGGCCGCACGATCGCGGGCAACGGATGCCAGGCATGCCCGCTTTGTCAGGGAGGATGCCATGACTCGCATCAACACGAATGTCCCGGCCATCGTGGCCATGGGACGCTTCCGCAACAACACCAGCGACCTGTACACTCGGCTGGAGCGGCTCTCGACCGGCCTGCGGATCAACCGCGGCAAGGACGATCCGGCGGGGCTGATCGCCTCCGAAGGCCTGCGCAAGGAAATGCGCGGCCTGCAGGCGGCCATCAGCAACACGCAGCGGGCGATCAACGTCATTTCGGTGGCGGAGGGCTCGCTGAACGAGGTGTCCGCCCTGCTGCTGGATCTCAAGGCCCTCGTGCTGGACATTGCCAACGAAGGCGCCGTGTCGGCCGAAGAGGTCTACGCGGACCAGCTCGAGATCGACGCCATCCTCTCCAGCATCGACCGGATCGCGAACACCACCACGTTTGCCGGCAAGAAACTGCTGAACGGCGCCCTGGGCTACCAGATCAGCGGCATTACCACGACGGAGATCGCCCACACCAGCGTCTATGCGGCTCAGATCACCGAGGGCGGGGCCAAGCAGGTGGTGCTCGAGGTGCAGTCGGCGGCGGAACTGGCCCACCTGGCGTTTGCGGCCCTGAGCACCAGCGCCACCACGGTGGAGGTGTCCGGCCGGCTGGGCGTGGACATTCTCTCCTTCCAGTCCGGGGCCACTCAGGCCGACATCGCCCAGGCCATCAACGGCATCACCGACTCCACCGGCGTGCAAGCGATCGTCTCCACGGACGGACAACTGCACCTGCTCAGCACGGAGTTCGGAACGGACGCGTTTGTCAGCGTGCGCTCCGTCACCGGCACGTTCATGAACACCACCGCCGCGGGAACGACCACGCGCGACGTAGGATTCGACCCGATCGTCATCGTCAACGGACAGCTCGCCAATACCAAAGGGCTGCGCGTCGACACCCGCACGCAGGGTCTGGAGGCCCGGTTCTACCTGACCTCCGGCTTCGCCACCGGGGCCGCCACGTCCACGTTCCACATCACCGGCGGCGGGGCCCTGTTCCAGATCACGCCGCAGGTGAACCTGCAGGGGCAGCTCCAGATCGGGATCGACTCGATTTCGACGGCCAACCTGGGCAACACGGTCACGCGGTTCCTCAGCGACATCCGCAGCGGCGGGGCCTTCGAAGTGGCCCGCGGCAATTACATGAAGGCCGAGGAAATCATCACCGAGGCGATCAATCAGATTGCCAGTCTCCGCGGACGGCTGGGGGCCGTTCAGAAACAGAAGATGGAGACGAACATCAACAGCCAGCAGATCGCCTACGAAAACGTGACCGCCAGCGAGTCGGCCATCCGCGACGCCGACTACGCGGTGGAGGTCTCGGCCCTGACCCGGGCCCAGATCCTCATCCAGGGCACGCAGCTCACCCTGAGCGTCGCCCAGCAGGTGCCCCAGACCGCCCTGGGCCTGCTCGGCGGCTAACTCCCTTTCGGTCCCGATCTTCCGGCGGCCCCACCGGACCGGCACCGGTCCTAAGGGCCGCCTTCTTTTGTGCCGATAAAACGGTGATTCCCGGGGACGCCCCGCGCTGGACGCCCGGCGACCCGGGTGATGAAGGAGCCCGGAGCCATGAGCGGCATCTCTTCCAGCGTCGGATTGATTTCCGGACTGAACACCCAGGATCTCATTGACCAGCTCATCCAGATTCAGTCCAAGCCGCTCCAACTGCTCAAGCAGCGGGTGTCGAACCTGCAGACGCAGCGGACGGCCTATATGGACCTGTCCGCCCGCCTGCTGGCGGTGAAGAACATCGCCAGCCGCTTCGCCACGGACGCTTTTTTCCAGACCTACAAGACCCAGTCGAGCGACGAATCGGTCCTGACCGCCACGGCCGGCGCGGGAGCGCTGCCCGGCACGTACCAGTTCCGCGTCCACTCGCTGGTCAGCAACCACCAGCTCATCGGACAGGGCTTTGCCGACCCCGACACCACGCCGGTGGGCGCGGGCACTCTGACCGTTGAGATCGGCCACGGCCAGCTCAACCCGGCCACAGAGATCGACAGCCTGCGAGGCGGACAGGGCATCCGGCGCGGCACCTTCACCATCACCGACGGCGCGGGCGGAGTTGCCCGGATCAGTCTGCGGGCTGCGGTGCTCGTCGACGACATCATCGACGCCATCAACAACCAGACGGACGCCAATGTCAGAGCGTCAGTGTCCGGCGACCGCATCGTGATTGAAGACCGGTCCGGCGGGACCGGGCCGCTGCAGATCGCCGATCAGACCGGGGGATCCTCCGCCCGGGACCTGGGCCTGCTCGGCGCCAGCACGACCGGCCGGATCGAGAGCGCCGATCTGATCAACCTGGTGAACTCGACCCTGCTCTCCGCGCTGAACGACGGAAACGGCGTGCGCCGCAACAGCCTTTCCACCAGCGGCGACTTCCGCGTCACGACCGGCGGGGGCGCCTCCTTCACCGTCTCGTTATCGGACTTTCTCCAGCCCACCACCCGCCTGGAGCAGCTCAACAGCGGCAACGGTGTGCGAATGGACGACGGCTCGGGCAACCCGCCGGGCATCATCCGCATCACGGACCGCAGCGGGAAGTCGGCCGAGGTGGACCTGTCCGGGGCCCAGACCATTCAGGACGTGCTGAGCCGGATCAACGCCGCCGACGTGGGCGTGCGGGCGATCTACGTCAGCTCGCACCTCCAGATCAGCGACACCACGGACACGCCCGCCGACGCGGCGACCCACTTCAGGATCGAGGATGTCAGCGGCTTCGCCGCCCGGGACCTGGGCATCGCCGCGGACGTCGACAAGGACTTCATCAGCGGATCCGACATTTTCCGAATCGCCACCGTCGGGGACGTGATCCGGGCCGTCAACTACGCCGCGGACAACGACGACGGCTCCGGCTGGTCGCTGGTCACCGCGTCTCTGGACAACAACGGCCTGCGGCTGGAGGACAACAACATCGGCGGCGGCGGCATCACGGTGGAGGCCCTGGCCGACGCCGAGGGCGTGCTGTCCCGGGCGGCCCTGGACCTGGGGCTCGAAGGCGAGTTCACCGGTCAGACCGTCCGCTCACGCGACCTGATCGCCGGGCTGAACACCGTGCTGCTGAACTCCCTGAACGGCGGACGCGGCGTAACCCTCGGCAGCATCGCCGTCACGGACCGGCTGGGCAACCGCTCCACCTATGACCTCAGCGGGGCCCAGACCGTGCAGAACGTGCTGGACATCATCAACAATACGGCCGGCGGGGCGAACGTCATCGCCCGGATCAACCCTTCGGGCAACGGCATCGAGATCGTCGACGAGACCGGCTCCGACATCGGCTCGATTGTCGTGGAGGAAAACGGAAGCACCACCGCGGCCGACTTGGGCCTGCTGGGGTCGTCCACCGGGGCCAGCCTCATCGGCCGCAACACGCAGCTTCGTTACCTGTCCGAAGCCACCCGCCTGGAGAACATGAACCACGGACAGGGCGTGCGGACAGGCCAGTTCAGGATTACCAACAGCCGCGGCGCCGCCGTCACCGTCAACGTCAGCCAGAACCAGAAAACGCTCGGCGACATCATCCGGCTGATCAATTCATACTCCGACGTGACTCAGGTCACAGCCGGCATCAACGCCAACGGCGACGGGCTGCTCCTGACGGACGCGGCCGGCGGGACGCAACCACTCAAGGTCACGGACCAGGGAGGCGGCACCGCCACGGACCTCCGAATCGCCGGAGAGGCGGCCGGCGGACAGACCTTTATCGACGGCACCATGGAAATCACCATTGATATCGACGCCGATGACACGCTCAAGGACGTGGTCACCAAGCTCAATAACGCGGATCCGAACCTGGCGGCCTCCGTTGTGAACGACGGGTCACAGACCAACGCCTATCGGCTGACCGTATCCTCCCAGGTCTCCGGCAGACGCGGATACCTGGTGTTTGACGTGGGCCACTCCGGGCTGGCCGTCAATACGCTGGTCCAGGCCCGCGACGCGGTGTTCTTCCTGGGGGACGGGCAGACCGGCAACCCCGTGGTGGTGTCCAGCCCGACGAACTCGGTCTCCAACGTCATCCCCGGCGTGACCCTGAACCTGCTGGGGGCCTCCGAGGAACCGGTCAGCCTGAACGTTTCGCAGGACGTTGACAAGATCGCCACCGACCTCAAGAGCTTCGTGACCAAATACAACGAGGTGCTGGACCGGATCGGCGACTACACGAAGTTCGACCCCGAGACGGAGACCCGCGGCGTGCTCCTGGGCGACGTGACGGCCCGCCGCATCCAGGACCGTCTGAACCGCTCCGTCCTGAAGGCCTATTCGTCCGGGACGGCCGGGCTCAGCCGCCTGGCAGACGTGGGCATCCAGTACCGCAGCGGCCGACTGGAGTTCAACGAAGAGAAGTTCCGCGAGACGTACCGCGACAACCCCAGACTCGTGGAGCAGCTTTTCACTGACGAGGAGAACGGCATCGGGGCGGCCCTCAACGAGATGCTGGACGAACTGACCAAGTCGTCCGAAGGGCTGATTGATCGGGCCGCCGCCACGCTCCAGAATCGGGAGGACGACCTGAACGACCGCATGGAGGCCATGCAGGCCCTGCTCGACGGGCAGCGGACCCGGCTGGAACGGCAGTTCCAGGGCCTGGAATCCGCCCTGGCCAACCTGAGCGCCCAGCAGACCGCCCTGGCGTCTCTGGCGCTGAGCTCCTCCTAGCCTCCGCGTTATCGGGCCCGCCACAGGGTTTTTAGGTCATTTCACCCCCGGCGGAATCCGATGTACGGACCGGTATGTCCGGCGGCGCCCCCAATTCCTACCTTCGCAACGCGGTCATGACGGCCTCTCCGGAGCAGCTTCATCTGATGCTGTACGACGGGGCCATCCGGTTCAGTCTCCAGGCTCGCGATGCCATCGAGGCCCGCGATTACGAAACGTCCTACAACAAGCTGTCCCGGGCCCAGGCGATCATCCTGGAAATGCAGAACGGATTGCGGCCGGAGGTCAACCGCGAACTGTGCGAGCGGATGGCCGCCATTTACTCCTTCATCTATCGGAAGCTGGTGGACGCCAGCGTGCATCACAGCGTCAGCGACCTGGACGACGCCCTCAAAATCCTCCGCTATCAGCGAGAAACCTGGGTCATGCTGATTGACAAGGTCAATCAGACCCGGGCGGAACAGGGAGCGGCCGGTCCGGCCGAGGCGCCCGCCGCGACGCTGCCGCCCGCCCGCGGAGAGGAAGCGGCCTCCGCGCCGCCCCAGGGGGCGGGGGATCGAACGCCCGTCGGCTCCACATTCTCCATTGAAGGATGATTCCGGGGGACGCGGTGTCCGTGCCGCGTCTTCCGCTTGACCGCACCGCCCGGGATCGCGACTATTGGCCGGTCTTGAACCCCGCGGCGACGTGTGTCGTAGCGCAGAGAGAGTGAGTGGAGGTCCCCGTATGAACATTCCCCTGCCGCTGTGGCTGTCAGCCGTAGCCGGTTGGCTGCTGATCGGCTCCCCCGGTCTGCTCGTGGCACAGACCGCGGATTCACCGGCCGCACCGCCGCCGGGCGCCCCGGGCACGCCTCCGTCCATCCCGGAAAGCCTGGAACGGGCCCTGGCCGAGATCGCGGCGGCGGAGGAGGCCATCGAGACCGGCGCCGGGCAGTGGCAGACCCGCGCCCGGACGGCCAAGGAACTGGCCAACTTCGTGCTGGCCAACGAGCCCCTGAATCCGCGAGCCCAGTTCGTTCTCGGACGCGTGCTGCTGCTCGAAGGCCGCGCCCGGGAGGCCATGGACTACATCACCCGATACACCCAGGATCCGAGGGAAGGCCAGTTTGACTGGCTCGGCTTCAAGCTGCTGGGAGACGTCCTGGCGCAGGGGAAGTACCACGAACTGGCTGAATCGAAGTACCTGCAGGCCCTCCAACTGAACCGGCAGGAACCGCGAATCTTCTTCGGCCTGGCCACGGTCCGGGCCAACCGCAAGATGTACAAGGAGGCCGCCGACCACGCCCGGCAAGGCATCACACTGCAATCGCCGCCGCGGGCGAGATACCACGCCCTGCTGGCCCAGATTCTGCTCGAGACCCTCAAGGACGCCACGACAGACCCGCAGACCAAGGTGAAGAACCTGGCCGAAGCGCAGGCGGAAGCGCGACGGGCCGTGGAGTTGATCCGCGAACGGGTCCGGGAGAACCCCGGGGAAGTGAGCCGCCTGGGCCAGTTGAGCAACCTGCTGGTCCTGCAGCGAACTGTGGAGGAAACCCGCCTCAGTCTCTACCCGGATCAGGCGGACATCTACCTGGCCATCGCCCGGATCGTGCAGGATCAGGCGGACCTGGCCCGCCTGACGGCCTATCACCAGGCCATCGCCGTCCTCGAGCGCGGCATCGAGCAAACCGGGGCGAACGCCCCGCCGGAACTGCTCTACGAGGCCGCCCGCCTCATGTATGCCGTGGGTCGGATTGAAGATGCCCGGACCCCGCTGATGGCGTTGCTGGAAAAAGACCCGGACCACACGGAAGGCCGGACCCTGCTGGACCGCCTGGGCGAACCGCCGGCCGCGAATTCCCAAGAGAGCGAAGCGGGCTTGTAAGCCGAATTCTGTTCGCCGGGGCCGCACGTGGCGGCGCCCGGCGGGCGACCATTCATCTGGGCCGGCCGTCGCCGACCGGCTCAAGCACCCTACCCGCGGCTCGTATCGAGGCGGGCCGCCTCTGGCCGCTGCTTGGGCTTGCTGGCGGTGGGGTTTGCCCTGCCACGGCTGTCACCAGCCGCGCGGTGCGCTCTTACCGCACCTTTTCACCCTTACCCGAAGGCGGTGTGTTTTCTGTGGCACTTTCCCTCGGCTTGCGCCGGGTTGGCGTTACCAACCACCGTGCCCTGCCCAGTTCGGACTTTCCTCCCATCCGCCCAAGGCGGATGAGCGGCCGCCACCGCCCGCTTCGCTCATCGGGATTATACGACCGAACGGGGGGTTGACTACGTTGCTGCGATGGGGGACCGGGGTCGGCTGCCTCATGGGGCCGCGCCGGGGCCGCTCGCGCGGTCTTCTCCCGAAGCTCCCGGCGCCGGCTGGGTGGTCACGGGCGGGAGCGTAAGGCCCGGATGCATCGGCCGGTCGGCCTTGATGTCCGCAAGCGTCTCCTGGATCAGGGCCTGCTCCTGCCAGCCCGTGGCGATGCGGACCCCGCGCTCGGCCGTCTGGATCGCCTCCTCCTTGTTACCCGACGCGTGCAGCAGGCGGGCCAGCGTGTCGATCACGCCGATGTCCTTGCCCTCCGTCAGGCGGTCCGCCTTGCGGGCGTACTCCAGGTCGGCCGGCGTGGGCTTGCCCGAGAGATACCCGTTCCAGGCGAGGACCCCGTACGTTTCGGCCTGGTCGGCCAGCTCGATCAGGCGGGCGGCCACCCGGGCCGCGTCTTCCGTGCGACCCAGCCCCGCCAGCACCTGGTAGTACGCGGGCACCGCGAGTACCGCCATGAGGCGCTCTTCCTGCGACGCGGACTCCTTCGCAGGCACGCCCGCGAAGATCCGATCGACGGTGGCCATGATGTCCAGATCGGCCGCAATGTCCGCATACCGGCGGGCATGGAGCAGCATGGGCAGGACGGCCTCCGCGAAGGCGGCCCGGACGGCGGCTGGCGTTCGGGAATCCGCCCGTTTCTTCTCGTAGAGGGCCAGGGTGCGGTCGGGCTCGCGAAAGATTTCGTCGTAGAGGGCCAGGGTCAGGATGTTGTTGACCTCCACGGCGCCCTCTTCGACCTTCCTGCGCACGGTGTCGCGGCGGGCCGACAACTCCTCGATCAAAGCCGGGTATACCCCGCTGAGCATCATCATCATTTCCGAAGCGACCACGCCCCGCATGGCGGACAGGTTGGGATGCCGAGCGAAGCCCTGCTCCAGGCACCAGACATATTCGTCGAAGGCCATCTTGTACTGACCCTTGGTGGCGTAGGCGAAGGCCAGATGCTTGCGGACCAGCGGGTTGGTGGCGTCCGCTTTGGCGATCTTCTCCTTGGCCCGAGCAATGGCGTCCTTGCCCTCGGCGATGCCGGCGGCAGCCTCCAGAAACTCCTCCGCGGATACATAGGTGATCAGGCGGTCGATCTCCGTGCCGTCGGGCTTGAGGAAGATCAGCGTGGGAAACGACACCACCTTGAACTGGTCGGTAAGTTTGGGGCTGTTGTCGCCGTTGACCTTCAGCGCCACGGTGTTCTTCCCAAGCCACTCCACAACCTTGGGATCCTTGAACGTCGTGGCCTCGAGCAGGCGGCAGGGCTGGCACCAGTCCGCATAGAAGTCGATGAAGACCAGCTTCTTCTCCGTGCCGGCCAGGGCCTTGGCCTCGTCCACGGAGAGGTCCCGGTACAGCTTGTCCTCACCCAGGGTCACGCCCGCCGTGCCGAGCCATACCGCCACCACCCACAGCATCGGACATCTCATGTTCTGATCCTTCCTCAGTCTCCGCGGAGCGGCCTGACGCCCACGGGGCGCGGCCGGCCGCAGAACAAGGAATGCTAGCATGGGCTGCGGCCGGAAGCCACCGGACGGCCATGCGAGCCGTTCGGGGAGAGCCATGTCACTTCCGGCGGGGCGCTCCAG
>CAZPHH010000055.1:0-13358 GCA_964586145.1 uncultured Phycisphaeraceae bacterium | reverse complement strand
GTTGCATTCCACGCACTTCCGCCGCCCCTGCCGGGGCGGTGCGGGCTATGGTGCCGAGGTCCACGGGTTCCGTCTCGGCAAGCCGAGACTTCACCCGTGGCTACGATCCCGCGCCCCATTTTGGGCGAACTGCCTTCCCGCCGGAGGTGTCACGCACCCCATTCGGGGTAGTCGGGCTGTCCGAGGGCCGGTCGGTGCGGCCGATCCGGACATCCGGGGCGCTCGACGCGGAATGGCGAATCCCGTATACTCCTGCCCCGCGGAGAGATGGCGGGGGCATCAGGCTGCCGCCCCAGGTCACGATTCACCCGTGTGCGTACGGGTTCCCCACCGCCCAGGTTGCGACCTTCTCAGACCCTGCCCCGGCTGGCCGGTCGTGGTCCGACAGGCAGCAGGCGGGTCGAACGGTCCAGCGGTGCCGGTCCGGCCGGTCACACGGTCCAACGACGGAGACGATCAATCATGGCGCAGTATCGGATTGCATGGCTGCCGGGCGACGGCGTGGGCAACGACGTGATGGAGGCGGCCCGCATCGTGCTGGACGCACTGAAGCTGGACGCGGAGTACATCCCCGGCGACATCGGCTGGGACTTCTGGTGCCGCGAGGGCAACGCCCTGCCGGAGCGGACGCTGGAGATGATGAAGAACACCCACTGCGCCCTGTTCGGGGCCATCACCTCCAAGCCCAAAGACGAGGCGGACCGGGAACTGGACCCGTCGCTGAAGGGCAAGGGATGCGTGTATTTCAGCCCGATCGTGAAGATGCGACAGGTGCTGAACCTCCACACGAACCTGCGGCCGTGCAGGGCCTACCCGGGCAATCCGCTGAACTACCGCGAGGGCGTCGACCTGGTCGTGTTCCGCGAGAATACCGAAGGGATGTACGGCGGGATCGAGTTCCACCCGATCCCCCAGGCGGTGTTCGACGCCCTGTGCGCCCACCCGAAGATGAAGGCGTTCGGCAAGCACGGGCTGGAGAACCTGGCGCTGTCCACGCGCGTCATGTCACGGGACGGCTGCCGGTCCATCGTGACCCAGGCGTTCGAGTTTGCCCGCACGCATAAGCGGCGCTCCGTGACCCTGGTGGACAAGCCCAATGTGCTGCGGGAGACCGGCGGACTGATCACCCGCGTGGCCCGCGAGGTGGCCAAGAGTTACCCGGAAATCCCGCTGTGGGAGACGAACATCGACGCCCAGTGCATGTGGCTGCTGAAAAACCCACAGGACTACGACGTGCTGGTCGCGGAAAACATGTTCGGCGACATCCTCTCCGACCTGGCGGCCGGGCTGGTGGGCGGGCTGGGCTTCGCCAGCGCCGCGAACATCGGCGACTCCTACGCCGTCTTCGAGCCGACGCACGGCTCCGCCCCGAAATACGCGGGGATGTACAAGGTGAACCCGATGGCGATGCTGCTGACCTGCAAGCTGATGTTCGACTGGCTGGGCGAGGCCGAACTGGCCACGCGCCTGGAAACCGCCATCGCCAAGGTCATCCAGGAGCACAAGGTCGGCACCTACGACGTGGGCCTGAAGAACACCACGCTGGAAGTCGCGGAAGAGGTGGCGAGGAAGATGTGAGGAGGAGGGATCACGGGGTCGGAAGGTCATCGCGTCAAGGCTGCCGCCCCCACCGTGGGACCGGCCCTCTCTGCGGGACCGACTCTGCCGTGGGACCGGCTCCGCTGTGGGACCGGCTTTCTCTTTGTGGGACCGGCTTTCCAGCCGGTCTGTCGGTTTCCCTTATGGGATTGGGTGCCAGCCACCGATCAAGAAGCAGTGGCATCCAATCCCGACAGCCTACGGGCTACAGCCTGCAGCCTACGATGCTCGGCAGGTCGATCGACTCCGGACACGCGGCTCGACACGTGCCGCAGGCGGTGCAGGCGACCGACGGTGATCGGCCGGCCTGGCGGTAGATCTGCGCGGCCAGGTCCGGGTCGCCGTACGTGTGCGTGTACGCCCGGGCGCGGAGCAGGTCGGCCACGCGGATGCCCTCCGGACAGGCGGCGGTGCATGCGCCGCAGTGGTGGCAGGCGCCGCGGGCGTCGGTGAGCACCTGCGGCTCCAGGCGGTCCAGCTCCGCCTGGCTGAACTTCAGCGTGGGCACCTTGAGGTTCTCGTCGAGAATCTGCACGTTCGGGCAGTGCGAGTTGAACGCGTCGATGTTGCCGCGGAACAGCATGTACGCATACGCCCGCTGGAACGGCGACAGATCCTGCCCGGCGAACATCTGCTTGTAGTGTTCGTCGTAGACCTTCGGGTCCCGCGTGATCGGGCCGGAGGTCTTCATGCTTACCACGCCGATGCCCGCCTCGTGCATTTTGCGAATGGCCGGTGCCAGCTCGGCCAGGCTGTTCGGATTGACGGCCGGCATCACCACGTCGTATCGCTTGCTCTCGGCGGCCAGCTCGCACACGCGGGACACGTTCGTGTGCGTGGCCAGGCCGAAGAATCGCACCTTGCCCGCGTCGCGGGCCTTGCAGAACGCCTCGTACAGCGAGTCCATGGTGACGACCCAGTCGTGCTCCACGCCCTGGACCATGTAGCAGTCGATGGTGTCCACCTGAAGGTCGCGCAGCGACTCTTCAAGCTGATCGGTGTACAGCTTGGCGGCCTCGGCGTCCTGCCCGGGCTTGATCCGCATGTCCGGCCAGCCGATATGCCCGGCCTTGCTGACGATCCACACCTTGTCGCGATGTCGCTTCATGACGGGGGCGATGGCCGCCTCGCTGCCGGCGTAGGGCCGGCCGGTGTCGATGTAGTTCACGCCGCGCTCGATGGCGACTTCGAGCAGGCGGGTGGGGCCGCCGCCGCCTTTGTACAGACCGCCGGCCCCAAATACGCACCGGCTGGTCATGAAGTTCGCCCGGCCGAACTTGGCGTAGCCCATGGTCGGCTGCTTGTTGCGCCACTCGACGGCCGGCTGCGTGGTCGGGGGTTCTTCTTCTGCGAACGCGGGCAGCCCGCCCACCACCGCCCCGGCCAGCGCCGTCTGCGCCGTCTGCTTCAGAAACGCGCGTCGGTTCATCTCGTCAAACATGACCAGCCTCCGTTCTGCGAAATGCGGATTCGCGACGGCGGCATTGTACCCGGCCACCGACCGGATGCTACGGATTCTCGGCGCCCGCCTCAGGCTCGAGGTCCAGCTTTCGCGTGGGGTGTGGCCACTCAATGCCGCTGAGGAACATCCGGTCCTGGACGACGATGTCTTCGTCTGTTTCGTAGATGAAGCAGTATAGCTCTGTATGAATTCGCTCCAGCACTTCCAGGAGGGTTGCCTCTCTGGCCGGCAGGTTCACCATGGCCTCATTGAGCGTTGGCGAAAGGTTGAAGCGTGGGCCGGGTTCGGCGGCGCGGTTGAGTAATCCGCAGAGTTCGTCGGCGCGGTAGTCAGTCTTCTCGAAACGGATGCGCCGCCTCAGGACGTTCGTCTTGAGCCGGGATACTTCGGTCGGCAGCCGCCGGCCCAGCGTCACCGTGGTTTCCATACCGTCCTGCAGTGTGACTTTCGTGCCTTCAAGCCAGACGACGGGCGCGTGCACGAGGAAGACTTCCAGGTGGGTGCGTGGGGGGAAGTTGCGGAACTCGTACGTGTCGCCGATCAGTGGTTCGGTGCGGGTGTAGGCATTCTCGAAGACACGGCCGATGCGTGGGTCTTCCGGGTGGTAGATGAGGCGGCCGGCCCAGACGATGCGGCCGGGATTCCGCTGAACGACCAGAACTTCGTAATCGTCAGACGTGTTTTCGCATTTGCCGGATCACGTAATGCGCAGTGAGGTGCGGTGCCCGGCCGGGGTGATGCGGGCCTCGGTCGTCGCTCCCCCGCGCACTGTAACGCCGAACGCGCATCCGTAGTACGTCGTGCTGTCGTCGCTGACCTTGAAGGCCTCAACGACGTACTCGCCGGGCTTCAAAGCGGTGAACGCAAATTCGCCGGCCGGCGCCGGTGTTGTCCAGCACGAATCGGCGAACGTGGAGAGATGCTGTTGCTCTCCGGGCGGGATGAAGCGGTGCCTATCGCGTGCTTCAAGGCGAAAGACGATCGGCTCGTGAACGGGCTCGCCGCCGGCGTTCACGATCAGGGCGCGGATGCGCCCGGCGGGGTATAGCGTGATCTGCACTTCCACCGACGGGGCATCTTTCACCAGCGGCACGACTTGATCGTGCCGAATGAAGTCCGGGTGCGTGATGATGAGCGGATGCTCAACGAGTGCAAGCTGCGCCAGAGTGAAACGCCCCTCTGCGTCCGTTTTCGTGTGGGCGTAGAGTCCCTGCTGCTCGAATCGCTCCAGGTTGCTGCCGCCCGCGTCGCCGAAATCGCCGACGCCCACGTACGCATTCGCGACGGGCTTGCCCGTGCCGGCCTCCACCACGCGCCCCGAAATGGACCCCGGACGCGTCTTGTCGCTCGGGGAATCCGCATCGGCGAAGACAAACGGGCAGCAGAACAGGCACACCAGAACGGCCGCAACCCACTTCCGAAAGACACTGTGCGACGCCATGTCAGTCTTCTCCTGAGTCCGAGTTGTGCCATGTATGAGCAAGGTCTTGAGCGGGAGACATTGTAGCTGGCTGATGCAAAACGGGAATCCCCGTGGGCAATTACCGGACGAGACTCTTATTGGACGACCGGGACAACACCAGGCTGTTCCTTGTTGTAGAACCGCGGAGGCCGCTCGCGTATCATGGAATACGGTGCGGTCCCGGGCGGTGGTCCGGGGGCGTGAGCCGTGTTGCATCTCCTGTGCGCGGAATGAGGGGAGGAGCGTTCATGAGAATCGGCCGAAGTTTCAGACCCGCTTGCCTGGGCTGCGCACTGGTGGCCGTGTGCGCGGTGGCGGCCCTTTCACCGGCCAGCACCGTCGAGCCGATGAACCTCGACACACTGGCGGACCTGGCGGGGCAGGCGATCGTCGGGCGGATTTCCGCGGTGGAATCCTATTGGACCGCGGACACGCCGCGGCGAATTGAATCGCGAGTGACGCTCGAGCAGGTCGAGTACCTCAAGGGCGCTCCGGCCGACGCCTCAACCACGTTCACGCTGATCGTCCCCGGCGGCCGGATCGGCGACACGCGGATGCAGGTCTGCTGTACGCCCACCTTCACCGTGGGCGACAAGTGGGTGCTGTTCCTGCTGCCGCAGTACCGGACGTTCCCCGTCGCAGGTCTCTTCCAGGGCTCCTTCCTGGCCCGACCGGACGAGCACGGCGTCGAACGCATCCACCACATGCGGCACGACCGGCTGGAGCCCGTCACCGGCTTCGATGAAGAAGGCTTTGCGCGGGTGGCCCGCACGTCCGACGTTCATGCCGAGCAGCGGCTCGTCGGCGCCAACGCCGCCCGGCTCAAGCCCGCGGCAACGACTACCGCCGCGCCGGCCATGGCGCTTGATGATTTTCTCAAGCAGGTCCGGCCGATTCTCAATCGCAGCCGGGCGCACGACCTGAAGGCACCGGCCGGCCGGCCCATCCGCGAGCCACTCCAGGCCCGTCCGCTGGTTCCGGCCGCAGGCGCCGCCCGAGGTTCCGAGCCCGGCACCGTTCGCGGGGCGGCCGCACCGGCCCCGGACGCTCCGGCCAGAGAACCGAAGGCCGCCGCGAAGGGAGGTGAGGCGTCATGAAAGCTCGCCGATTCCTCCCCGTGCTGCTCGTAGCGATTGGCTTGGCCGTTGGTCTGCGCAGCGACCGTGTGCTGGGTTTCTCGTGGTTCCAGTACGGCGGCGTGGACGTCGTATGGTCCGGCTCGCAAAGCGTCCGGTATCTGTCGCCCAACTGTTTCCCCGAAGGCAGCGATCCGCAAATCCTGATGGTAGCGGGCATGGGCCTGTGGAACCTCGTGCCGGCCTCGAACTTCGTCTACTCGTACAGCATGGACGGCCTCGACACGCTGGACCCGTACGACGGCTACAACGACACCATCGCCGCCACGCTGGATCCCGGCGTGCTCGGCGTGACCTACATGGTGAACAACGGGCCCGTCTGGTACGACATGGACCAGGCGTACAGCGCCGACGCGGCCGGATACGGCTGGAACTTCGATCCCAACCCGGACTGCGTTACCACGGGCAATCCTCAGACCTACGGCTACTCTCTGCTGTTGGTCGCGACCCACGAACTGGGCCACGCACTGGGCCTGGGGCACGAACCGCCGGATGGCTCGGGAGCGGGCACGTCGTGGTTCATCGCCAACATGAACCCGTACTATCCCGGGGCCGGCCCGGTGGGACAGGAGAACATCGTCGAGCTGCACACGGACGACCGAAACGGCTGCCGGTATCTCTACCCGCACAGCGGACCGTCCGCGCCGCCCGTGACGGACCTGGCCAACGCCATCTTCACCACCAACCCGAACCCGGCCCTGATCGGCCGGACGCTGCCGATCTACTTCACGCCCGCCGCGGTCAACCCCGGCGGCACGGTCACCGCCCGCAGCGTGATCGAGAATTTCGGCACGACGAACACGTTCAACGTCAGCCAGGGCTTCTACCTGTCCGCCAACGCGGTGATCGACACAAACGACATCTTCCTGGGCAACCTGTTGTGGGACATCGCCTTCGGAGACGGGTTCGAGTTTGACGTGGAGGTGGACCTTCCGTCCGACCTGGCCGCCGGCGACTGGTATCTCGGCTCCATTCTGGACGACCTGAACCAGATCGCGGAGGAGTACGAAGACAACAACGCCGCACTGTACTGCACCCCGCTGCACGTCAACCGGCTGGTGCCTGTGATCGAGCCGCTCGGCCAGGACATCACCGCCTGCGGCGAGCCCTACACCGGCCCGACGCCGATCGTCACGCATCCGATCAACATGAACCCGATCACCTGGAGCCTGGTCAGCCCGCCCGCGGGCATGACGATCCATCCGCAGACGGGTGTGGTGTCGTGGCCAAGCCCGGTGCGGTCGGAATTCCCCTACGTCATCCAGATCAAGGCGACGAATAGCGCCGGCTCCGACACGGAATCGCTGCACCTCGGCGTCACCCAGGCCGCGCCGGCCATCGTACCCATCGACGACGAAACCATCGCCTGCGGCGGGCCCTACGTCGGCCCGACGCCGGCTACCACGTCGCCCGCCTGCATGGAGCCGATCATCAACTGGTCGCTCGATGTAGGCCCGGCCGGCATGACCATCAACCACAGCACGGGTGTCGTGTCGTGGCCGGTGCCGAGGCCCTCGGATTATGCGTACCTCGTCACCATCCGCGCGACGAACGGAACCGGCAACGGCACGCAAAGCTGGCGTCTGATCGTCACCGGCGGTGATCTGGATTCGGACGGCGACGTGGATCACGCGGACCTGGTTGCCCTGATCGCGTGTCTGCGCGGACCCGGGGCCAGCCCGCCGACCGGCTGCACCTGCGCCGACTTCAACAACGACGGCCACGTGGATCTGGCGGACTTCGCCCGGTTCCAGATGGCATTTGACGGGCCCAGCCCGGAAGGCGCCTGCTGCTTCGGCAACGGCACGTGCAGCGACCTGACCGCGGTGGAATGCGCCGCGGCAGCCGGCACGTGGCTGGGCGGCGGCACAACGTGCGCCACCAGCGCATGCACCGGCGCGTGCTGCTTCTCGAACGGGTTCTGCCTGGACCTGACGCAGGCCAACTGCGAGGGCGCGCCCGGCACGGACTTCCGCGGCTTTGGCACCACGTGCGCCACCACGGACTGCACGCCGCCCGCCGGCGCGTGCTGCCTCGCTGATGAATCGTGCATCGACGTAACCGAAGCGGACTGCGCCACGGCCGGCGGTACCTGGCAGGGCGACGACACGACCTGTGCCACCACAGACTGTTCATTGCCGGCGTTCGGCGCCTGCTGTCAGCCGGCGGACTGGACCTGCACCGCCACCGGAGAGACGGAATGCCTGGCCGCCGGCGGATCCTTCGAGGGGGATGGCACCACCTGCGCCGCCACCCTGTGCCCGGAGTACCGCAACGAGATCGACCCGGCCACCACTTACTACAACCCCGGCGCCGGCTCGGCTATGGGAGATGACATCACCCTGGCCGGCACCGCGCGGAACATGGTCTATTACGACCTGGCCGTCTACGGCGGGGGCGGCGGCGCGTTCAATGTTACCGTCTCGCTGTACACGGATTGCCCGGGCGACGGCGGCACGCTGATCCCCGACACGACGGCCACCTGGACCGCCGTGCCCGACGACGGCTACGTCTACACCCTCAGCGCGGACATGTCCGGCAGTCCGATCACGCTGCCGAACTCCGTCTGGATGGTGGCCACGTTCTCCACCGCCGCCGCCGGCTGGGTGCAGGCAGGACCAGCGGAGCTCGGCTTCACCGACGACATATTCGGCCAGAACGACCCGCCGTGGGGTTGCACGTTCGCGTTCAGTGGCTCGCCCGCCCCGTACTCCGGCTTCTGGGCGAACATTCAGTGCATCGCGGGCGGTACCCGTCAGGAAGCCGTCTCCGTGCCGGCTCGCAGCCTGTCACGGTCGCGATGGCCGGATGACGCTTGTGTGACACCGGCGTCCTTGCCGGCTCCGCACCGTTGAACCGTTCATGGGGTGCCGGCCGCAAGCTCCGGCCCGGCAGGCGCCGTTTGGGGCGGCTCCCCCGTGGGATCCCGGCGAGCCGGGACGCGCCGGCTTTTCAACCGGTCTTCAGACGCTTCGCCCTGAACCCTACCTTTTGTGGCTACCGGAGTTGTGGCAATCCTCGCCGGGGGCTTCAGGGGCACTTGATATTGCTCGAAAAGGGTTCGGCACGGCCTCTTCGCAATGGGGTTGTGTGCGGCATACCCTTTGCGAACCTGCGGTGGACGGTATACTTCCCCGATTCGCACGGGCGGTCGGCGAGGGGACGTTCATTCCAACGGCCGCCCGCGCCCCCGGAACAGGCTCGGGCGACGTGCCGCGAGCGCGGGGAATGCCCGGAATCAACAGAAGGAAAGAGACCAATGACAAGAGAGACGCTGCGGGCCGCCCTGGCCGGCTTGTTCGTGGTCGGCCTGGCCTCCCAGCTCAACGCGGCTTCGCTGGAGGAGATCGAGAAGAAGATCATCGAGGCGTCGGAGAAGATCCAGTCGTACACCGCCGACTTGGCCATGGTCATGGACACGGACCAGCACGGCATGACGATGAAGAGTGTCGGGAAGGGCACCATGGAGTACATGCGAAAGGGCGACACGGCCCTGATGCGCAGCGAGTACGAGGCCACCATGACCATGAAGTTCGGGGACCAGGAGCAGAAGATGGAGCAGAAGATGCTGACCATCATGGACGGCGAGCACGTGTACGCACTCACCGACAACGGCCTCCAGAAATCGGCCGTGAAGACCAAACTCGACCCTGCGCAGAAGCCGGTCGCCTCGAAGGAGATGTTCGAGACCCTCAGGAAGGACGCGGACGTCAAGGTCCTGGACGATGAGAAGGTGGACGGCAAGGACTGCTACGTGCTGGAGATCACCCCCAAGGAGAAGGACGAGACCACCGGCAAGTCCAAATCGTGGTACGCCAAGGACTCCGGCATCATGGTCAAGATGGTGACCATGAGCCCGGACGGCAAGCCCGTTCACACCATGACCGTCAGCAACATCAAGCTCGACGCCAAGATTGACGCGGAGCGGTTCAAGTTCAAGGCTCCGGACGGCGTCGAGGTCGTGGATATGACCGCCGTGGGCGAGACCCCGCCGGCGGCCCCGCCCAGGGAAAAGGAGTAGCGTTCGCGATCCATCCGCCCGGGCCGGTCCGTGCAAAACGTGCGGGCCGGCCCCGTGGCTACGCCGAGGCGGGCTCCGTCACTCCCGGGAGTCCGTTTGAACCCGCGGAACGTCCGCACCCAGCAGTCTGGCCTTCGTCTCCGGCCCAAGCTGCCAGTTGCGGTCGAAGATCGCTCCGCGAGCAGGGACCGGGTCGGCCATCGAACGCCACCGGTCAGGGTCGATCGGCGGCACGGAAGCCAGGGGGAACTCCTTGTCTGTCGTGACCACCACCAGGTCCTCCCGCGGAGCACGGGACAGGAACGGCGGCTGAAGCACGCCGGCCGCCAGCGCCGCCGTCATGCCCGGCTCGCCGGAGCACAGCACCACATACCGGTCGGGGTTTTTCGGATTCGGATAGATCATGACCAGGGCCGCCGCATTCTCCAGGCCCGGCTCGCCGCCCACCCTCAGCCGACCCCCCGACCAGGTTACGGGCAACGACTCCGCCACCTCCCGCATCCACGGATCCTCCGTCGGGTCGCCGAAGCAGATCAGATTCAGACTCTCCATCAACTCCGGGGTGACTGCGTCGCTGCTGACCACGCGGACGTTCTTGAAGACAAGCCGCTCCGTCCAGCCCAGCGCCCGTCCGGCCACCTCCCGCCACACTGGTGCATCCTTGGACGTCCCGGCCGGCACGACCACCACGAACGGATCGTAAAAAACGTCCTGAATGGGCCCGGACATTCCGGGCCGCTTGGACCGATCCGAACGCGCCTCGCCCGCGACTTCCACGACCCAGCCGCCGTCCACCCGCAGGGCCTGAGCCGGCTGGTTGTTCACGAAAAACGCCGGCTTCGCCTCTGGTGGCACGAGCGATGCGGGCAGAGACAGCGTCAGCCGTCCCACGCTCTCGGCGTGGATCAAGACCTGTCCGGCATCCGGCACGAATGCGTCCACCGAAGCGGGCATACCCGGGTCCAGCACCGCGTCGACGGACACCCAGTACGCCCGATGGTGGCGCAATGAACCCGTTCGGTAGCTCACGCGCCGCGGATCCGCCACGCGCACCTGCCGGGCCATCCAGTCGTACAGCTCCGTACCGGAATACGGCCCCAGCCAGCACGTGTGGCCCACATCCACCAGTTCCGTGTAGACCGGCTCCATCCCCGCCGCTCGCATCGCCTCGACCATTCGCCGGGACTCGCGAATGTTCACGTTCTTGTCGGCCGTCCCGTGATACACGCGGACAGGCACGTTGCGGAGGTTGCCGGCCAATTCGGGCTCCCCCCCGCCGCAGAACAGGCTGACGCTCGCGAACCGGTCCGGGTACCGGCAGGCGATCCGCCAGCCCGCAAACCCGCCCAGCGAGATGCCCGTCAGGTGAATGCGGTCGGGATCAATGGAGGCCCGGCCACAGGCGTCGTCAATCGTTTCCAGCACGTCCAGTTCGGCCAGGCCGCTGATGGACCACGTCCCCCGCATCAGCGGGTAGATCACCACGAACGGCAAGTCCGCCTTCGCCCCGCGGACCGGGATGCTGGCCCCGTCGGCGGTGGGAGCGCTCCAGGACCCGCCCTCGGCCGAGCCGTGCAGGAACACAATCGCCGGCCAGCGGCGGGCCGGGTCATAGCCCGGCGGCAGCCAGAGCGCATACTCGACCTCGGCCCCGTCCAGGCGCGAAACCATGTGGCATCGCTGGAACTGCCCCGCGAGGGGTGAGCCGCTGGTGGACTCGGACGCCTCTGCCGCCACGACTGAGAAAATCACAGCTAGGTATTGAAGCCCTGCGTTCCTGAACACGCCGGCCGCACTCCTTTCTCGCCGGCCGAATCGCCGGTGGGTTCCCACGCGTATGACGCTTCGGGCGCGACCTCGGGACGACGGCCACCATACCACGAACGCCGCGCGCGGAGAAATGTTCACACGCCGCGGTGCCGCGCGGATCCGCCTTGACCCGGAGCGAAACTCGAATTACTGTATAGTCAGAGGAGAGTCCTGGCGCGGTTTGATTCCTGCCGGTGACGGGCGATTTGCCTCTCCCATTCTGACGTTCGGCCGGCGCCACGCACGCCCCAGTTCGAGGCGACGCAATCGGGGGTTCAAGTTCCATGCGAAAAGATGTGAAAATCGGTCTGGTGCTTTCGCTGGTGGCCGTGGTCCTTGCCGGCTGGTACTTCGTAGGCAACGGCAAAGACAAGGCCGTTTCGATGGACGACCAGGTTGCGACGACAGACAGCAAGGCGCCCGCGCCGAGGCCGGACACGCCCCGCACGGGCAGGCCCGCGGTGAATGACGGAAACAGGGCGCCGGTCACGCCGCGTCCGTCCGTAAGCGATCGGCGGACTACGCCGGCCGGGCCGGATCGGCCGTCGGCCGCGGACAGGACCGGAACCACCGCCCTGCCACCGAGAACTGACCGCCCGGAAAGCCCGATTCTGCTTTCCGACCTTGTGCCCGTCGACGGAGCCACGCCGGCCACGCCTTCGGGGCCGCCGGTGGAGAGCGAGCCTTCGGACAGCATCGGGGCGGATCGGGTTACAGATGCCGCCGCAGCCACGGACGCCGGATCTGCCAGAGTCGAACCTGCCGAGCCGCCCGCGGTGGCCCCGATCATGGACGGTCCCCCGGTGGCCGGGCCCGACACACGCGGGCCGCTGCCCCTGGTCGGCCGCACGCCGCGACCCACGGGAAGCGAGCCGCCGGGAAAGGTGCGAACCTACCGCATCGGAAAAGGTGACACGCTGGCCATCTTGGCCGAGCTGTTCTACGGCAAGCAGGATTACGCGGAGTACCTCATTCGGGTGAACCCGGGCCTGGACCCCCGTCGGCTGATCGTCGGGCAGGAGATCATCGTTCCGGAAACGCCGGGCGACCTGAGCGTGTTGAACCGACCGGCCAGGCCGGAACCGGCCGCGACGGACAAGCCCGCGGCGGCTGCCGCGACGGGTGGGCGGGCCTACACGGTGAAGTCCGGGGACTCGTTCTGGAAGATCGCCGACAGCGAGTTGGGCGACGGCAACCGCTGGCGAGAGGTGTATGAGCTCAACAAGGACCAGGTCTCTGCCCCTGACCGGTTGAGGGTGGGCCAGACGATCAAGCTGCCGGAGAAGTGATCCGCCAAGACAATCCCGAAACACCGCGAAGCCGGTCGAGCCGTTTCCCCGAGCCGACCGGCTTTTTGCATGGACCTGGCGAGCGAGAGTCGTTCTGCCTCTCGGCCATCCCAGGGCGCGGGGGGTGGGTCCCGTCGCAGGTACATGGCTGGCGGTTGCTTTCGGGACTCACTCGACAGGCTCCGCGGCGGGATCTCTGGAGTCTGGCCATTCGAACCGGCTTGGCGAGCTTCGCCCATGACCGCATGACCGGGGGAACGGACGGAAGCCCCCTTCCCAAGGCCACCCCTCGCGGAGGGTCTCCGCCGGCGTGACATGGGCCGCTTTCTGCCTGGCCAGGGATCCCGAACAAAGATCGGACTTTTCCGCATTCAAACGCTCCCTTGTCAAGCGGTTTGACGGGTGGTATGTTTCTAAGTTGCGTCTCCAGATATCTCGGGGGCCGCTCCGTGATATCCGGAAGGGGGAGATTGTCAGGGAAAACCCGGCAGGTGTCCGACACCTCGCCTTTATAACTCGTTGTAAGAAAGCGACTTAGAAACGCGGGCGTAATTCAGTGGTAGAATGCCAGCTTCCCAAG
>CAZPHH010000054.1:22313-32163 GCA_964586145.1 uncultured Phycisphaeraceae bacterium | reverse complement strand
GGTCACGCAGTTGTCCATAGAACACTTTTCGCCGATACTTGGGTATAATCACCACGTGATACTTACACTCCCACCGTACGTGGGACAGGCTTTCCCAATCATGCATAGGGCTCTCCTTCCTGCCCCACGGGGCCTTCCCGGAGGGAGAGCCTACGCCTTCGGGCGGTCTCGTAAACGCCGGATCGCTCCGAAGCTATTCGGGTCACACGGCCAGAGGCCGTGGGTTTAGAAACGTGCTAAGGGACCGGGGGATGACGATCAAGCTGTCTGCGGACGCAGAGAGCCGGATCATCAAGGAAGGATACGATGAGGCCTACGGCGCTCGGGCTCTTGAGCGTGTTTTCACGAGTCGCATTGCCGAACCACTGACCCAGGGATTGCTGCAGGAGCAGCTTGAACCGGGCCAGCAGGTGAACGTGGCGTACTGCGACGCCGGATTCGTCTTCAATACGGCGTAGACAAGGGCAGGACATGGGTGGTCGACGAAGGAAGTCGTGACGCTGGCTGCGAAGCTCGCGTTCCACGCCGGGGAGGAGCTGTCCACCGGCCACCTGCTGGAATCCGCCCCGGAGATCCCCCCGTTATCGTTGACCGATCCGGAGCGGGTGGCCGTGTAGACGCTCGCGCCTTGCCGCTCAGGGGCCGAACGTGAGCCGGTGAATTCATAATGAAGGCCAGCAAAGGCCGCCAGGTCGACATCCGAGCCTTCGACCGCGTCGGATGCCGGAGGCGTTCAGCAATAGTCGGTGGAGGCGTCGGTTCCTTTCCCGCTTTCCGCGTAGCCGTCGCGCAAACGGCCCGCTTTCGTCGGGCGCCCGATCACGCCGGGTCCGGGTTTCCGGGTCGAAGTATTCTCCACGTACGTCAACTCAGGAACTCTTGCTCTTGCCCGCCGCTAAGGCCTGTTCAAAGTTCCTGAAATCGGCCAGGTCGATGTCCGTATCGAAATCGAAGTCGTACACGGCCGGGCACTGCCCTCGGGTCTCTACGTTCGGCCCCTGCATGCACGTCGCGAAATCCGGATAGTCGCTCATCGTGACCTGGGCATCGCCGTTCCAGTCACCCTTGATCCGCTCGCCCAGATCAAGGTACTCCACGTGCCCGTAGCCTTTGGCGGGAGCCAACGCGAAGCTCGCAACCAGTTGCTCTTCGCCGACCCCCTTCTTGACGTAGATGTCCGCAGTATCGCCAAGGTGAGCCGTGTTGCTGCCGGGCGAGCCGCCGTCCGCCAATGACTCCATGCGGATGCGCAGCGCATAGGAGTCCCCGAGGGGAGCCCGGTCGCCAAGATGGTAGCTGCCCACGGGCACACCGCCGACGCGAGCGACGACCCACACGTCGTCCGGCGCATGCTGCATCTGATGGGCGATGAACACCTGTCCGTACAGGACCACGTCCGGCATGCTGACGCCCGCGATGGACGGAATCACAACGGCTACCACGGCAACCACGAATATGGCCAGATAGGTACGTGTCATGGCTTGAACCTCGCGCGATGTACGTTCGCAGTTCATGGGGTCCCTAGTCTTTCTGCTCCTGTTGGCCGTCGCCGCCCTCCGTCTCATCAGCCTTCTTGGGCGGGGTCCAATTGTACTTCACGGCGTCGATGACGAGCCGGATATCCGACACGCCCGGTATGCTCTGAGCCGGCACCCCGTTGATGAAGGTGTCGATGCCGGGATAGGTGGGGTTGACCGATAGCGAGATGTCCGGAATCACGAGCACCCACCGGTCGTTCCAGACGGAGCGTGCCACGAGGGAACTGCTGTCGTCGCAAGGACCGACCGCCGGGTCGCAGGCGGCCACACTCGGCTGGCGCCGTCGGACGATGGACTGTCCAACGTTACCGGGACCCCAGGTGGCCCACGGCATCCAGTCGAAGTCCTCGTAGTTGCCCAGCATGATCGGCCTGGGCAGGGCCTGGTCGATCAGGTTCCAGACGCGGATGCGGCTCCCGTCGGCCTCCGGGACGCGCATGATGTCGTTGCCCACGGGCAGCAGGTAGACGTTCACCGTCGGGATCAAGTACGGATCCGGCGGCAGGCCGACGAACTGAACCTCGAACCGGAGGAACTTGGTGGCGTATGCATCGGAGGCAAAGTTCGGACCGTTGATCTGCCAGCAGAAGTAGTTCAGCTCCGCGTCGATGGTCGTGCTGAACGGGATGACCAGTGCGGGACCGCCGCAAGGCTCGCTGCCGCATTGCAGCAGATCTGCATAAAGCCGGTATTCGGGCAGAGCCAGCAGATCGGGAACCACGCACCGCGAAAGGGCCTGACGCCAGGCCGCGTCGTCGCCTCCGGCGAGGAACACCTGCTGGCGCAAGTTGAAGGTCCGATGCACGTCGTCGCTGAACTGGTTCTCGGGGTCGTACATGGCGTCCAGTTGCCAGAGCTGACCGGCCAGTCCGGCGCTTGCGGTCGGCACGGCGAACCACGTGTTGCAGTCCACGTTGTCGGGAGGTACGAATCCGAGGGCCCGCTGCCTGACGATATCTTCCAGGTAGTTGCGGGCCGTCGTCGGCCGGTTCGTGTCGTAATCGTAGGCCTTGGCGGCCAGGTAGGTATACCGGGCCGCCATGTCGAACATCGCCCGGTACTTCTGCAGGGACTCGTTTCGCAGGATGCGGAAGGTGAAGTCCTTGAAGCGGTACTCCGTCGCCACGCCGGCAAGATTCTTCCGCAGCGCGACAAGCTGATCCAGCAGCCGCACGCCCCGCCCGATGGCCTGCTGGTAGCGCCCGGCCGCCTGCTGCACGGCCTCCATCTGGAGCTGGACCTCGAGCTGCAGGGCGGGAGTCTCCCGCATCAGCTGCTCGATGACGCTGATCTGGGCGGCCTCCGCCGCATCGTTTGTGACGCGCAGGATGTCGATTTCGACCTGTGTACCGGCCTCCGCCAGCGATTGCTCGAGCCACAACTCCGTGTTTTCCGCCGCGACCGCAATCGCGAGAGCCACTGTCTTGAAAATCGCGCCCTTCAGTTTGGCGAAGCTTCTGGCGGGTGCGGTGGCATCCATGGAGAGACCGACACTCTTGGGGAAGGCCTCGGCAACAGCATCGGCGAGGTCCACGGCACGCTCAGCGACGAGATTCGCCGCCGTTTGGACACCGTGAGCCGCCTTGATGTAGTCGTGGATATCTTGTTCGTCAGTCTGGTAGCCGGTCCGGTATTTGAGGATCGAGGCGTTGAGCAGCGTCAAATCCCGCCAGCACTGGATTTCTGACTGAATCCGGCGCAAGTGAGCGTCGTAGACCGCGATGGTCTGCCGCAACTCGCCGATGGCCTGGACGGCCTCGGCCCGGGCCACCTGGATTTCGCCCGGCTCGGGGCGAGGTCCCCAGCCCGCCGGCCTGATGAGCCCCAGTCCGCAGACGGACACGTTTACCGAGACGTCGAACTCCTGTGGGTTGTTCGGATCGCCGTTGATCAGGCCGTGGTAGTCGGTGAACCTCGTCGAGTACGTGGTGGCGAAGGCGTCCGCGGCCAGCAGGGGATCGTCCAGCAGCGGCGAGGGATCGACGTATTCGAAGTGGAAAATGTCCGGGCCGTCGTAGTCGGCAGGGTAAAGCGTGCCGAGGTCTTCGTCGTAGGGTCTCCCGAAAATCTCGACCAGGCGGGCCTTGTAATCCTGCTCCTGGGCCGCGACGTTGACGCTGAAATCATTCGCCGCGTCCTGGTTGTTTCGCAGTCGACGGCTCGCGTGGTTGGCATAGTCAAACAGAATCTTGGCGTTCTGCAGCGATCGAAGCGCCCAGCAGCGCACCTGCTGATAGTGCGATATACCCGCCTCCAACTGGCTGACGCTGATCCCGAAGGGAACCACGTTCGTGGCCAGGCCGAGCGGGTTCAACCCGTTGCCCGCGTTGTCCAGCGTGGTCTGGATGTCCGCGAAGGAGGCGGCAATCTCTTTCAGCTCCGGCACGGTGCTGCGGTCCACGCGCTCGACGCCCTGGTGCCCGGAATCGTCATCGTCGAGCAGGGCGTTCGCCGTCGCCCAGTCGAAGTAGGCGCCCTGGCCGGCCCGGCGAGCCCAGTCGGCCACGCCCCACGCCCGGTCCGGGTCGGTATCCGGGTAGCTGGCATCGGCGGCGGGATCGGCCGTGTAGCGCTGGCGGAAGGTGAGGTCCACGAGGTCGGCCCCGGTGCGGGCCTTGGCCGCCGCGGCCTGGGCAAACCGGCGCTCGTACTGGTAGGTCACCGGCGTGGTCGTGCCCGTCCCGCTGGCGATCTGCTCCGTGGCCACAATCCACTCGAAGTTATTGTCCCGGAGAAGCTGGTAGTAGTTCTTCATGGCGGTCAGATAGTGACCCCAGGCGTCGCCGTGGCCCTGCGGGTACATGATCTGGGCATCCCGGATCGTGTAATTCGGGTCCTCGTCCTTGTTAGTGATGTTGTAGGTGCTGATGTACGTGGCCTCGCCGCGGTCCGACACGTCGAAGTTCCAGCGAAGCCGGTTGTGCAGGGCGATCTTCAACGCAACATTGTCGCCCGCGTCCTGATCCGTCCCGCGCAGCAGAGCCAGCTCCTCGTCCAGCAGGCCCCCCGCACCCTGGAGAACTTCCCCCTCGAATGCGTAGAGCGAGGAGTACGTGGGATCCGGCACCCCGGGAATGTCGAAGTCCAGCCCGATGGTCGGATCGCACGCATCGGCGTAGGCCTCGTCGGCCAGCATCCGGTACAGGTCGGAGACCTTGCCGGTGATGAACTGGATGGCCAGGTTCTCCGCCGTGGTGGCCGGTCGCTGGAAGATCGTGAAGCTCTTGAGCCGATTGGTGACGCTCTCGTAAGCCTCGATCAGGCCGGTCTCCTGCAGAGCCTCCGGGTCGCAGGACAGCATCGTCTCCGCGTTCAGCGGCACGCCCGCCTGCTCCAGCATGGTCATGTACGTGTAATTCGCCCCCTCCGGATCGTGGAAATCGGTGAGACGCGAATCGAACGGGTTCAGACCCGCCACCACCCGCTTGACCCACCCGGGCACGATCCTCTCCGGGGACCACTCACTGCACGCGGAGCCCTCCGTCCCGTCCTGGTCCCACGGCCACTGATCCTCGCCGTCGCCGACTACCGGGCAGTCCGGGATGCCGTTGTCCGGGATGGCGTCGCACGGGCAGCCCGCGTACCCGCGATAGCGAACGCGGAACGTCCGGTCGGCCAGGGCCTCCGGGCCGCTCAGCACCAGCTCGCGCAGCCCGAACTGATCGGGCGAATCCACCATCCAGTTATGCCACGCGGGATCTCCTATCTCCTGGTACTGCCACTGGTATGCAAGACCCTCCGGGTACCCGCCGGCGTCATGATCCACCTGCAGAACCACCGTCTCGCCCAGCGGGCACGCGGTAGCAAACACTCGGATCTCCGGCTCGGCCGGCGGACAGGCCGCGTGCCACACCTCGACCTGCACGAGTTCGACGCCACACGAAGGGTCGTTGTTCTGGACGGTCGTCACGTAACCGGGAACGGCCCCGGGATCGCCCACGGTGAGGTGTGGCGTGAAGCCCAGGCCCGGATCCGGAACATATCCCGGATCGAGCTGTTCCCTCGATTGAGTGTACAGGGCCTGGATCGCCGTCTGATACGCGCCTGGCGGCGCGCCGCCCCCCCACAGCACCGGGCTCAGCAGCCAGTCGCGGTCCCGGTCGCTCATGATCCCCGTGAACCGGAGCCGAGGCGGACTGTTCAAACTCTCGATCCGGTCGGGCAGGATGGTGCCCAGGGCAAAGTCCTTGCCCGAAGCCAAGTGGGGCGGGAGCAGCGAGAAGTCCGGAACGGAGCCCGCGTAATCGACCGTGCTCGCGAGTCCCGGGTCGATGATCCGCACCCCTACCTCGTCCCGCAGCACGTCGAACGAGCAGGCGTCCCGCTCCCAGGTGTCACCCACGGAAGCATCCACGTGGACGCACGGCCCGCCGGCCACGCAGTCCTCGCCGTACGGCGGCCAGGCGGGATCGTAGGAGACCGGTGTCGGGTCGCCGTTCCCGTCCGGGCACCATGGCTCACAAAGCTCGTCGCCGTCCTGGCCCCACTTCTCCCAGAGCCGGACGCTCCCGGGCTGATCGCTGACCGTCCAGACCTGGTTGTTGCGATCGGCCCACAGGCCCGACGTTTCCGTGGGGGCTACGATCTCCACCGGCAACGGCCCGCCGGCGCACGGCGGCGGATCACTGGGCACGTTAACATTCATTGGAAACAGCGGCGGGTTGAGCGGAAGGCCGGCGTACACCGGGCTGAATTCCAGTTCACCGGTCTGGGCATTGAGCGAGGCGAACTGCGCGAAGTCCAGCGTGAAGTCCGGAGGATACTCCTCCACTACCTTTAACACGTCCATGGCCCAGCGGGGGGGCTCGAGCGCGTCGTCCCAGTACTGCACCAGGACGTACGGATGCCCGGTTGTGTCACCCGGGAAGAGATCGCCCCAGGGGTCGTCGTCGCGGGTGGCGAAGGCCAGCATGCGTCCGCCGATGGAAACCAAGCTGCCGTGCTCGTCGTTGGGGTTCCAGCCGAGCGTCGTTGTCGGTGCCAGCAGGCCGTCGTCCCACCGACCGGATTTGTAGATTTTGGCTTGCGGCCCGTAGTCCCCCGCGCCGATGCCGTCCGGTCCCGTGCCCAGGCGCGAGGCGATGATGATCTGCTTGCACAGGCCGGGCGTGCCGACCGGGTCGTCGCACGGCGTGTCGGGCCAGAACGTCTCGTACGTGCGCACGGCGTACGGCCAGCGGATGCCGCCCGCGAAATTGCCGTCGGCGGTCTCGCGGCCCGCCTGGAAGTACCACACCTCCAGCAGGCCGTGCTCCGGATACTCTCCGATCCGCGAGTCGTTCACCGGGATGATCTGCCCGGTGCCCTCGCCGGGCGTGCAGTTGCAGTCGGGTGTCAGGTCGTCATAGACGCACGGGGCGTACGGCTGTCCGTCGTACAGGAACCCGTACGGGAGGTCGGGCGTGTCTCGATCGTGCAGATCCGTCCGCTCGATCGACGTTCCCACGGGCCAGGCCAGCCCGTTGGAGTTGACGTCAAACACCGGCGCCTCGTCATGGGAATACGACCGGACGACCTCGAAGGTCACGTCCTCCGGCCCGGGGCCCTCGAACTTCAGTACGGTCCACCCGGGGTTGACGGCGGCAAAGTAACTCTCACCGCCGTACTCCACGATCTGCGCGAGCGGACCCGTGCTGCTGCCTGCCGGGGGCGCCTCGCTCATCCACTCGACCCCCCCGCTGTACAGATCCACGGTCCGCAGGTCGACCACCGGTAACGCCTCGCTCCCGTCGACCACGTGGACCTGCGGCGGGTCATCACCCAGTTGCGCATCCGGCCAGTGGCTCTTGTGCCGGGTGACGGCGACCGGCCAAGCCCACCCCAGATCCCAGGGGGGAGCCGAGGGGAGTTCGCCGAACGGCACCACCTGGCTGCTGTGGAACCAGCTCACCACGAACTGCGTGTACTGCGTGTTCGGTGTGATGGGGTAGATGTCGGTCGTACCGGTGGTGCCGCCGGACGGCCGCTGCCATGCATATTGCCCCAGTCCCTGACGGACTTCGGCCCGGGAGTCATCCGCCCCCGCGGGCTTGGCCAGGCGGCGGCCGATGGGCACGTCCGAGTCCTGCACCACCGCGTTGACGATGGTCAGCACTTCAAAACCGACCAGCGGACCGCCCGGACTCTCGTCATATTGAATTAGCACGTACCGGGGAGTCGTGGAACTCGTGATGCAGTCAGTATCGATTGTAATCAGCCCGTTTTGGAGCAGAATGTCATCATCCAACTGGCCATCGCAGTCCTCCGGAACGGCCGGGTTGAAGTGGACGCTTGGGGCAAGCGAGTCGTCGTACTCCAGCGTTGACGTGTGATAGTTCGGGAAGTAGCTCACCGCGCTGACGTGCCGGTTGTAGTCGTTGGGCGCGACAGGCGGGCCGGGAGCAATGAGGTAGGCGGCGTCAAACGACTCTGTCTTGCCTGCGTTCCACCAGCGGAGGGTGACCGGCGCGCCGGCCGGCGGAGCGTAGCGGGCGAACCAGTGGTCGTCCGCGCCGTCCGGCGTGCCCATGTCGTGGACAAAGACCGTCTCGGGATCACCCGAGAACAACTCCGTCTGGCTCGGGTCGATGGTGAAACCTACGTTCTCGGGCGGCAGCAGCTCCTCGCCCAGGTAAACCGTGTTCTCGCACGCGTCGCCGAAACCGTTGGTGTTGGCGTCGGCCTGGTCAGGGTTGTACACGTAGGGGCAGTTGTCGCAGATATTCATCACGCCGTCGTCGTCGACGTCCAGGTTGGGGTCGCCGGCGATGTCACACTCATCGGGAACGCCGTTGGTGTCGCAGTCGCGGCTGAACTGATCCTCAATATCACACCCGTCCGGGTGGTCCACGCAGTTGCCCGTACTGCAATCGACGTCGCAGGCGTCGGCGACTCCATTCCCGTTGCAGTCCTCGCACTCGTCGGGCACACCGCTCGCGTCGTAGTCGTCACTGCCGCCTCCGCTGATGTCGCACGCGTCCGGGATGCCGTTCGGCTGGCAGTCCGGCCCGGTGCCCAGCGGCGGCACTTCGCATTCGTCCGGGATGCCGTTCGGCTGGCAGTCCGGGCCGGTCCCGATGGGGGGCACGTCGCAGACATCCGGGACCCCGTTCGTATTGCAGTCGGCACCGGTGCCGAGTGGCGGCACTTCGCACTCGTCCGGGAAGTCGTTGTCGTTGCAGTCGGAACTCTGACCGCAGCCGGGGTATTCAGTGCCGCAAGAGCCAACGCAGGTCAGGTCGCAGCTGTCGGGGATGCCGTTCGTGTTGCAGTCCTGCCAGTATTCGTCGGCCCCGATGTCGACGATGGGCGGTCCCGGCGCGCCGGGATTGCCGGTGTCAACGGTGGCAGGGTCGTCGGCGAAGCGGGGATCGCCGTCGAGGTCCGTATCCACGCCGGCCGGCACCGCCGCGTTATCACCTGCGTCGATGCAGGGCGAGCCGGACAGCAGGTGAACCCGGTCCGTCGCCAGCCGCGGATCCGTGGTGATGTTGCCGTTGCCGATATAACCGTCCTGGACGCAGCACCAGGTTACACCGGCCATGCCGGTGGGGTAAATCTGCCCGTTCGTGTTGTCCCAGAAAACGCAGTTGGCCACCGTCGGGGCGCTGTTCCCATAGTTGCACATCCCGCCGCCGTTGACGTCCGCCGTGTTCCCGCCGAATGTGCAGTTGGTGATGGTCGGGTCGCTCCCGGTCTGGTTCAGCATTCCGCCGCCGGAGTCGCTGGCGGAGTTCCCGCTGAACGCGCAGTTGGTGATCGTCGTGTCGCTGTCATAGTTATACAACCCGGCGCCCCAGGTAGCCCCGTTCCCGCTGAACGTGCAGTTGGTGACCGTCGCGCTGCTGTTGACATTCTGCAAGAACATTCCCCCGCCGTTGCTGGAGGCCGCGTTTCCGCTGAATGTACAGGTGGTCACCGTCGGGCTGCCGGAGTGGTTGTACATGCCGCCGCCGGGCCCCGACGTGCATGTGTTACTGGTGAACGCACAGGTGGTCACCGTCAGGCTGCTGGAATGGTTGTGCATGCCGCCGCCCACGTAGGCGGCCGTGTTCCCACTGAACGTACAACTGGTCACGGTCGGGCTGCTGGATATGTTGCACATCCCGGCGCCCCAGTTAGCCGTGTTCCCGCTGAACGTGCAGTGGGACACCGTTGGGGCGCCGCCGACGTTGTGCATGCCGCCGCCGTCGGCGTCCGCCGTATTTGCGCTGAACGCGCAGTCGGTCACCGTCGGGCTGCTGGATATGTTGCACATCCCGGCGCCCCAGTTAGCCGTGTTCCCGCTGAACGTGCAGTGGGACACCGTTGGGGCGCCGCCGTTGTTGTACATG
>CAZPHH010000054.1:6973-22213 GCA_964586145.1 uncultured Phycisphaeraceae bacterium | reverse complement strand
GTTCCCGCTGAACGTGCAGTGGGACACCGTTGGGGCGCCGCCGTTGTTGTACATGCCGCCGCCGTTGGCGTATTCCGACGTCCCATTCGCATTCCCATCCGTGATGGTAAACCCGTCGAGAACCGTAGCCGCACTGGTATTAACGGCTTTGACCACGTGGTAGCAGTTGTCGGAGGGATCGTCCGGGGTGCCGATGTCGCCGCTGAGCACGGTTTCGTACAAGGTCACGTCACGCGTATCGGGATTCCCGGGGTCCGCCAGCCCCGCGTAGCCGCCATAGATCGCCAGCCCGTCGATCAAGGCAAAGCTCGCGTAACGCGGGCCGGCCCCGTGGGCCTCGAACGGGTAGTAAGTGCCCCCGGCCACGTGAATCTCGGTAATCGAGTCACCGATGCAGCGGGCATAGACCAGCGCGTCGGACAGTTCGGTGAACGCATCGGCCCAGCTCGACCCGTCGTTCAGACCGGTGGCGTCGTCATCGACGTGCAGCGGTCCCTCATACGGGGTCTCCTGGTCGTCCGGCACATCATTGCGGTTGCAGTCCGTAAAGTATTCGTACGCTCCCGTGTCCACGATGGGCGGCGTGCCGCAGTCCCGCGGCGGACCCGGGTCGCCGCCGATATGGACGGGGGCGGCGCAGTCCGGCGTGGCGGGATCGTCCTCAAAGCGCGGCCAGCCGGCCAGGTCGAACGGCATCTTCTCACTGGTGTTCCCGTCGGCGTCGAGATCAAACATGTCGGCCGGAACGGCCGCGTTTTGGCCCACGTCGATACAGAGCGAGCCGACGTCCAGGCGCAAATCGTCGTCCGCGGTGCCGACGATGTCGTCAGGTCCGTCCGCGTCAACGAACCAGGGGTCAGTGAGGACAATGTTGCCCTCGCCGCACTCCATCCCATAAGGACCACCAGGGTAGCAGGGCGCCTCCACCATGCAATTGTAGTTGATTGATGGCCACGGCTGGCCGGGATCGGGGAAGGGGAAGGGTTCGATCCATTCTGAGGCTCCGGCAACACAGTTGTGGATGTTGATCAGTGGCACGGAGTACGGCTGGTAATC
Organism: uncultured Phycisphaeraceae bacterium; assembly: GCA_964586145.1. Classification (GTDB taxonomy): domain Bacteria; phylum Planctomycetota; class Phycisphaerae; order UBA1845; family UBA1845; genus JAFGJQ01. The sequence goes on along the minus strand of CAZPHH010000054.1, from coordinate 21,157 downwards.
GAGGGAGATACTTGGAACCTGCCCGTTCTGGCTGAAAGTGCAGTTTACCGTTGTGAAGGACCGTTCGGGCATACCCCCCATATCGTGGTAGAATATCGCGGTCCCTCTTCCGTATTGGGCCGCGTTGCCGCTGAACGTGCAGTTCGCCACCAGAGCTGTAAGGAAGACATCCCAAACGCTGATCGCACCGCCCTCGCCATAGCCGCTTGCCGTATTGCCGTAGAACTTGCTGTTGACCACGAACAGTGATAACCCCCCCCCATAACTTATCCCGCCACCTCCCGCCCCCGCACTGTTGTTGCCGAACGCACAGCCGGCAACCCTTGCCTCGCCGGCTTCAATGCACATGCCACCACCACGTCCAGCGGCGCCGGCCGAGTTGGAATTGAACGTGCAGTGGTTCGTCGTCACAGTGCCGTAAAGAGAGTAAATCCCGCCACCGTCTGACTGGGCCGAGTTGCCGGTGAACGCGCAATCGGCGATAGAGAGATCGCCGGGATCGAATCGAGAGTCGTAGTAGAGCCCGCCGCCTTTGTTCGCCTCGTTTCCAGCAAACGCGCAGTTGACCAGCGAGAAGTCACCCGCCGAAGAGTCGATGATCGCCATCCCGCCGCCCTCGGCGCTGGCGACATTATTAGTGAACGTGCAGGTGGACACCGTTGGGCCGCCATCGCTGACGTACATCCCGCCGCCCTGGTTGCTCGGAGACGCTCCATTGGCGTTGCCACCCATGATGGTGAAGCCGTCGAGAACGGTCGCCGCACCGGTACCGACGGCCTTCACCACGTGATAGCAGTTGTCGGAGGACTGCCCCTGGGTTCCGACGTCCCCACTCAGCGTCGTGACGTACGTGGTCGGATTGCGGGCGGCAAACGTGCCGTCCCCGCCGCCCGAGGCAAACCCCCCGTAGATCGCGACTCCGTCCACGAGCTGGAAGGTGGACGTACGAACGTTTCCGGGCCTGTAAACGCCCGCGGCCACCCAGATCTCGCCGCCGCTACCGGCCGCCACCAGGGCGTCCTGGAGGTCGAGGAAGGCGTTCGTCCAACTCGAGCCGTCGTCGGCGCCGGTCGTCGCGCTCAGGTCAACGTAGAAGATGGGGTATTCGTATGCTCCCATATCCACTACAGGCGTGCCGTCTCCGTTGCCATCCACGATACGGAGGTTGCCCGCCGCATCGAACGGCACGGGCTCGGTCGTGTTGCCGTCGCCATCCAGGTCCGCCGTGTCCGGGGGCAGCGCCAAGGTGTTGCCCGCGTCAATGCAGGGGGAGCCGGCGGAGAGCTGATAATAGCCGCCGGACGCATCCAAGAACTGCGGGGCGGCGTTGATGTTGCCCGTACCGGAATAACCGCCCTCTATGTCGCTGTACGTGACGGTGGTGCTGCCGCCAATCGCGCCGCCCGTCTCGCCCCAGACGATGCAGTTCGTCAAGATGCTGCTGCTGGCGTATCCTGCGAAGATACCACCCACACCGTTGTCCGACGTGTTTCCGCTGAATGTACAATTCGCTGCTGTGAACACAGCGTACCACTCAGTACATGCCGCACCGCCGGTCATTACGGCCGTGTTTCCTGTGAAGATGCAATTGACTACGGTGGGTTCGCTGTCCCAATTCTGCAGCCCGCCGCCGTACCTGCCTGACGAGTTCCCGCTGAAAACGCAGTTGACAACCGTTGGGCTGCTTAGTTCGTTGCACATACCGCCGCCACGGAACGTTGCCTGGTTTTCGATGAACCTGCAGTAGGCCACCGTCGGGAAACCGTTATTGGTAGCCATGCCCCCGCCGTAGCCGTACGTAGTAGAGACCTGGTTTCCCGTAAAGATGCAGTTCCACACGGTCGGGCTGCTGTTGTAGTTGTACATTCCCCCGCCGCGGCTATATAAGCCGGTGACGGTTCCCGTCCCGCCTGTGACGGTGAAGCCTTCCACAATCGTGTCCAGGCCTTCAGAGCTGGTGCAGGTGACGACGGAAGTGCCCAGGCCGGTCCCGTTGATGATGGTGGCCTCGGGTCCCGCCGAGCTGTGCAGGTAGACCGCTTTGCCCAGAAGATTGATCGCCTCCGTGTACGTGCCGGCCGCCACGCTGATCTCATCACCCCCGGCAGCGGCATTGATCGCTGCCTGGATCGTGCGCTTCGGGCCGTGCGCCCCGTCCCATGCCGGAGCGAGCCCGTCCCATGCATCATTCCCCGATACATCCACGTAGAGGATGACCCCGCGACCTGTCGCGACCGGCGGGGCGGGAACGTACGCCTCTGCGTCCTCCAACGGGTCCTCATCGTCGTACGAGTACGCGTCCCCAACGTCCGCTGCCGGGTCCTGGATCGGCCCGTTCGTCGTGTATGGCTCGCCGAGATCGGGTTCGGCCGGCTCCTGCGAAGCGACGTCGATCGCCCCCGCGGAGTCCAGGCCGTCGGAATACCCGGCCTCGGCTTGTCCGCGCGCCTCCGCCTGCGGCCGCAACGCGGAGAACGTGACGGCGAGCGCAGCGGCTCCCGCACTCAGGAGCAGAACCATCACGGCCCCCATCGCTCTGGAGCCACGCCGGCTGTGATGCATAGCCCTGCTCCCGCCCGGCGGGCTCGACCGGCTGCGCCGGGGCGCGCCAGTGGATTTCAGGAGTTGTCGCGGGATTCTCGTGTTGTCGGAATGGTGCGGGTTCATCGCGAGTTCCCCCCCTTCTGCACGTCGTTGAGTGCCGGGATGGTGGAAATACGCCGCAGTTCGAACGTGCCGCACACGCGGATGTCGCGTTTGTGCAGGCCGCTGAGGATTTCGTAGTAGAATCCTTCGAGGAGCCGGTCGCCCTCACCCGGGGATTCCCAGGGGTCCGCCTCCGCGGAGCACGCGAAGTCGAACTCGGGCGGCGGGGCCCCGGAAAAGACGAATGCAAACGTGCGGGTGACGCCGAGGATCTCTCCCGGCCGGTCGCCGTCGTGGTTGGGGTGGTAGGGATGCCGGTACGGGTTGAGCACGCTGTTGGTGCCGACGTCGGTGGTGCCCGCCAGGTTGGTCTCGAAGCTGCCCGTGAGCGTCAGGTCCTGCTCGAAGGAGAACGCGGCGGTGGCCATCCGGCGCCGGAAACGCTCGCCGTCGATGATGCTGCCTGCCTCCAATGCGTCACACGGGCTACCGCAGTCCGGTGTGGCCAGCACGTAGCGTCCGGGCTCGCCGGTTGCACCCGGTTCGAACAGCAGCGTGACTTCGCGCAGGCACTTGTACGTGCTCAGCCCGTCGTAGTGGACGAGCACCGGGAAGATGAAGGGATTGACCGTCGGCCGCGGGCCTGTGGTGCCCGCCGGATCCTGGTCGGTGCTGTCGGTGATGTCCGGGTTCTCGTAGCCGTTGTCCTCGTCCGGGTCGGTGACGATCCGCGCGTCGGCCTGGACCCAGGCGACGTGGTCGACGGTAACCGTGCCGGCATACAGGCCTGCCAGCCCCGGCACCTCGGCCGAGATGGCCACCATGCGCTGGTAGCCCTCGCCGTCATCGATGATCAGGACGCCCTCGTACTGAGAGCCGCGCCCCCCGGATCGGACCTTCGCGGAGCCCATGCCCTGGCGGGCCACAGAGACCCGGAGCACCTTCCGGGCAAGCTCCGGCGTGGTTGTGCTCGCGGCGGCCACCGGGAAACTCAGCGCGTGGGCCTCGTCCAGGGGGTCGAGCGTGTAGAGAGGACCCCCCTCGCGGGTAGCCTCATAATTCCGCCACTTCATGGGGATGAGGCCGGCATTGGCCGGCAGATCTGGATCCGACGGCGGCGGGCCCACGGAGGGAACGACGGTCAGGGTGATCGTCCGCGGCTCGGCGGCCAGGTTCTCGAAATCAAGATTGCGCTCGACGTTGTGCTCCCCGTACGCCAGGCCGTGGAGGGACGTGGGGTCCATCGCCAGCGGTCCGTCGTAAACCGTGCGGCCGGATGAGGACACCCAATAGCCTCGGCCGGCTTCGATCGCGGCCGTGCCCGGATCGGTGACCTTCACGAGCGTGCCGTCGGCATTCAGCTTGAAAACCTGGGCGGTTGCGTGGGCCGCAGAGGGTGCGAGGTATTTCTGGAAAGTCGGCGGAGCAGCCGGGTTTACATGGAAACCGACGACGTTGAAGCCCTTTTCCCAGGGAGTCTGGGAAGGGCTGGGAATGCCGCGTATCGTAAGTGTGGCGGCGTCGCTCGCCTCGATCAGATACACTTCGCCGCCCCGCACGGCCGTCAACGAGTCAACCGCGCGGGCCGGATCGCCGGGCGGCACCCACACACGCCAGGAGCTGTCCGCGACGGTCAGGCCGCTGCCCGTGTCGTCCAGGACGGACTCGATCGCGCTCGGCCGGCGGGTCCAGACTTGCACGATGACAGCCGGGTCTGTCACGAAAACTGCATCGGCGCTGTCATCGGCTGGATCCACCTCGAGAAAGATCATGTTCCAACCCGATTGGAGCGGGAAGCTCTGGTCGACCCATTGCCCGAAGGCCGGCGTTGCGGCCAGCACCACGATCGCGAATCCCAGAGTTGCCTGTCGACGTTTCGCGTTGGGGATCATGTCTGTGGTCCTGTGCTGGAGACTCAACCACTTGAGGAGGGCTCGATGATCGGGAGATGTTGAGCGCGCACCCCCACCGCTCTCCGTCCGATTGCGCTCCGAAACGATATCACGGACGCGGTGGGCTACCTACGTTTGCCGGCGCTTCCGCGACACCGGTCGAAAACTCACCGGGCGCTCTCTTCATGTCGTGGTCTGGAATACGGCATGCACGGTGAGGGCGGTCCCCACGTACCCCGGCTCAGTTTCTGAGCGCGGGCAGGGATCACCCTGGCTTTCCCCGCGGCTTCTTCATGGAAGGATGGAGCACCGCGTAGACTCTCTGGCACGTGCAGCCACTCGTGCCCGGCTGGACGCACCAGCCTTCCATTGACTGCCGGGTTCGGCCTTGGACGCGGACCGGCTGGGATGATCGGTTGGTACTAGCGAGGCGCTACACCAGAGGTGATGTCCGACCGTCCTGCGGCCATCGCACCGCGTGTTGCGGTCGCCCGACATGAAGATTATGTCGCGCACGTGGCACAGTTGCAAGACAAAAGCCAAGCGAGACATTGTTTTTTTTCTTCTACGCTTGCGCATCACGGATAGGCAAGTGATACTTGATGACAGAGAGAATGCGCGACGTCACGCGCGCGCAGTCACGTGGTGATCTTCAGGACGACCTCGGCCCCAATGAGCCCCCAGGCCAGTGATACTTCAACAGACAGTGCCACACATGCAACACTTTCTGAAGAACGCGGCGACGTCAGAAGTCGTCGCGAAGTGCTGAAGGAGCGAAGTCACGAGTTTGCTCTCTCCGTCAGTAGCCGCTCTCAATCTTGGCGGCGCCCCCGAAGCCGAACCCATCAACCTCTACAGGTTCAGCGTGCTATTCGTCATCCGCCGCCGGTACTGGTCGTGCCGGGCGGGCAACGACCCGCAGGATCTGGCACTCACGCCGGACCGCATCGACGGCCGGGGCATCGCATCGTTACTGATGGCACCAGGGTGGTGACGCTCGGGAGTGAAGCGGTCGCCGTCCGGGACATTCGATAGGCTTCACCGCAGCTCCTCCGGCAGGAAGGTTGGCGTCGGCGCTCGTGGTGGCCCCTTGAGTAGTGCTGGCCTCCCACACGGTCCGGTTCGACAACATCATGGCCGCCACGGGCGGCCCGTCGTTTGCGCCTGTTCGACGCACGCCGGGCCGGGCGACCACGTGGGCCACCCCGATCGCCCGGGGCCACAGTGGCTCCCGTGAGCCACTTAGTGTCACGCAGGGACACTGTATCGAACATGATTGCAGATTCCGCAGATTATTCCGCGATTCGCCTTCCCTTCTCGCCATTCGCATGGCAATGACATCAGTGTGAACAGCGAGTTCCAAACGCGAAGGAGAACGAAGATGACCACGAGGAACGAAAAGAAAGCCACACCGAAGGCCCTGGAGCTTTACCAGGCCCACCGGGCCGACATCGCCCGGCTGATCGATTGGCTGCAGATGGAGCTCGACAAGAGCGACGAGCAGGCCCGGATCGACCCGCTGAACTGGGGCCACGCGGGCTCGATGGGCCAGGTCCGCAGCAACCTGATCGACACCCTGGAGTTCATCTCCGGGATCGAACGGGAGCGCATCGAGGAGACCCTGGGCGAGTAGCTCGAACGCGAGCCCCGGCGGGCCGATGGGGGCCCGCCGGGCGGCCATTCGGCTCCCGTGAGCCAGAAGGTGCCATCCGGTGACACTGAAGAAAGAAACATCGAATAATCCTGCGAATCGCCTGGATTCCGGTGCATTCTCATGGCAATGACATGGGTGTGGACGACGAGTTCCAAGAACAAAAAAGGAGAATGCAGATGACGACGAAGACGAACAACGCGAAGGCTCGATTGGACGACCTGGCCGGCCGCCTGGCCGCGGAGATGGGGATCGAGACGCTCGAAACCCGGAACCGCGACTGCCTGGATTTCCACGAGGTACACGTCGCGGCCCTGAAGCGGGTGATTCAGCGGGCGTTCGTGCTGGGCATGCAGGCCGCCGAAACGGAAGGCAAAAACCTCCAGAAGTACATCGACGCGTTGTAGCCGCCCGAACGCGGGCCGAAGGATCACGGGAGGTCGTGTCCGTCCGCATCACCGGCGAGAACCGCCACGACGGCTGGGACGCCACCAACCAGGACACGGGCAAGTCGGTCCGCATCCGGAGCGCCCAGCGGCTGCGGGCGGCGGTCAAGGCGCCCAAGGCCCTGCTGGAGAACCCGACGTACCGCGGTGATCTGGTCTGGAACCGCCGCACCGAGGCGAAGTTCTATCGCGTGCAGAACGGGCGGGCCGCACACCGCCGCCGGCAAGCGGGCGAGGCCAAGGTGGTGAAGACCCCGCCGGATGACTGGGTCATCGTCACGGGCGCAGTGCCTGCGATTGTCAGTGCCAGCGATTGGGAGAAGGCCCAGGCGCGAGTGAGGGCCCGGGCCCGGGCCCAGGGCGGCGCCGGCCATCGCGATCGTCGCTGGCTGCTGACCGGCGTACTGGTCTGCGGGGAATGCGGGCATCGCTTCTGGGGCGACCCCCGACGCAAAGGCCGCCACAAGGGCCGTGTCCCGGTGATCACGAGCTACTACACCTGCGCCGGCCGCCGATCACACGGCAAGACCATCTGCCCGGCTCCGTCCACGCTTCGCGCCGAGCCGCTGGAGAGCTGGGTGCTCCATAAGCTCCAGCGCCTCGTGCTGGCGGACGAGGAAGCCGTAGAAGCCGCCATCGAGCGGTTCGTGGAGATGGCCACGCCGCAGAACGCCGGCGCCGTGGATGCGGACCGCATCACGCGGGAGCTGCAGCAGATCACCGACACGGTGACGGTGCTGACCACGAACATCGACCCCGCGAACCTGCCGTTGCTCAATGATCGCCTGACCCAGCTTCGCAAGCGCAAGGAATCGCTTGAGCGGGCACTCCGCGGTAACGCACACGCCCGCAACGGTTGGGACCAATCGGCACTTCGGAAGTGGGCCCGGGCCCAGTTGGCCGGGCTGCACGAGGTGATGGCCGGCACCCGCAACGACCGCACCCGCGAGGTGATCGCCACTTACGTCGACCGGATCATCGTCTGGCCATCGCAGAAGCGCGGCGAGATGCTGTTGAACCCCGGCGCCGGCCCGCTGTGGAAAAGAAACGACCGCCCCAAAGGACGGTCGCGGGCAACTCAAATCGGGGCGACTGGATTCGAACCAGCGACCTTGTGGTCCCAAACCACACGCTCTAACCAGGCTGAGCTACGCCCCGGGGCGATCGGGAGGCCTGTAAACTCCACCGAGACGGCCGGGAAGCCGAACGGGCCCTCCGCTCTCGTTCCATGCACCATCTTAGCCCGCCGGGCGGCGCGGGCAAGCCGGCGGCCGGTACGGACGCCCGGCCCAGGGCCGCACCGACATATTGCGTACCCCGGGGCCGGGAGGGTATATGTGGTGCCGTACTGGCGCGGGGTCGAGGCGGTCACGGGGCAGTTTGTGACGACGATGCTGAACAAAGTGCAGTTCACCGGGCGATTTCTGCGCCGGCCGTTGCGCGTGGGGGCGATCGCCCCGAGTTCCCATCACCTCGCGGACGTCATGACTTCGTGGGGCGGCCTGGACGACGCGAACGTTGTGGTGGAATACGGTCCGGGCACCGGCGCGTTCACGTCGCGGATCCTGGCCCGCCTCAAGCCGGGCGCCACGTTCATTGCCATCGAGTTGGACCGCGTCCTGTGCCAGTCTCTCCGGCGGCAGTTTCCTGAAGCGGCCATCTACTGCGACTCGGCCGTACACGTCATGACGTGGCTGCGCCGACACGGCCTGTCGGCGGCGGATTGCATTGTGTCCGGCCTGCCCTGGGCGGCATTCGGCCCGGAGCTGCAGCACACGCTGATGGACCGCACGCTGGAGGCCCTTGCCCCCGGCGGACGGTTTGTGACGTTTGCGTACCTGCAGGGGCTGCTCCTGCCGTCGGGTCGGGCGTTTCGGCGCCTGTTGCTCGAGCGGTTCCCCGTGGTGAGCACGTCCCGGGTGGTCTGGCGTAATCTGCCGCCGGCCTTCGTTTACCAGTGCGTCCGATAGCCCGCACACGCGCTCGCTTAACGCCCCCGTGACGGGCACGACGCGCGGCCCTGCTTCTCCAGATAACGCTGGTGGTACTCCTCGGCCCGATAGAAGGGACCGGCCGGCTCGATCTGCGTGACGATGGGGCGCTTCCACCGCCCTGTGTCCTCCAGGCGTTGCTTGGCCGCCCGGGCCGCCGCCTCCTGCTCCGATCCGTAGTAGAAAATGACGGAGCGGTACTGCTCACCGACGTCCGGCCCCTGCCGGTCGAGTGTGGTCGGGTCGTGGCTGTCGAAGAACACCTCCAGCAGCCGCTCGTACGACACGCGAGAGGGATCGTACCTCAACTGCACAACCTCGGCATGACCTGTTTGGCCGGAGCAGACGTGCGGGTAGGTCGGATTCTCCGTGTGGCCGCCGGAGTAGCCCACCGTCGCGTCCAGCACGCCCTCCACCCGGCGAAAGGTCAGTTCCACGCCCCAGAAGCATCCCGCCCCGAACATGGCCGTCGCCAGTGGATCGGTGTCTGCCACGGACGCCGGTCCCGGGTCGGGGGTGGATGCGGCCATCGGGTTCTCCGAAGTACCCATTCGTTTTGACTCCTTTTGCCCCGGGCAGCCTGCCAGCAGGCCGACCGGCACGAGTGTACCCGCCACGGCGGCGATGCCCCAGGTTCGTGATCGTCGTCTTCCCGCCATGAGGCTACTCCAGTCTATGGTAGTCGCGTCGACAGACGTTGGCGCGTCGGGACCCGGACGTGAGGGGTGGGAAGAATCGGTGGGCGAGGGGGGTCGTGCGCCCGCGTCACATTTGTGAGCGCGTCCAGTCGACGGGCGCCGGAACTCCTCCGTGAGGCGGCGCCCGCCGCCCCGCCTGGCACGGTGTCAGGCGGCGAGTTCTTCCGCCAGGCCGGCGTCGCTTCGCCGGCGCAGGCGGGCCAGCACGTCCTTGTGAATCTGGCTCACGCGAGACTCCGAGAGGCCGAGTACGGCCCCCGTTTCCGTCATGGTGAGCGACTCGTAGTAGTACAGCACGAGCACCAGCCGCTCCGACTGTGACAGGCCGCGGGTCAGGTAGGCGGCCAGCATTTCTCGTGAGATTCCGTCCCGCGGGTCGACCGACCGTTGGTCGGGCATGTCCCACGCGCCCGTGCGGCGATCGGCGGTGTCGTGATCCCGGGCTTCGATTGCGCTGAAATGCACCTCGCACCCGAGCCTCGACAGCCGCGAAAGTTCCTCGAATCGCTGAATAGGCAGGCCCATGCGTTCGGCCGTCTCCTGGGCCGTCGGCGGACAGCCCCACTCTCCCCGGTGAGCCTCCACCGCCTTGGTTCGCAGCCTCTCGAAGCTGCGGACCAGTCGGCTTTGCCCGTCGGCGGCGCGCAGCCAGTCCATGACCGCTCCCACAATGCGCCGCCGGCAGAACGTCTCGAACCGGGTGTTGAGCGACGGGTCAAAGCTCTCCACGGCCTGGATCAAACCCTCGAACCCGGCGCTGCTGATTTCGTCGATCCCGATGTGCGAGGGCAGCCGCCGTGCCAGCCGCGCGGCGGCCGCATGCACAAGAGGAGCGTAGTGTTCGACGAGTCGGTTTCGTTCTTGTGTACGGCGGTTGGCGCGGAATCGACGCCACACCTTTTCGATGGGCGTCTTCTCGGTCTCCGGGGACATCGGGATGTCCTTTCTCCCTCGTGGGGCGAGGTGGTGAAACGTCCGTGTTTCGCCGCCGATGTCTCCCGGCGGCCGATTCCTTTCCTTGCCACTGCCCCGATCCACCCGCACTTGGCGCGGCGCGAGCGATCGTGCAATGAAAACCTTCGACTCACTATGAGGTTAAGACCGCGTGTGTTTCGTGTGTCGTTCGGGTCTGGCTCGGTGACCCGCGCGGCCGGCAGTCTGACGGAAATGCATGCAAACTGCCTCGGCAGGCTAAGAATAGCCCACATTCTCGGACTCTGCCACGGGATTTCACCCCATCCATCCCTTTCTGCGCAGTTCTTCCAGGCGAAGCGGCCAGATGTGGGGGTTGGAACGGCAGAGTCACGCTACCGTTGGTACGGTCGGGCGGATGCCCCATTTTGGAATTACGGCGACCCCGAGTGGCGTGGGGACGTGGTATTCGTGCCGAAAGGAACGGTCCGGGGCAGGTTTTGCACGGGCGAGAAGCCGGCCTGCTGCTACCGTTGCCCGTCGTCGGGCGGGCGCTGCCGGCCGGACTGCTGCTCACGGAGCGTGGCCTCCAGGTCGAAGATGCGGTATTTCTGCAGGATGCGCCAATCGTCCAGGGCGCTGCGGGCGCGAGCGACGCTCTCCCGCACCTCCTGATGCCGCTCGCGCGTTTCCTCCACCACTTTCATCAAGCGGGCGCGGTGGTGCTCCGGCAGGGCGGCGATCCGTGCAAGGATCTCCTGCAACTGCAATTCGAATCGGTCGCCTGTCATGCTTCTGCCCTCCGTTTGCGCGTTCTGCTCGTACAGCCTCCCCTCTCCAACCATACGCTCGGGAGCCGGACGCTTCCATTCCCGCAAAGGTCCGATCACCCCGAGCGGTGCAAAGTCAGGTCGCTCGTCGCACAGGCCCGGACATTACCGGCGTTGAAGCGTTTTTGTCTCGTGCGCTCCGTGGGCGCGGAGTGAACCTGGGCAAAGCGACGGGATTGAAGCGGCCGGCGTAGGTTGCAGAACGGTCAGGGGAGTCCGAAAAAAACACGGGCGTTTTCGGCCGAGCGAGATGCGAGTGCCTCGAAGGATTCGCCGCGCAGCTCGGCCAGGAAGCGTGCGGTGTGGACCAGGTGGGCCGGCTCGTTCGGGCGGATTGAGCGGACCGGCACCGGGCTGAGATACGGCGCGTCAGTCTCCAGCATGAGCCGGTCGGCCGGGTACACCCGCGCCACGCCCTGCAACTGAGCCGCATTCGGAAACGTCACGATGCCGGTGAAGGATATCCGCCAGCCGTGGGCCGCAATCCGCTCCGCCTCCGGCGCCGTCCCCGTGAAGCAATGGAAGACCACCGGCCGGCCGTCAAAGCCCTCGTCGCGGAGCATGGCCACCGCATCGTCGACGGCCTCACGACAGTGAACGACCAGCGGCAGATCGAGTTCCTTCGCGATGGACAACTGCGCGGCAAACAGCCGCTGCTGCGACGGCCGATCGGAGAAATCGTAATGGTAGTCCAGCCCCGTCTCTCCCAGGGCCACGACCTTCGGGGCGGCGCAGAGCGAGCGGACGGCCTGCACGTCGGCGTCCGTGGCGCGGGCGGCTTCGTGCGGATGAATCCCGACCACGGCCCAGACGTCGGGCGCCCCGGCGGCCGTCTCCACCGCCCGCGCGGAGTCCGCGGCGGTGGTTCCGACGGTGATGATGCGCGACACCCCTGCGGAACGGGCCCGGCTCAGGACGCCGGGCAGATCGTGCAGCAGCGGGTCAAAGGTCAGATGGGCGTGCGTGTCACAAAGCATGGGCATACTCGCGGCGCGAAATTGACTCCGGCGGAATCTTACCGTCGTCCGGCGGCGGGAGGGAAGGCGTCTTCGAAGTGTTCGATCTGGGGCGGCCCGTCCCCGCGGTCCACAATCGCCACCACGTCAAAGCGGCACGGCTTCTCATGCAGGCGATGCCTGGCGACAAAGTGCCTGCCCGCCCGCGTGAGGCGCCGCCGCTTCTCCGGATGCACCGCGATCTCCGGGTCCGCCGCATCGTCACTGCTGCGCGTCTTCACCTCGACGAAGACCACGGTGTCGTCATCCAGGGCCACCAGGTCGATTTCGCCCACGGGGCAGCGGTAGTTGCGGGCGACCACGCGGTAGCCGCGCTGGGTGAGATAGTCGGCCGCCATCTGCTCGCCGCGCGGGCCGAGCTTCATCGGCATGACCTCCAGGAGGATGATTGTCTGGAGCGACGGACGGGCGTTTCACCGATTTCCGAGTATAAGACCCCGCCGAGCACGCTGCGGCGCGGCACGAACGAGCGCAGCCTCGAACTCAGGAAACACGGCTCAGGCGTTGACGGTCTGGGCCTCGGACTTCTGCGGGACCGTCTCCGTGATGTTTTCGGAGGCGGCCGGCCGACCCGCTCGGGCGGCGGACGACGTACGGCGTTCCTTCAGGCGGCGGGCCTTGCCCACGCGACCGCGCAGAAAGTACAGCTTGGCCCGGCGGGCCTTACCCCGGCGCTTCACCTCGATGTTGGCGATCAACGGCGAGTGGAGCATGAAGATCCGCTCCACACCCTCGTTGTTCACGATGCGCCGTACGGTGAAGGTCTCGTTGATGCCCTGGTGCCGCCGCGCGATCACCGTGCCGTTGAACACCTGGAGCCGCTCCCGCGTGCCCTCGATGATCCGGCAGGTCACGTCCACGGTATCCCCGATGCGAAACTCCGGCACGTTCTTCTTGAGGTAGGCCTTTTCCGCAATGTCGATCAGCTCGTTTCTCATGACTCACCTTCCGCTGTATACCGGAGTTCTCCAGTCTTCTCGGGGACGCCCTCCCCGATCATCCGTCGCATACCTACGCACCGGCCGGTCGGGCGTCAGCCACTCTCGGCCCCCGGTCCACCCGGCGCCTCTCGACCCTCCAGAAGGTCCGGCCGGCGCTGCTGCGTCCGCTCCACGGCCTGCTCCCGCCGCCACGCGGCAATCTTGCCGTGGTCGCCCGACAGCAGAATGTCCGGAACCGCCATTCCGCGAAACTCGCGCGGGCGCGTGTACTGCGGATACTCGAGCAACCCGTCGGTGAACGAGTCGTGCTCGGCCGAATCCTCATGCCCCAGCGCACCCGGCAGCAGCCGCACCACGGCGTCCGTGACCACCAGGGCGGCTGCTTCCCCGCCCGAGAGCACGTAGTCGCCGATGGACAGCTCCCGGGCATCCAGCCCCAGCCGAATCCGCTCGTCAAACCCTTCGTAGTGCCCGCAGAGCAGCATCAGCCACTCATGCCCGGCCAACTCGCGGACAGCGGACTGGTCCATCAACCGCCCCTGCGGCGTGAGCAAAACACGCAGGGGCTGCCCTTCTCGTTGGGCTGAAACCGATTCGACGGCCTCGAAGATCGGCCCGCAGGCCATCACCATGCCCGGGCCGCCGCCGAACGGCGTGTCATCCACGCTCTTATGACGGTCGTGTGCGAAGTCGCGGATGTTCGTCAGCCTGATCTCCACCAGGCCGCTCGACACCGCGCGCCCGACAATGCTCGAACGGAGGAACGGCTCAAAGACCTCCGGGAACAGGGTCAGGACATCGATTCGCATGGTCGTTCGCCGAGCCTTCCGCCGCCTTCACGGTCAAACCCGCAGCCGGCGAAACCGGCGAAGACCGTCAGCCGCCGATGCCCGAACGCTTGATCAGACTGGCCACGGTCTCGCTCGGCTGCGCGCCCACCTTCAGCCAGTACTCAATCCGTTCCCGGTTCAGCACAACCTGCTTGGCCGGATCTTGCGCGATCGGATCGTACAGTCCCAGTTCCTCGATCACCCGGCCATCCCGGGCGCTCCGGCTGTCCATGGCCGCCACGCGATAGCACGGCCGATGACGCCGACCGAAACGTTTTAACCTCAACCTGACGGCCACTCGTACCTCCTGCCAGAACACACGTACCGAGGT
>CAZPHH010000054.1:0-6873 GCA_964586145.1 uncultured Phycisphaeraceae bacterium | reverse complement strand
CGCATCGACAGCAGCAGCGGCCAGCCCACGTACTTCACCGCCCGGGGCGACGCGGCGGCCAGGGCCTCGTCCACGGCGTGTTCGGCCAAGTGGTCGATGTGCAGCCCGGCCCCGACGGCCGCCATGACGTAGTCGCTGACCTGATTGGCTGCGCTTTGCGGGCGGGTTTCTCGTCCGGTTTCAGGATCGGTGAACCGGGCGGTGATGCCGCGCAGCATCATGGCCGGATGCATGACTGAAATCACGATGCAGCCTTCCGGCCGGCACACGCGGGCCATTTCGCGGAACAGGCGATCCGGGGCCCGTACGTGGTCCAGCACCAGAGCGCACAGCACGCGGTGAAACGCGGCGTTTGCCAGGGGCAGCAGGCGGGCGATGTCGTGTTCGACGAAACGGACCGCCGCATTCGCCGGCACTTTCTCTCGGGCGCGCGCCAGCATGCCTGCCGAGAAATCCAGGGCGGTTACGTGGGCTCCGGCCGTCGCCAGCCGCGCCGTCCACCGACCCGTGCCGCAGCCGAGGTCCAGGACATCGAGGCCGCGTACGTCGCCGAGCAGCGTCGTGACCTGCGGCTCCTCCAGCCGGATCAGCGGGTTGTCTTCGTCGTCGTAGATTACAGCCCAGCGGTCGTACCCTTCCCGGGTGGGAAGCAGGTCCATGTTCTGCGGTTCGTTGGAGACTTCATCTGCCGTCATGGCGCAGCTCTCCGTATCGTCGCTCGTCGCTCGACATGGTATCGGGACTCAACGAGATGCAAAGACCGAAGGAAGCAGGCACGAAGTGGCGTACGCTGCGCCTGCAGCTCGCTGCACGGGCGTGCTCCGGCGCACCACGAGGCTGAAGCCGGTGACGGCCCCGAGACACGTCGAGCCACTTTAAGGCCGCGGCCAGCAGGTCCCCGTGAGAGAACTTGCCGGCCGCAGGGTGAAATCGGCTTGATCGTTCCTCTATTGCGTCTGGTCCTGCGGGTTGGTGGCCGGGAACTTCTTCCAGCTATCTTTGCCCTTTAGGACCCCTCCATGCCCGTCGAAGTAGAGCAGGTTGGTGTACCGCACGTTCTCATCACCACCGCCGTGGTAGGGCGCTTTGGGCAAGGGGTTATTCGACACGTTGGTCGGGTTGTCGTTTCCAAGCTGCCACGTGCCCAACAGCGTCTTCTTGATTGTGGTCGGATTCACACGGATGGTCTTGATGTCCCACCACGCATCGCCAAACATCCATTCGTCCCCCGGGCGCTTGATTACTTCCAGCGGCTTGGGTACGTGGTACGTGGGGTTCGGGCCGTTGACGTTGTTCATGAACCCCTCCCAGGTAACGCCGATGTTGACCCATCCGAAGTAGCACTGCGGCTTCGTGTTAAACCAGGTATTCGGGAGGAAGTTATACGGGCGCGACCACTCCGGATTGCCGGGAGGCCCCCCCTTGCTCGGCGGCAGAAACGCGGAGTCCACGAACTTGCCCTTGGCCGTCGGGCACTCGGACACCTTCTCCACGAACCTCAGGAAATTGTCCGACTTGCTCATGATGGGCGCCAGCCGATACAGCAGGAACCAGGGCCGCTGGGTGGTTTCGGACATCAGTCCAAAGGGACTGTCCGGGTCTGCGGTGAGCCGGTAGATCGGCGGATGCAGCGGCCCCGGCAGAACGTTATGGTCCTGCACGTAGAGAAGGACGGCGGCCGAAATCGAGCGGGCATTGGCCATGCACTTCAACGCCCTGGCCTGCTCGCGGGCCCTGGCCAGGCTGGGCAGAAGAATCGCGATCAACAGCGCGATGATGGACACCACCACCAGCAACTCGATCAGCGTGAACGCCTGCTGCGGCGCACGGCTCCTATAGCACGACGTGTTTCGGTTGGGGCTTCTCATTGAAGTGCCTTCCATTTTGCAGAGACGCGACGTCAACATGGACCAAGCTGTCGGGCCACAAGCCGCTGGAAGCCGTCGACCCACCCCGCAACTCGCCTGGTTATATAATTCTAACCCCCCATAACCGGTGTTACAAGCCTCCTGCGAGTTGGCAGCGCGGGTCGCTCGCGGCCTCCGGGCATCTTATCGGCCACTCGCCTGACCCTGCGACAATGTCCAGTCTGCCCAATCCCCGCGGCCGATGCGAGAGAAAACTGTGTTGGCCTGCAAAGTATGCTGCATGGATGCGCGATATGGGCATATAGAACGGTCCCGGCACACCGGGTGCGGGGGCGTGGCATTTCGGTGCCACCGCTCGGCTCCGCCCCGTGAGCGGATCGGCGCCAGGTCCCTCCCGGCCGGGCGGGCGTTGCCGTTGCTCCCGCCCCTTGTTCCCTGTCCCCTGAACCCGTCCGCGTGCCCCAAGAACAGCGCCGGCCGGGTCGTCAGGAACCCGGCCGGCGCGGATTGGCTCAACACAACGTCCAGTCCGCCGTACTAGAGCGGCCCGGACACCGATAGCAGGAACATCTGCATGTCGTCCGCGTCAATAGAGCCGTCATTGAAGTAATCGAACTTCTCCTGACAGAGCGGCGACAACGGAGATTGAGTCGCGCACTCCTGGAAACACGCGTAGTCCGCCAAGTCCACGTCCAGGTCGTCGTCGCAGTCGCCCTGAATCGGCGACGGCTCGATCTTGAGCTTGAAGCTGTAGGAGATGTCGCCGCCCAGGCCATCACACCAACTGCCGTCCAGGCTGAACGGGATGACCGGGTCAGGAATTCGCGACAGGTCCGGCGGGGGATCGGCTACCGAGCCGTTGGTGGTCAGACGCAGCAGGCTCAGCGGGTTCGACGCGTTGACGAAGCCCCACTCCACCCGCAGCGAGTTCGAGCCGCTGTACGCCTGCGTGTCGTCGATCGCCGTGATGTCCGGCGTGGACGCCAGGTTCTGGCTGCCTCCCGCCGCCGAAGGCGACTGGAAGCGGGCCCGGTTGTTCGTAATGCCCTCCCCGCCAGCCGGCGTGGTGTCGATCACGCGGTTCGGCCCGCCCGAGATAATGATCTGCCCCACATAGGTGGGCGACCCCGGCGGGACGATCTGCACGTCATCACCCTCGGCGATCGAGTCGGCCGTGCCCGCCGTCGTGCCTTCCACGATGTACTGCTGCACTTCGTACGACTCGAAGTCGTCGACGAGGCAATCGACGCCGTCGCCTTCGCCGTTAATCGCCACCATGTCGTCGATGTAGATCCTGTACGGGCCGGCGGACGGAGCCAATGCGTCGATCCGGAAGAACAGGCCCTCCCACACGCCGTTGGTGTGCCCCTCGGCGTTCAGGTCCATGACCCCGTTGCCACTGTACAGGAACACGCCGTCCGCGTCCGGGCACGGGTTGAAGGTGATGTCCTGCCAGCCGACCATCGGCAGGATGCGGCGACCGCGGGGGATGCCGAATCCGTCCGTGGCGGTCGTGCCGATGAACTCCAACGTCGACGGCTGGTTGGGATCGAACCCCGTGCCGTCATCGCCGCAGTTCAGGTCGTGATCGTACTGGTCCGTTTCCCGGACGGACATGGTCAGGCGAATGGGTGCATTGCCCGGCACGTTGATCCCGACCGCGGCGGAGTTGTCGCTTTCCACACCGTTGACGGTCTGGCGAGCCACGATCGACACGCCGTAGGGCAGCGGAATGTCCAGGGGCACCGTCAGGTCCGTGGTCCCCGGATCAGCCACACTGGCGAGCAGAAAGTCCGGTTCCGTGCCCCGGCCCAGCATGTAAAGCTCGAGCAGGGTGGCAGTCGGGATGATGTTCGTCACGCCGACGGACGTGTCCAGCGGCAGCGGCGGGTTCGGCAGTGTGACGATGGTCGGCGGGCTGGGAATCGGCGCCTCGAACACCACGTCGTCCAGCCAGAGCAGGACCTGCTTCGCGTTGACCGTGCTGTTCTGCGGATGGTTGGTGAACGAGAAGTTCTCCCACACCCCGCGGTTGTTCGGAACAGCGCCCAGACTGCCGTCACCCAGCAGCGGGTATACGGCCCCGGCGGCGTCCAGGGCCGCCAGGTCGAACTCGTACTGCCGCATCACGCGGTCCAGCGGCACCACAATGGTGCCGCGGGGCGTGGACAACCGCTCGTCGTCGCCGACCAAGGCGGCCTCCGGAGTGTTCAGCACCCGGTCCGGTCCCGCCGTCACGCACACGCCGTCCGCGGGGGACGTGCCAACCGGCGCCGCCTGAATGTCCTCCGGATCGGCCGTCGTATCGCAAACGCCGTCCGGCCCCGCCGTAATGGCCAGGGGGTTTTCACTCAGGCCGACCCATTCCACGTCGCCCGCGGTGCCGCCGTTCGCGCCGAGGGGAACGCCGACGCCCGTCTCGCGCACGCCGATGGCCATCAGAATATTCCCGCCGCTCACCTCGGTGCCAAAACCGTCATTCGTGAACGCGGTGCCGCCCAGGCAGAAGCGGACTTTGCCGGCCAGGTGCAGCGACGGGTTGGGAATCCACGGCGTGTTGGTGGACGACAGCCGGAGCCAGGACGTGGCCGACGCCGGATCGGTCCACTGCCACGAAATGGTCAGCGACTGCTGCCCGCTGCATACCTGCTGGAAGAACGAGCCGCACGTGGACAGGCTGCACAGGTACACGTCGTTGAAGACGCTCGTGTTGATCCCCCGGGACGACGTGGATACCGACGGATCCAGGAAGATCACGTTGGCCAGGCCGTCGCCCGGGGGCGAGAACGCGGCCTCAAAGTCCGTGACCGTGGTGATAAACTGCCCCCACGCCGGTACGGCCACGACGGCCGTGACCGCGAGGGCCAACCCAAGTAGAGGTGCTCTTCGCATTGGTTTCGCTCCTTTCGCGCCTGAGGACCGCGATTTCGAGATGCAAACTTGACGTCTCCAGGGAAGTGGCCGCTTCCTCCCCCGCCCCACGCGCACGCGAGGGTATCCTCCAGGAATTATATCCGCTGCGCCCGGACACTCCAAGCGTATCCCGCCAAGGGAGGCGTCTGCGTCTTCACGCTCGGGCAGGGCGGACGTGCAGGGGAATCCCCTTATTGGGCTTACGACCCGGGGGGCAGGGACACTCGCGCCACCCCGAAGTCCCATATTTCGTGACGCCCATCGCCGGCGCGACCATCCGGGAAGCCCGGCATGTTACGGGCCAACACAAACCGGACCCTGCCCCGCAGCTTCCCCCCCCGGGAACGCCGGCGGAACAGGGTCCGGTTCTTCAGTCACATGCGCAACGGCGTGCGCCAAACGAGCACATCCTAGCGACGACGCAGGACGGCCAGTCCGCCCAGCGCCAGCAGGGCCAGCGTGGCCGGCTCCGGAATGCCCATCATCCAGAAAGTCACCATGCTGCTGGCATACGCCGCCGTCGGACCGCCGGCTTCCGCGAGGAGCGGGTTGGCCTCGGGGTTACCGCCCGCGAGATACGGCGTCAGACGGATCCAGCGAGACGGGTCGTTGTCGATGAACCAGAACTCGATCTTGACCGAATGCGAGTCATCATAACCGACGGTGTTGTCGATGCCGGACTTGTTCGGGCCGCTCAAATCGTAGTTCGCGTTCGTGGAGCCCGAGAACCCCGGCTCCTGGAACATCACTTCCGTGCCGTCCGGGTACGGGTTGCCCGGATTGGTCACGTCGTCGGCAAACGTGCTGATCAGCTGATCGACCACGGGCGGCGGGCCGGCCGGGTCGTAGATGTTCCGGATCTCGTCGACCCACAGAGTCGGCGTTCGGTAGCCCGTGCTCTTGATGCGGATGTGCTCAAGCGTACCGCGATCTTGCGAAATCGAACCGTCGCCAGTGAACAACGGGCTTGTGGTAATGCCCGTGTTCGAGATGTCGAATGTGAACTGCTGCCACGTGCCGTCGAGCACCAACGTCTGCACGTCATAGTCGAACCACTCGATCTGTCCGCCGGCATTCGGCATGAAGTCGCCAATGTTGCCCGTCTGTCCCGTCTCTCGCACGCCGAGCGAGATCTGAACAGTCGGCACCGCCATTGCCGGCACCGCCATGGCAAGCACCAACCCACACACTGCAAGGTACTTCATCTTCCTAACCTCCTTCGAAAGAGAACTCGGGGATGCCAAATTACGAGAGAGTACTCCAAGTACGTTTTCCGTCTCTTCGGCGGCGCGGGCGCCGATCGGCGCCGGGCACGAAAGCACCTCGCGCCGCAACCCTCCCGCCGGGAGCGCCTTCGCCGGTCTGAGGCGTCCGCGCAACACGTGCGGGCTCACAAACTCTCTCTCTCTTCCAGAAGCAGCAAGAAGTGCCTTGCTTCCTACACCACCCTCGTTAGGTAGTGTAACACACCACCGGCTCCGGTTTCAAGCCAGAACCTCCCAGCCGCGGATTTTTCACGCGCTCGCTACTGCCCGTAGTAACAGCACTTGCGCGCGGACTGGAAACAATGTGCCAGCCCTCTTCGAGCGTCACATCCTGGCATTTTTACATCACCAACCGGCTTCTTGCGCGAATTTCGGCCGCCCCAATTATCGTCGCAGAAGCGGGGTTCTGGCGGCTTCCCGAGACATGTACTCAGGCTGAATCGAGAACGCGGTCCGGCGCATGAAGCGCGTCCGGGGCGTTATGTAACAATAGCGGGGGGCCTTCACGTAGGGCCTATCGCCAAAAGCACGCGCCGATAGAGAATTCACACAGGAGGCGGGCAGGGGCAGCGGTGCGAGCTTACGTCAACCTGGCCCAACGGCACGTCCGAGCCGTGGTTCGGGGCGCGGCCGGGCGCGGACGCGAGGTGTTCGCCTTCCCCCTGTCGATCTCGTTCGTTCTCGTCCAGCCAAATCCGTGGGAGTCTCAATCGAGCCGGGATCGGTTCAGCGACACACAAAAGAACTGGAGACTAGAAACCGGTGGGAGGGAAGACCGGCTGGAAAGCCGGTCCCTGGAGTTTGGCGATTAACTAGATAGGTCAGAC
>CAZPHH010000053.1:12737-32693 GCA_964586145.1 uncultured Phycisphaeraceae bacterium | reverse complement strand
CCCGGCCGTCTCGCCGCTGTATCCCTGAGCGAGCCCGTGTTATTCTGGAGGCGGAGGTTCCTCGATGTCTTCCGTTCCTTCCGTCCCCGCGCGAGTACACGTGCTGCTGGCCCGCAGGGCGCCGCTCGGTGTGGTGATTCGCCGGGGTCCGTCCAAGCACTTCTGCACCCTGTTGTGGGACCGCCGCCACGACACGTTCACACTGGGGCAATGGCTCAAAGGCCGGATCTACGAGCGGCGCAGCGACCTGTCGCCCGATGGGAAGTACTTCATCTATTTCGCGATGAGCGGGCAGGTTTCGCCGGAGGCCGGCGGCGCGTGGACTGCCATCTCCCGGGCACCCTGCCTCAAGGCGATCGGCCTCTGGGGCAAGGGGAGTACCCGGCACGGCGGCGGGCTGTTTCTTGATGACGGCTCGTATTGGATTCACGACGGGCCCGGCCACAAGCCGCTCCGTGTTCCGCGGCAGCTCGTGCGGGCACCGGAACGTCCCGGTGCCGGTGAGGCCGTGGATGAATGCGCGGGCGTGTACTACCCCCGGCTTCGTCGAGACGGCTGGAAGCCGGCGCACCTGGGAGACGAACTGGCCGATCCCCTCGCGACCACCTTTGAGAAGCCGATCGGAGGGGGCTGGATCCTGCGGAAGCTCGTGTACGCCGCGCCCCCACCGGGGTGTGGAGCGGGACACCGGCAGGAGGGGCACCAGCTTGTGCAGGTGGAAACCGATTGCGTCGGCGACTTCCCGCTGTGGGAGTGGGCGGACGTGGACGGTGAGCGTCTCGTCTGGAGCGAAGGCGGCCGGCTGCTGGCCGGCCGGATGAAGCCGGACGGTCTGGACGAGGCGCGGGAGCTGTTCGATTTCAACAACATGCGCTTCGAGCGGATTGAGGCCCCGTATTAGCGGCGGCCTGCATCGCGGGCCGTGAATCACGGAGCGACCGTGGCGTGTTCGAGGGGCAGACGCCGGCCGGCGGCGGTGACGAGGGTGACGGCGTCGTCGCCGAGGAGGGCGCGGGCTTCATCCAGAAAGGCGGCGGAGCAGGGGACGCGCAGGTCGGGGCCGCAACTGATGGTGGCCACGAACGGCTCGGACGTCTGCACGTCGAGATAGGCGCCCTTGGTCCCGCGGCCGCCGGCGTGGGCCTTGAGCAGCTCGATCACCGGATCCAGCAGTTCTTCGCCTTGGGGGCCGCTCGGGATCGTCAGGATAATCGATTCGGTCAGGGCGGCGGTGGCCTGGGCGGCGGGGATCACCTCGTCCACGCGGATGGACGGCTCCTCGCGGCGTCGGTCCACCGTGCCTCGCAGGAAAATGATGGAATCCGGCGTCAGCAGCGGCTGATACCGCTCGTACTCGTCGCCGAAGACCAGCGCCTCCACCTTGCCCTTGAAGTCCTCCAGGGAGATGACGCCCATTTTGCCCGGCTTGCGCGTGTTCTTCGTGTTGATCGTGCGTAACTGGGTGATCATGCCGCCGATGACGACCTTCGCCCCCTGGGCGAACCGCTTGAGGGCGGCGGTGGTGGCCGTCGACCCCGCCTCCACGAGCCGGCCGAACCGGGCCAGCGGGTGGCGGGTGATGTAGAACCCCAGCGCGGCCTTTTCCCGGGCGAGCATCTCGGCCTCGGACCATTCCTCGGTGGACAGTGACGGCTCGGGCGTCGGCGATCCCCCGTTGTTGCCGAAATCGCTGAAGAAACTCATTTGCCCCGCCGCCCGGTCGCGCGAGGCGGCGGCGCCCGATTCGATGGCTCGCCCCGCGGCGCCGATCAGGGCCTTGCGCATGGCGCCGGTGCTGTCGAACGCTCCGCAGTTGATCATGGCCTCCAGCGCCGCGCGGTTCACCACGCCCGAGTCGATCCGTTCGCAGAAGTCGAACAGGTTCTTGAACCGGCCGCGGGCGTGCCGTTCGCGGGTGATGGATTCCGTCGCCCGTGCCCCCACGCCCTTGATCGCGGCGAGCCCGAACCGGATGGCCGCTCCCTTCTCACCATACGTGACGGTGAAATCCGTGCCCGACTCGTTCACGTCCGGCGGCAGCACGGGGATGTTCATCCGGCGGCACTCGTCGATGTGGTCCATCACCTTGTCCGTGACGGACATTTCGAAGGTCATGAGGGCCGCCATGAACTCGACGGGGTGGTAGACCTTCATGTACGCGGTCTGAAAGGCCACGAGCGCGTAGCCGGTGGAGTGCGCCTTGTTGAAGGCGTACTCGCCGAACTTCACGATGTTGTTGAAGATTTCGTCGCCCTTGGCCCGAACCACGCCCTGGCGCTCGCAGCCCTCCAGGAAGGCCCCGCGCTCCGCCTCGATCATCTTGGTCTTCTTCTTGCTGATCGCCTTGGCCAGGCGGAAGGCCCGCTTGAGCTCCAGGCCGCCGAGCCGGTGGACCAGCCGGGACACCTGCTCCTGGTAGACCATGATGCCGTACGTCTCGTCCAGCACCTCGGTCATGATGGGGTGGGGGGTGGTCCACGATTCGCCGTGCTTGCGGGCGATGTAGGCGTCGATGTAGGCCATCGGGCCGGGGCGGTAGAGGGCGGCCGCCGCGATCAGGTCTTCGATGCGGGTGGGCCGCATCTTCATGAGCACATCGCGCATGCCGCCCGACTCAAACTGGAAGACGCCCTTCGTCTCGCCGCGGGCGAACAGGGCATACACCTGCGGGTCGTTCAGGTCCAGCTTCTCGAGGTCGATGTCCAGGCCCTTGCCCTGGCGGACGAGCTGCCGGGCGCGTTCCAGGGTGGTCAGCGTACGCAGGCCCAGGAAATCCATCTTCAGCAGGCCGACTTTCTCCACCGTGGGGCCGTCGAACTGGGTGACGATCTGCTCGTCGCCGGCCGGCTTGTAGAGCGGTAGAAAGTCGTCCAGCGGCTGGTCCGCCACCACCACGCCGGCCGCGTGTACGCCGGCGTGCCGGGCCAGCCCTTCGATTTTGCGGCTGATGTCGATGATCTTGCGGACGGTCTCGTCCTCCTGGTAGCGCTTTTGCAGGTCGGGCTCCTGCTCCAGCGCCTTGTTGATGGTCATCTTCAACTCGGCGGGAATCAGCCCGGTCAGCCGGCTCGCCTCGTTGAAGTCGAGCCCCATCACCCGGCTGACGTCTTTGACCGCGGCCCGGGCCTTGAGCGTTCCGAACGTGATGATCTGGGCCACGTGCCCGTACTTGTTGCGGACGTATTCGATGACCCGGCCCCGGCCCTCCTGGCAGATGTCCACGTCGATGTCCGGCATCTCGTCGCGGTCCGGGTCCATGAACCGTTCGAAATACAGCCCGTAGCGCAGGGGATCGGGCGCGGAAATGCCCAGGCAGTAGCTCACCACGGAGCTGCACCCGCTGCCTCGCGCGCTGCAGGGGATGCCCTGCTCCCGGGCGTAGTGCATGAAGTCCCAGACAATCAGGAAGTAGCTGGAAAAACCCTTGTCCGCGATGACGCCCAGCTCGTAGTCGATGCGCTCGCGGATTTCGTCCGTCAGGTTGCCGTACCGACGCGCGGCGCCCTCGTACACGAGCTCACGCAGGTATTCCTTGTCGGTGCGGGCGTCCGGCAGCCGGTACACCGGCGCGTAGCGCTTCGTGAAATCCAGATCCAGGTCGCATTGGCCCGCGATGCGAAGCGTGTTGTCGACCGCCTCGGGGTAGTCCCGAAACAGGGCCCGCATCTCCTCCGGCGTCTTGAGGTAAAACTGGTCCGACTCGAAGCGGAACCGGTCCGCGTCGCTGACCTTGGCGCCCGTGTTGATACAGCACAGCACGTCGTGCGCTTCCACGTCGCCGGGCTCGAGGTAATGCACGTCGTTGGCGGCCACCAGGCCCACCCCGAGTTGCCGAGCCAGATCGGCCAGTTCCGGATTGGTCTGCGCCTGTTCCTTCAGCCCGTGGTCCTGCAGCTCGATGAAGAACCGGTCCGGACCGAAAATGCGCAGGTACGCCTCGGCGATTTTGCGGGCCTGCTGCGGGTTTTCGCGGAGCAGGGCCTGCGGGATCTCGCCGCCCAGGCACGTGCTGGTGCAGATCAGGCCCTCGCTGTGCGCCGCCAGCACCTCGCGGTCGATCCGCGGCTTGTAGTAGAACCCCTCGAGATACGCGATGCTGGCCAGTTTCAGCAGGTTCTGGTACCCCGTCCGGTTGCAGGCCAGCAGCAGCAGGTGGCTGCTGGCCTCTTTCATGCCTCCGGACTCGCGAGCGCGGCGGTCGCCCGGGGCCATGTAGACCTCGCATCCGATGATCGGCTTGACGCCGGCCTTTCGGGCCGCCTCGTAGAACTCGATGGCCCCGAACAGGTTGCCGTGGTCGGTCATGGCCACGGCCGGCATCGCCAGGGCCTTGACCCGCTGCATCAGGTCGGTGATCCGCGTGGCCCCGTCCAGAAGCGAGTAGTGGGTGTGCAGGTGCAGATGGACAAACGAGCCGGAAGAGGCGACACTGGAGTTTGTGGCCATGGCGTACTGAGGCGTTATCGCTGGATCGGTAACCGCGCGAACTCGAACCGCCGCTATCCTACGGAATCGCCTGCCCCGGGCAATGTCCGTCCACCCGCCGGGCGTGTGAAGGCCGCTCCCAACGTCCGATTGGGCCGGGAGCTGCGAATTTCCGCGGAACGCAGAATATTTTTGGACGATTGCCGGTCCGCCAGCTAGGATGTGCCAGTTGAGGGTCGTTGGGTCGGTTCCCGCGGCGCGGCGGGTGGGGACAAGACCGGGGCCATGCGCAACAGACCAGACGGGAGGGAGTTACGCCATTCCTCCCCTGCCACGAGTGGCCGGCGGACGGGTGTTCGGCTGATTTTGGTGGGGTCCGTACCCCCGGCCGACCGATTGAGTCTCGGAAGAGTTAATGACACAGACGCAAACTGCATACCGGACCGTGCTTCTGACCCTGGGCGCCGGCGCGCTGACCACGGTGTTCGGCGGCTGCGCGGTCGGGCAGAAGCCCGGCAACGGCCTGTGTACGTACCAGCATGAGCCGACGACTGGTGCGGCCTACTGGCTCTACCTGCCGGAGGATTACGTCAAGCCGTTGCCCCGGCTGGTTACCGCCCGGCGGTGGCCGCTGGTCGTGAGCTTCCACGGCATGAAGCCGTTTGACAACGACTCCCGGCAGATTCGCCAGTGGCAACAGGAGGCGGACCGGTACGGGTTTGTCGTTTGCGCTCCGCTGCTTCGCACCGCTGACCTGATGTATGAATTTCCGTTTCGACGTGTCACGCCGTCGCTGCAAAAGGACGAGCAGAACGTCATCGCCATCCTGAATCATCTGGCGCAGACGACGGACATCGACCCGAACGCCGTGCTGTCGACGAGTTTCTCGTCGGGCGGGTACCTTGCCCATTACATGGCCAATCGTCACCCGGACCGGTTCTCGTGCGTGGCCGTCTTCCAGTCGAATTTCTCGCCGGACATCCTCGATCCGGCGCGGATCCCGGAATATCGCGACCACAAGATCGGCGTCTTCATCACGGAGAACGACTTCGCCATCTGCCGCCGGGAATCGAAACTGGCGGCCCAATGGTACGCCCGGCAGGGTTTCGATGTGACCTACGCACAATTCAGCGATCTCGGTCATGAACGGACGCCCAGCCTGCCCGCGTCCTTCTTCGCTCGCACGTGCGGGGCCGCGCCCAAGACGCCGCCCACCGAGTTGGCCGCCCTGCAGATCATGGACGTGCCGATCGACCTGTCCGGACCGGACCGCCTGGCCATGCAGGGCCTCCCCACCGCGATCACCGCGTCCCGGCCCATACCGCCCGTGCCCGGAGGGGCGTCGGATCCCTCCCGCTCGCCCCGCGTCACGTCGGTCCCGCCGGCGTACGAGCGCACTTCCAGCGGCGACGGCCGAACGCCGGCGCCCCAGCGTCCGTACGCCAGTCCGCCGGCCGACCCGGCCCCGGCCGACCGAGCGCTGCCGACCACGCCGGTGCCGTCGAGCCCTTCGCGGGGCCGGACGCCGGAGCGGACGCAGGCCACGCCGGCGCCCCGGGCCGAGACGTCTCCCATCCGCATGAGGCTGAGCTCGACCATCGGTATCGCGCCGTTGCTCATCAGTTACAGCGCGGTGGTCCCGGGGAATCTGCGTCGCGGCGCGTATTTTCTCTGGACGGACAACAACCAGCCCATCGCCAACGGCATTAACGGACAGACGTACCTCACCAGGCCGGGCGAGCACACCATCGAGGTCGTGATGACCGCCGCCGACGGCCGCGAGCACCGCGCCAGCCAGACCGTCACCGTGCTGGAACCCATCACCCGTTCGCAGGATCATTGACGGCGTCGCGGCATCCTTGCGGCGCGGCGAATGGCCCACTCTGCATCCTCGACAGGGGAAGCCCGTGCGGATGATAGTGACAATTATATGGCACTACGTGGCCTGGCTGCCCCGCACCGCGGTGCTGGCGGCCATTCTGGCCTACCAGGCCGGCATCCGGCCGCTGCTGGGGGGATCGTGCATTTACTGCCCGTCGTGCAGCGAGTATGCCGCCCAGGCGGTTCGCACGCACGGCGTGTGGCGCGGCGGGTGGCTGGCCCTGCGCCGGCTGGCCCGCTGCCATCCGTTCGCGACTGGCGGCATCGATCCGGTGCCGCCCGCCTCACCGAAGAAACGCTGATTTCCTGCTGGCGAGATCCCAGCGGCGTCATGGGAACCGCGGGACGGGAATCGATTCCTGCCAGGCGTGATTGGCCTGGTATCGCTCCAGGCGCCGTTGATACATCCGGGCCCGCCCAACCTGTTTCTGCTCTTCCGCCCGGCGGACGGCCAGCGCGGCTTTCTGCACCGCGTCCTGGAATCGGCCCTGCGCGGCATACGACGCGGCCAGAAGATCCAGATTGGCGGCCGAGCCGCCGGACTGCTTCAGGATCAGTTGCGCGAGGCGCTCCGCGCGTTCGCCGTCACGAAACTGCAGCTCGGGGCACGTGGCCCAGCGCCACGCGGCCTGGATCACGAGTTCCGGATCCACGTGCCCGCGCTCGTTGGGCCGCTGGAGCCCTTCGGCGAATTCGCGGAACCCCTCTTCGTATCGCCCGAGCGCCAGCAGGGTCTCGGCCCGATGCACGCGGGCCGCGCCGTACGACGGACGGCGCTTCAAGGCTTCCCGATAGTAGTTCATCGCCGCGTCGATGTTCCCCCGCGCGGCCTCCTGCCGACCCAGATTGTCATACGCCTGCGGACAGTCCGGCGCGTCGATCAAGGCGGCCTTCAGTGCCGCCAGCGCGTCCCCCTCCACTCCCTGGCGGATGTAGACGCCGTACAGGCCGACGGCGCCGCCTGCCGGGTTGAGCTCGTCCGAGTAGATGAGCGTGTACTGCTCCCGGAGAAACTCCAGCATCGGCGTGGTCATGGGCATTCGCCAGCCGCCCATCACAACCTGATCTGGCGAGTACTTCCGCAGAATGTCCACGATGTCCTCGTTGGACATCTTTGTGGTGAGCAGGCGCTTGCGGGACGTGACGCTCAGCTCCGGCGGAACGGGCACCCCGGCCGCAAACGCGTAGATCTGCCGATCGGAGAACACCCACCGGCTCTGGTCGGCGTACTGCTTCATCACGGCTGTCAGATACCGGTCGCGCGGGGCGTACTCCACCATGCCGCCAAGCTGCTTCGAGGACGCGTACTTGCCGTATTCACCCGGAATGCCGACGATCACGCTGATCGCGCACGCGACCGCCGCCAGGCGCAGCACCACCGTGCCCACGACGCCGGCCGTCCGAGGAAGGGGCGCGCGTCGACGCGTCGTGGGCACAATGCCCCCGATCGCGACACCGGCCAGCAGCGCCACCGGAATCATCACGAGCGGAACATGGTGGTACCAGATCGGCGCATGGTAGCTGAGGCTCACGTACGATGCCGCCGCCCAGGCGGCGGGGACCAGGGCAGCCCAGCGCCGCTGCACGAGCGTCAGCCCAAGGCCAATCACGCCGAGAAGGATGATGTCCTCCGCACCGCCCGGCTTGCCCTCGCCGGTCAGACGCCAGGCAATGTTCGCGGTTTCGGTTACCTTGGCGTACACTTCCTGCGCTTCCACGTGCGGCCGGACGAGCTGGGTTATTCCTGACGGCCGCACGATGACCAGCAGCATCAGCCCCGTCAGCACCAACCACGCCGTGGACCACGCCGCCGGCGGCATCAGCCGCTGCACAGGCTTCACCGACGGCCGCCCGTCCCACCAGGCCTTTACCAGCACCGTGGCCCCGAAGATGGGCACCAGGAAACCCGTGAACAGCTTGGTCATCACGGACAGGCTCAACGCCACCGCCGAAACCACCAGCCACACATTCCCGCCCCGCTTCATCCAGACCGTCAGTGCCCACAGCGAGACCACGGCCCACATCAGCGCGGGAAGGCCCAGCATGATCGAAACGCTCAGGGCGATGTAGTACGGCGTGAGCAGCAGCAGAATCACGGCGGCGATGCCCGCCACGTGACCGGCCAGCAACCGGGCCGTCTGGTACACGCCCCAGAGCGTGACGGCCGAGCACACGATCATGAACACGCGGGCGGCGTTGACCGTCCAGCCGAACAGATTGAACCACCCTTGCAGGGCGTAGGAAAACAGCGGGGCCTGGTCGCTCCAGATCTGCGAATACAGGTGATAGCCGCGGTCCAGCAGCAGCGACTTGATGACGTTGTTTCCTTCGTCGGGATCAAGCTCGAAGTATGTGCGGAACGGATGGACCGCCAGCATGACGGCGAGAAACCCGACGGGCACCACCACGTGTGACGCAAGGTCTGCCCAGCGAAGCCATCCGGGCCGGCCGGCGGGCGCGCCGTCCGGGACGGCGGGCGCTGGCGGCGGGTTCTCTTCCGTTCGTCGTCGGCGTTTGGCTGCCATCCCCTTGTTCTACCCCAACCCGCGGGCGAACGCCATTTGCACGGCGCGGCCGGTTCGGCGGCGAGGTGCCGGTGGTGACGCTCGTTTCAGAACGGCTGAATCCAGCGGTCGTACGCCCGGTCGGCGAAGAATTCCCCCGCCTTGTCCTCCCACGGCGAGCCGAACGTCAGGCCGTGGATCAGGCCGTTCTTCTCCACTAGCACGGTGTGCAGAATGGCGTCGTCCGGGTTGTTGACCAGTGTAAGCTCGATCTGAGCGCCCAGTCCGGTGAATCGCTCGTAGCGATCGGTTTGCGTGCGTTTGAGGTCCACGTCCCGGCCCAGGCGTTCCGCCATGCGCTGCGTTTTGCGATACGTGCCACCCGTCGGCCCCACGACCAGCTTGCCGTCAATCCGGATCCGTCGGTCATCGTACGCGATCACACCCAGGTGGCGCCTCTTGTTCGTCCGAAGCCAGGCCAGAAGCTTGTCACCGTGGCCCTGCTCGTCGTCGTAGCCGTAATTCGCGTCCAGGAAGACGATGCGGTCGATCCAATCGGGAATTCGCTCCACCTGGTTCAGGTACCCGAAGATCAGGCTGCCGCCGCCGCTGTGGCCGGTGAGCGCAACCGTGACCTCGCTGCCTTTGAACGTGTCACGCAACGATTCGATCAGCCGGACGAGGATGGCCCCGCCGTCGGGGTGCGTTTGCCGCCAGTGCGGCCAGCTTCGCCCCTTGGCCTCCAGGTAGACGACCACGATGTTTGCGTCTGTGACCACCTCGCGCACGCGGCGAATCTGCGCCCCGATGTGCTGAATGTCAAAATGCCAGTCCAGCCCCGGCTCCATCCGCCGCCCGATGGTCTGGGCGGTCGTGTTGCCGTTCGGCAGCGCGAAGACCACCACGCGGACCGGCCGCTCCGCTTTGAACGCCTCCGGGGCCGGCGCGTTGATATGCACTAGCACGTCCGGCTCAAACGCGTCGCTGCGCAGCTGCTCCCCAAAATGCGGACTGGCCTCAAACCCTGACAATGACCCGACCGCCGGCTGCGACGCTTGCCCCACGGCCAGCAGCCCGAACACGACCAGCCCAAATTGAACATGCACCATGGCGGTCTATCCCCAGGCGCGTTGCCTTATCATGGACTGACTGTACCGGATGCTCGCGAGACGTGCCACCGGCCGCTCGTGGCGCCGACGTTGTTGTGGGGTGGGCGTCCTCGCCGGCCCTGGCGCCTGGATGACGCCCGCTTCTTCTTAGGGTCCGCCTCGCGGACCGCGAACTGCTGATATGATGGAACGCGTTGTCCCAGGCTCCGGCGGTCCAGCACCCGACCCTGGCGGAGGATCCAATGCATCCGCGCCGATCCATCTACATCCACCTCTACCCCGCCGCACCGCGGTGGAAGACCCTTGCGGTCGGCGCCGCCTTGGGTCTCCTCAACGGCGTACTGCTCGTATCCGCCCCGCGCGTCTCCCTTCCGGCGCTGCTCATCGCGGGCGTGCTGATTGCGGGTCTCTGGTGGCTGACCCCGCGCACCCGGGAGTGCCCCTGTATGACACTCCTGCTTGCGTCGCAGCGGCGGACGACGCACCGTTCTCGCCCTCCTTGTCTCCACGTCATTCCCACTGCACGCCCAGCGCGGCGGCCACGCGGTCAAACTCGTCCAGGTTGTTGTAGTCGATGATGATACGGCCGCGCCCTTTGCCTCGGCGTTCCTGAATGCGCACCTTCAGCCCCAGCGCCCGCTGGAACTGCCCTTCCAGGTCCGCCACGTGCGCGGACGCCTCTTTCACGCGGCCCGCCAGAGGCGATGTCGCGCCGCCGTCCCGAGCCGTCGGGACCCGTTCCCGCCGTACGATCTCCTCCAGCGCCCGAACCGACAACTGGTTCTTCGCCGCCGACCGGGCAAGCTGCATCTGCCGATCCGGCGCAGGCACGGCCAGCAGACACCGTGCGTGCCCCATGCTGATGTCACCGCGTGACACCATGGCCGCGATCTCACCCGGCAGATCGAGCAGCCGCAGGTAGTTCGTCACGGTGCTCCGGTCCTCGCCGACCCGCCGCCCCACCTCTTCCGGGCTCAGCGAGAACTCGTCACATAGCCGGCGATACCCGCGCGCTTTTTCGATGGGGTTCAGGTCGCTGCGCTGAATGTTCTCTACCAGCGCCATCTCGACCATTTGTTCGTCCGTGGCCGGCCGGATGAGCACCGGAACCAGATCCAGCCCCGCCTCCCGGGACGCCCGCCACCGCCGCTCGCCCGCAATGATCTCCAGCCGGGTGCCGGCCCGACGGGCCACGATCGGCTGCAGCATGCCGGTCTGCTTGAGGGACTCGGCCAGGGCACGGATCCCCTCGGTGTCCATGTCCTTTCGCGGCTGGAACGGGTTGGGCTCCAGCGCCTGCGGCCGAACCATGAGGGCATCCACTCCTGGGCGCCCTGCCACCGGATGGCGCTCCCGTTCGCCTGGCTCCAGGGTTGTCGTAAGTGCCGTCTCGACGGCTTCACGCGATACCAGAGAACTCAGACCCTTCCCTAACCTCTTGTCATGCTTGACCATAATACAGGATTCCCAGAAAGCGTCACCGTTTTGCGTGACACGCACAGAACCCCGCGTGCCACAACAATCCACCCGCGCCTTTGTTGTGCGAAACTACCGCGCAGGCTGCGCCGTGTAAACGGAAATCCGAAATCGGCGATCCTCTTTTGCGGCGTACCGATTTACTCCGGGCGATTCGGCTGCGGGCGATGAGCGAGGGGCGAGTAACGAAGCGTTGACGTGACGCGAGCGTCCGGCGTCGACGACCGATCGGCATGGAGTGAGAGATGATGGACCGGCCTGGGCCGCTCTGTTCACAGTCGGGAGGTGGGTGGTCACGGTCAGGATATCAGCCAGTGCTGCCCCCAGATTCGGGTCGTCCAGGGGGCACTCCGGCCTTCCTGTCGCCTGCCCGCTGTCCATGAGGCCGGCCTGACGGGCCGATTGCCCGAAGACGCGCATGGAGCTGGGTGGAGAGAATCCGGATGCGAGTGGAGGCGGAAGGTTTGGGAAGGGGGTGGACGGCTGGCAGCCCGCCACGCTTCCCTTCGGGACGATTCGAAGGTCCATCGGTCGCTTCAAGCCTGTCCTTATGGAGGAGCCAACAACCTGGATAACACACTTGCGCAAGCGTGAGCGCGGGCAGGAAACTGGAGATTCCGCGCTTGGAAGCGGGTCGGTCCTCCGTCACCGGTCCTGGATCGATCCGCTCAACTCGGATTGGGGCCGTCGACAGCAACTGTCGCTGCCCGACTGGGATCTCGCTGCGGTTGTGGACCGCCCTGGGGTTCGCGTCGTGGTGAAGGGGACGGGCCGTTTCACGTGAAACGAGCGGGTTACGCCCCCGCGATCAGGCCCGGGGCTACGTGCCGCGGTCCCCTTCCGAGGTAGACGGCAGCGGCACCCAACCCGAAACGCGCCTCTGTGCCCCGTCCACGGTCCCAACTGTCCGAGTGGGTGGTTCTTCCGGCTCGCCGCGCACCGGCTTGCCTCGTTCGCCTTGATGTGGTCAGGGTGTTCTCCGATGGGAGGGCCCCGGTCGCCCGGGTTGGCGATGGGCGCGACGGCCGGACGTGCCGATGGCTGTGCGGCGCCGCCGCCGCGAGCGTGAGGCCCATTCGTACGAGGACAGCACGACAAATGCCCCGTTCCCTCTTTGTGGTACAGGGGTCGGCACCCTTCCCGTTCGGCGTAAGGCGTCCCGCCCGCACCCCCGCAAGTCGTTTCTCCTGAGTTGTTTCATTCACGGCGCGGGGCGTTTCGACGTAAGCGAAGCGCGAGCAATAATGAGGAAGAGATCAAAGCGCTGATCGCTGCAACCTCGTATTCTGGTTCGCGGTCGAGTCTTCTCGAAACCGATTCGAAGCGGTCCATGCCGGGATCTATCTCGTCGCTCGGGTTGCGGAGGGAGGCCATGCCCACCTGAGCGGGAGGAGCCCGTTCGTTCGAGCCAATGGCGCCTCTTTGTCTTGCAGGGCGGTCGAACAAGGCATCGGGAACAAGAGGGTCAGATCCGCGCATGCGCCGTATTCCGTTTGACGTGCAAGAGTCGCGTTTCACGTGAAACAGGCCATTCGAGAGGCAAACGCCGATCCGAGGTCCACCGATTCCAGGTGAAGCCGCCTGTCGATTACGCGAAGGGCACGGGCGGGCGATGGGTTGTCCCAAGTGGGAGGGAACGGGGAGGCTCATTGGCGAACTTGGGTCAGCAAAGGCGTGCCACGGAACTGTGCGTGCGTGGCACGCGCGGTGGTGTCGTGAGGCGGGAGGCGTGAAAGGCGGAAAGTCAGCGCTGCAGGGCGGGCGCATCGTGGATGGGCCGCGGCAGCGTTTGACGCGTACCGCCACGCCGGAGACACATAATTGGCACGAGCCGCATCCGGAAGCGCGTTCGTTTGCCGGACTGGATTTAGCCGTGAGCGTCGGGACGCCCTTCACGCGCGGCCTGACCGGCACGCTGTGGTTCGCGCGTCGAGGCCTGAACCCGGGCCGAGTGGCGCAATCTCGGAACACGGCGCCGCATCCAGATCCTGCGGCGCGGGCAAACGCGGGCGGCAATCGGCGTTGCGACTTTTCGAGTCCTGACAGAGAGACACACGCGGCTACTACGGTGTCAGCGCTTGGCGCTTCGGTGTCAACGATGTCGGCCCGGGCGCCTCGCAAGCGGGAAAAGCCGGCATGAGGCTGCGGGCGTATGAATGTTTCTGGTACCGGTCTTGTGCGCAGCGAAGAAAAATCTTTCCGTTTTTTTTCTCCGTAGCGGCAGCGGCCTACAATCGTCTCGTTCAGGAGGGGCGGCGGGTGTTCGTCCGAAGCGTGCAGTCCAGGACACTCGTAACACGCGCCTCACTGTTCTTCTGTTGCAGTGTGCATATGGTGACGCGAGGTTGCTGAGCGTCGCCCGGACGGTATGCCCGCGGTGTCGTAGCGGACGGAACCGTCTGGCCGGCGCTTGGCGGCTTGTTGCCTGGGCAGCAAGGCCCGTGAACGGGCCTGAACACAACGCGAGGGACTCATCCTGTCCCTGCGGGACGGAAGGAAGATTGGGGGTCTTGTGCGGCGAACCCGGCCTTGAAAGGCCGGGCTATCCTCGACTCGCCCCACGGCCGAAAGCTCATTCTTGTCCTTGCGCTGCAAACGCTCGAATTCTCCGCGCCCCGCGCAGCTCCTCCCGCGCCGCGCAGATTTCCACGAAGCCACTGGCGCAAGCTCTTTCTCCGTCGCTTCGTCGCGGAGCCTGCCCTCCGAGGCGGGTCGCTTGGATTGCGGACGCAGCCCGCGTTGCTCTTGTTTCTGCGTTTCTCCTGCCCCCGGTCGCTTCCCCTTTCGACCGCCTCGTCGCCAACCCGGTGGATGAGTTTGTCGACATGCAGGGCGTCTGCCTTTCGATCGTCTTACCCGGCCTGCGCGCAGCATGCCTGCGGATCCGGTCAACTCGCCACAGGCTGCCCCTGCCCGGGCTCGAGCCGGCAGACGAGGTCGAACAGCTCGCAGCCGTAGTGGCGGGCGACGGACACGTTCTTGATCATGGCCACGCGGAGGCTGTCGCAGCGGAAGGCGGCCTGCCAGTTGCTTTCCACGGCCCGGCCCATGCCTTCCAGCACGACGAAGTCGCAATCGGCCGCGGCCGCCGCGCACTCGTCACTGACGTCCGCAAGGTCAATCAGCGGATGCGTGTGCCCCGTGCCCACGGTCGTGAGCCGGCCGGACTTCAACTGACCGGCCAGCACGGCGTCCATGCCCGCGGCTTCCGCCAGCACGCGGTCCAGATCCGCGCGTGTAATGTCGTTCAGTGCGAAGTGATCCGTGGCCGCGACTACCACCCGCACTCCCAGGCTCGCCAGATGCCGCGCGAAGGGCAGCACGCCCAGCACGGCGTCGGCCCCGGCGTTGTCCGCGAAGATGATCGCCTTGCGATAGGCCGGACGGGCCGGGTCGAGCCGCTCGGCCAGGGCATCCACGTCATCCCGCCACCATGGTTGCGGCTTCACGCGGGCCAGCTCCGCGAAGAAGTCCATGCCACCGGCGGCATATTCGCGGGCGGTTACGGGTGATCCCAGATCGAAGCGATTGCCCGCGACCATGCCGACCAGAAGCGCCTCCACACGCCGATCTGCCGGCACGTCATCCAGCCGCCGTACCACGTCCGGGTACAGCACCAGGGCTGCGTGGTTCTCCGCCGCCTTTACGTCCACGTATGGATCGCCGATGTGGAATTGCAGCAGGAACTCGTCCCGCA
Source organism: uncultured Phycisphaeraceae bacterium (assembly GCA_964586145.1). Taxonomy (GTDB): domain Bacteria; phylum Planctomycetota; class Phycisphaerae; order UBA1845; family UBA1845; genus JAFGJQ01. The sequence goes on along the minus strand of CAZPHH010000053.1, from coordinate 17,601 downwards.
GCGCGCAGAGCGAGAGAACGTCCAACCGGCCGCGAGCGTTCGGCCGGCGCCGCAGATGGTCCAGCCCCGCGAAGAACGCCTGGCGCATGGCCGCCGTTTGTTCGGCGGGCGGCGGGTTGCGGCGAGCCGCTGCGTAGGCCAGCATCGAGTCGGCGTGTTTGCGGAATTCGTCAATCCAGTGCTCGCGACCCGCCGGATCGTTCGACAAGTCCCAATCGCACGCCTGGTATCCGGCCGGATCGGCAAGCAGAGGTAGAACCGCCATCGTCTATTGCGCTCCCATGTTCCCGGGGATGAAATTCGCCTCGCCATGCCCGATCCGCCTGCGGCGGAAACGGGCCTGCCGCCCCTCTGTGCTGGCGTCGATTGCGGTCACACCTCCAGGTGGTTCAAGAGGTCCGGCACCGCGGCCACCTGCAAGTCGGGCTGGACATCGGCCGGAAGGACCGCGGAGCCCACGAGCGCCGTACGCATCCCGGCGCGGGCCGGACCGGCCACATCCGCATCGGGCGTGTCACCGACGAATAGCACCTTGCCCGGCGAAACGCCCGGGGAGTGCGTGCGGGCGTGTTCCATAACAGCTTCGTAGACAAAAGGATGCGGCTTTCGTCGCCCCAGGCGGCTGGAAAACTCGGCAAACCGCAGGCACCGGTCGAGCCCCAGCCGGCTCAGTTCCTTCTCGCACGCCCAGGCCGGCGCGGCGGTGTTGCTCATCAGGCCCAGGACGTACCCGGCCCCCGCCAGGCGCTCCACCGCCTGCGGCACTCCTTCGTACGCGTCGAGGCAGCCGATCCACCGCTCCCAGCAGGCCGTCAGAATCCCGTCCAGCGTGCCGTCCGGCGCGGGGAGGCCGCACGCGCCCCGCAGCCACTCCGCCAGGACGGCCCGGACGTCGTACTCGCGATACTCGGGCGGCTCCGCCGGCCGCGTGGCGTAGCCGCGCCCCAGGTTCAGCAGTTGGCCGACCGCCCCGGGCGACACGGGCAGCCCCGCGCGGCGGGCGGCCGCTACGGTCGCCTCCGCACAGGCGGCCATGACCTCGCGTTCCCGGCTCGCGCCGCAGAGCGTGCCGCCCCAGTCAAAGACGATTACCCGGATATCCGATCGCTTCCAACGCATCGTTCTGGCCCTTCTCTTGCCCGCCGGGCCGTCCCGCGGGCGGGTCGGCAGTGTACCCGGCCGGGGCCCGCCGGTCATTCCCACCGCGGGTGGAAGGGCGCCGGCCTTGTTACCGGCCCGTTACTTTGCCGGTTTGCGGGGTGGTGGTACGATGCAGGGAGCGCGTGACAGTCTTTTCACAGGGCTCCCGTTGGCCGGATCGTCATGCGTTCGGCCGGGGCGGTCCTGGATCACAAGCGGACAGGAGGAGCGTTCCATGTTCACCAAGCAGGTTCTGGCGGTGTGGTTGTGCGCGGGCGGGCTGGCGATGGCCCAGACGGAGGGCGAGCGGGTCGTTGTAGCGCAATCTTCGGGACAGGCGGCCGTTGCGCCCGACGAAACACAGGGCCTGACCCCCGAGTCTGTTACGGGGGCGCCCAAGATATACACGGCCGAGCCGGAAGTGGACCTCGGCACCATTCGGGAAGGCGAGACCCATACGGCGAAGTTTCGCGTGGAGAACCGCGGCGACCAGGACCTCAAGATCGGGGATATCCGCTCCACCTGCGGCTGCACGACCGTGAAGCTGACGGAAGAGCAGAAGACCGTCCCGCCGGGCGGGTCTGTCGAGATCGAGGCGAAGTTCAACTCTCGGGGCAAGTCCGGCAGTCAGCGGTATTCTGTGACCATCAAAAGCAACGACCCCGCGCGAAAGACCCTCCGACTGACGCTACGGGCGTTTGTCGAGACGTTGGTGAACGTCAAGCCGGGCCCCGTGCTGAACGCACAGAACATCCGGCCGGGGGATGCCATCTCCCAACCGATCGACCTGATCCCGGGGGCCGGCGAAACGACGCTGCAGGTGGAATCCGTCCAGATCAGCGCCGGCGGCTTGAGCTACACTCAGGAGCCGATCACGGAGGGCGAGCGAACCGGCGTTCGGCTGCGCTTCGCGGTGGAGGATACGGCGTCCACCGGCACTCTGAACGGGATCGTCACGGTGGGCGTGAACGTGGGCGGCCAGGCGTCCAAACAGACCCTTCGCGTGTTTGGACGCATACAGGGCGACGTGGATTTTGCCCCTGCGAATATCCAGGCCGTTCAGCCCGCTCCGCGCGGGACCCGGCTGCGGGCGGTTACGGTGCGTTCCACGACGGACAAGCCGCTGCGGATTCTGAGTGCGGATGCGGGGTCGCACATCCACGTCGAGTTGACGCGGCCGCCCGGCCCGAGCGACGTCTATCAGATCGTTCCCGTCGTATCCGAATCGGCCCCCGACGGCCCTCTGGGCGCGATGCTTCGTGTGTTCACCGACAACACGGCCCAGCCGGTCATCGACATCCCGGTTTTCGTGAACGTCTCCCCGCGGGTGCAGGTCTCGCCGCCGTGCGTGGTGCTGCGCACCGGCGATGACGCCAAGGCCCGCTCCCGGCGGATTCACCTTTCCACGGATCGCGGCGTCCCATTGACCGTCACCACCGCCGAGAGCGACCAAGCCTTCGTGACGGCCGAGATTGTGGAGGATCCCGCCGCCCCGGCCGGCCGCAAGGCCGTGGAGATCCGGCTGAACGGAGAAGTGCCGGTCGGTACCCACGAAGCGGTGGTCACGGTCGGGACCAATGTGAAGGAGGCCGAGCGGATCCGGGTCCCGGTGACAATTGTGAAGGGCGAGGCGACGGAATCCGCCGCCTCTGCTGCGCCGCAACCGCGGTCCGGCGTCTGAGGCTCGTCCTGTAGAAACCCGATGCGAAAGGCACGGGCCGGCTCCGGCCGGTCCGTGTACTCTTGCTCCGCGGGTGGTCTGCCTGCACAATGGCGGCCCTGGAGAGCACGGTATCGCTCACCCGGGAGCCAACGCCATGACGGAGTCGAAGTCGGGACTCACCGCACCCCCTCGCATCAACTGGCAGGACCCGACGGTTCCTGCCGGAAACGCCCCGCCCCTGCCCCGCGGGCCGCTGGTTGCCGGGTTCGTCGTTTTGGGCCTCTGGATGGTGTTTCTGATCGCGATGGCCGTCTTCCGCGTCGTCAGCACCCATTGATGCGTTGTCCGTCCCATTGCTCTTCGCTACAGTGCGCCCATGCATGCATCGCAGGGCAACCCGGTCCGTTCCCCGGATGATTGTCTCGCTCGGAACCTGGCGGCGCTGCAATCCGTCGCGCCGGATCTGGCCGACGCTCTTGCCGCCCAGCCCGTTCCTCCGACCGTTCAGCCGACGCGCGGCCGTGACGGAACGCCCACGTACCTGTTGACCGAATCGGACGGCCGTCGGTCGTGGTTCGGCGGAACGTCGATGCCCACCATCAGCGCGCCGGCCATTCTCGAATGCAGCGAGGCCGGTCGGGAGAGCACGCTGTTGCCCGGCATCGGCTCCGGCATGGAGGCTCGGTTGCTGACGGAGCGGATCGAGCCCCACTGCGCCGTGTTCGTGCATGAGCCGAACCCGTTGCATTTGGCATTGGCCCTGCGCCTGCATGACGTGGCCGACGCCCTCGCCGACGGCCGACTTGTTCTGCTGAGTGGATTGAAGTTGGCCGCGGCTTTGCTGCGCTTCTTCGACGAACACCCGGGCTATGAGTTTCCCACACGCGTCGTTCGCTCACCGGAATCCTCTGCCGCACAGGTGCAGACCCTCAAGGCCGAGGTGGAATCGGCCGGGCGCGCCGTGGCCGGGCGGCAGGCGGCCCGGGCGGTGGCGCTCGCGAACACCTGGCGGGGTCGCGCCGCGCCCGATCCCTCCGCGCCGCCGCGCGTGGCCATCGTGACCGTGGACCCTCGCTCCGCGGCCTGTGACGACGTGCGGCGTCTGGCTGCGACCGCCGAGCACCTGGGCTGGCCTGCCGCCACGTGTGCGCCGGACCACCCGTCGCGATGCCACATCGTGGCACGACTGGAAACCATTGATCGCCACCGGGCGGATTGGGTGTTGTGCTGCCACACGTTCGGCGGCCGGATCGAGGCGTTCCTGCCCGAGCGGCTGTGCATGGTGACCTGGTTCGGACCCACGGCCCGGCTGTCCGCCGCGCTGTCGGAGGGCGTGCCCAAACGCGGCCTGCACCTGGCGTCGACTCCCTATCAGGCGCAGGTGCTCCGTGAGGCGGGCGTGCCCGCAGAGCGTGTCGACGTGCTGGAAGTTGGGGTGGACGCGTTGGCCCTGGGGCCGCCTGCGCCGAGCGATGCCCCGTGTCCCCCGTTTGCCTGCGACGTGGCGATCCTGTGTGACGTGGCCGACCTGCGGGCCGCCGGCCACGTCTCCGCCGAGAGCCAGCAGCGTTTGTTCGAGGCCATCGTGCATGCGGCGCCGAGTTGGGCGGAGACCTACGTGCCCGATCACGCCGAGGGCATTCTGACGGCCGCGGAGCGACGGTGCGATCGGTCGCTGAAGGACGATCGGATTCGGGCCGGCTTCGTCGGGCTGATCCAGGACCGGATCGCCCCATCCGTGCTTGCGAGATTGGCCGCAGAGCGGCTGATCCGGCAGGGACTGCGCGTCCGCCTGTGGGGAGACGGGTGGTCCACGGCGCCACCGCTGGCCGAACGGCACGCGGGGCCCGTGCCGCCGGTGGAGCAGCGTAATGAAATCTACCATGCCGCGCGGGTCGTGCTCTGCCCGTTCTTCGGGTCTTTGACCGCGCGAACCGCGCTGGAGGTTGTTGCGGCCGGCGGCAGCGTGCTCTGCCGCGAATCCGATGTTCCGCTGCCGGAGCGTCATCCGCAACTTGCCGACCTGCTCGCGGCGGTGCCGACCTACCGCCGCCTGAGCGA
>CAZPHH010000053.1:0-12637 GCA_964586145.1 uncultured Phycisphaeraceae bacterium | reverse complement strand
CCTATCTTCCGTGATTCAACTGCCGGATGTGAGCGAGCAGGCGGTCCACCACCTGGGGGATGCTCATGTGGCTGGTGTCGATGCGGATGGCGGCGCCGGGGGCGTACAGGGCGGCCCACTGGCGGGCGTCGGTGGCGTCGCGGGAATCCAGGTTGCGGCGCACCTCCGCGATGTCCACCTCCTCGCCGTCGGCCACCAGCTCCGCGTAGCGACGCTCGGTCCGCTTGTCCAGCGAGGCCTCCATGACGAACTTCGCATCGGCGTCCGGGAAGACCACGGAGCCCTGGTCCCGGCCCTCCGTGACCAGCGCGCCCAGGCGCCGGCCGATCTGACGCTGCTTCTCCACGAGCAGGTCGCGAATGGGTTGGTTGCGGGCGACGGCCGACGTGTGCCGGTTGACCTCCATGGTGCGGATCGCTTCGGTCACGTCGCGGTCGTTGATCTTCACCCGGGTGTGCGTGGGACCGCAGTCCACCTCCAGGTTCACCTCGCGGGCCAGGGCCGCGAGGGCCTCGTGATCCTCGAAATCCACGCCGTGCTCCAGAGCGGCCCAGGCGATGGCCCGATACATGGCTCCGGTGTCGAGGTAGGCGATGTTCAGCCGGCCCGCCAGCTTGCGAGCGGCCGTCGACTTTCCCGATCCGGCGTTTCCGTCAATGGTGATGATCATGTCGAGGACGGATTATAGCCAAGGGAAACGCAGAAACCAAAAGGAAGGTGCGGAGATGCTCTCTGCGCTACGCGGCAAACGTCCGAATTCTTCGCGTCCTGCGCAACGTCTCCCGCCCGCACCCGCGCCAGCCCCTTCTCCTTCGCTGCGCCGGGACGGCCCCACACACCAGAGGCCGGTGCTGCAAACACCAACGAGGAAGAGGAAAGGTGTCACGGAGGCAGAGCTGTCGGACAAACGGGTTGTTGGGAGGCAGGTTGGGGGCGTGGGGCGGCTTGCACGCATCACGGAACCAGGGGTGGTGTACCGCCGGCTGAACCGCCGCGTCGTTCGCGGATTCATCCGCTGCCGCGGTGCGGTCGTACGGGCTTTGCGTTTCCCGCCGCGGGTCCGTAGGATGGCAGCGTGGGGCTCGGGCGGGTGACGACCATGGAACCGCAACCGACTGCCGATCCGTCTGCCGTGCGGCTCCTGCTGATCGAGGACGATCCGCAGGTGGTGGAGGCCGTGCGCGAGGGCCTCCCAGGCGGGGCGTTCACGTTCGAGCACGCGGCGTCGGTGGCCGAGGGTCGGTCCTGCCTGGGGCGGCAGACGTTTGACATCCTCGTGCTGGACCTCAACCTGCCGGACGGAAGCGGTCTGGCCATTGCGGATGACTTGCGGGCGGCGGGCCGGGAGCTGCCGATCCTGATGCTCACGGCGCGTTCCGCGGTGGACGAGCGGGTGGACGGGTTCCGGCACGGTGCGGACGATTACCTGGTCAAACCGTTTGCCATGCCCGAGTTGCGCGCTCGGATTGACGCCCTGCTGCGCCGGGCCCGCCCGGCACGGCGGCACACGATGACGTACGCAGACGTGGAGCTGGACTTGGTGCGTCGCGTGGTGCGCCGCGGCGAGATCGAGGCCGCGCTGTCCGCCCGCGAGATGGACCTGCTCGTCCATTTCATGCGGCACGCGGAAGAGGTGCTGACCCGCTCGGGCCTGCTCCAGGAGATCTGGGGGGCCGACACGGAAGACGACAGCAACGTGCTGAACGTGTACGTGAACTACCTGCGCAACAAACTCGAAGGCGGGCTCTACTCCCGCCTGCTCCACACGGTTCGCGGCCGGGGCTTCATGCTCTGCGTCACGCCGCCGGCTGAGGCAACCTGAACGGCATCCCCTGGACACTCCACACGTCGCGCACGTCACGCGGTGCGCATCAGATGCGAACCTGCCCGTTCATGGCGGCGGAGACGGCGGCGGCCAGTGCGTTCAGATGAAACGGCTTGATGAGCTGAGCGCAGACGTGGGGCTCCAGGTCTGCGGGGAGTACCCGCTCCTCCAGTCCGGTGCTCAGGATGATTCGCAGTCGGGAGTCCAGCTCCACAAGCCGCCGCGCCACGTCCAGACCGTCGGCGTCCGGCAGGCCCCCGTCCACGATTGCCAGGCCGAATGGCGTGCCGTTCGCGCGGTCGGCGACGGCCTGCTCGGCCTCGCGGCCGGAGCGGGTCGTCACCACCGAGTATCCCCACGAGGAAAGCGCGTCGACGCACAGATCCAGCACCTGCGGCTCGTCCTCCACCACCAGAATGCGCCCCTGGCCCTGGTGATCCGCGGCCGCGGGGGGCACGGGCCGTGGCGAGACGATCGGCGGCTCCGGGCAGAGCGGCAGGAACACGTGGAACCGGGTGCCGACGCCCGATTCGCTTTCCACTTCGATGAATCCGCCGGCCCCCTGCACGGCGGCGAAGACGATGGCCAGCCCCATCCCCCGTCGCCGTCCTTCGGTTCCCTGCCGGGTCGTATAGAAGGGTTCGAAGAGGTGCTGTCGTGCGTCGGGGCTCAACCCGCCGCCCGTGTCGGCTACGGTCAACCTTGCGTGCGTGGGCGGCGCGGTGTCCGGGCGGTCGGCCGGCATCCGGGCGGGGCAAACCGACACGCGAAGATCGCCGCCTTCGGGCATGGCCTCGCGAGCGTTGATGACGAGGTTGAGAACGATCTGGGTGAGTTGGTCGCGGTCGATCCGCACGGGCCCGGTCTCCTCCGTATCGACGTGCAGGCGAATGTCGCGGAGGAACTCCTCGTCCAGCGAGTCGAGAATCAGTCGAACGGTTTCCGGCAGTGAGAGCACCTCCGGCCGACCCGGTCCGCGGCTGGCGAACGACAGGAGCTTGCGGGACAGGCGGGCCGCCTGCCAGCTTGCCTGCAGGGCTCGCTCCAGCCTGCGTCGGGCGAGTCCCTCCCCCAGATGCTCACGCATGAGGGACAGGCTTCCGATGGCGCTGGTCAGCAGGTTGTTGAAGTCGTGGGCCACGCCTCGGGCAAAGGTGACCGTGGCCTCCATCGCCTCCGTCTGCCGGGCCTTGCGCTCCAGGCGTGCCCGCTCGGTCACGTCGCGCAAGATGATCGCGACGCACCGACGGTCGCCAAAAACAGCGGGGTAGGCGATCAGATCGACCAGGGCAGGCCCATCCTCCCCTTCTCGGGGCAGCGGCACGTCGTTTCGCCGGACCTGGCGATCGTCCTGCAGCACCTGGGCGATCAGGGCCGTCCAGTCGAGTTCCGCCTGCGACCAATGCGGCCAGACCTCGGTGATGTCCCGGTCCCTGCTGTCGGCGAGGGTCGGGCCGAGCAGATGGGTGTCACCATCGTGGCACTCCAGAACGCGGCCCTCCGCATCGCACAGCATGGCCGCGTCTCGCAGGTTCTCGAACAGAGACCGGTACTTCGCCTCGGACGTTCGCAGGTCCGCCTCGGCGGCCAGCAGGGAGTCGGCCATATGGTTGAGGGCCCGCCCCAGCGCGCCCAGTTCGGCCGGTCCCGGCTGGCGCACTCGGTGGTCCAGCCGGCCCTGTCCGAACTCCAGCGTGGCCTGGTGCAGGTCGCGGAGGGGCCGCATGATCCATCGCCGGATCAACGCCACACCCACGGCGACCAAGCCGGCTCCGGACACGCCGATCAGAAGGGAAAGCCACAGAATCTGCGTCTGCGTGGCGACCAGCGTGCCCAGAGATTCGTTCCGGGCCGAGTCCAGCACTCCCGACAGCGATCGTAGCGAGGCCTCCCAATCGGGCAGGATCTCCTGGGCAAACCTGGCATACAGGGCCAGCGCCTCCGACGTTCGACCGGCGCGAACCGCCGCTACGCACCGTTGCGACACGTCCCCGAATTGCTCCGTCAACTCCGCAAGGCGAGCCGACGCGGGCGTGTCGGGAACATAACGGCCGGCTTCCGCCAGACGACCCGCCAGGGACATCCAGCGGTCGAGCCGGGACGCCTCCGCCGGCCAGCGCCCCTCCACGGCTTCTCGGAGGTCCAGCCCGTACCCGCGCAGATCGATGCTCAGGTTGGCCAGCCAGTGCGCCTGGTCGAGCGTCTGCTGGAACTCGCTCATGGCCTCGTCCACGTGGAGCTGGATTCCGTAGATCGTGCCAAACGCGGCGGCCAGGGCGAAGGCCGCGAAGGCCGTCAACAGGTAGGTCAGGCGGCGCTGCAGACTCATTCTCTCAGCTCCCGGCGCCGCGCGTCAGTTCCCGACCTCGGCCTGGTACTTCCAGTCCCAGGATTCCGCCTCGGGCCGGCGGCTCTTGAGCACGTGCCCGCCCACAAAGGCCACGCAGGTCTGACCGGCGTGCCGCGGGGCGGGGAACCAGAATGGACCGTCCGCGTACGGATCGTCCACGCCCGGCAGAGGCGGGGCCATGTAAAAGGGGACGATCCCGCGGGATGCGGCCAGGCGGCCGTCCGCGTCCAGGGCCAGCGGGATGTGCGGGTGGTTGAGCACGTCCGCCCGGACGTGCGTGGCCGCCACCGGCGCCAGCACGGGTCTGTTCATGAAGGTGACGACGGCCTGGTGCAGCCGTTTGTTCAGGGCCACCGAGACGTTCGGCAACGGGTCGAGGGCGCCCGGCCCGCACGGCAGCCCGCGGGTCTTGCGCAGCCGGCCGGCGCCGGCCGGGCACAGCATCAATTCCTTCGGGGCGGAAAGAACCGCGGTGTTCTGGTCGGGCAGGTCCCAGAATTCGTCTATGCCATAGAGACTCTCGTGAAAATCATCAATGAAGAAATGGGACCGACCGGATTGATCGCTGTCGCCCCGGCCGCCCGGCCGCTCCCCCTCCGCGAAGAGTTGGAACTGAAACGAGACGCTTCGCAGGTTCGACGCGCACTGCAGCGTCTTCATCTGTCCGCGCACGCGACCGAGCGCCGGCAACAGCATGCCCAGCAGCAGGGTGATAATGGCCACCACCGCAAGAAGCTCAAGAAGCGTGAAGGCCCTGCGACCCGCCCGGCACACCGGCCACCGCCGCGACCCTCGGGCGGCACACGTCGACCTGCCATGCGTGGATGTGTCCTGGTCCATGTCCCGTCATCCCCCGCCCGGTCCGGTCATCGCTTCGATGAGCCGCACGGCGTCGTGCACGTCCACGTCCCCGTCCAGGTCGGCATCCGCCAGGCCGCAGAACAACGGGCCGTACGGAACGAACGCACCGGACAGACACGCCTGCATCACCGCCACGTCAGCCAGGTCCACGGTTCCGTTTCCGTCCAGGTCGTGCGGTGTGCTGACCAGCCATTCGTCCAGTGTATCCACAGCCCCGTTGTGATTCACGTCGAACACGCGGAAATCCGGGCCGAAGCCGGGGATGATCACGCGACCGTCCACCACGCCGTCCTCCGCATCGTGGGCGGCCGTGAACTGGCTGATCAGCAGCCGGTCGGCCTCGTCCGCCGTTCCGTCGCCGTTGACATCGCCCCGCACCGGTTTCGGCCACACGTCCGTCCAGACGAACAGGGCCCCGTCCGGGTCGGGGGCGGTGTAGCTGGTCCCCAGCAGGGCATAGAGTCGCCATTCCGTTGGGTTGAGGTGGTCCTCCGGTCCGTCCGGATCCCACTTCCACCAGTCGATGATCAGCTCTTCCTCGGGCCATCCCGTGGGGAACATCGTCAGGAAGAGGGCACTGTGGTGCAGGTCCAGCAACGCTTCCCGCACGGAGAACTGGTCGGACGGGTTCCCGTTCGACGGCTCGGGCGGCTGGCCCATCATGAGGGCGGCCCCGCGATTTTTGCGGGGGAAGACGAGTGACACTGTTGTGACATCGTCTTCCGGATTGTGGGCAAATCGCAGCGGGCAACGTGGCGCGTACTCACCCGGCAGGGCCCCGCCCACCGCGAGGCTGAACGGCTCGTACCCGTGCGCGCGGTGAAACCACGGGGCCTGGATGTTCCAAACCTCACCCGCCTCAAAGACCAGGTCTCCGTCCCCGACAATTTCTTCAATGTCGCCCGGGCCAAAGAGATGTCCCAGCAGGGCCAGGTGGAATTCCTCGCCGCTGCGCTCCACGAAGGGGGGTGTGGTAAAATCGCCGTCAAATGCTGACGCGTCCGCCGCCATCCGATCCGGAACCTGCGGCAGATTCACCCACCCGCCGAACCGGGCCGCATTACCGAAATACCGGAACTCCGGGGCCTCCAACTCCCCCCCGGTTCCGGCCTCCTCGTCCATGTCGATCTCGACGAAGCCGTAGATGGGGTGATTGCCGTACTGGAAAGGGTGGAACGACTGCGGATCCGTGTTGCCCGGGGGGTTCACCAGCCCGTCCAACACAATGTCCAGCCGGAAGAACTCACCGCTGCTGTGGAACGTGCCCGTAAACACGTCCGCCTGCGGGGCCGTCGGCCTCCAGAAGCCGATCGTCATCTCGATCAGATCAATAAGCCGGTGCTGATCCGGGTCGATGGGCCCGTCCCCGCCGGGATCGGTCCGCCGCGCACCCGCATCGCCTTTGCCGTCCACGTAGGTTACGACGGTCGGGTCGGCCGTCGCCGGCATTGCCGCTACGCACCCCGCCAGCAGGACCGCCGCCGCCAACGGCGCGCGACCGCGGGCCGGGCAACCGCTGCCCGGGAGACGGGAACGTCTGGATACGTGCGGCAGCACAGGAACGACCCCTCCGCCCAGGTGAAACTTGCGGCAAACCCCGAGCGCTGACGTGCGTGGCCACGCGCTCCATTCTAGCCAGTCACACCCCGCCGGATCAACGTCCGGGCAGACGGAAGGGACGCTCACATGCAGCCGGCCGGAGGTTGCGGCCCCCCGCAACCACTCGCTGTGGGCGGCCCCCGGAGATGTCAAGACAACTGTTCCGCTTTCACGACAGGTTGCCCATTGCCCGTCTGCGACCTCCGCAGGGGCGTGTGCTTCTCGCCCTCGAATGGCATTTTTGCACACACCTGCGATGGAGGTGTCGCTGCCCGTCCGGTCCGCGCGCCTCGCAGAGACCGGATTAAAACGGTCTTAACATCCCGCATTCGACGTGAACGTCCGGGTACTATAAACCTCGCGTGCGAGTGAGGGACACCAACATGTCACATGACGTTCACGTGTCGCGCTGAATCGGGTCTCTCGCGAGGGCGTCCGATCGCCCGTGCCAGCGGAAAGGAGTGTTCTGATGCTCGCTCGACCGACCACCGGCTCGCTTCGGATTGCTGCTTTCGCGCTGTCTTCGCTCGCGCTGGCCGTGTCGCCCGCGGCGGCGAAGAATCCGTACCGCAACAACTTCCTCAGCGCCTACCCCTCGGCGGCGGGTTCAGTGCTGGCCACCGTGCCGAGCGCCACGAATCATTGCGGTGTCTGCCACTTCGACTTCGGGGGCGGCGGACCGCGCAACCCCTACGGTCTGGCGGTGGAGGCGACGGACAAATCGGCGGCGGCGATTCTCGGCCTGGGCCCTCTGGACTCCGACGGAGACGGGTACACCAACAACGTCGAGATCACGGATACGGTCAACTACGTGAACACGCCGACCTTCCCCGGCCTCACGCCGGGCAACGTCGCGAGCGTGTCCAACGTGAACCTGGCCGAAATCCAGGGCCACCTGGTGCCTACCGTGGGGGCCGACACGATTCCCCCTGCCGTTACGGTGATCACGCCGAACGGCGGGGAGACCATCACGGCCAACCAGGGCACGACCGTGCAGTGGTCGGCGACGGATGCCGGCGGCGTGGCGGCCGTGAACCTCTACCTCTCCGACGACGACGGGGCCACCTTCAAGCCGCTGATGATGGGGCTTGGAAACTCGGGCAGCCAGATCGTCTTTCTGCCGAATCGGCCGACGACCGGCGCCTTCATTCGTGTGGAGGCCATCGATAACGCGTTCAACGTCGGATACGACGACAGCGATGCGGCCTTCACCGTGCAGGCCCCGCCCGGCGGCATCGCCCCCACCACCCTGCGCGACTTCGACATGCCGGGCAGCCAGCCGTTCGACGCGGGCACGCTGAACGACCCCTCCGCCTGCGTGGCCTGCCACGGCGGATACGACCTGAACGTGGAACCTCACTTCAACTGGCAGGGCAGCATGATGGCCCATGCCTCGATTGATCCGCTCTTTGAGGCCTGCCTGGCCGTGAGCAATCAGGACGCCCCCGATTCCGGCGACCTGTGCCTGCGCTGCCACATCTCCAAGGGCTGGCTGCGCGGCCGATCCGTGCCGACCGACGGCTCGGCCATGCTGACCTCGGACCTGACCGGCGTATCGTGCGACCTCTGCCACCGCCTGGTCGATCCATTCTACCAGGCTGGGAACCCGATCGAGGATGTGGCCATCCTGGCGGCCCTGGATGATGTGCCGACCGTGTTTGCCAACGGCATGTTCGTGGTGGATCCGACCGGTGCCCGCCGGGGTCCGTTCCTCAACGCCGCGAGCGGTCACCCCGTACTGGTCTCACCGTTCCATCGCGAGGCGGCCCTGTGCGGCACCTGCCACGACGTGAGCAACACGGCATTTGAGAAGGACATAGAGGGCAACTATCCGCCGAACGCGTTCGACACCCCGGCCGCGGATTTCGCCTCGACTACGCTGATGGCCATCGAGCGCACCTACAGCGAGTGGTTCCACAGCGCCTACAACACGCCCACCGGCGTCTATGCTCCCCAGTTCGGCGGGAACAAGGAGTTCGTCGCCACCTGCCAGGACTGCCACCTCCGCGACGTGACGGGCAAGGGCTGCAACATGGCGGAAGCCCCGATCCGCGAGGACCTTCCCCTGCACGACATGACGGGGGGTACCACCTGGCTGGCCGGGCTGCTCAGCACGCTTCACCCCGGGCAGGTGAATGATGCGGCCATGCAGGCCGGGATTCTCCGCGCCCGCTACATGCTCCAGAACGCGGCAACCCTCGAGGCTGCCCAGGCCGGACGGACGCTCAACGTCACCGTGACCAACCAGACGGGGCACAAGCTGCCCACCGGGTACCCGGAGGGCCGGCGAATGTGGATCCACGTGCGTTTCTACGACGCGGGCCTGAATCTGCTGGCGGAGTCCGGCGCGTACGACCCGGTCACGGGCGTGCTCTCGCACGACGAGGGAGACAGGATTTACGAAGCCAAGCCCGGCCTCGACACGGACACCGCGTCCCTGGTGGGCGTGGACCCGGGGCCGTCGTTCCACTTTGTGCTGAACAACAAGATCTACAAGGACAACCGAATCCCGCCGCGGGGATATACTCTCGTGTCATTCTCAAGCTTTGGGGGGAAGCCCGTCGGGGCCGTCTACGCCGACGGGCAGTACTGGGACGTTGCGGCCTACGACATCCCCGCGGCGGCGACGTCGGTTGAGGTCGCTTTGTATTACCAAAGCACCAGCAAGGAGTACGTGGAGTTCCTGCGCGATGAGAACGCCACGAACAACGCCGGGCAGGTGCTTTACGACCTCTGGAACAACAACGGCAAGTGCCCGCCTGAGTTGATGGCCCAGGTGCAACTGGCTCTCACGCCACCGCTGCCCGGAGACCTCAACGGGGACGGCGACGTGGATGACGCGGATTACGTGCTCTTTGCGGAGTGCCTGAACGGGCCCGGCGTGCTCACGCCGCCCGCCGGGTGCCCGCCGGAACAGTTCGCGGCCAGCGACCTCGACCAGGACCTCGACGTGGACCTGGCCGACTTCGGAGAACTGGCGATCGTTTTTGGCGGCCCGTAGGGACTGCTTCAGGAGACAACTGCTCTTGCTCGGCGAGTTTCGGGGTCAGTCGCCGATCGGAACTCGCCGTCCAGGCTTCCCCTTGGTGATTCCCGGCGTGGCCGGTTGGCTTGCTTGTGTCCCGGCGAGTCAACACACGGTCCACGCCGGGGTCACCAACCCTTTCTCACCAGTTGCGGATTGCCAATTGCGAATGGACCACCCGCATCGACGGCCGGTTGATGCGGGTGTATGCTTGCCACGCGCAGGCCGCACGGCGGGGCCCGGGTCCGCCTGACGCAGCAGCGGGAACGCAGAGCCATGGCGAAGGAAGCCGTCGAAACCGGACCGGCCAAGCCCGACTGGCAGCGGCGCCTGGCCCAAGTCGTGCAAACCATGCGGGAGATGAGCCTGCATACGGACCCGCAGGCCATGGTGGAGGCGTATCGCAAGCGGGTGGCCGACCTGCTTCACTTCGACCATAGCATCTCCGTGAGCCGCCGCGATCTGGACCCCCCGAAGTTCCGCATCACCCGCAGCACGATGTGGGCGCACGACGTAAACCCCTGGAAAGAAAAGGACCGGCTTCCGCTGCTGGAGGGCGGGCTGCTGGCGGAGCTTCTTTACGATGACGAGCCGCGCATACTCGACGACTTCACCGTCTCCCCCGACGACCCGGCCGCGGAGTACCTCGCCGGGCAGCGTTCGCTGGCCGCCCTGCCGCTGTACGACCAGGGCGTGGCGTTGAACATGGTGGTCCTGACGCGTGCCCAGCCGCGCGGCTTTGACCCGGAGAAGCTGCCCGACGACGTCTGGCGTGCGAACCTGTTTGGACGGGCCGCCCAGAGCCTGGTGCTCTCCTCGCAATTGCGTGAGGCGTACGAGGCGCTGGACAAGGAGTTGCGGGTCGTCGGCGACATCCAGCGGAAGCTGCTTCCGCCGGCGCTGCCGAGGATCGACACGATGGACCTGGCCGTCCATTACGAGACGTCCAAGTCGGCCGGCGGGGATTACTATGATTTCTTCCCGTTGCCGGACGGGCGATGGGGGATTCTCGTCGCGGACGTGAGCGGGCACGGCACGCCGGCGGCCGTGGTGATGGCGATCACGCACAGCATCACGCATTCCTTTCCCGGCCCGCCGGAGCGTCCGGGCGTTACGCTGGGCTACATCAATCGCCGGCTGAGCGAGCGCTACACGACGGGCATGGGCAGGTTCGTCACCGCGTTTTACGGCGTGTACGACCCGAAGACGCGCGAACTGGTCTACTCAAACGCCGGGCACCCGCCGCCCCGGGTCAAGCGCTGCGCCGACGGCAGCGTGCTCTCCCTGGAGGGGGCGAGCGGCTTTCCCCTGGGCCTCGATGCCGACGCGGAGTTCGGGGAGGCCTCGCACACGCTGGTGCGCGGCGACCAGGTGGTGTTTTTCACGGACGGCATTACCGAGACGTTCAACCCCGCCCACGACATGTTCGGGCTGGAGGGCGTGGATCGGGCCATCGAGTTGTGCCGGGCGGACGTGAACGAGGTGATCCGGGCCATTCTGGGTGCGGTGAACGAGTTTGCGGCCGGCCGGCCGGCGGACGACGATCGCACGCTCCTGGTCGGCAAAATCTGGTGAGAGGAGGTTCTCGGATCGGGACGCAACGTGTGATTCGAACCGGTCTTGCGTGTGGACTGCTGTGCGCCGCCGGGTGCCTGGACCCGCGGGCGGCGGACCTGGCGCCGGTCGAGACCGACCCGGCCCTCCAGTCTCTGGATTGGATGGTGGGTTCCTGGGCCGGGCAGGACGAAGAGGGCGGCCTGCACGAAGAGCACTGGATCGCCGCCGCCGGCGGGACCATGCTGGGCCTGAACCGCGTGGTGGCCAACGGGCGGACGGTGTTCTTCGAATACCTGCGGATCGAACGTCGGGAGGACGGCATCTACTACGTGGCCAACCCCCGCGGCCGCGGTGAGTCGGAGTTCAGGCTGGTCGCCCAGGAGGACCGGCGGGCCGTGTTTGAGAACCCCGACCACGATTACCCCGTCCGCATTCTCTACTGGCGAGCCGGAGACGTGCTGGCCGCCCGGCTGGAGGGCGAAGTCCGCGGCCGCCGCCGGGCCGAGAAGTTCGAATGGCGGCGGGTGTCGCGGTAAGGGTGCATCGCGGTGCGGCCTCACCCATCGCACCGGGTCGATGTGCTACGAACGAGAACACGAAAGAGGAGGCAAACATGGCAGGGCTCCCACCGATGGAACACCCCGAGCAGCGTTTCGCGCCACCCCTTGCTCCACCGGCATACCCGGGACCGGCCGAACGCGCATCGTGGCCCGGGGTGGTTGGTGTCATCTGCATCGTGTTCGGCGGGCTGGGCATACTGGGCGGAGTCTGGGGGATCATTGCACCCCTGTTCAACGAGTGGTTGGCGTCGCTCATGCCGCCGGAGCAGCAGGCAACGATGGAGGCGGCTGCGAAAGTGAATCCGTATCCGGTGGCGACTTCTCTCTTCATGCTCGCGATAGCGGCTCTGTTGCTGGCCGGGGGCATCGGCCTGGTTCGACGCCGCGGCGGCGCCATCGGGTTGCTGAGGGCGTGGGCCGCAATCAAGATTGTCTGGGTGATCGTTGGGACGTTCGTCGGGCTGCACATGACGCATGCATTGATGGAAGAGATGCAGAACCAGATGGGCAGCGGCCCGGCGCCGGGAATGGAAGCGATCATGACGGCCAGCCTCGTGTTCGGCGTGGTTGTGGGCATTCTCTGGGGTTGTGCGCTGCCCGTGTTCGTGCTCATCTGGTTCAGCCGACGGAAGATCCGCAACGAGGTGGCGTCGTGGGCGTAAGATCGCCCACTGGTCCTAACGGGACCGGATGATTGCTGGTGGGCGTCGGTCACCCGCCCTTGAAAGGGCGGGCTCTATCCGACGGTATTGCCGCGCGATTCGTGAATAACCGCGCGTGTATTGTGAATAAAGCCCGGCGATTCATCGCCGGGTTCGGGTGTGACATAACATGGTCTCAGCCCTGTAAGGGCGACTGAA
>CAZPHH010000052.1:0-33886 GCA_964586145.1 uncultured Phycisphaeraceae bacterium | reverse complement strand
GACCGCCGAAGCCTCCGCCCGTTGAGCCGGCCGAACCTGCGGAGCCGCCGGCCCCGCCGCCACCCCCGCCGCCTCCTCCGCCGCCGCCCCCCCCGCCGCCGCCCCCACCGCCGGTGGAGCCGGAACCATACGTCGAGCCGGTTCCGGTGTACGAGGAGACCCGGGTCACCACGTACGAGGAGAAGCCTGTGGCAGACGGATGCCCGGTGAGCTTTGCCATCAACTATTCTCTGCTGACGGACTATATCTTCCGCGGCGTGAATCGTTCGGAGTACGCCGGTGAAGGCCGGGAGAAGCTGAATCACCAGGTGACCACGGACTTCGGGCTGGACATCTCACAGTTGTTCGGCGGCCCGAAAGGCCAGTACGGCGAAATCCATTTTGCCACGTTCTTCGAGTGGTTCGCCGGTCAGAAGGGCCTGGATCCGGTCCGTGGCGGACAGAACTTCCAGGAGGTGGATTACCACGTGTGGTGGTCATACTACATTGAGCAGGTGGCGACCACCTTCTCCCTGGGATACTCGTTCTACTCGTACGCCAACAACAAGAACCTCAACTCGCAGGAATGGTGGCTGAAGTTCGAGCACAACGACGCGTGGATGTGGAAGTGGCTGTTCCCGGACAATGAGGAGGGCGTGCTGAACCCGTGGATGTTCTTCGCGCAGGACACCCGCCGGTCCGGCGGCGCCTGCTGGTCGGAGATGGGCGTGTACCACGACTTCCCGCTGTTCGAGAACTTCACGCTGACGCCGTCGGCCTCGCTGGGCATCGACCACCGGTACCTCGACGACCTGGCGGGCACGGGAGAGGCGGGGTCCACGCGGTTCGCCTATGCCCAGTACGGGCTCACCGCGAAGTACAACATTCGCCCGTTGCTGCAGCTTCCGGACTCCATCGGCGACATCACGATCGCCGCGTTCCTGTATTACCAGAATGCGTTCTCCCAGGTGCGCCATGACGGCGTCGCCCATGACGAGTTCTGGGGCGGCATGTCCGTCGGCTGGTCCTGGGGCGGCTGATCCCCGGTTTGCGTTCCGGGACAACCGGAGAAGACACCCATCGCCGCCGCGACGGAACCCAACCGGCGCGGCGGCGATGCCTTTTGTCAGGATGGGAAATCGACCATGATTGTCGGCGTGCCCAGGGAAACGTTTCCGGATGAGCAGCGGGTCGCCCTCGTGCCGGACGTGCTGCCCACGCTGGCCAAAGCCGGCCTGGAGGTGGTGCTCCAGACCGGCGCCGGGGCGGCCGCGGGCTTCGCCGACGCCGCCTATACGGCCAAGGGCGGCCGGATCGCTGCGTCTCGGCAGGAAGTGTTTGCGGCGGCTGCTCTCATTGCCCAGGTGCGGGCCGCCGCGGCGAACCCACAGGCCGGCACCGACGACGGTTCCTTGCTGCGGCCGGACCACGTGCTGATCGCCCTGTGCGATCCGTTGTCCGAGCCGGCGGCCGTGCAGGCCCTGGCCGGCACCGGCGTACAGGCGTTTGCCCTCGATCTGATCCCGCGCATCACCCGGGCCCAGAGCATGGACGTGCTCTCGTCGATGGCCACCATCGCGGGGTACAAGTCCGTGATCCTGGCGGCCAGTCACCTGCCCCGCATGTTCCCCATGCTCATGACGGCGGCGGGCACGGTGGCCCCGGCCCACGTCTTCGTGATCGGGGCGGGCGTGGCGGGGTTGCAGGCCATCGCGTCGGCGAAGCGGCTGGGCGCGGTGGTGCATGCCTATGACGTCCGGCCGGCGGTGAAGGAGCAGTGCGAAAGCCTCGGGGCGAAGTTCGTCCAGATGGACCTGGAGACGAAGGACTCCGAGACGGCCGGCGGATACGCCCGGACCATGGACGAGGGCTTCTACCGCCGCCAACGCGAGCTCATGAAGCAGGTGGTGGCGGCGAATCACGTGGTGATCACCACGGCCGCCGTGCCCGGTGCGAAGGCGCCGGTGCTCATCACCGCGGACATGGTGGACGGCATGATGCCGGGTTCGGTGATCGTGGACCTGGCCGCCGAGCGGGGCGGCAATTGCGAGCTGACCCGCCCGGGCGAAACGGTGACCCGCAACGGGGTGACCATCCTCGGCCCGCTGAACCTGGCGTCGACCGTCCCCACCCACGCCAGCCAGATGTTCGCCCGCAATATGAGCGCCTTCCTCCGGCTGCTCGTGAAGGACAAGGCCCTGAACATCGACCTGAACGACGAGATCATCCGTGACACGTTGCTGACACAGAACGGGCAGGTGGTGCATCCGCGGGTCCGGGAGCGGCTGGAGACGCCCGCGCCTGACGGGGAGGAAGGAGGCGTCGATTGATGTTCGTGCTGTTGCTGACCGTCTTCGTGCTGGCCGTCTTCGTGGGCTTCGAGATCATCACCAAGGTGCCGCCCACCCTGCACACGCCGCTGATGTCCGGCTCCAACGCCATCTCCGGCATCACCGTGGTGGGCGCCCTGGTGGCCACCGGCGCAGGTGAGGGCGCGCTGGCCACCGGGCTGGGTCTGTTTGCCGTGGTTTTCGCCACCATCAACGTAGTAGGCGGGTTCCTGGTGTCGCACCGCATGTTGGGCATGTTCCGCAGGAAGGGGTAAGCCGTGGACGGTGAAACCATCCGAGACCTGGCCTACCTGCTGGCCTCCGTGCTGTTCATCTTCGGCCTCAAAGGGCTGGCCCATCCGCGCACCGCGGTCCGGGGCAACCTGACCGGGGCCCTGGGCATGCTGATCGCGGTGGTGGTGACCCTGGTGGCCGGCGGCGTGCTGCACTGGACGTGGATCATCGTCGGCCTGATCGTGGGCAGCGTGATTGGCACGGTCCTGGCCCTGCGAGTGCCCATGACCGGCATGCCCCAGATGGTGGGGCTGCTCAACGGGTTCGGCGGTGCGGCGTCGTTTCTCGTGGCGGGGGCCGAGCTGGTCATAAAGTTCGGCGGCGATTCCGTCAACCCGCACGGCGAACTCCAGGCCCGGATCGCCATTGCCGCGTCCGGGCTGATCGGCGCGGTGACTCTGTTCGGCAGCCTCATTGCCGCGGGCAAGCTCCAGGAGCTCCGCTTCTCGTGGAAGGGCCGGAAGATCTGGCTGAGCAGTTCCCTTCTGCTTCCGGGCCGCCACGTGCTCAACGCCCTGTGCCTGGCGATCGGCCTGGGTCTGTGCGTGCTGGTCGTTCGCAACCCGGAGACGGCCGCCTGGTACTGGCTGCTTGTGCTGGCGGCGGCCGTGCTGGGCGTGCTGATCACCATTCCCATCGGCGGGGCGGACATGCCGGTGGTGATTGCCCTCCTGAACTCGTATTCGGGCCTAGCCGCGACCGCCACGGGCTTTGTGCTGAGCAACAACGTGTTGATCATCGCCGGCTCGCTGGTCGGGGCTTCGGGGCTCATTCTGACCAGCATCATGTGCAAGGCCATGAACCGCTCCTTGGCCAACGTCATGTTCGCCACGCTCGGCCCGACGGCCGGCGGCCCCACCGCCGACGAGGTGTATGCCGGAAGGATCAAGGCGACCAGCGCCGAAGAGATCGCCATGCTCTTCGACGGCGTGCAGCGGGTGGTCATCGTGCCGGGCTACGGGCTGGCGGTCTCGCAGGCCCAGCACGCCGTGCGGGAACTCGCGACGCTGCTGGAAGCCCGCGGGGTAGAGGTGCTCTACGGCATCCACCCGGTGGCGGGCCGCATGCCGGGGCACATGAACGTGCTGCTGGCCGAGGCGGACATCCCGTACGACAAGCTGAAGGAGATGGACGAGATCAACTCGGTGCTGCCGCAGACGGACGTGGCCATTGTGGTCGGGGCGAACGACGTGGTGAACCCGGTGGCCCGCACCGACCCGTCCTCGCCCATCGCGGGCATGCCCATCATCGACGTGGACAAGGCCCGCACGGTCGTGGTCATCAAGCGCAGCCTCAGCCCGGGTTTCGCGGGCATCCCCAACCCCCTGTTCGCGCTGGACAACACCCTGATGTTCTTCAACGACGGCAAGAAGGCGTTTGACGAACTCATCGCCGCCGTGAAGGAATCGTAAGACCGCAGCGCCGCGAGCGGCGACCCTCCGCTATTCCGCGTTGGCCTGAATCTCGAACACCGCCAGGATCGGGCGGTGGTCCGACGCGATGGATTCCGGAATCACGCGGAACTCCACGCAACGCAGGGACGGGTGCCCGTTCGTCAGGATGTAGTCGATCCGCTTCTTGGGTGCGTCGGCGGGATAGGTCAGAACGGCCCCGGAATCATCCTCGCACGTGTCGACCAGGAAGGCCGTGGCCGCTGCGAGGACGCGGCTGTTGGGGGTGTCGTTCAGGTCGCCGGCCACGATGATCGGCAGCCCTGCATGCGGTCCCATCTTCTCCTTCAGCATGGCCACGGAGGCCATCCGCTCGCCGTCGGTGGGGCGGTAGTCGAAATGGGTTGCATAGAAGACCAGGGGCTCACCGTCCACCGTCACGTGGACTTCCAGCAGCCCGCGCTGCTCCCCGGGCCGGGATTGGGGCAAAAAGTGGTTCTGATGCCGGTTCACCGGCATCCGGCTGAGCACGGCGTTGCCGTAGTCGCCGCCCTGGTGCTCGATGTTCCGCTCAAACACGACATGCATGCCCGTCAGCTCGGCGAGCCGGGCCGGCTGGTCCATGCGGTCCGTCCGCTTCACGCCGCGGTCCACCTCCTGAAGTGCGACAAGGTCAGCTTCACTCCGCCGGATGATCTCCGCAATCCGCTCCAGGTCCAGTCGCCCGTCCATGCCCTCGCCGTGATGGATGTTGTAGCTGAGGACACGCAGCGGCGTCGGCTGCGGCGAGGCGCAACCCGCCAGGAGAACCAGACAGAGGCCGACAGACCCGAAAAGTCGAAGGAATGCCGATCGCATGCGTACCTCACGCGTGCTGGGTTGCGGATTGAACTCGAACGCCGTCTATGTCGTGCGACCGCCTCGGGGTTCGGTCGGGCCGCCTGGTATGGACGGGCCGCGCCGCAGATTCACAGCTTGGCGACGGTGGCCACGTCCTTGATGAAATCCTTACAGGCTTGCTCGATGCACCGGTCCCATTCGGACGTGAACCGCTCGATGTACTTCATGTCTTCGTAGGCGTAGAGCACGCTGCGCGAGGCGTTGATGATGGCGCCGGTCCCGTCCGGCCGGAAGCAGGGGGCGATGTCTTCCGCCCCGCGGCCCTGGGCCCCCCAACCGGGCACCAGGAACAGACTGCGCGGCATCAGTTCGCGAAGGCGAACGGTCTCCTCGCGGTTGTGCGGCGCGACCACCGCCCCGACGCAACTGTAGCCGCTCGCGCCCACCAGGCCGTCGTCGCCAGCCCATTCATTCACCAGCACGGCCACCCGCTCGGCCACGGTCTGCCCGTCTTCCGTACGGAGGCCCTGGACCTCCGCAGCCGTCTCGTTGCTTGTGCGCACCAGCACGAACACGCCCTTGTTCGGGTCGGCCTTGCAGATGTCCACGAACGGGCGAACGGCGTCGAACCCGAAGTAGGGGTTCACCGTAACCGCGTCCGGCGCCACGATGTCCTCCAGATTGGCAAAGGTCGGGTCTCCCAAATGGGCCCGGGCGTACGCGGCGCTGGAATGCCCGATGTCCGCCCGCTTCACGTCACCGATGATGATGAGGTTCTGGGCGTCGGCCTCCTGCACCAGGTCGTAGTAGGCCTCCACCCCGTCCCAGTAGTACTGCTCGAAGAAGGCGGAGTTGATTTTCACGGCCGGGACCAGCGGAGCCACGATCTTGATGACCCGCCGGCAGAACTCGAGAATTCCGTCGATGGCGGAGGTGGAGTCGGAGGCGTCGTTCATGGACTGACGTTCGGCGATGTCGGCGGGTAGGCGGTCGTAGACGGGGTCGATCCCGATGCAGACAGGGGTCTTCTTGGCACGGATCGCGGCAGTCAACTGGTCGGCAAAGTGCTCAGACACGCAACCCCCTTCCTGTGGTTTTCCAGGCCCCCGGGCCCGGTCCCATTGACCGGGGCCGGCGGATTCGCGACACTTTAGGTCAACCGCGGGCTCGTGACAAGGGGTTGAAGGCGGCTCTTGCGTTTCCGGGCGAGGTCGCTACGATGGGCGAGGATGCACCGCCGCGGGTCGGGCGTCCCGTTGCCTGCCCTGCCCTTCGGGGTTAACTCGCGATTCCTGCACAATTTGGCGGGGTCCCGGACCGAGAGCCGTCTGTGGTTTCGGCCTGGGAGAGCATGCTCTTCAAGGCGAGAGAATGAACAACATGGCAGATTCCGTGTCGACAGGTCAGGGTGAGATCATCGGAACGTTCGAGCCCGACGGCAAAGGCAGCGGGTTCCTCCGCTCCGCCCAACGCAATTACAGCGTCCATCCGACCGACCCACGAGTGCCCCCCGATCTGGTCCGGCGGCACCGGCTGATCGCGGGCGAGGCGGTGACCGGCTCCGCCCGGCCCTCCAGAAAGCCGCGGGCGATGGAACTGGCCGGCATCACGTCGATCAACGGACAGGCCCCCGACGTGTTCGCAGAACGTACCCCGTTCGCCGATCTGGTGGCCATCGATCCGGACCGGCCCGTGCGGTTCGAGATTCCCGGCGGCTCGCCGTCCATGCGGGTGGTCGACCTGATGACGCCGATCGGGTTCGGCCAGCGCGGCCTCATCTGCGCTCCGCCGCGCACGGGCAAAACCGTGCTGCTGCAGCAGATGGCGGCGGGCGTGGCGACGAACCATCCGGACGTCTACATGATGGTGCTGCTGATCGACGAGCGGCCGGAAGAGGTCACCGAGATGCGTCGCACGGTCCGCGGCGAGGTGGTGGCCAGCTCGAATGATCTGGACGTGGCCAGCCACGTACGCATCGCCCGGCTCATGATCGAGAAGGCCAGACGGCACGTTGAGTGCGGCGAAAACGTGTTCATCCTCCTCGATTCGCTGACGCGGCTGGGGCGTGCGTTCAACGCGGCCATCCGCAACAGCGGGCGGATCATGTCCGGAGGGCTGGACATCCGCGCCCTGGAAGAGCCGAAGGCCATTTTCGGCGCCGCACGCAACGTGGAAAACGGCGGCTCGCTCACAATCATCGCCTCCGCCCTGATCGACACGGGCAGCCGCATGGACGAGGTGATCTTCAACGAATTCAAGGGCACGGGGAACATGGAGATCATGCTGTCGCGGGAGATGGCCAACCAGCGACTCTGGCCGGCCATCGACCTGAACCTATCCGGCACGCGCAAGGAGGAACGGCTGCTGACCAAGGATGCTCTGGAGTTGTCCTATCGCATCCGGCGCACATTCGCGACCCGCTCGCCCATCAACGCCATGCAGGCCCTGCTCGATGCGCTGGGCAAGCACCCGGACAACCGGGCCTTCGTCGCCGCCGAGGCCCGCTGAGGTCTCGCCCGCGCCGCCATCGCACGTTTCGCGCGCGACGCACTCGGAAAGAAGGCTCGCAATCCGGCGCAGATGACTGGACTTGACCCCTGCGATTGTGGTATGTCTGTCTTTTGCTCGCGACGGCGCGGCAAGAACGGTCCAGAACACCACGAGCGGGAGAAGCGCGATGGCCACAACGCAAATTCGGATGATCCTCGCACTGGGACTGGCATTCCTCCTGTCGGGCTGCAATAGCGCCCCGATGCCCGGAGGAAACCCGGTCCCCGAAGACCCGGCCGCCCGCGATGAGGCCCAATCCGACCTGACCAACGACGAACGGGTCTCAGACGATCCGGCCATCGACCCGGCAGATGACGAGCCGCCCGCCGAGGATCCGATCCCCTCTTTGGTGGATGATCCGGAGGATCCGCAGGATTCCGACGACGCCGACACCGGCGATGGGTCGGACGAAGAGGACGATCCCGCCGGCGGCGGCTCGACCGGAGGCAACGACCCGCTGCCCGGCGATTTAAACGGCGATGGCGTGGTCGACCGACTGGACTTCCAGATATTCGTCGATGCGTTCGGAACGGTCCAGGGCGACGCGGGCTTTAACCCAGCCCTGGATCTCGACGGCGACGGCGTGATCACGCTGGTCGACTTCCAGATCTGGATCGCCGGAATCCCCGAGCCATAGTCCTTCGAACGCCGCCGCGACAACCGTCTGGGACACCACCCGAGAGCGTTTGCTGGCGCACGGAGTCGCTTGTCCATGGGCACGTCTTCCCCGACCACGGTTCCCTGGGCGTTTGTCACCGGAACACCGAATGAGTTCGGTCGGGCCGCCCGCCGGCATTGGTGGCTCGACCCGGACTGCATCTTCCTCAATCACGGTTCCTTCGGGGCCACGCCGCGCGAGGTGCTCGCGGCCCAGGACGAATGGCGGCTCCGCATGGAGCGCCAGCCGCTCCAATTCCTGGCCAGAACACTGCCCGGAGCCCTCCGCGCCGCGGCCGATGAACTGGCTGCGTCCATCGGCGCCAACGGCGCGAACCTCGTCTTCATCGAAAACGCAACCGCGGGTGTAAACACCGTGCTCCGCTCGCTTGCCTGGAATCCCGGCGACGAAATCGTCTTCACCAGCCACGGATACGGCGCGGTGAACAAGGCCATCCGGTGTACGGCCGAACGCCACGGCGCCCGGCCGGTCGAGGCGGTGGTTCCTTTTCCCATCGAAAACGAGCAGCAGGTCATAACCGCCGTCGAGTCGGCCCTGTCCTCGCGTACGCGGCTGGCCGTTCTCGACCACGTTACGTCATGTTCCGCTCTCGTTCTGCCCGTGGCCCGGTTAGTGGAGTTGTGTCATGCCCGCGGCGTGCCCGTGCTGATTGACGGTGCCCACGCACCCGGAATGCTGCCCCTGGACATCGAAACTCTGGGCGCCGACTACTACTCGGGCAACTGCCACAAGTGGCTCTGCGCCCCCAAGGGATGCGCGTTTCTCTGGGCCGCACCCGAGCGGCAGGCCGACCTGCATCCGCTCGTGATCTCCTGGGGCTGGCCGGAGGGATTCCAGGCCGAGTTCGCCTGGACCGGAACGCGCGATCCGAGTCCCTGGCTGGGCGTTTCGGCGGCGCTGGCGTTCCTCCGGCGCATTCCGTGGGCCCATCGGTGGGACCACAACAACCGCCTGGCCGCCTGGGCGTCGCGACTGCTCGAAGAGGCGTGGGACGCCGCGCCGTCGGCACCGGCCCGAATGTGTGCGAGCATGGCCACCGTGGCCGTCCCCGGACGCTGGCCGGCCTCGAAGGCCCTGGCGGACCGGCTGCACGACGATCTGCTCCAGCGGTTTGCCATCGAAGTGCCGGTGATGGATTTCGCGGGCCGGCTCTGGATTCGCGTGTGCGCCCAGGTGTACAACGAGCCCTGGGAGTATGAGCGTCTGGCGGAGGCCGTTTGCCACGTCCTTCGCAACGACCCCGGCCAGGGAGCCTGAAATGCGTATACTCGTGGGGATATTGTCCGGCCTGCTGGCAACCGGCCTGGTGAGGAGTTCTATGGCAGATGAGCGGCCGGAACCGGGCGATCACGCGCTGACCGTGGTCAGCCGCGCGGACGGCTCGGCGCAGCCGTACCGGCTCTTCGTTCCCAGGACGGCGCGCGAGGGCAAGCCGATGCCCCTCCTGGTCGTCCTGCACGGCAAGGGAGTGGATCACAATGCGTGGTTCGACCTCACTCCCGTAAAGGACGTGGCCGACCGTTACGGCTACGTAGTTGCCGCCCCCAACGGCCGTGGTGATCGCTACTACGACGGCCCGGGCGAGCAGGATGTCCTGGACGTGATCGACGACGTGGCCCGCCGCTGCGCCGTCGACGCCGACCGCGTGTACCTCACCGGCCATTCCATGGGCGGCTGGGGCACGTGGTATCTTGGGCTGCGGCACCCGGACCGGTTTGCGGCCATCGCTCCTATGGCCGGGCTCGCTCCGCCGCCGGAGCGGCTGCCAAACGCCCGGCACCTCGCTCCGTTCATCATCCATGACACCGACGATGACGTAGTTCCGGTGAAGGAGTCGCGCGGGCCGGCCGGCCGACTCGCGGAACTGGGCATCTCCTTCCAGTATCGGGAGGAGAGTGGCTTCGGACACCGAAGCGCCCTGATCGGGGCGAATCTGCCCCGGTTGCTGGAGTGGTTCAACGCGCAATCCCGGGTGCGCCGGCCGAATCGGGTTACGCTCGTGGCGGCTGCCGGCGATCCGTCGCGGGCGTACTGGATCTCCGCGATGAAGCCGGCCGCCGAAAAAGCCCCCGGCTCCGTGGATGCCCGGCTGGACGCCAACGGCCGGTTGAACGTCCATGTCGATTCCGTCCGTCAACTCGAGATCAACCTGGATGCGCTGCCGACGGATGCACAGCCAACGGTGGAGATCGTCGTCAACGGGCGATCCGTGACCCGCGCGGACCGCCGGGGCAGCGTGGTTCTTCAATCGGCGGACGGTGTATCCTGGCAGTGCGCAACAACCCCAGGCGGATAGATGCGCGAGACGTTTCGGTCAGGCGTGCAGAATCAGCGGAGGAATCTCGGCAAACGACCGCACGATGTGATCGGCCAGGTCCGCCCACGTCGGCATGTCTTCCCGGTCACCCAGCATGAGAATCGTCCGGCTGCCGGCATCGCGACCCGATTCCAGATCGAATCGGTGGTCTCCGATCATCCAGCTTGCGGCAGGATCGGCCCCCAACACCTGACATAGCTCGCGCACCGGCTGCGGCGACGGCTTGACCGCCCCATCCTCCCGGCAGCGGATCGCATCCACGACAATGCCGTGCTTGTCCAGCACGAAGGTCGTCCACTTGCGCGTGTTGCGCGTCAGGATCGCGACCGGGCAGCCGTGACCGCGCAGACGCTCGATGGCCTCGCGGGCGCCGTCGTGTGTGGTGGACTGCTCGGCGGCCGCCTGCTCGTGCCGGTCCAGGACCGCCTCCGCGGCAGCCCTCCCCGGCGCATCCAGCGTGCCCATGGCCTCCAGGATCGGCAGCCCTTTCGGCAACCCCATCTCACGCCGGATAGCCTCGAAGTCGAGGAACGGTCGGGTGATCGTTCCGTCCAGATCAAAAATGACCGCGATACGCCCCATTCAATGCCACTTTACCGACCGGCTGGCTTCCATTGACGCACCATGCATACCCGCGGTATACGACATGTGCAAGAGACGCACAGTTCCGGACCGCGCCGCCTGCTCAACCGACACAGTTCTGATGGGACGAGGACGGCTGTGGGACACGATCGCACTATCCCGCTCTATGAGACGCCGGCACCTGCTCGGGCTCCTCTGGTGCCCGCCGCGATCGGCCTGATCGTTGGCATCGCGGCCGACGCCTGGCTCACACCGCCCGTCTGGACGTACGGCCTGACGCTCCTGGCGGCGGCCGCGATCATCTTTGCCGGCAACCGGCACGCGGTCCGTTGGCCGGTGGTCTGTGTGCTGTTGGCCGTGGGGCTGGGCGGGCTGCTGCATCACCGATCGTTCCGCCGGCTGCCGCCGGATCACGTCTATCACTTCACGCAGGACGCGCCGACCATCGCCCGCGTCCGCGGCACCGTCCTGACCCAGCCGCGCGTCTACCAGCGGGCGCTTCCCCTCTTTGAGCGTTGGACACCCGGGTCGTGGCGAACGTCGTTCTTCATCGAGGCCCGGGCGGTCGACACGGTCCGTGGTTTTCGGCCGGCCGCCGGCGTCGTGCGCGTAAGTGTCAAAGAACCGGCACTCACGATGAGGGTGGGGCAGCGCGTCGAACTATTTGGGCAGCTCTACCGCCCGCCGCCGCCGGAGAATCCCGGACAGTTTGACTGGACCCTCCGCGATCGTCGCGCAGGGGTGTGGGTCGGCCTGTCGTGCAGCCGGCAGGAATGCGTGCGGGCGCTGCCCGACGAGTCGCCGGATCGGCTGCGGTCCGCCTGGGCGCGAGCCCGCGACCTTGTGCGCGGCCTGCTTCTGGGCGATATGCTTCACCACGCAGGCCGGGAGACCTCACTGCTGGATGCCCTGGTGCTGGGGCGTCGCGGGGACATCGACCGTGACCTGAACGAGGCGTTTCTCCGCAGCGGCTGCGCGCACTTTCTGGCGGTCAGCGGCATGCACGTGTGCATGTTGGGGGGATTCGTCTGGCTGCTCGGTCGCGTGGCC
Source organism: uncultured Phycisphaeraceae bacterium (assembly GCA_964586145.1). GTDB lineage: Bacteria > Planctomycetota > Phycisphaerae > UBA1845 > UBA1845 > JAFGJQ01. The sequence goes on along the minus strand of CAZPHH010000052.1, from coordinate 21,874 downwards.
GGCCTGCGCCTGCGGGCCGGCGCCGTTCTGGTCATCGGCACGACGCTGGTCTACGCCGCGCTCGTGGAACCGCGCCCGCCGGTGCTTCGCGCCGCGCTTATGACCGTCGTCTACTGCGGGGCCATTCTTCTCTACCGCCGCCGACAAACCACGAATGCCCTCGCCCTCGCCGCGTTCATCCTTCTCATCCGGCAACCCGCGTCACTGTTCGACCCCGGCTTTCAACTCTCCTTCACGGCCGTCCTGGGCATCGTGTATCTCTTCCGGCCGCTTCACGCGGCCCTGATGCGTTTCCACCGCCGGCTTCGCCCACCGCCTTCCGACGACCCGCTGGACCGCCTGCTCCAGCCACCCCCGTCGCGACTGCGACTGGCTGCGCAGCACGCGGGGCATCGGATCGGCCAGGCGCTGGCGGTGACACTCGCGGCCTGGCTGGCCGGATTGCCGCTCGCGATGCTGTACTTCCAGCGTCTGTCGCTCTGGGGATGGCTGAACACGCTGCTGGTGGGGCCGGTCGTCCTGGTCGTGATGGTCGCTTCATTCCTGAAAGTGCTACTGGGGCTGCTGGTACCCGGGCTGGCCGGACCGCTGACGCCGATGGTGGAGTGGCCGGCCTCCGTGCTGAGCCATTGGGTGGACGTGCTGAGCCGCCTGCCCGGCGCAAGCATATCCACGCCGTTCCCCCCGATCGCACTGTTGATCTTCTACTACGCCCTGCTGGCCCTGTGGGTGATCGCCGTTCGTCGCCCCGCGTGGTACGGGCGCCTCCTTCAGATGGCCGGCGCGGCGTGGGACCGCGGGGCGCCCGCGCCGGAACGGGCAGTGCCGGCGAACGTCACCACCGTGACTGTCATGCCCGTCGGCGCGGGCTGCGTCGCCGTGGTTGAGCTGGCCGGCAGCGCCGTGCTGCTCTTTGATGCGTCCGGCCCGGCCTACGATCCCCGCGGGCTGGGCGTACTGGCGGCCCTGCTGCGCCGGCGAGGTGTCCGGCACGTCAACCTGCTGATTGCCTCCCATCCGCATCGCGATGCCCGCCAGTTTGACCCGGACTACCTTGACACCCTGAACGTCGGCGGCGTGTGCGTCTCGCCGTGCCTGGAGCGGCTGGCCGCCCGTGACGGCGGCGGTACGGAGTGGGTCCGGCGGTTGAGGCAGCGCGGCTGCCCGGTTCACGTCGTGTCCGCGGAGTCGCCGAGCGTGGGCCTTGGCGATGTGCGGCTGGATTTCCTCTGGCCGCCCGCGAGCCCGCCGTTTGCTCTGGGCGTGGGGAATGCGTCGCTCGTGCTCCGCGTCGCCCATCGGGAGCGGGCCGTGCTGCTTTGCGGCGACATTCGCGAGGATGCCCAGGAGTGGATGGCCCACCAGACCGACGCCCGGGCCGACGTGGCCGTGCTGCCCCATTTCCGCGCCCTGACGCAGGCCACACCGCGTCTGCTGGCCGAGGCCGAGATCGCGGACCTGGTCTGCCCGCGCCCGGAGGCATCCGGCGGGCCGGACCCCGTGAGCGAACTGGCGCCGCATCATCGTGTTTACTCTCCCGACTCCCGCAGTGGTATCGAGGTGTCCATGGACGGCGCCGCGCCGCGCGTGCGCCCGGTGGACCTCCCCCCGGCGGCCGGGCCGAGCCGGATCGAGGCCGTTCCGTTTGCTCTGGTGGCGGCGGCCTTGCTTCTGAGCGTCATGGTGTGGCTCTGGCCCGCCGGCCGCCGGGATGCCCTGACGCTGACCGTGCTGTCCGTCGGGCGCGGCACGTCCAGCGTGTTGGAACTGCCCGACGGCCGGACCTGGCTCTACGACGTGGGTGCCGGCGGCTCGTACGACCCCGGCCACTCGGTGGTTGTGCCCTATCTGCGGCACCGCGGAACGCGCACGGTGGACGGCGTGTTTGTCTCGCACCCGAACCTGGACCATTTCAACGGCCTGCTCACCGTGGCGGACCGGGTGCGGGTCCGCTGCATCTGCGTGACCCCGTGCTTCGAGTCCCTGTGCCGGCCGGGAACGCCCGGCCAGGCCCTGCTGGCCGAGCTGGCCCGTCGAAAGCTCGGCCCGACGGCCGTCAGTGCGGACGACCCGCCCTTGCGTTTCGAGGACGTGACCGTCGAGGTGCTCTGGCCGCCGCGGGAGCTGCCGTTCGAGGTGGACGCGAACGACTCGTCGCTGGTGCTGCGCGTGCGTTACGCCGGCCGATCCATCCTGCTGACCGGCGACGTGGAATACGCCGCGCAGCAATGGCTCATCGACCACGCGGACCTCCACGCCGACGTGCTGCTGCTTCCCCACCACGGCAGCGTCTGTTCAAACACCGGCGCGTTCATTCAGGCCGTCGATCCCGGCGTGGTGATCCGCTCGTCGTTCGAACGCCGCGAGCGGACATCCGCGGAGCTGCTGCACCTGCTCTCCGACCGCACCTGGTACAGCACCGCCGACCACGGTGCCGTCACCGTCCGCATCACCCCCGCCGCCCTCACCGTCACCACCCAACGCCAACGACACCCCTCCGCTTTCCGATAGCGGCCTGCTCACGTCCTGGCTGCCCTTGCCGCCCGGTTGCATGTCCGTTATCGTTTTCCGCTCTGAAGTTTCAACGGAGGTTTGCCCTATGGCCCGGATTGAGCCCTTTCCCGCGATTCGCTACGACTTCGGCCGCCTCGGCGCCCAGCTCAGCACCCGCATCGCCCCGCCGTATGACGTGCTGGACCAGGCCGACAAGGACCACCTGCTGGCCGGCAGTGACCGCAACATCGTGGCCATCGATCTGCCGTACATTCCCCCCAAAAGCGCCGGGCCGCCGGAATGCTACAAGAAGGCCGCCGACACGCTGCACGCCTGGCTCACCAACGGCACGCTCATCCGCGAGCCGCGCCCGGCCCTCTACGTGTACCACCAGGTCTTCACGGTCCACGGCCGGCAATACACCCGGCGGATGTTCATCGCCCGTCTGCGCCTGGTGCCGTTTTCCGAGGGCGTCGTCCTGCCGCACGAGCAGACCTTCGGCGGCCCGAAGGAAGACCGGCTGGCACTCATGAAGGCCACTCGCTGCAATCTTTCCCCGGTTTTCGGGCTGTATTCTGACCCAAAGGACGAAATCGGTACGGCCTTTCATCCCGCCGTTTCCCGAACGCCCGATGCGGTGGCCACGCTGGAAGACGTGGAGAACCACGTCTGGATCGAAACGGACGCCACGGCCATCGACCGCGTTCGCGCGGTCATGGCCCCGAAAAAGGTCTTCATCGCCGACGGGCATCATCGGTACGGCACGGGGTTGATCTACCGTGACTTCGCGGCCCAGCAGGCCGGCGGCAAGCTTCCCGACGAACACCCCGCCCAGTACGTCCTGATGGTGCTGGCCAGCATGGACGATCCCGGCGCCCTGATCCTGCCGTACCCGCGCGTGCTGGCACACGTAGCGCTGGATGCGCTGCTGGCCGCCTGGAAGCCCGGCGCCGTCGAGACCCCCGCCGGACAGGGGGACATGGACCTGTTCGAGGGCCGCACCGGGCGGACCGTCGGCGTGCGGTTTACAGAGCGCGGCAAGCTCAAAACGCTGGCCCCCGACCGCACCGACGCCTGGCGGGCACTGGATCTGGCGTACCTGCACCGCTACCTGCTGGAAGAACTGACCGTGCCGTCGCCGATCGGTGAGCCGAAGATTCACTACGTGAAGTCGGAGGACGTCGCCCGCGCCACCGCCCGCGACGAGGACGGCATCGCTCTGCTGGCCAGGGCAACCCCCATGGCTCAGCTTCGCGCCGTCAGCGAGGCCGGCGACCTCATGCCGCAGAAGAGCACGTACTTCTACCCAAAACTGGCGACCGGGCTGACCATCAACCCGCTGGAGTGAACCCCGTGTTCCACAGGACGCCTGCAACCACAACGCGCTGGTCCGGCTGGGCGCTGCGAATCCTCCTGCTCGCCGGGCCAACCTGGGCCGTCGGATGCGGCCCGTCCGTCGTCAACCTGACGAACGCCGCCTGGGTGCCTTCGCCTGTGCCGGTCAAATACGACGACCGGGCGTTCGCCACCGTTCTGCGCGAGAATGTCAAGGACGGGCTGGTGGACTACAACCATCTGAAGGCTCATCCGGAGCCGCTCCAGCAATACCTGGGGCTGATTTCCGTGGTCGGGCCGACCACCCAGCCCGGCGATTTCACGTCCCGAAGCAGCCAACTGGCCTATTTCATCAACGCCTACAATGCCGGTGTGCTGCAGGCCGTGCTCTATCGCGGCATTCCGGAGACCGTTCACGACGTGCGCCTGCCGCCCTTCGAAAAGAGCCACAGCATCGTAGTGGACGGCGTCCCGCGCACGCTGGCCGTGCTGCGGCAGCTTGTCTGGGCAAACAGCAGCGCCGATGCCCGCGCGGAGTTTGCCCTGTGTGACGCGGCCCTGGGCTCGCCGCCGCTGGCGGGCCAGCCGATCCGTCCGGACACGCTGCGGCGCGACTTGCGGGAACTGGCGGCCGCCGCCATGGCCAACGGCCGGCAAATCCGCATCGACCACGAGCGGCGCGAATTGCTCGTGTCCCGCGCGATCTTCCTCCGTCAGCCGGAGTTCCTCGAATTCTACGCCCGGCAGACCGGATCGCGAACGGGAAGCCTGCTCAGCGCGCTGCTCCAGTTGGCCGAGGGGCCGCGGCGGGACTGGCTGAACACGGCCGTCGGATACCGGATCGCGGCGATCCCGTTCGACCGGAACCTCAACCTCTGGACCCGCGCGTCCGCCGGCGCCCGCTGAAACTCCCGCCGGCGCCCGGTCCGTAGGGTCCGCCTCGCGGACCGCATTCTTTTCCACACGCCACCAAGACGGTCCGCACGGCGGACCCTACAGTGGGACCGGCTTCCTTGTGGGACCGGCTTTCCAGCCGGTCTTTCCTTTTGGTGGGACCGTCCTGGCGCTCCGGCACAGGTTCGTAGGGTCCGCCCTGGCGATCCGGGACAGCCGGTATCTGCCGCACTCATTGACCCCCGCTGCCTCTGCCGCGAGGATGACGCGCAAGACGATGTTCCTCTACCTCCTCATCCTCTTCACAGCGGTCCCCATTGTGGAGCTGGCCCTGCTGATCCGCATCGGGCGGGTGATCTCCGTCGGCCCGACGATCGGCCTGGTGGTTCTGACCGGCATGGTGGGCGCCACCCTCGCCAGGCACCAGGGCATCCGCACGCTCGCTCGCATCCAGACCGAGCTGGCCGGTGGCCGGATGCCCACGGGCCCGATGGTCGACGGGCTGCTGATTCTCGTGGCCGGGCTGCTGCTGATCACCCCGGGCATACTGACGGACGGCGTCGGGTTTGCCCTGCTGATCCCGCCCGCCCGCCGCCGGATCCGCCGCCGATTGGCGGATTCCTTCGCACGTCGGGTGACGATCATCCCTCCCGGCCCGTTCTCGCCCCCCGGAACCGCGCCCCGCGACGACGGCCGCTTTATCGACGTGGAAGCCACCGAGGTCCCTCCGCCCGGCGACGAGCGAACCGAGTAGGGTTGGCCGGTGGGCCTCCGCATCTGGGGTCCGCCCCGCGCCCCGGCCCCCGAGCCCCCCATTGACACCCGTTCCGCGATCGCCCATCCTTCCCCCCGCGATTCAGGAAGGAGCTGGTCATGTCCATCGTTGTTGCGGTGAGCAAAGGCGGCCGAACCGTGCTGGCGGCCGACACGATGCACTTCTACGGCTCGCGGCGCGAGCATACGGACAACCTGACGAACCGGCCGAAGGTCCGCAAGATCGGCACGTCGTACGTCGGCGGCGTCGGCTGGTCGGTCTATGACAACATCATGCTGCACTACTTCCGGTCGCGCAAGCGCCCGCCCACCCTGAACAACGAGATCGCAATCTTCGACTGCTTCCTGCGCCTCTGGCGAGCGCTGAAGGACCACTACCAGGTCGTCAACGACCAGCCGCAGAAGGAGGACGAAAGCCCGTTCGCCAGCCTCGATTCGGAGTTCCTCGTGGTCAACCGCCACGGCATCTTCCAGGTGGACAGCGACCTGACCGTCACCCGGTTTGCCAAGTACGCGGCCGTGGGCTCCGGCGACCGCTACGCCTACGGGGCCTTGGACCAGCTATACGACACGAATCGCAGCGCCGATGCCATTGCCCAGGCGGCCGTGGCCACCGCCATCCATTTCGACAACACCTGCGGCGGGCAGATTGAGTGCTACAGCGTGGGGAAGTAGGCGGCACCGGCAGGTCGCGACAGAGCGCCCCGATAGCAGGCAATCATCAATCGATTCGGTACGCTCCGAACAGCGCGGTCAACAGGTGCAGGTTGCCCAGCAGGAACGCCGCGAGGACGCACGTCAGGAGAAGTCGGAAGCCGTGGATTCGGCGGTGACGCCGGGCCGGATTCACCCAGAACAGGCACACGTGCAAGAGCCCGCCGATGAGGAGGCAACCGGCGCCGACCACCCCCCGAGCGGCACCCGAAAGGGGTACGCCCAGAAGACCCGGCGATGCGTCGGCCGTGCCGGCAATCGGCAGTGAGATCAATCCCGCGAGTCCGAGTCCGATCAGAAGCCCGGCCGCCAGCACGCCGCCGGCCCAGAACGCGAACGTGTTTCCCGGGGAGGAGGCGAACGACGCGTCGTCGTCCGGCACGGCGGACGCGCCGAACGGAGGCACCCGATTCGTTCTTTCCATCCGGCGTGAAGCGTGCGTTCCGGGACCGCGAGCGACCGGCCCCCGTTCGAACATGGCGCGCACGTCCGGCGGCATCTCGTCCAGCGAGGCGTACGTCTGGGGGCGGCCGTCCGGGCCGCGAAAGGTGTACCTTCGCTGGGTCCTCCCCGCGGACGAGTCGGTCTGCATCTGCCGAATGCGCTCGCGGATTTCCGGCGGCAGATCTTCCGGTGACCGGGCCGAATGCCGCTCCACCGTCTCGGTCCGGAGCACGACGTGACGCGCGGAGTGAGGGTCGTCATCCGCAGGGCGGTTTTCCAATCCGCCCGGAGGATCCGCGGTCGGGCGCGACGGCTCCTTGCAGAACCAGCACGCGGCGTACCCTTCCTCGTTCTCCGCATTGCAGTTCCAGCATTGCATGACGACAAGCTCCCGCGGTGGCCCGACCCGCCAATCATGAAACCGCCGCCCGCCCCCGTCAATCGTTCGCCACGGCTGGTTCGGGCCGCGTTCGCGCGAGAGTCCCCCTGCCGGGACGGTCACCGCGCGGCCTCCTCGTTTGAACGCTCCCCCTGTGCCGACTATCATGCCGCCATCCCCGAATGGGGTTGGGGGTCCACCGGTCCAGGTGCCGATAATAACGGATTCGGCGGGTGTCCCGCCGGCTTACGTATGAACGTCAACCGGAATCCGACCATCTCGGAACTGCGCCGCTTCGGCTGGGCCACCCTCGGTGGGTTCGCCGTGCTGGGGGCCCTGCTCTGGTACCTGGCCGTCAAGCCCGAAGGGGCGTGGCGACCGGCGGCCTGGGGCTGGACCGGTGCGGGCAAACAGGTCGCGGCGCTGCTCCTGTGGGGCCTGGGGCTGGCGATGCTGCTGGTCTGCGGAATGGCCCCGGCGGCCGCGCGGAGGGTGTACGTCGGCTGGATGACCGGGGCGGTGTGCATCGGCACCGTGGTCACAACGATCGTGCTGTCGATTCTGTTCGTGGTGCTGCTGCCGGTGTTCTCGCTGATCCGGTTTGCCGATCCCCTGCGGTTGAAGCGCAAGCCGCCGGGTGAGAGCTACTGGGAAGATCACCGCCATCACGAATCGACGCTGGAACGCACCATCCGCCCGTTCTGACGGTTTGTGCGACAACGGAAAGGACCTGCTGCGTGTACGTGCTGGGCATCTCCTGCTACTACCACGATGCGGGCGCAGCCCTGGTGCGCGACGGGCAGCTCGTCGCCGCGGCGGAGGAGGAGCGATTCAACCGCCGCAAGCATTACAGCGACTTCCCCACGCTGGCCGTGAAGTACTGCCTGGACGAAGCGGGCATCACCATCGACGAGGTGGACTACATCGGGTTCTACGAGAAGCCGCTGGTCAAGTTCTCCCGCATCCTGGAGACCATTCTGGCCGACTGGCCGCGGACGTACTGGAGCTGGGTGCGCTCCATGCCGGTCTGGCTGGAGACCAAGCTGCGGGCCGGGGCCGCGATTCAGGAGCGGCTGGGGACGGACAAGGACATCTACTATTGCCAGCACCACCTGGCCCACGCGGCCAGCGCGTTTCTGGTGTCGGGGTTTGACGAGTCCGCCATCATCACGGCCGACGGCGTGGGCGAATGGACCACCACAAGCTGGGGCGTCGGCCGGGGCACGGAAATGGAGATCCTCAAGGAGATTCGCTTTCCCCATTCCGTGGGTCTGCTGTTCAGCGCCATCACCGCGTACCTGGGCTTCCGGGTGAACGACGCGGAATGGAAGGTGATGGGCCTGGCCCCGTACGGCAAGCCGACGTACGTGGACCGGTTCCGCGAAGCGGTGGACATCCGGGACGACGGCAGCTTCCGGTTGAACATGAAGTACTTCGCCCACACCTATTCCACGCGGCGGATGATCAACCGCCGATGGGAAGCGCTGTTCGGGCGACCGGCCCGCCGGCCGGAAGGTCCGCTGGAGCCGTTTCACGAAGACATCGCCCACTCCGGCCAGAAGATCGTGGAAGAGCTCATGGTCAAGATGGCCACGCACGTGCATCGGCAGACGGGAATGGAGACCCTGTGCGTGGCCGGGGGCGTCGGGCTGAACTGCGTGGCGAACTGGCGGATGCTGCAGGAATCGGGTTTCCGGCGGATCTTCATCCAGCCGGCGGCGGGTGACTCCGGCGGGGCGGTGGGCGCCGCGTTTTACCTGTACAACTCGGTGCTGAAGAACCCGCGGACGTTCGTGATGAAGCATGCGTACTGGGGTCCGGGCTTCCGCGACGAGCAGGTAGAGGCCGCGTTGAAGGCGGCAGACCTTGCGTATGAGCCGTACGACCGGGAGGAAGACCTGCTGACCGCAACGGCCCGGCTGATCGCCGAGGGAAAAGTGGTGGGCTGGTTTCAGGGTCGGCTGGAGTTCGGGCCGCGGGCCCTGGGAGCGCGATCCCTGCTGGCCGACGCCCGCAACCCGAAGATGAAGGAAATCATCAACGCCAAGGTGAAGTTCCGCGAGCCGTTCCGGCCGTTTGCGCCCAGCGTGCTGAAGGAGCGGGCGCATGAATACTTCGAGATGCCGGCCGGCATGGACGCACCGTTTATGCTGCTGGTGCCGAAGGTCCGGCCGGACAAGCGGGCGGAAGTGCCGGCCATCACGCACCAGGACGGGACCGGGCGGGTCCAGACGGTGACGGAGACGGACAACGGCCGGTTCTACCGGCTGATCCGCGCGTTCGGTAGAATGACGGGCACGCCGCTGGTGCTGAACACGTCGTTCAACGTCCGGGGCGAGCCGATCGTCTGCACACCGCAGGATGCGATCCGCACGTTCCTGAACACCGGTGTCGACGTGCTGGTGATGGGCAACTGCGTGGTGTCGGCCAAGCCGGACCAGGTAGACTACGACGCGGGCCTGAAGCGGAGCGTGGCTCTGGAGGCCGGTGTTCTGACGGAATGAGATCGCCCGACGGGCGGAGTGAAGACGGACATGGCCAGGCAGTCATTGGTACGAGAGTTTCTGGCGTTCATCCGGCACGAGAAGAAGTGGTGGATGATCCCGCTGGTGCTGGTGCTGCTGCTGGTCGGCGCGCTGATCGTCTTTGCCGGCTCGTCGCCGCTGGCCCCGTTTGTGTACCCCCTGTTCTGAGCGGCGGGTGGCGCCGGTCGGGGTCTCGACCGGCGTGAGGGTTCACAGGTACGACACGCATCCCGTTGCAGTGTGTCAGGGCGTGCCGCATTCGGAAGCTTCGATGCTTTGGTAGTCCAGCTCGGCGTCGTCGCACGGCACGCTCTGTTCGACATCCACCTCTTCGCAGCAGCCCCGGTCAAACCAGGTCAGGGTTGCGTGGACATACTGGCAATATGCTTCGTGCTGGGGCCAGTCCTCCGCCGATTCCGTCTCGTCGACGAGTTGGGCCAGCGCGGCATCGCGGTCGCGCATCAGGTCCACGCAATCGTCATTTCCGCGGCTGCCACCTGCAGCACCATCGGAAAACGGTCACGTGCCGCACCCGGCCAATGGGCCGCCGCCAGCACTGACGCCGCAACCCACCGGTAACGCCGCCACCAGCGCCCAGCCCAAACCGACCAGGCTCCGACGCATCCAGCGCCTCATGATGTGCTTCTCCTGGCGGCCCGGCTTCCAGGCGGCCATGGTATTCATCGGCTCAGTGTCGAGATTCGCCGGAGTGATTCCGTACCGGTGGCCGGAACGAGCGCCCGTTCTCGTGACGCCGGCGGGCCAGCTCCCGGCGGCAAGGGGGTCGGGGCGACGAGGTTGTCGCCGGACGGAGAGCGCTGGGCAGAGTGCCCATGGGGTAATCAACCCAGGATCGGGCGCTCAAGGAACCGAACCGTCCGGATCGATATCCATCAGGAGGCCGGACTTCCGGTTCCTGCGCTGACCAGACGGTGACGGCCGCTCTGCCCGTACGGGACGTTGGAGAACGCGGGCTGTCCGCCGGACTCCGCTCCAGGGCAACACCCGCGGGGAGATCGATATCATGAGACACGTTTGGACAATCGGTTTGGTCATCGTGGCGGGGTGTGGTTCGTCGGGATCCGTCAGTCCCCCGTCGGACGGCGAGGCGGCGGCGCACGTGAGGCTTCCGGACATGCAGCCGTATTTCGGCAGACTGAAGAGCCTGGATGAGCCCGCGCTTGATGTCGGGGAGTTCATGCTCGCTCGCTGCGGCTGCGAGTGCTGGCGGGCGATGATCATCCGCGAGGACGGCGCGGTGCGCACGCAAATCCTCGTGTATTTTCGCCGAACCTCATCCCAAGCGGAGGCCGGTGACGAATACGCCATTGTTGGCGCTGCGGACGGTGTGACGATCACGGGCTCCGTTTGGTACGACGAGGGGCAGACGAGCGGGCGCATGGTGCTTGGCCCGTACGCCATGGTGTTCGAAGCCCAGCGCAGCGACCAGGAGGCCGACCTCGTGGTGACGTGCACCAAGTGCCACTTCGGGGAAGATCCGATCCGCAGGCTGCGGGCCGACCACCCCCCGTATCAGGAATCGCCGCCGAACTGCCTGAAGTGCCATTCCCTCCAGTAGAGCGGCGCCGACCCCTGCGTCAGGCCGCGTGCTTCTGCCGGCCGAACGTCTTCTCGATGATCACGTAGAACAGCGGCACGAACAGCACCACCAGGATGGTGCCGGTGATCATGCCGCCCAGCACCACCGTGCCGATCGCATTCATGGCGCCGGCCCCGGCGCCCGTCGTGAGGGCCAGCGGCAGCACGGACAGGCCGGTCGTCGTGGAGGTCATGAGGATCGGGCGGAGCCGCAGCTTCACCGCCTGAAGCGCGGCCTCCACCAGGCCCAGTCCCTCCGCGGCCCCGGCCATGGCGAACTGCACGACCAGGATGGCGTTCTTGGTGGCCAGGCCCAGCGTGTTCAGCATTCCGATCTGGAAGTAGACGTCGCTGGGCAGGTCGCGCAGGTTCGTGGCCAGGGTGCCGCCGATGATCCCCAGCGGCAGGATCAGCAGAACGGCGAACGGCACGCCCCATTTCCCGTACAGGGCCGCCAGGAAGAGGAACATAGCCACGATGGAGAAGACGTAGAGCGGCGCCGTCTGCCGGCTGGCCATCTGCTCCTGGTAGGAGAGCCCCGTCCAGTCATGGCCGAACCCCTGCGGCAGCTTGGCCGCCAGCTCCTCCATGGCCTGCATGGCCTCGCCGGAACTCCGGCCCGGCGCCGGCTCGCCCAGGATACTGCGGGACGGGAAGCCGTTGTATCGCTCGAGTCGGGGCGAGCCGCTCGTCCAGCGGCCGGAGGCAAACGAGGCATAGGGGACCATTTTGCCGGCCGTGTTGCGAACGTAGAGCCGGTCGAGGTCCGAGGGAAGCATTCGATACGGGGCGTCCGCCTGGACGTACACGCGCTTGACCCGGCCGCCCTGGATGAAGTCGTTGACATAGGCGCTGCCAAAGGCGGCGACAAGCGTGTTGTGAATGGACGGGATGGGCAGGCCCTGCGATCCGGCCTTCTCCCAGTCCACGTCCACCCGGTACTGGGGCACGTCTTCCAGGCCGTTGGGGCGGACCCCGGTGAGTCTCGAATCCTGCATTGCCATGCCGAGGAGCTGGTTGCGGGCCTGCATCAGGTCGGCGTGACCGCTGCCGCCGCGGTCCACAAGCTGGAAGTCGAACCCGGTCGCATTGCTCAACTCGATGATGGGGGGCGGCGGAAACGCAAACACCCTGGCGTTTCGGAACGTCGCGAACCTGGCCATCGCCCGGTCTGCAACCCTCCGGACCCGCAGGTCCGGCCGGTCGCGCAGGTCCCAGTCCTTCAGCTTGGCAAACACCATGCCGTTGTTCTGCGCCCGGCCGGAGAAGCCCATGCCGACAATCGTCATGCAGGAGTCGACCGCCTCTGACTCCTGTTCCAGGAAGTGGCGCCGCACTTCATCCGCGACGGCTTGCGTCTGCTCCAGCGTGGCACCGGTGGGCATCATCACCTGGCACATGAGGATTCCCTGGTCTTCGTCCGGAAGATATCGCGTGGGCATTCGCAGAAACAGGTACCCCGTGCCGCCCACAATCAGAAGGTACACGAATGTGAGCCGCAGCTTGCGGGCCAGCCCGTAGCCGATGACCCGCACGAAACCGTCTCGGAACCGATAGAACACGCGGTCAAACGCGAGAAAGAACGGGCGCAGAAACCAGACGGCCGCTTCCGCCGCCTCGTGTCCCTTGGCCACCGGCTTGAGGATCGACGCGCACATCACAGGGTTCAGGATCAGGGCCATGGCCAGGGACAGCACCATGGACGTGATGATGGTCACGGAGAACTGGCGGTAGATGATCCCCGTGGATCCGCCGAAGAAGGCCATGGGGCCGAACAGGGCCGTCAGCACCAGGCAGAAGCCGACGAGGGCGCTGGTGACCTGCCCCATGGACTTGGCGGTGGCCTCCTTGGGCGAAAGCCCCTCCTCACTCATCAGCCGCTCCACGTTTTCCACCACGACGATGGTGTCGTCCACGAGCAGCCCGATGGCGATCACCATGGCAAACATGGTCAGCATGTTGATGGAGTACCCGAACACGCCCAGCGCCGCGCAGGTGCCCAACAGCACCACCGGCACCGAGATGGTGGGAATCAGCGTGGCCCGGATGTTCCCCATGAACAGCCACATGACCAGAAACACCAGCACGATCGCCTGGAGCAGGGCCTTGACCGCTTCGCGAATGGCCACCCGGACGAACGGGGTGGTGTCGTAGGGATAAACGACCTTCAGCCCCGGCGGGAAGTAGCGGCTCATCTCCTCCAGCCTGGACTTCACGGCGTTGGCCGTGCTCAGCGCGTTGGCGCCCGGTTCCATCCGGATGGCCAGTCCGCCGGCGGGTCGGCCGTTGTAGTTGACGTCGATGTCGTAGAAGTCCGTTCCCAGTTCGGTCCGTCCGACGTCGCTGACGCGCACGGTCGAGCCGTCCGGGTTGTTGCGCAGAGGAATGGCGGCGAACTCCTCCGGCGTCTGGAGGAGGTTCTGGACGACAACGGAGGCGTTCAGACGCTGGCCCTCGACCGCCGGCAGCCCGCCGAACTGGCCGGCGGAGACCTCCACGTTGTAGGCCCGCAGCGCCGCAATGACATCTTCCACCGTCAGGTGGTAGTCGGTGAGCTTGTCCGGATTCAGCCAGACCCGCATCGCATACTGGGACCCGAACACCTCCACTTCGCCGACCCCCGGCACGCGGGCGAGGACCTTCTCCAGGCTGGATTGGGCATAGTCCCGCACGTCGATGGCGGTCATGCTGCGGTCTTCGGAAACCAGGCCCACGATCAGCAGGTAGTTCCTCGTGGCTTTGCCGACGCTGATGCCCGATCGCTGGACGACCTCCGGCAGACTGGCCATGGCGAGCTGAAGCTTGTTCTGCACCTTGGCCCAGGCCAGGTCCGGATCGGTCCCGGGGGCAAAGGTGAGCTCGACGGCCGACGAGCCGGACGAGTCGCTCGTGGCGGACATGTAGATCATCCGGTCCAGCCCGGTCATCTTCTGCTCGATGATCTGGGTGACGCTGTTCTCCACCGTCTCCGCCGACGCGCCGGGATAGAAGGCAGTGATGCGGATCGACGGCGGGGCGATGCTCGGATACTGGGCGACGGGCAGGTTGTAGATGGCCAGCGCGCCAAGCAGCATGATGACAATGGCGATGACCCAGGCAAAAACGGGCCGATCCAGGAAGAATCTCGAAAGCATGACTGACTCTCTCCGATCAGTCTGCGGCAGACGGTGCGCTGGTGGCTGGGGTCGGGGACTCTTCCGGGCCCGTCTTGGCCGGGGCCACCCGGACGGACGCGCCGGGACGGACCCGCTGGAGGCCTTCGACGATCACCCGGTCACCGGGGTGGAGCCCGGACGCGGCCAGCCACTTGTCTGCAATCGCCCGATCCGCGCTGATCATCCGCTGCTGAACCTTGTTGTCACCGTCCACCACCATCACGTAGGGTTCTCCCCGGGGGTTGCGTGAAACCGCCTGCTGCGGCACGAGAATCGCGCGCTCGAGAACGCCCTCTTCCAGAACCGCTCGAACGAACATGCCGGGCAGAAGCGTGTACTCCGGATTGGGAAACACCATCCGCAGCGTCACGGAACCCGTCGTCGGGTCCACGGTCACATCACGGAACTGCAGCGTGCCGGTCAGTGAATAGGGGGTCCCGTCCTCCAGAAGCAGCTTGACCGGGCTCTGCGCCGTGGCATCACCCATGACGGTGTTACCTTCCAGAATCCGTCGCAGGCGGAGCAGCTTGGCCGTGGATTGAGGCACGTCCACGTAGATGGGGTCGAGCTGCTGAATCGTCGCCAGGGCCAGCGGCTGATGCGCCGTGACCAAGGCGCCGACCGTCACGTTGGATTTGCCGATGCGTCCGGAAATGGGGGCCGTGATCCGGGTGTAGGACAACTCGATGCGCGCACTCTCCACCTCGGCCGCCCGCAGTTCCACCGTCGCCTCGCCCTGCTGCAGCGCCGCGACGGCCTCGTCGACATCCTGTTCACTGACCGCTCGATTGGCCAGGGCGCGGGTGCTTCGTTCCGCACGGGCCTGTAACGCCGGAACCTGTGCCTTGGCCACGGCCAACGCAGCCCGGGCCTGTTCGTGGACGGCCTGGTAACGGGCCGGGTCGATCTCGTACAGAACGTCTCCCGCCTTCACGTCCTGCCCTTCCTCGAAACGGCGCGACTGGAGGATGCCGCTCACCTGAGGCCGGACCTCGGCCTCCAGATACGCCGACGTGCGACCCGGCAGATCGGTGGTCAGCGACACCGTCTCCGGCGCCATCACGACCACGGCCACTTCCGGCGCTTCCTGCACAGCGGCCGGTGGCGCCTCGGAACGGCAGCCGGACCGCAGAGATCCCACGGCGAGCAGCGCCAGAACCGCTACAGAGCCAAGAACACCTTTCAGCATCGGATACCTCGTCGTTGTCAAACGGAGCCGAGTACAGGGGTCACAGGGGCTGCGTCTGTCCCGGCCTCACTCCTCATTCGTCGTCGTGGTACGGCTCTCCCCACCCGGGTCCGGCTGGGTTTCCCAGGGCAGATTCATCCTCCCGCCCGTGAAGAAGAAGTCGAACGGGCGTGAAAGCACATCGGGACCTTCGTGCAGAAACTCCGACTGGGGGGCCTGGTCCGGTGACCAGCCGCCGCCCAGCGCCTTGTAGAGGGCCACAAGGTAGACGGCCACCTGTCCGCGGCTCTGCGCGACGGCGTTCTCCAGGTTCACCAGGGATCGCTGCGCGACCAGTACGTTCTGAAAATCCGTGAGGCCGTCCTCGTAGCGTTTCTCCGCGATCTGCACCGCGCGGCGAGCCGCTTCCGCGGCCCGCAGCAGGGCGTCTCGACGGGCCTGCTCACTCTTGTAGGCCACCATTGCGCTCTCGACGTCCTGCAGCGCCACCAGCAGGGTGCGCTCGTAGGACACGTAGGCGTAGTGGGTGGCCGCTTCCTGAGCCGCGATCCGGTGCAGATTCCGCAGCCCCGCAAAGAGATTCCAGTGGACGGCCGGACCCAATCCGTACGTGATGCTCCGGCCGTCCAACATGTGGTTGAAGTCTCTCGCGTCGAACCCCAGGGTCCCCGACAGGGTGAACCGCGGATACAGCTCCGCAGCCGCCACGCCGATCCGTGCGGTCTGGGCGGCCAGGCGCCGCTCGGCGGCGCGAATGTCCGGCCGTCGGCGAAGGAGGTCGGCGGGCACGCCGACAAACGTCTCGGTCGGCGGCTGTGGAATGACCCGTGCCGCCGACAGCTCGTCATACAAGGCGGCCGGCTCGCCGCCGAGCAAGACGCCCAGGCGGTAGATGGCCAGGGTCAGTCCGGTCTCCAGCAGGGGAAGCTCCGACTCCGTGGTCGCCAGGTTGGTCCGGGCCTGATGCACGTCCAGTTCCGACGTCAGTTGCGCGTCAAACCGGGCCCGCGTCAGCGAAAGCGTCTGCTTCTGCAACTCGATGTTGCGCCGGGTGGCCTCGATTTGACTCTGCAGGGCGCGGACGTCAATGTAGGTAGCGGCCACTTCGGCCAGCAGGCTGACCTGGACGCTGCGGTAGTCTTCCATCGTGGCGGCCAGTTCCCCATCCGCGGCTTCGACGCTGCGCCGGATGCCGCCGAACACGTCGACTTCCCAGGAAGCGTCAAACCCGGTCGAGAACAGGTTCATCTCATCCGTGTCGGGCAGCTTCGTGCGACCGGGGACCATGCCGACGAGGTTGCCGGCCACCGAACTCGCCAGCCCCGGCACCTCCGGAAGGATGGTTCCCAGGCCCTGGCTGAGATAGCCGCCGGCAACGCCTCGCGCGACCGACTCGGTGAATGTTGCGCTGCCGCCGGCGGACCGCCCTATGGCGCTGCCGAAGAACCCGTTGGCGCTGTATTTCGTGCGCTGGTAACTGCTGCGGCCGGCCAGCGACGGCAGAAGCTCGCCGGCGGCGATACCACGCAGGGCGCGGGCCTCCCGGACACGCAGCATCGCGAGGCGGAGGTCCAGGTTCCCTTCGAGGGCACGGTGGATCAGGCCGGAGAGCTGATCGTCCGCGAAAACCAGCCACCATTCCTGCAGGTTCGCGGCGCCCGGCGACAGCCCGTCCGCCGCCGCCTGGTGCCATTGCGGTGGAAACTCGGGCTCCGGGGCGTGATACTGCGGCCCCACGGCGCAACCGGACACGGTGCAGCCCAGTAAAACAATCGCCATGACCGAACGTATGCTCATTTCAGGTCCCCAGCGGATTCTCTTCAGCGGTATGGGCCGGCTGCACCACGGCCACCCGGCATGTCTCATCATAAACGGCAGATCCACCCCTGCGGAAGGCTCGCAACCCATCCCGGTACGCAACGACGCACCGGTTCGTTCGTCGTCGCCCCGTGCGACCGCCGGCCCCACGCAGGCTCTTGCGCACCCCCACTGTAAACCGTCCGCAGGCGGGTGTCAAACATCAGTTTCAAAAAATCGTTTGACATGCGGCCCCGGAGGCGTGTACTCTTGTCCGGGGTGCCGGGGGGCGGTGTTCGCCCCATGGGCCCCCGGGCGAGGACTTCATGGACGGACGCAGCCGCAGCAACGGACCGGTCACCCGCGAAAAGCTCATCGAGGCGGCGGGAGAGATTTTCGCGGCAAAGGGTCTGCACGGCGCCTCCATTCGCGACATCACGAAGCGTGCCGGCGCGAACATCGCGTCGGTGAACTATCACTTTCATGACAAGTTCGAACTCTACACACTCGTGCTGCGTCAGGCGCACGAGGGCGTGGCGGCGGCCATGAACCGGCCCCTGCGCGCCGACACGCCGGAGGGCCGGGTCCGCGAGCTTCTCTCGGCGATGCTCACGTCGGCGCTCGATCCGTCCCGGCCGAAGTGGCACCGGCAACTGGTCAGCCGCGAACTGCTGGATCCCACGCCGGCGCTCGACTTGATGCGGGACATCATGCAGCGCCCGTGCGAACGCCTCTGGGAGGTGATACGGGAAATCCGGCCCGACCTGTCCGACCAGCAGTTCATGCTCACGGTGTCCGGCGTGCTCGCGCAGTGTCTGTTCCACGTCCATCACGGGCATATTGCCAAGCGGATGTTCCCCAGCGTATCCGGCCCGTCTCTCCGAACGCTGATCGACCACATATCCGAGTTCTCGCTGGCGGCCCTGCGCGGACTGCATGCCAGGGGATCGCCTGGTCGCCGCGGTCGGACGCGCGCCTCCGTCGCTCGCCCCTCCACCGGGGCAACACGGCGCAAGCCGCCCCGCGGCAGGGGTTGAGACGGCCTCTTGCCGGGGGGCGAACGCCGCCACACCTCCAGAAGGAGATGAACATGAGCCTCCGAATGGTCGAGATGGTGGTGCAGGAAGCCGCGGGGGCAGACCTGGCCGCCTTGTCCGAAGAGCTGCGAGTGCTCGGCCTGTGGCGAGAGCAGCTTCAGGATCAGCAGATCCTTCTGCGCCTGCTGGTGCCAAGTGAGAAGGCCGAAGCGGTGATCCAGGAACTGGAAACCCGCTTTCAGACCAGTCCGGGGTTTCGCCTGGTCATCTTCGAGGTGCAGGCGACGCTGCCGCGACCGGAGGTCGAGGGACCCGACAAGGACAAAGAGGACCGCAAGCGCGAAGAGGCCGAACCAAAGGATCCGCTGCGGATCACGTGCGCCGAGCTGGTCCAGAAGTTGTCGAGCGGCGCCGTGGTGAACCGCGTGTTCCTCGTCACCGTGGTTCTCTCGACAGTGGTCGCGACGATCGGCCTGATCCGGGACAACGTCGCCGTAATCATCGGGGCCATGGTGATCGCCCCGCTCCTGGGACCGAACATGACGCTCGCCATGGCCACGACCCTGGGGGATCCGAAGCTGGCCCGCAGCGCGCTGCGCGTCAACGCGACCGGGCTGCTCCTGGCCCTGCTTTTGGCCGTCCTCATCGGCGTGGCGGTGCCGGTGGACCCGTCCGTGCGGGAGATTGCCAGCCGGACCGAGGTGGGGTTGAGTGACGTTGCTCTGGCATTGGCAGCGGGCAGCGCGGGCGCGCTGGCGTTCACGACCGGCCTCTCGGCGGCCGTCGTCGGCGTCATGGTGGCTGTGGCGCTTCTGCCGCCGCTGGCCACCGTCGGACTGCTGCTGGGCAGCGGCCACCCGCGCCTGGCGGTCGGCGCGCTGCTGCTGACCCTGACAAACATCGTCTGCGTCAACCTGGCCGGTGTGGCCACCTTTCTGTGGCAACGGGTGAACCCGCGGCACTGGTGGGAGGCGGACCGGGCCAAACGAATGGTACGCGTCTCCGGCGCAATCTGGCTCGCATTGCTGGCCCTGCTGGTGGCCCTCATTCTGGCCGCCCGGTATTAAGGCGAGCCCCGACGTCAGCCTCTTCCAGACCCTGTTTAGGGGTTCGACGGAGTGGTCGTCCAGCCGATTCATGGTACGCGGACCCCCCGCCACGCTTGGGAGGAGGGGGGGTCTTCTCTCTGTCTTTCAAACCGGTTGCTCGTTCGGTTCTGTCCGGGTGGCCCATCCGAACCGGTATTCATGGACAGAGAATGAACCCCAGAGCGATCTGCGGCGTAGACATGTCGTCGCTGTTGCGTCACAACAACTCTTCACCCCGTGCGGTCACGGGGTGGGTAACTCTTTGGTGGAGGATATCTGTCATGCCACGGTTTACGGTGCGCGCAAGTCTTCCCGTGTTTTCACTCACGGTAATGTTCGTCGCATTGTCAGGGATTGATGTGCACGGCCAGCCTATCCCGTCCGGCGTCCGCTTTCTTCAACCGGTCGAACCCGAGGACAGTCGCGAGGCGGGCAATCTGTGGGCCATGCCGCTGCCCGACGGCCGCCTGCGAATCTCACCGCTGCGCCAGTGGACGCGGACGGGACTCGTATTGCGCAAAGGCCAGTCCCTCGATATCCAGGCGGAAGGATATGTCCAGGGTTGTCAGCGGCCGGTGGGCGAATGGGCGTACGGGCCGTGGGGACCGGCCGGAGGCCCCTCGGACAGGGATTCCGAGTCTCGCGTCTGCGCCTTGATCGGGCGGATCGTCGGCGAGCGTGAATCGAGTGAGTTCATCGTGGGAGAGAGCCTCCGCGTGCAGGTCCCGTCCGATGGTCAGTTCATGTTGGGCGTGAGCGACGTGTGGCACTTTGACAACAGCGGTGAGTTCGTTGTGAAGGTCAAGGTGGACGGCCAGAAAGTGAATTTCTGGCGGCCGGAGTCCGTGATGGTCGCGACCCGAAACCTGGTGCCGACGATGCAGCCGATGAATGAGGCTGAGGTGGACGCGGTGGACGGGTGCGTGCAGATCGGTTCCCGAAGGGAGGCGGACCGCCCCATGCTCGTCACGGAACAGCAATTCAGTCCGCCGCTGGAAATCCGCGTTCGGGCCTGCACGGATTCGGCCAACATTCGGGTGTACTACGGGTGTTTCGGCACCGGCCAGTTGATCTTCAGCTGGGAGGTGCGGCCGGACGAATTGCGCGTGCACGATCCGGCCACAGGGGCCATTCAAGGCATTCGCGGTGCTGGCGCCGTCGAGAAAGCCGAATTTCACAACATCGTCTGGCGAATCGAGCCACGCCGGATGCAGGTTCTGGTAGACGGCCAGGAGCGCTACCGCGGCGTCGGAGACTACCGCGCGGTGGTTTCGCCGGTGGGAATCGGTCCGGCGTTGGGGAGCCGGGTGGACGTGGAATCCGTCGTGATCGCACCGTTGGATCCCGCGGTCATGGACCATCCGGCGGCAACGGAGAAGTAGCGGACCTGTGGTTACGTCAGTGAATGCCGCAAGGGGCGGCGCCTGCGATGCACCGGTTCAGTTCCGATCGAGCACGACCCGGTAGCGGGCTTTGCCGGACCGCAGGTGCTCCAGGGCGTCGTTGACCCGGCTCATCGGGAAGTGCTCCGTGACCGCCTCGATCCGGTGGCGGGCGCAGAAGTCGAGCATGTCGGCCGTCGTGGCGGGGCTGCCCAGGGGGCTGCCGGACAAAGACCGCTGGGCCGCGATCAGCGAAAACGCGGCGGTCGGGATCGGCTCCAGGACGGCGCCCACCGTGTGCAGCCGGCCGCGCGGGGCCAGGGCCGCGAAGTACTTGTCCCAGTGCAGCGGAACGTTGACCGTGGACAGAATCAGGTCGAACGTGCCGGCCACCCCGTCCAGGGCCGCGTCGGAACGGGAGTCAACAGTCTTGTGCGCGCCGAGTCGCTTCGCCTCGGCAGCCTTGCTTTCGCTGGACGTGAAGGCCGTGACCTCGCAGCCCCACTTGTTGAGGAACTGCAGGGCGAGGTGCCCCAACCCGCCGATCCCCACCACGCCCACGCGGTGCGTGGGCAGGATGCCGAGCTGGACGATCGGATTGAACACGGTGATGCCTCCACAGAACAGCGGGCCGGCCTTTTTCGGGTCCACGCCTTCCGGCAGTGGAATGGCCCACGCCTTGTGACAGCGCACCTTGTCGGCGAAGCCGCCGTGCCGCCCGACGATCGTCTGCTCGCTGGACCGACAGAGGTTGTGGTCGCCGGCCATGCAGTGGCGGCAGGTCATGCAACTGCCGCTGTACCAGCCCAGACCCACAACCTGCCCGACCCGCAGATGCTCCACCCGATCGCCCACCGCCGCGACGGCGCCCGCCACCTCGTGCCCGGGAACGATGGGATACTGGCTCATCCCCCACTCGTTGTCGAGCATAGACAAATCGGAATGACAGATGCCGCAGGCTGTGATGTCGATCTCGATCTCATCCGGCCGCAGCGCGCCGACCTGGTATTCGAAGGGTTCCAGCGTGCCGCCCGGCTTCGTCGCCGCATACGCATGGATCGTGGTCATA
>CAZPHH010000051.1:28377-34313 GCA_964586145.1 uncultured Phycisphaeraceae bacterium | reverse complement strand
CATCGATTGATGGACCGGGCATGCCGATTGGTTCGTACCACATACAGGTGGTCCCAATCCGGAGAAACGGGCCGCTGTGCCCTCGCAGCTAGATATCCGACAGCGCCGGCGGACTAGGATTACTCGGTGCTCCGTACTCCAGGCGTCATCAGGCCATTCTTGTCGGTCACGACCAACTGGTTTTCCACGGCGTACCGCACGCCAGCCTCGGCCAGCTCTGCGAGTTGGGCTCCCATTCTCCTGAAACCCATGGCCCGTATCACCGCGGCGGGGAGATCGTCCCGCGGGAGGCCAAACTCATGCTCTACGACCAGCGCAGCGGCTTCTGCCACCTCCTCAATCGCGATCAACTCCGCGGAGGTGATCGCGTCCGGCGTTCCCCGCCAACGTATCGGTGGTCGCTGCATGGCTTGCGGCCAAATAAACATGCCCCGACGGTTGAGACCTTTTTTGACCGCTAGGTTCAATACTTCGGTCAACTTTTTTCGCGCCGATCCAGTTACGCGCGCCTCATAGACGCTGGCTGCGATCCGTAGTAGTTCATCCTGATGAATTGGCCCCTCCACGTCTACGATTTCGCCAAGGAGCTTTGCGAGACGCTCGCTCGAAGACCCGAGCAAGTCCTTTCGATTGCCGCGCCGCTTGGCGTTGAAACGCGAATAGTACGCGAAACCTGGGGGCGGCCCGTCCACCGGTTGTTGCGACCCGCGCGTACGGGTGCTCTCCGCCTCCTGTGCATTCGGGCGGAGCTGAACTGGGGTGATTGGGACAGGGTCACCCCTCATACCAGGTCGGACTTGATCGGTGGCGGTCGAAGCTGTCCTTCGCCCTGCGAGTCGCGAGACCTCGTCCAGAAGCGCAACCGTGCTAGTTTCGGGCTGGTGATACCAATCCGTGGACCATACCCGGATGATCTTCCAGCCCAGATCCTCCAGGACTGCTTGTCGCAGGCGGTCGCGGTCCCGGGCTGTAGCGGACGAATGGTACGTTGCCCCGTCGCATTCGATGCCGCAAAGATATCTTCCTGGAGACTGAGGATCGACTACGGCCAAGTCAATAGCGAAGCCCGCACATCCGACCTGCGAGTGGACTTCCCAGCCGTTGTCCCTTAATGCATGGAACACGGATTCCTCGAAGGGTGAGCCGAAGTCGCCCTTGGGCGTGATCTCGATCGGAAGCGTACCCTCCTCCGCGTATTTGAGATATCTCTTTAGCGCATGCACGCCACGAGGTGACCCGGGCTCAACACGCATGTCGTCAGACACCACGGATGAGAATACGACGCAACGGCGACGGGCACGAGTAATCAGGACGTTCAGCCGCCGCCAGCCGGTGTCCTTGTTGAGCGGTCCGAAGTTCATGGTGAAACGTCCCGCCTCGTCGCGGCCGTAACCGACGCTCAGATAGATGACGTCCCGTTCGTCTCCTTGGATCGTCTCCAGGTTCTTGACAAAGAAGGGCTCCTCCCGAGGTTGGGTGATGAAGTTCTCGACAGCCGGGTCCGTACTGGCCCGCCGCATGGACTCGACATCATCCTCGATGGCGTTTTGCTGCGCCTTGCTGAAAGCACCGACGCCCAGGGACAGCTGTGGACAATTCTTCGCATGTTCGATGACCGCCTCCGCGACGGCCTTGGCCTCGACCTTATTGAATTGTCCCTTGCTCCGGAAATACACTCCCTCCGGTACGTGCCGGAACGAGAGCCCGAGTTCACTTCGTTCGATCGACGGGCTCGGGAACGTGCGGAGATGATTGTCGTAGAACGCCGCGTTGGAGAAGTTGATCAAGGAATCGTGACGGCTCCGGTAATGCCAGCGAAGAGTGGTTCGAACCGGAAGGCACGTCCGACCGACAGCAAGGATGCTCTCCAGGTCCTGCAGCGCGACCTCATCGCTCGCTTCCTCCTCGGATGACGTATCGACTACGGTGGAGAAGAAGTTCGTCGGTGGCAGCTGCTTCTCGTCCCCGACCAGCAGCAGCTGGGATCCGCGGGCGATGGCCCCGAGTCCGTCAGCCCATTCCACCTGGCTGGCCTCGTCGAAGATCACCACGTCAAAATCCAGAGCGCCCGGTTCCAGGAACTGGGCGACCGAAATTGGGCTCATCATGAAGCACGGCGTGATTCGTTGAATGGCGCGGCCTGCGGGGCCCGCCAGCAGTTTTCGGATGGGCTTGTGCCGCCGTTTGCGACGCAGTTCCGCCTCGAGGATTGCCAGGCCGGAGTTCTCGCCGAAAGACTGCCCGACGCGTGGCCGTTTTGCCGCGATCTGGGCCGCAAGGCGGGAGCGGCTCACCTCCAACCACCGGCGGTCCGCCTGCCGAAACCTGTCGATGAAGCGAACGTGGTCCTCGCCGTGAAAATCCCGGATGATCGGATTGTCCCGGGCTAAACGGTCCATCCAGAGCCGCATAGACTGTCGCTCGAAGGCATCGAGCCAGGTCGGGGGACCATGACGTTCCCGATTCTCGATCGCCCAGCCCAGGAAGGCCTCCAACCCGGCAGAGCGGGCAGCATCTCGCGCTCGCAGCCAGGCCGCCCAGTCCAGCAGCGATTCCTGTGCCGCCCCGGCCTCCCGGATTCGCCGAAGCCAGAGTTCAAATGGGACGAGATCCGGCGATACTCCCAGGAACTGCTCACCGTCAATCTTGAGAGTATCTCGAAATGACCCCCAGGCCTGTTTCAGAGCTTTCAGCTTCGCAACGAGCTCGTTCACCGACTTGACAAAGAGCACCTTCTTGGGATTCTCAACCAGTATCGCGCCCAACTCACCCCGAGAGGACGGATGAGCCAGGATTCGTTGTCGAAGCCGAAGAACGGTTCTGGCGTATGCCCGAAGCTTCTGCCAATCGGACTGTACTCCCTGCCAAAGGCCGCCAAACCGAGCCGCCCAGCAGTCCTGCCCCTGAAGGATTTCTTGCTTGGTCAATCGGATCTCCATCAGGACCGCCAAGTCGGCCTGAAGGGTAGCTTCCTCGCATCGGTGTCCCTTGGTCCTATGCCTGCGAATCAACCACACGTCCTTCCACCATTGGGGCAGGAACCAATGAAAAGAATGGTTCGACCAAGAGCGGCGGCGAGCGGCCAAGGCTGCCCAGTCTGTGTCTTCTGCGGCATGGGCCCACCGGCCATCCAGTTTGGCCCGCAGCATCTGTAGACGATCGCCGGCCGACAACAATTCTCGAAGCCCCGGCGGTACGCTGTCCCATGCCGAATCGTCGAGGCTCGCCGGGCCGATCCCTGACCCGCCCACGATGAGCTGCGCGTCTTGTATCAAATCCACGCACTGCTGCCGGTTCGTCGGCGGATCGGCGGCCAGGCACGACGCCACTCGCCCGGCCGCAGCGATGGATTGCTGGACTGAATCTTCCAGGCCTTGAAGCAGATGGGGTACCTGCTGCCGTAAATGCAGCGGAACGTCCCGATGGCCCACTCCGCGCCAGGGGTGGGTCAGCGGATTGTCCACGTGTTCCGCTGCCCGACTCAAAGTGGCGACGATCCCCTTTGCCTCATTCAGCCGTTCTGGCGTCCAGGAACCGACGTCGGGAAGGTCGAATGGAGCTTCGGGAGCATGCTGCAAGGCCGCGCACCGGCTGATAGTCTCGAATGGGGACATGTCCAGGGCTGGCGCACGCTTATGCAGCGTCCGCACATACTGGTTCAGGCGGTCGCGCGATTGCGCTAGGCTTTTCGCATCGAGTTCCAGCCGATCGGGCTCCGTGTGCTCTTCGGCCATCGAGCGACGCAGCTCGTCCATGAACTCTTTCTTGCTGGCCTTCCGGCTGTGCAGTTCCGTCACGAAGCCGCCCAGGCCAACCTGTACGAGGCGGCGCTTGACCACGTCGAGAGCCGCCGACTTCTCCGCCACGAACAGCACTGTCCTTCCCTCCGACAGGCACTCCGCAATGATGTTCGTGATGGTCTGCGATTTTCCCGTTCCGGGGGGCCCCTCGATCACCATGCTGACGCCACGCTTGGCGGCCAGAATCGCTGACTGCTGGCTGGAATCCGCATCCAGAACCTGGAAGGTCGCATGCGGAGGAACCTTGTCGTCGATCTCCTCCGGCCCGAGCACGTCCACGGGCGCCCCCGAGGCATGCTCCTGGTCCAGCAGGGATTGCAGAAGAGGGTGCGCACTGATCGGTCGCTCTTCCGGCCAACGCTTATCGTCAAGGTCCAAGTACATCAGGATCTTCGCGAAGGAGAACAGGCCCAGGTGCATCTCCGGCACCAACGACCAACCCGGCGACTCTGCAATGACGGCCTGTATCCCGTCAAACAGCTGTTGGATTGACTCGTCATGCTCGGCCGCAAACTCCGGGAGTGCCAGACCGAACTTCTGACGGCAGAGGTGTACCAGGGAAGGATTCAGCAATGGCTCATCGTCGAACAATCGCAGCTTGAACCGCTTCTTCGCCGATTCCCGGGTTAGTTCAACCGGAACCAGGATGAGTGGAGCACGTGAGACGACGTTGGAGTCCTCGCGGTCCTTCCACTCCAGGAAGCCGATAGCCAGATAAAGTACATTGCATCCACGTTCCTGGAGGGCGCTTTCAGCCTCCCGGCTCAGGTACAACAGTTGGGTCTGCAGTTTGTCGCCGGTCAAGGCGGTTTGCAGGTAACGATCGGTATGGCGATCGGCCAGCGCTCCGGATTCGTCGTTCTCCGGGAGGTCGAAAAGCGCGAGTTCATCGGAATCGTCGAACTCTCCTTCGACTTCTCCGTTTTCCACGTTCCGTTCGGAGCCGGTTGTTCTGTAGTGCTCAGATTCCTCCAATGGCAGGAACTGCATGGTCTCCTGGTTCGTGACCAGAATCCGGTAGACTTCGGACGGAATCTCGTCGACGATGTTCAGTGACGTCCGGCCGCGAGGCTTGAAGTTTAAAAGCCGATTCCGGCGCGAAAGATCCAGAAGGGACTGCCGCGCCTGCTCAAGTCTCTTTTTGACGTTGTCTACGCCCATCGTCGGCCTTCCCAACCATCACACGCGTTCGCTTCACTCAATATGCGGCTGGTCTGACTTCGCCGGCAAATGCCGAATCATAGTATTTGGGCCATGAATACCGTGGCGCTACTCTTGCGTATCCCGAGTTTACCGTCTTCGCGGTTCCCGGGGTAGCGGCTCCGTGGGGCAGAGTAAGGCGCGGGCCCACCACACCGCGTGAGAAGTGCGATTCGCGGAACATCACATATCCGACGCCTCTCACAGTCATGAGTCCTCGAGAACCGCAGCTTGCCCCGTGGGCGGCGCGTTCCACGCGTCGAGCATCCGCAGTCTGCCCGCCGACCGCGGCATCGTCAATGCCCTGCTTGGGCTGCCCAGAAAGGTCTTCCTCAACCGGGGAAATCGGGGGACACCAGACATGGTCCTGCGTTAAGGGGGCGGGCGAGACGGGACACTGGCGCGCCGGCGGAAGCTGGTGAGGTGGTGGGTGCGAGGGTCTGCCGCGGCGGGCGAAGGCGCGGGGAGCCGTACCGGCGCCGAGTCGTGTGCCGGTGCGCCGGGGTGCGATGGGGATGTGACGGTTCGGGAGTGCCAGAGCGTGTCGCCCCGATGGGGCTCACTTGGTCGGGGGCGCGGGGTTCCAGGGGCTTACGTCCCGGCGCACCGGGACTACACCCTTACGCCTCCTTGAGGCTGGGGGAAGGCGGCGTTCATCCGGTCCCTTCAGGACCGGGGGGTTGGGGGGACCGGCACGGACCCGCCGTTGAAACGGGCGGGCTTTTCTCAATCGGGCCTCCGGCCCTTCTGGAGCGGTGCGGAGAAATCGCGGGACACCAAACCTGATTCCTGCGTTGAGGGGCGGGCGAGACGGGGAGCATTGGACACGTCAACCGGCCGTAAGCGACCGGCCACACACAACAAACCAGAATCTCGAAACCGAATGGCCCGCGAGGCAGACCCCACACGATCGAGACGGGAAGAGATGGTCCGCGA
>CAZPHH010000051.1:15306-28277 GCA_964586145.1 uncultured Phycisphaeraceae bacterium | reverse complement strand
GCTGAGATACGCCCGAGGGAGCATTCACGCCCGCGCAGAGCGTGAACCCGGCGGTGCAGAACTGGTGGCCCGGCGAGGAGTTCCGATGCCGCTCGGAACGGAACGTGTAGTGTGAGATGCATCTTCTCCGTAAGGCAGACGCATGGTGCGAATGTCGAATCCCCGGATTCGCTCCGTCCTGACACCGGCAGGGACGCCGAACGCTGGAGCCCGTTGGTCGCACCCCCTCTTCCACCAATGTTCTCCGCCTCGTTTTTTCCAAATTGATGCAAGCGGACCGCCTTGACTTCACGTGGCCGAAAGGACATACTGAAATCGGTTTGGAAGGTCGCGACGGCACCGGCACGTTTCCCCATCGCGTCTTCGAGAACGTGCGCGGTCGCGTCGGCGGACGAGTTCGATGAGCGCGGCACCGCGGCGAGGGACAACGGTCAGGGTATCCTGCCCGTGCGGAAGGCATCTGAAACTCCCCTGGTCGTATGCGGGCAGGGTGGCGCAGTGCCCTGCGTGCAAGCATCCCATACGCCTGGTCAGCGGCGGTGAGCCGGACCGCGACACGACGTCCACGGTCCGTCTGGTCATCATCCGGGGTCCGCAGCACGTGGGCGAGCACATCTTCCCGGCGGGCGATCGCCCGATCGGCATCGGCAAACAACCGGGCAACGCGTTGCTGCTGCCCGGCACTCGCGTGTCGCGTCAGCATTGCGTCCTGGTCCCCACCCGGGACGGATGGCGCATCGAGGACCGCAACAGCACGAACGGGCTGTTCGTGAACCGCCGACGCGTCACGGTGCATAATCTGAAGCCGGGTGATCGCGTCCTAATCGGAGAGTATGAACTTTTCTACGGCACGACCGACGTGACATCACGCACGGCTATGCCAACGACGCGAGCTGACTCCGCTGAGACGGACGCGTTGGATCACGGCACGTATCGCATCGCCGACGATCTCAACGACCTGGCGGCGCTCACCACGGGTGAGCGCGTGCCCGCCGCACAGACGACGGATCCTGAGGAACCCGGCCGCACGCACGCCGACGACGGCTCCCCGGCCGCTGACGGGCCTATGTGCCCGTGCTGCAGGAAGCGGCTCGGCGCGTCCGCTCGCGTGTGTGTCGCGTGCGGGATCAACGTGAAGACGGGCCGCAGCATTCTCACGGCGGAGGAAACCAATCTCGACGAGACGTACGCCGCCGTCGAGAGCGTGATCGGGTGGCTCAGTTGGATTTTCTGGACGGGGCTGTACCCCATCGCCTCGGAAGCCTTCGGCACACGGAAACCGTACGTGATCCGGGGGATTGCCATCGTTACCATCCTGA
Source organism: uncultured Phycisphaeraceae bacterium (assembly GCA_964586145.1). Lineage (GTDB taxonomy): Bacteria > Planctomycetota > Phycisphaerae > UBA1845 > UBA1845 > JAFGJQ01. The sequence goes on along the minus strand of CAZPHH010000051.1, from coordinate 26,958 downwards.
CCAGCTTCTGGTTTCTGTATTACGAGTGGACCGGGTCGCCGAGGATGCGCTCTGCCAAGAACATGATGCTCTGGGCGGGTGATGCTGAGCCGTCTCCTGAGCTTCTGGCGATGATGTATGCGTTCACGGACTACGGCAACTCTGCGGCCTTTGAAGCCCGGTACGACGCGATCAGTGAGGAAGACCCGAACATGAGCGAGGAAGAGGTGATCCTCGCCGCCCATGAGTCCCTGGCGGTCGACGACCGGTGCCTGGGGGTATACCAGCCGCACCAGCTTGTCACTCATGCTTTCCTGCACGGAGGCATTCTGCATCTGGTGGGCAACCTGATCTTCCTGATGGTGTTCGGCTCGCGGGTCAATGCGCTGATCGGCAACACGCTGACCGTCGTCCTGTATCCGATTCTCGCCGTCGGGGCAGCCGTCATCCACATGGCGTCCCTGTCCTCGGAAGCTCCTTCGCCGATGCTCGGCGCATCCGGCGCCATCATGGGGCTCGCCGGCATGTACCTGGTGTTGTTTCCCATCCACAAAGTTCACATGGCGGCGTGGGTCCGCTGGGGGCTGGTTACCGGCTTTCACCTGTCCCTTTGGATGTGGGCGATGCGCGGTTTCTGGGTGGTCTTGTTCTACATCGCTTTTGACATCTTCTACACCGCCCTGGGGATTGAAGATGGTACGGCCCACTGGGCGCATCTGGGCGGGTTCATTGTGGGGGCGGGCATCGGATTGATCCTGTTGCTGGCCAAGCTTGTGAATGCCCGGGGGGGTGATCTTGTCTCTGCCCTTCTGGGCCGATATGCCTGGGCCATCGTGGGCCCGCCCAACCGGGGCGTCGGCATCCTGCAGCGCTTGCCGTAGGGTGGCGTCTCGCGGACGGAGAGGGAGGCGGATTCCCCCATGGACACGGCCGAGAACGACTCCCGGCCGAGCGGACCCGCAGATGCGGCCGCGTGAGCTTAGGGGCCGGTCAGCAAGGTTGTGAACAGGCCGGCGTCCGCGTGGTCCACGTCGCCGTCGCCGTCGGTGTCGGCGGGGGCGCAGGCGGCGGGGATCCATTCGGCGTCGGGGCCGCTGTAGCACCGCTGGAAAGCGGCGAAGTCGGCCAGGTCCACATTGCCGTCGCCGTCACAGTCGCCGTCTCCCGCGGCGGGCGTGGTGGCCCGGATCTCCACGTCGTCGATGTTCCAGCCGCAGTACGTCCAAGCACTGTCGGTCGTGCCCATCGTCCAGCGCAGGTAAACCGTCGGCTGATTGTCCGCAATCGCGGAAATGTCAAACTCCTGCCGAATCCAGGTGGAATCGGTCACGTCCTCATCCGGATTCTGCCAGATCGTCGTCCAGGTCGTTCCGTTGTTGCTCACCCGGACGTAGGCATGGTCGTACATGCTGCGCTCCACACCCAGCCACCGCCAGAACACCAGGCTCACCGTGGAAAGCCCCGTGCAGTCAATGGCCGTACTGGTCAGGTGGGTCTCCGGCATGGAGTTCGTGTAGTCTCCGTTCAGGTTGTACCCATACACGTTCAACCCCGTGTAGCCGCTGGCGGGGTCGGGGTTGCCGTACGCTCCCCCGCCGCCCGTCGGCTGGCCCCAGGCCCACAGACCCTGAGTGGTCCAGCCGGGGTTGGTGTTCATGTCCCATGAATACACGACTTGCGGCCCGCCCGGTGCAATGCGGAAGTCCGCGTCGGAATCATCCTGCCCGGTGTTTTCGTCGGCATCGTGCGCGACCGCCCGTACGCGGCAGTGGTGCGCGATGATGGACGGCACGGTCCAGGTGAAGGAGCCGGTGTTGGGCAGGTCGGCGGCGATCAGGTCCGGATAGGTCAGGCCGCCGTCCGTCGAGTAGTACAGATCGACGCCGGCCACGCCCACGTCGTCACGGGCGGTCCAGGTGATGTCGTACGGCTGGTCGGGGTTCCAGATTTCGCCGCCGTTGGGCGACAGGAGCCTCACCACGGGTTCCGGCGAGACGTACGCCGGCACGTGCATGACCACACAGTGCATCGCGCCCGCGGCGGTGATGATGCTGGAGCAATCCACCTGGATGGTGGTGTAGCCGGGCATGGCGGCCTGAAAGACGGCCAATGCGGTGGCGTCCTGGCTCACGTTGAACTTGGGAACGAAGACGAGGTCGTTGAGGATGACCGCGTTGGTGTACGTGTAATGCGTGCCGCCGGAGTTCCAGCCGGGCGTGCGATAGACCGTGTAGCCGCGGGCGGTGAGGTCGGCGACCGCGTTTTCGGTGATGGTGTAGGGCTGGCCGGTGGAGGAGGCGTATTGGCCGATGATCACCTTGTTGTCGCCCACGGGGAGCATCCACATGTCGATGTGTTGGGTGGAATCGAAGCTGGTGGGGAACCCCGGGTAGATGGTGAGGTCGACGTTCTGGTACTCGCTGTAGAGTTCCTTGACGCTCTTAGCGGTGAGGCCGGGGTTCTCGGCCAGAATAAGGTCCGTCATGAAGGCGTCGCCGTTGGCGAACAGGTGGAAGTTGCCGCCGCCGTGCGATAGCGGGATGTCGTAGACGGTTTCGCCCCAGAGCGGCCCGAGATACGCGTTGAAGGCGTTGTCGTTGGGCCGGGGCCGGTTGTAGGTGTGATCCACAATGGCGCGGATCCCGTCCTCGAAGATGAACCGCGGACCGTAGTCGCGAATCCACACCGTGTCCGTCGTGCGAACGATGAATTCGACCTGGCTCATATTGGCGCCCGCCGCCGTGAGTGTGTTGGCGACGGTAGTCTGCTCGGAGGTGGTGTCCACCACTACGTAGACGATTGCCTCCGGATCGTTTGTCGTGATCCCAACCGCCATGGCCTGCAGCACGGACGTATAGCCCTCCCACGCGATGAACAGCCCCTCCTGCGGCTCGTACTCGGCGGGGCAGTGGATCGTGCCGGTCGGGGGCGCTCTCAGTGTGAAGGCTTCCCGGGTCGGGCCGTCGATCGGGAGCAATCGCTCCTCGGGCGTGAGGTACTTGGGCAGACCGTCCGGATAGCGTTCGAGGTCTTTTGCGCGGACCGGGACGGCCGCACAAAGGACCGCGATCAGGATCGCGGCTCGGCCGAGCATCGTGCGAACAGGGAGCCGATTTCGTAGTTGGAATGAGGAAGGCGGAACAATGTTCACGCGCACAGTCGTGCGAATCGGGGTAATTTCCATCCACAGCGCTCCAAAAGGCGGGCTGATGCGTAGTCCCGCAAACCCGGCTCGCCCACTTGGCATCCCCTCGGAACGTCCGGGCGAGCATTCCGCTGCATTGTAGCAGATTCGACCGGCGATCGGAACAGGGCCCGCCGGGAGTCGGCGATTATCGGTACCACGTCCGTACTTGTCGGAACCCGTCGACGGCCGGTCTCCAGGCCCGTTGGGCTTCCAAATGGGGTGGGGCTTTATAAATGCCACTGCCGGCAATGTCCGGTATACTTGCGGCAGGACGGCGGCGCCTGTGCGGGCGCAGACTGTCGGAGTGTGCGATGACTCCCATCGTCTATCTGATTCTGGTTCTTGGAGTGGTTGGCGTTTTGGTGATCCTGCGCAGCGCCGGGAGACGGCAGTCCGGTCTTCGGGATGGCCGGTCGTGCCCGCAATGTGGCGCGGCGTTGCGCAGCCACGCCCGGTTCTGTGCTCAGTGCGGCAACCCACTGACGTAGTCGGCGGGATCGGCCGTTTGCACCGCTCCACGAGGGGAGGCGTGCCGTCTTTCGACCGGAGATCGGTGCATGGGCCGAAGGAAGGAGTACGGGTATGGCGTCGGAAAGGGTATCTGGGCGGCGTGCAGGGGTACGGCCGCCGGGCCTCGTTTCCCTGCTGGGGGGACTCGGGCTGGTGCTGTTGATGGTGACCTTGTTCGTGGTCTGGTTTGTGGTTCGGGTGGAGGTGGAGCCGAACCACATTCTCGTGCTGGTGAACAAGACGGGCAAGGCGATTCCGCCGGACCTGGCGGACGAGTTCCGCGACCAGGTCGTGCTGTACCCGGAGCTGGTGAAGGCGATCGCGGCCCGCACGGGCGAGAGCGAAGAGCGGGTGCGCACCCGGTACAAGGGCATCCGGTATGAGTGGCTCGGGGAGGGGCGGTATTTCTACAACCCGTATTCCTACCGCCGCGAAGTGATGCCGGCCACGCAGATCAGCGACAACGAGGTCGGCGTGCTCATCCGTCGGTTCGGCAAACCGCTGCCATTCCCCAAGACGGTGGCCACGGAGCCGGACGAGCGTGGGCCGGTGGCGGAGATCCTCTCGCCGGGCCGGCACAACATCAACCTCCTGGCGTACGACGCTCAGAAATTCTCCGCGATCAAAATTCCGGAAGGGCACCGGGGCGTGGTTACGCTGCTGAGCGGCACCGATCCGCAACGGAAGAACACGTACACGGTTGAGCCGGGCGAGAAGGGCGTGCAGCGCAAGCTGCGCCGTCCGGGCCTGGAGTACTACAACCCGTACCTGGAGCGGATCGAGATCATCGACCTGCGGAGCCACAAGTACGACATGGTCGGCGACGACGCAATCCAGTTCCCGTCGAACGACAGCTTCACCATCACGATCGAAGGGACGATCGAATGGGCGATCACGGAGGACCGTGCCGCGGAAGTTCTGGTGGCGTACGGGGACGAGAGCGACATTCTGAACAAGGTGATTCTGCCGCACGCTCGCAGCATCTCGCGGATTGAAGGGTCGAAACTGCAGGCGCGGGAGTTCATCAGCGGAACGACCCGGCTGGCGTTCCAGACGCACTTCTTTGAGCAGCTTCGAGACGAGTGCCGCAAGCAGGGCATCCAGATTCTCGCCGCCGTGGTGCGGGACATCCTGCCCCCCGCGGAGATCGCCAACCTGATCAGCCAGCGGGAACAGGCGGACCAGGAGATCGAGCGGTCCACGAACGAGATGCAGGAGGCCCGGTCGCAGGCCCGCCTGGTGGAGCAGCAGGAATTGCTGGAGCGCAATCGGCAGCTTGGCGACACGCGGCGAGAGGTCGTTTCCGTCGTCAAGCAGGCCGAGCAGCGGAAGGTGGTGGCGGTGACCGAGGCGAACCGGGCGTTCGAGGTGGCCCGACTTCACCTGGAGGCGGCAACCAAGGAGGCGGCGGCATTGGTCTCGCGCGGGTCGGCCGAGGCGCACGTGGTGTTGCTGGAGTTCGCCGCCAAGGCCGAGCCGCTGAAGCAGGCGGTGGCGGCGTTTGGCAGTGGGGAGGCGTACGCGCAGCTCTTCTTCCTCGAAAAGATCGCGCCGTCGATCCGATCGATCCTCTCGAACACGGAGGGGCCGTTTGCAGACATCTTCAGGCAGTTTCAGGACTTTCGGACCGTGCCGAAGGAAGGGGGTGACCAGTGATGCGGCGAATGAAGTGGGTCCTCGGAGGGCTGCTGGTCGTCGTGGCGGCGTTGCCGGTGCTGGCTATCGTGGCGTGGATGACGTTTCGCATTGAGGTCGGGCCGGACGAGTATGTGGTGCTGGAGCGGGTGATGTTCGGCAAGGACCGGCCGGCGGGACAGATCCTGGCGTCCGATCCCAGCCAGATGGGCATCCAGGAGAAGGTGCTCGGCCCGGGCCGGTACTTCCGCAACCCGCTGATCTGGGATTGGAAGGTTCACCCCCTCACGGTCATTCCGTCCGGTGACCCCAAGACGTGGGACTGGGCGAAGCCGGCCCAGACCAAGCTGGGATCCAGCATATCGGGGCCGTTTCGGGGCGACATTCCGAAGATCGGCGTTGTCACGCGGAAGGTGGGTCTTAGGCCGCCGGACGGGCGGATCATCGTGGATCGGGATTCGGGCTACCAGGGCATCCTTCGCGAGGTGCTCACGCCGGGGACGTACATGCTGAACCACCATATGTACGGCGTGGAAATCCGCGACGCGGTGGTGATCCCCGCCGGGTTCGTGGGGGTGGTCACCAATCTCTTCGGGGACGATCCGCCGGCAGCGCCTCCACAGACGATGCGGGAGACAATGGCGACAGCAGATCAGGATGCGGAAGTGGCAAGCCTGGACCGGCCACTGGCCGAACCCGGGCAGCGCGGCACGCTTCGCGAAGTGCTCCAACCGGGCGTGTACTTCATCAACCCGAAGCTGCAAACCGTGACGCAGGTGGAGATCGGCTTCAACGAGTATTCGCAGGTCAAGTTCTCGGATGATGAGAACCTGCGCATCTCGTTCCCGTCGGACACGGGGTACAACATCCGCGTCGGCGTGACCGTGGTGTGGGGGATCGATCCGGCGCATGCCGCGGAAACCATCAACACGTACGGCAACGTGGACGCGGTGCTGGACAAGATCATCGGGCCGCAGCTCCGGTCGATCTGCCGGAACATCGGCTCGACGTATGCCGCCCGCGACTTCATCCAGGGCGAAAAGCGCGAACAGTTCCAGCGGGCGTTGACGGCCGAGCTGCAGCGGGTGTGCCGGGCGAAGAACATCGAGATTCTGTTGGCCCTGGTGCGGGAGATCGAGGTACACGCCCCGCAGGCGGGGGACGAGGGCGGCGAGGTCACCGAGGACCTCAAGCGGACCATCCAGCAGAGCCACATTGCGATCGAGAAGCAGATCACGAAGGAGAAGCAGCGCGAGGCGGCCATGGTGAAGGCCGAGCTGGAGGAGGTTCGCAAGCAGGTGGACATCGCCCGGGAGACGGTGGCGGCCGAAACCCGCGTGATGGTGGCGAACATCCAGGCCGAAGGGGAGAAGACGGCGGCCGAGACGGACGCGTCGGCCGCGCTGGAGGTGGCCACCATCCAGGAGCAGGTGGCGCAGTTGGACGCCCGGCGGATCGAGATTCTGGGCAAGGCCCGCACGGACGTGGAGAAATTGAAGAAGGAGGCCGAGGCCCAGGGGTATCGGATGATGGTCGAGGCCTTCGGCAGCCCGCGGGCGTTCAATCTGTACACGTTTGCCGAGAACTTCCAGCCGGAGGAGATTCGCCTGTTCTTCGCGGGCGACGGAACACTCTGGACGGACCTATCGCGCTTCGAGGAAGCCGGCGCGGCTCGGATTCTGCAGGAAAACCGGCCCGAAGGGAGGAAGTGAGAGGGTGCGGGCACGCAGCCGGCAACGGGTCGCGCGATGCACAACGGCGGTGCAGAGAGGAGGCACAGCGATGCTTTGTCCGAAATGCGAAAACACAGAGATGGAGACCCAGTCCGTTGCCTGTGTCGAGATCGACCGCTGCCCGACCTGCCACGGCATCTGGCTGGATGCGCTGGAGCTGGAGGCCCTGTTGAAGCGCGACATCAAGCCCCTGCTGGAAGCGGATGGTCAGTTCGAGGCCGTGGTGAGCCACGAAGGGCCGCGGCTCCACTGCCCCCGCTGCAAAGGCACGTACCTGATCAAGCTCAACAGTCGGCTGCGGCCCGGCGTCATCGTGGACAGTTGTACAACGTGTTTCGGCACGTGGCTGGACGCGGGCGAGCTGACTCGGCTGGCCGGCAACGACTTCGCCCGGTTGATCGCGAGGCTGTTCGGGGCGCCCTGAGCGATGGTATGCCGTCTTGGAGCGGGCGCCCCGGCCGACCGTGCGGGACACGCTATGACGTGCCATCCAGCACGGGCGTCGGCCGGCCGGCGTCGTCCAGAGCGACGAGCGTTACGTCGGCCTGGGTCACGACGATTTCTGAGCCGCTGCCGCGGCGCAACGCCCGCACCTCCACGTGGACACGGACGGACGTCCGACCGATTCGCCGGGTTTGGGCCCAGAGGCTCAGGATGTCCCCCACGTGAACCGGTTCGTGGAACTCCACGGCGTCCATGGCCACCGTCACGTACCGATGGTTCTTCTGACGCCAGGCCTCCACAAACGCCGCCTGGTCGATGAGGGACAGGATGGTCCCCCCGAAAACCGTGCCCTGGGCGTTGGTGTCCTTGGGCATCATGATCAGGCGAATGGCCGGCGTGTCGCTGGGGGGCTGGATGATCATGCCTTGCTCCGTTCCGTCCGCATCGCGGGCGGCCTGACCATGGTACCACGCACGGCGCGCGCCGCCCAGCGACACGCACCCTTGCCAACCGTCCCTCCGCGCGAGAGCATACCCGCCGTCAGACGGGCCGAGTCCGCCGGAAGAGCGGGGCAGACCATGCAGGAACTTGAGAACACGCCACTCATCGTTGCCGCCGGATCCCTGTGGGGCGAGGCCACCCAGGCCGCGTTTCTGGACGCGCTCGGCGACGGCTCGCTGCCGCCGGCCGCCTTCGGCCGCTGGCTGGAGCAGGACTACCGGTTCGCCCGCGGGCTGCTCAGCTTCCAGGCGGTGACCGCCGCCAAAACGCCGCGCCCCTCGCACAAGCCGGTGCTGGCGGGCCTCGCGGCGGTTGACGCCGAACTCGACTGGTTTGAAAACCACCTCGCCCAGCGCGGGCTCTCGACCGATGCGCCGGCGCATCCGGTCTGCCGGCGATACGCGGACTTCCTGCTGGCCACCGCCTACGCACAGCCCTTCGAAGTGTCGCTGGCCGCGCTGTTCGGCGTCGAGGCATGCTATCTTGCCGCCTGGAGCCGGCTGGAGGCCGAGGGGCCGTACGCGGAGTTCATCTCCCGCTGGTCCGGCGAGGGCTTCGCTTCGTACGTGCGGACGTTGCACGAGCTGACCCGGCGGCATCCCCACCCGGCCCAGCAGAACGCCTTCGAGCAAACGCTTCGCCACGAGCGCGACTTCTGGCGCATGACGTGGGAGGGTTGAATGCTTCACGACGTGCTGTGGGAACGAAACATCGACCTGGCCGGACAGTGTCTGGACCACCCGTTCCTCCGCCGACTCGGCGACGGAACGCTGAACCCGGACTGCTTCCGCCGCTACATCGCCCAGGATGCGTTCTTCCTCGAGTCCTTCCTTCGCGCGTACGCCGTCGCCGGCGCGAAGTGTGCCGATCTGCGACACGTGAAGGTGTTTCACGAGTTCATGACCGGCGCGCTCGAAGAGTTGAAGATGCACGCCGGATACGTCCGCTCCCTGGGAATCGACGTCACGCAGGTGAAGCCCTACCCGGCTACCCGGGCGTACGTCGATTTTCTGCAGGCCATGGCGTGGCACGAGCCGCCCGGCATCACCCTGGCCGCCATGACGCCCTGCATGAGGCTCTACGCCTACGTCGGCTCGGCGCTCGCCGCCGCCTCGCCGCCCCGCAACCCGTTCCAGGATTGGATCGACACGTACGCCGGGGAGGATTTCCACGCCGTGGCCGCCGACGTGGAATCGCTGCTCGACGCGCTGGCACACGACGAGCCCGCGGTTCACGACGCCTACCGCTACGCCATGCAATGCGAACTCGCGTTCTTCACCGCGCCCCTGGAGGACGAAACGTGACCGCCGTCGCTCTGACCATCGCGGGAAGCGACCCCTCCGGCGGGGCCGGGATGCAGGCGGACCTCAAGACGTTCCACCAGCACGGCGTCTACGGCGCCGGCGCGGTCACACTGCTCACCGTGCAGAACACACAATCGGTTGCGGCGATGCACGTGCTGGAACCGTCGTTTGTGATTGCTCAGTTGGACGCGGTGCTGGACGACATCCCCCCGCAGGCCGCCAAGACAGGCGCGCTCGGCAGCGCGAGGGTGGTTGCCGCTTTGGCCGACCGAGCGAAGGACTTTCGATTCCCCCTTGTCGTGGACCCGGTCATGATCAGCAAGCACGGGGCGCCCCTCATGGACGACGACGCGCGAGACGTGCTTCGCACCCGGCTTCTGCCGCACGCGTTTCTCGTCACCCCCAACGCGCACGAGGCAGAAGCCCTGGCCGGCATCGAGGTCCGAGACTCCGTCGACCTGGAGCGCGCCGCGGTGGCCATCGCCCGGCTGGGCCCCCGAAACGTGCTGATCAAAGGCGGCGGCCTGAGCGGACCGGCCATCGACCTCCTCTGGACGGACGGCCAGGCCACCGTCTTCGAAGGACCACGGATTCCCGGCCCGAACACCCACGGCACCGGCTGCGTATTCTCCGCCGCCATCACCGCCTTGTTGGCGCGCGGCGTTGTCCTCAGTGACGCCGTACGCAGGGCCAAGGCGTTCGTGGCCGAGGCCGTCCGCACCGCGCCCGGCCTCGGACGCGGCATCGGGCCCACCAACATGCACGCAGCCACACCCGCCGATTTCACACCGAGATGAGTGCGCGTCAAGACGGCCCGGCAATTTGTCGCCGCCGTCTGATGTCACACACGCAATGTGCTGGAGAAACCCCGATTCTTCGCGTCCCGCGCGGGGTCCCACGCTGAGAGGGTCACATGGTAGCACCCGTCATCGCGGCGTCGTTCCGTTTGAACCGCGAAATTCGGGGCCGACAAGAACAATGAGGTCTGGGCGTCTGCGACGGAGCGCCAAGCCGGCAAGCGAGGTTGGGCCATCCGCGATGGGGCGTGAGGCCGGCAAGCAAGGTTGGGCCGTCCGCGATGGAGCGTGAGGCCGGCAAGCAAGGTTGGGCCATCCGCGATGGAGTGCATGGCCGGCAAGCAAGGTTGGGCCGTCCGCGATGGAGTGCATGGCCGGCTTCAGCCGGCCGGCCAGTGCCCCCGGCTTCAGCCGGGGGAAGGCGGCTCCCTCACCCCGCTCACTCTTTGATTCCTCTTGCAGCCGGCTTCCAGCCGGCTTTCTCCGACACACGTAATCCTCTGAAAGGCCCGAGAAACCGGCTCTTACAGAAGGAGGAAGGGAGATGGAATTCCGCGGTGGTCCGCCCGGGCCTTTGAACGGATCGCACTGAGTCGCCGGCGGAACCAGAAGAACACGACGACCGACACCCCCAGGCTGATCCAACCTGCGACGGTGAGGGCCATGTGGATTGCGTGACCACTGGCTGACTCATAAAGGACGCTGGGGTTGGGATGACCGACCGCCAGGAGCACCGCATACACCGTATTCTGCCCGAGTCGCAGTGCGGCCGTCGTCGGCACGAAGAAGAGCAGGACGGCCGAGGCCCAAGCCAGCGCGGGGGCGGGCATGCGGCGGGCGAACCCACGCAGCAGGAGGAACATGCAGGCGGTGCCGGGCAGGCAGCACATCATGACGACCAAGACCAGAGCGGCCAGATGCATTGGCAAACGGTGCGTGAACAAGTCGAGAGTCATGATCAGCATGGCGGTCCATTCAACAACCGCGCAGACCCGCACCACGCGGCGCGGACGGCGTGGGTCGAATGCCGGCGGGCAAGCCCGGTCACGGCTGGCCACGATCCAGGAGCCCAGCAGGTACAGGGTGCCACCGATGAACCACAGGACGAGTAGCGCATGGTAGTACAAACCAGCGAAGGTGACGGCACGTCCAAGCAATCGGGTCGTCATCGTTGCCAGTTCGGACACAAGGAGCAGGGTGATGCCCGTACGAGTCACCCGCAGCCAGCGCGGATCGGCGGCGGCCAGACGAGGGTCGTAGCGGGATTCCTCGACCGGATGGCCGCACTCCGGGCACCGGCCGTCCGGCGACAGGCCGCGCAGGTTGTAGCCGCACGTGCCGCAGGGCATGTCTCGCAGGATTGCGGGCAGGGGTGGGCTGTCGGTCATGGCAAGTGCTCCGCTGATTCTGCTTCGCGCAAGCAAATACCATCATAGGAGATGATCGTCGGCCCGCCAGTGCTCCGGCGAATGGGGTTGCGGGGCTCGGAAGGCGGATCGTGTGAGCCAGGTTCCACGATCGGACGTTCAACCGTCCCTACGGGACTGTGGTGTCTGGAGAGG
>CAZPHH010000051.1:0-15206 GCA_964586145.1 uncultured Phycisphaeraceae bacterium | reverse complement strand
GGGCTGTGTTCGGTTGCGGCAGGGGGAAGTGGGTGGTACGTCGCGGGCATCCACCATTGCCCAAGACGCAGTGGCATGCGACCAGAGTGGTCCGCACGGCGGACCCTACAAGCTGGTTGGTTCTGCAAGATGGTCCGCGTGGCGGACCCCATTGCTCCAGAGCAGTGGCCCGCCCCCGTCCCCCGAACCCAGACCCCGTCCACGCCACTGCTCAAGAGCACTTTCACATGGCGGCTCATCCTTCGTTGCCGGTGCGGGAGTCGTCGTCGAAGGCCGTGCCGGAGGCCTCGAGGCGGCGACGGAGCGCGCCGCGGCTGATCCCCAGCAGGCGGGCAGCGCGGGACACGTTGCCCTGGGCCTTCTGCATGATGCGCTGGATGAATAACGTCTCCAGTTCCGGCAGCGTGACGTTTTCCGGGAAGGACTGACCGCCTGCGTCCGCGAGCGGCGGGGCCACGGCCGACGCCGCACCGGGCAGACCCAGGTGTTCTGGCTCGATCCGCCGGTCCGTCAGCAGAATGGCCCGCTCCAGGACGTGGCGAAGCTCCCGGATGTTCCCCGGCCAATGGTAACGGGCCACGGCGTCGCGGGCCGCCGCAGAGAACTGGGCCGGGGGCCGGCGGTACTTGTGCGCCAGCGTCGCCAGGAAGTGGTCGGCCAGCAGAAACACGTCGTCGCCGCGCTGTCGAAGCGGGGGCAGCTCGATCATGAAGACGTTGAGCCGGTAATACAGGTCCTCGCGGAACTGCCTGTCCCGCACGCGTTGCACCAGATCGGCGTTGCTGGCTGCGATGATCCGCACGTTCACCGGCAGGTCGCGCGTGCCGCCGACGTGGCGGACGACCTTGCGCTCCAGCGCGGTCAGGAGTTTGGATTGCAGCTCCAGCGGCAGCTCGCCCAGCTCGTTGAGGAACACCGTGCCCCCGGACGCGATTTCCAGGAGGCCGCGCTTGGACGTTTTGGCGTCGGTGAACGCCCCCCGTTCGTGCCCGAACAGCTCCGACTCGATCAGTTCGCGCGGCAGTGCGGCACAGTCGATGTGGACCAGCGGTTCCTCGCGCAACGGCCCAATCGCGTGGATGTGCCGGACGAGCAGGTCCTTTCCCGTGCCCGTCTCCCCGACGATCAGCACCGGCGGAAGCTCCGAGGCCACGGTGACGCCCGGGTTGGCCGCCTTGTCGGCGAGTTCCAGTGCCCGCCGCAGGCTGGTATGCTCGCCGATGATCGGCTCGCCCCGGCCGGGCTCCGGCTGCGTGCGCGCGTACAACTCGGCCCGGCCGCGCAGCCGCTGGGTCTCGAGGTTCCGCTCGATGATGAGGATGAGCTGGTCCAGGTCGACGGGCTTTTCGACGTAGTCGTCCGCGCCGTCGCGCATGGCGGAGACCGCGTTGGGGATCGACCCGAAGGCCGTCAGCACGATCACGGGGAACGAGAACCCGTCGCCCCGGATTTCACGCACCAGGTCCAGCCCGCTTCCATCGGGCAGACGAATGTCCACGATCATCAGGTCGGGGGCGCCGGCCTCCAGCAAGGCGCGGGCTTCGGCGAGCGTCTGGGCGCAACGGCACTCGTGCCGGGCCCGCGTAAGCTGCAGCTCGATGGAGTGCAGCACCGAGGTCTCATCGTCCAGCAGCAGGATCTTGGCCATCGCGGGCTCCCACAAGGTCGCGCGTCGGCAGCCGGAGCGTCACGCGCGTGCCGCCCCCGGGCGGCGAGTCGAAGAGGATCTCGCCCCCGTGGGATTCTACCGCCTTCTTCGCCAGATGCAGCCCGATTCCCGTTCCGCCCGGCTTGGTCGTGAAATAGGCCGCCGCGATCCGGTCCCGCACGTCCGCCGGGATGCCCGGTCCCTGGTCGCGAACGATCAGGTCCAGCCATCGGTCGGAGTCGGCGACGCGACTGGCCGTCAGAACGACCTCGCCGTGGGGCGGCGAGGCGTCCAGTGCGTTGTCCACGAGAACCTGGATGGCCTGCTCGATGTGTCGGGGGTCCACGTGGGCGACGCAGCCGCCGCTGGTCTCTTCATACCGCAAACGGATGCCCCGACGCGCGGCGTTGGCCTGCTGGATGGCCAGCACCACCTCCACCATGTCCCGCACGGACGTGGGTCGGCGGTCCAGCTCCAGCGGCCGGTTCACCAGCAGAAGCTGCTTGATCCACTGGTGCAACGAATCCACCGTCTCGACAATCTGCCTCTGCTGCCGGTGTTCGGCCGAGTTCTCGGGTAAGGCGATCATGGCGGATTGCGCCGACGCCCGGATGCCGGCCAGCGGATTGCGGATGTTGTGCGCCACAATGGAGGCCACGGTGCCCAGGGCGGCCAGGCGCTCCTGCTGCACAAGCTGCTTCTGGATGTCCAGCAGAGAGTCGGCCATGCGGTTGACGGCCTCGGACAGGTTCCCCAGCTCATCGCGCGATCGCACCTCGATGCGGTACGAAAGATTGCCCTTGGCATGCTCGCTCGTGGCCGCAGCCAGCGATTCCACCGGCTTGAGGACCCAGTTGCGCACCAGCAGCACGCCGATCGCCGAGAGCAGGAAGGCCCCGATCGCGTTGGCGGACAGCAGGGCGGTGACCCGGCTCTGGGTCCCGGTGATGTCGAGCGTCGTCGTCGTGATGGCGATGTCGTCGGAGATGGCGGCGGACGCGAGGAACGTGCCGAGCGCTTTGGCGCATCCGGCGTCCAGGTGCTCCCGCAGGAAGGCAAGCGCCCTGCCTTTGTCTCCCGAGTCCGCGAGGAAGAGGTATTCCTGGGTCAGCCGGCGCAAGTTGTCTGTGGTCTGCACGATCCGGTCTTGCCGGTCGAAGACGGGGTCGTCCTGATGCTGTCGGGCCAGCCGCAGAAACCGATCGGCCACATCGTCGGCCGCCTGCACGAGTGAGGACGCGGGCTCGGCGTCCGGGTCCGCCGCGTACGCCGCCAGGTTCATCATCAGCGCGTCGAGCTGGCTGCGTGTCAGGCCCACTTCGTTTGCACTGTCCATGTGCTCGCGAAACTGGGTCACTGCGCCGCCCAGGTAGGCCTGGATGCACCAGACGGAAACGAGCACATTCGCCACGATGGAGAGACCGAAGACGGTAAGGAGCAGACGAAATTTGTTCTGAAGCGACATTGACGGACCGCCAGGCCGTTCTCTACGGAGTCCCGACCGGCGGATGGTAGGCCCAGTCCCAGTTCGCGTCGGCGAAAGGATCCGACGTGGTCACCACGAAGCCGCCGACGAAACCGATGTTCATTCGACCGCGGTGCCGCACGCTGGGGTGCCAGTACGCGCCGGACGAATACGGTGACCGTTCCGTGCTCCGCGAGGGCGCCGCAAACAACGCATCCAGCACACCGCCGCGCAGTTGCACCGACCGGGCACCGTCGGCGTCGAACATCAACGGCACCCGCGGGCGCTCCAAGATCCGTTCGGGCACCAGCACCGCCGCCAGCCAGCCCGTCCTCGTGGGCCCTTCGAACAGGCGCCGGTTCATCGCGTAGCTGATGTTCTGTTGTGGAGTGACGCCGCCCACATGGGCCGCCTGGCCCTGCACTCGGGACAGCTTCCGCGGACCGGCCGGGCAGAGAACCGGCTCTTCCCCCGGCCTGAAATCGATGACAACCTCGCCCGGGTTGGTCCAGAACTCCTGCGTCTGGTACAAGCTGTCCAGAAAATCAGCGGCGTGGAACTGCGTCTCCATGCTGGAGCTGTCCCCCCGATTCCCCGCCGTATACGGATCGGCAAACATGCGGAACCGGAACATCGTGGTTCGGAGGTGATCCATGCAGATCAGACTCTTGGCCTGGTCTCGCACGCTGCGGAGGGACGGCAGAAGAATTGACAGCAGCAGCGCAATGATCCCCATGCACACCAGCAGCTCGATCAGCGTAAAGCCGCTACCGCGCCGCGCCCATCCCTGCGACCCCGGTTGTACAGGGCTCGCCACGATTTCCTCTCCAGAGCCACACTCTCGCCCGGACAGCAGGCTCCTTTCGACTGGAGTTTAACTCGCCAGACACTTTTTGACAAGAAAAACCGCATCCTGATCGGTGCAAATGCAGGATTTGCCTCAACGCCCGCCTCCCGCCAACGCGGCAGGAAAGGATCGGTCCAGGCGGCTTGCGATTGACCTGGCAAACTCACGCAACGGTAAGACCGCGGAGGATCGAAGGATCTGCGCTACACACGGGCCCGATAAACCCGGCCTCGCCCAACGTCCAACGCATGTCCGCAGGCAGGGCCGGAGTGGAGGATGCAGATTCCAACACATTGTGGTGCAAAAGGATACAGCTCAATCGTCGACCAAGGCAGTCGATCCAATCGACCGGGTGTCCGATTCTGAAACAGCAGGGAACATCCAGCGCCGCGGCAACGCCCGGATCGTGCTGCTCGTCCAATAGGTTCCGCAGCTCGACCGGGCTCAACAGGAACCGCGACTGCGGCGCGACGAGGGCCAACTCGACTCCGCTTCGCTCCGCCTCCAGCCGAAGCCGCTTCAAAGCGGCGTGCGTGCCGTTAAGGGCCATCGCATACGTACAATCCGCACCGACCGTCGCGAGGGAGTCCAGCACCAGAACCCGGGCCCCCACCCAGGCGGCTCGTTCCAGGCCGGCCAGGATCTGGTCGCTGGCCGCACGGCGAGCGGCAGGCTGCGGGCTGCCGAAATGGGAATCCGGCGTGAAAGACACGAAGACAGTGCTGATTCCGTGGTCCAGGCCGGCCAGCGCCTCGCGAAGCCGCCGGCACTCCTCCATCGATAGAGCGTCGATCCGTCCTCCGTGAGACCCCAGAGCGAGTCCCACCGCAGAGGCACCACACTCGCGAGCCCGAGCGATCAACGTCTCGGGAGGCTCTGCCAGGGGTTCTGTGATCACGAGGGTTGGTATCACGCCGTCGCCTCTTCGGGAGGGTCCATCGTTGCCCGTCCTGCGCGGGCGAATTATACTCGCTCTGCGCGGCGGGTGCGACAGTGTTTTCCACGAGCCAACGGCACGGGCCCCCGATTCTCACCCGCGGGCTGGAGTCTCGGACGGTTCCCGATGGATGGGCGGGTGACATGGGTCGCATTCACGTTCTTTCGGACGAGCTGGTCAAGAAGATCGCCGCGGGCGAGGTCATCGAACGGCCCGCCAGCGTGGTCAAGGAACTCGTTGAGAACGCCCTGGACGCTCGGGCCGGTCGGATCGGCGTGCATATCGAGGACGGCGGCCGGCAGCTTGTGAGAGTGACGGACGACGGCGACGGCATGACCGAAGACGACCTTCGTCTGGCCGTCCTTCCGCACGCCACCAGCAAGATCTCGACCCAGGACGACTTGTTCGCCATCGGCACCATGGGCTTCCGAGGAGAAGCCCTGGCGAGCATCGGCGCCGTCTCGCGTTTGCGCATCCGATCTCGCACCCCGGACGCGACCGCCGGGCACGAGATTGTCGTCGTATCGGAAGAGGTCGAGCTGGCCCAGGCTGCCGGCTGCCCCGTCGGCACCTCCGTGGAGGTGCGTGATCTGTTCTTCAACGTCCCCGCCCGGCGCAAGTTCCTGAAGGGCGCCAGCACCGAAGCCGCCAACGTGAACGAGCAGTTCGCCCGGATCGCACTGGCCCACCCGGAGATCGCCTTTGACCTGCAGCACAACCAGCGCGTCACGTATCGCTGGCCGGGCAACGAGTCGTTCCGCGAGCGTGTCGGCCGCTTCTGCGGATCGGAGCTGGCCAAGGAGCTGATCGCGATCGACTGGGAAGAGCGCGGTTTGCGCGTGCATGGGTATGTAGCCCCGCCGGCCCGGTCCCGCTCGGCCAGCAACTGGCAGTACATCTTCCTCAACGGCCGGTTTATCCGTGACCGCTTCATTCAACATGCGGTTCGCGAGGCCTATCGCGGCCTGATGGAACCCAGTCGGCACCCGGTGGTTTTTCTCTTCCTCGGGATCGATCCGGCCATGGTGGACGTGAACGTCCACCCCACCAAGATCGAGGTGCGCTGGCAGGACTCCAACCTCATTCATTCCCAGGTGCTGGCCGCCCTGCGTGAGAAGTTCCTTCGCAGCGACCTGACCCCGGCCCTGAAAGCACGCGATCCCGAGGAGCCGGTTGCAGGCGGGGCCGGGCACCGCGCGACGCGGCCGGACGTGGACGACGCCTGGCCCGCCTGGACGGACGCAGCGGATCGTCGCGCGGAAGACGCGGCACGGTGTCGATCCACCACGGGCGGCGGCGGTGGGGGCGTGCCGGCACGGCGTCCGGCCGATGATCCGCGGCTTCGCGGCGGGCCGGCAGGCGGGCAGGGGCACGGGGCGGCCGAACTGTGGAGGTCGCTGCACGATGCGGCGGACCGCTGGCCGGCACGCGCGGGTGACGCGGAGCCGTCACCGCCTCCGCCGCGGACGCGTGCCCTGCAGGTTCACAACGCGTACCTGGTGGCAGAGACGGACGAGGGCATCCTGATCATCGACCAGCACGCGCTGCATGAGCGGGTGATGTACGACCGCCTGCGTCGTCGCTTGGCCGAAGGAGTGCTGGATTCTCAGCGGCTGCTGCTGCCCGAGACCGTCCGCGTGACGCCGGAGCAGATGGATGTTCTCGAGGTCCATGCGGAGCTGCTGACGCGGCTTGGCCTGGAAATCACCCCGTTCGGGCGGGACTCGATCGCGGTAAACGCCGTGCCGGCCGTTCTGCGGGACTCGGAGGTGACGGCGTTTGTGCGCGACGTGCTGGACCGGCTGACCGACCGGGGCAACCAGCCCACGCCGGAAGTCTTTCTGGAAGACATGCTTTCCATGATGGCCTGCAAGGCGGCGGTGAAGTTCGGCGATCCGCTGAGCCCGGATGAGGTGGAGGCCCTGGTCGCGCAGCGCGAGGCCGTCGAGAAATCCACGAGTTGCCCGCACGGCCGCCCGACCGCGCTGCGCTTCACGCTTGCCGACCTGGAACGGCAGTTCAAACGCGTCTGAAAACGCAGGAACCCCCCGCGGGCTGCGCCCGCAACCCAAGGGACGAAGGGACGGAGGGACAAAGGGGCGCAGGAGAAAGGGCCTCCATCAGTGCGGTCGGGAGATATTGGCGCGGGACGCAAAGAATTCGGACCGTTGCAGTGCAAAGACGAGAGGCACGAAGTTCGTCTCGAGCGCAGCCTCACACCCCCCTGCTGCCGCCATTTGCCCGCGTCGGATCACCCGTTTCCCATTCGCAATTCGCAATTGGCCATTCGCCATTTCGAGATGCGGCGCCGGCGTCCCCGCCCGCCCCCATCCCAGCCCCAACGGGGCCGCCGCCGAGCAGAAGCCGCCCAACGCCTGAACGCCTGTACGTGCACCATGGCCGTTCTGCTTGTGACGCCGGCATCCCTTGAAGGTCCGGCTTTCCTTGTAGGATCCGCTTTTTAGTCGCTCCCACAACGAAAGCCGGTCCCGCGGGAGCGGCCCATGCCCACGGACGGTGCGACGGGGCCGCCCGGCCGCCCGGAAAGGGGAGGCTTCGGATTGAGGCGAGGTGGGCAATCGGGTATCATTGGGTAGCACGCTTTGGATCCGCCGGGAGAACCATCGGGCCAGAAGCGCGGGGGTGGGACACGTTCACGAGACAAATGCCGCACCGAGCCGGGTGGCTCCGTGCGCCCGGCAGGTGAAGGAGGTCAGGTCCAAATGACGGTCCGAAAAGGGTTGGTTTGTATCGGTTGCGCAACCTGGGTAGGCATCGCAGGCGCGGCACCGGTCGAATTCACGTCGGAACAGGCCGGAACCATATACCTGGGAGCCATCGTCGACCGGGACTGGGGCCGGCCAGTGGCGGCGGGCGACCTGGACGGCGACGGGTATGACGAGGTGTTGGTGAGCGCTTCGGAGTCATGGGGCGGGCACATGAGCCACGTGTGCATCATCCGGGGCGGCCCGGGCGCGGCGGGCCGGGGCGTGGTGGACCTGTCCATCGGTGGTGTGGATCAGGTGATCATCGGGGCGGCTCTCGATGACAACCTGGGTTCGTCCATCGCGTTCGGCGACGTGAACGGGGACGGTTATACGGACCTGCTGGTTTGCGCGTCGACGGCCACCAACGGTTCGTTGTCGGGGGCCGGCGTGGCGTACCTGTTCTACGGCGGGCCGGACTTCTTCGCCTCGCCCGTGCGAGATTTGTCCGTCGCCGGGTCGTGGGACGTCAAGATCGGCGGTCCGGTCTCAAATGGCGACCTGGGCGGCGCGGGCTCATTCAACGGTTTCGACACGCACGCGGCGGCCATCGGGAACCTGAACGGTGACATCTACGGCGACATCGTGCTGGGCGTTCACTCCGCCTCGGGCGACACCGGGCGGTCACAGGCGGGTCGCGTGTACGTCGTGTTCGGAGCGCCGTTCCCGTCCGGGACCTCGCGCACGCTCACCAACAGCACCCACTACAACGTGCTGATCTACGGCAAGTCGACCTATGACGAGACCGGGGATTTCGTTCTGACCGGCGACCTGACGGGCGACGGGTTGGACGAGTTGATCATCCCGAACTCCTACTACAGCCAGGCTCTTTTCGGCTGCGAAGGCGCCGTGCACATCTATCGCGGCCGCACGACCTGGACGAAGAACCACTACCTGCGCACGACGCCCGCGGACATCACGCTGCTGGGCTGGCGTCAGTATGACGAGCTGGGTAGCAGCGCCGGCGTCGGCGACTTCAACGGCGACGGGATCCTCGATCTGGCCGCCGCCGCCCCGGGCGCCGAGTTGGGGCCGTTCACGAATCAGCGAGGGGACGGCGTCATCTACGGGCTGTTCGGCTCCCCGGCGTATCAGACCGGAACGCACACCATTCATTACGGCACCGCGACGCCGGACTTCCGGTTCGTCGGTGAGTCGGAGGAGAACCTGGGCACGCTGGTCAGCGTGGGCGACTTCAACGGAGACGGGTATGACGACATTGCCGCGGCGCAGCGGTTCGGCGGCCCGGAAACCAACGGCGTCGTGGAGGTGCTGTTCGGCCGGCCGTTTACCGGGAACCCGACGTTTACGGCTAACGTGAACACGGACGTCCGGATCGTCGGGGCCCCGCAGGACCGGATCGGGTTCTCGCTGAGCGTCTCCGACGTGGACGGCGATGGTGTGCACGAGGTCCTCTTCGGAACGCCGTTCAACAACGGCACGTACCCGAACGAGGCGGGGACGGCCTACGTGTTCCGCCTGCTGGTCTGCGGCGACCTGGACGGCGACCTGGACGTGGACGCCGATGACTACGCGATTTTCCGCTCGGCGTTCGGCCGGGCCGAGGGAGATCCGGCGTACGTGGCCGGGGCGGACCTCGACGGGGACGGGCGCGTGACCCTTGCGGATTACCAGCAGTGGCTGGCGTGCTACCGCGACTTTGTGGGCAATCCGAGCGCGAAGCCGCCCGTGGCCGGACCGGCCGACCCGAAACCCATTCTGTCGCAGCCGACCCTGCTGCCGGAGAAGAGGACCCGATGATACGGAGACTGCACGTGAGAATCGTTTCCTGGATGACCGGCGTTTTCGTCTGCTGTTGCGCGGCGGGCGGCGCAACCACGGTGATCGTGGACAATTCCGACACGGCGTACACGTGGTACACGGGGGCCTGGACGACGGCCACGTCGGCCTCCGGCAAGTACGGGGCGAACTACCAGTACGCCACGGCCGGCGGTGCTCCCGCCTCCTTTGAGTGGCGGCCGAACCTCCCGTTCGCCGGCGTGTGGCAGGTGTCGGTCTGGTATCCGGCCGGATCAAACCGGTCCAACAACGCTCCGTACACGATCGGACACCTGGACGGCACGTCCACGGTGCGTGTGAATCAACAAACCAACGGCGGCCAGTGGAACATCCTCGGGCTCTACGAGTTCGACGTCGGGACCGCCGGTTCGGTCACGCTGACGGACGACGCGAATCCGACCCTGGTGATGGCGGACGCGGTGCGATTCGTCTCGGCGGACGGCCCGCCGGAGTTCCGCGGCTTCTGGGCCGACGCTTTCTCCATCGGTTTCAAGAGCACGACCCAGATTGACGACATGGTCCGTCGTGCCGCAGAAGGCGGGTACAACGCGATC
This sequence comes from uncultured Phycisphaeraceae bacterium, assembly GCA_964586145.1. GTDB lineage: Bacteria > Planctomycetota > Phycisphaerae > UBA1845 > UBA1845 > JAFGJQ01. The sequence goes on along the minus strand of CAZPHH010000051.1, from coordinate 5,190 downwards.
ATCGCGGAGGTGCTGGCGTACCAGGACAACGTCGGAGGCGGGCACGGCGCGTACTGGCATTCGAGCATCGTCCCGTGGGCGGCGGAAGTGAACTCGGCATTCGACCCGTTGGCCGTCCTGTGCCAGAAGGCCCACGACCGCGGCCTGGAGGTGCATGCCTGGCTGGTCACCTACCGCGTTTCGACAAGCTGGCCGCCGAGCGGCAATCCGATCGTCGCCGCTCACCCGGAGTGGATCATGGTTCCCCAGGCCAGCATGGGCGGCGGGGTGGCCAAGATCGACGGCAAGTACACGCTGGATCCCGGCTCGCCGGAGGTGCAGGAATACCTGGTCAGCATCGTGCGGGAGCTGGTCACGAATTACCCGATCGACGGCATCAACTGGGACTACATCCGGTACGTCCAGCAGGACGCGGGCTACCCGGCCGTTTCGAGCTACCCGCTCTCGAGCCTGGCCCGGTTCCAGAGCCTGACCGGGTACGTCGGCACGCCGCCTCCCACCGGCGAGACCTCGTGGAATGACTTCCGCCGCCGGACCATCGACGAACTGGTGCGCCGGACGCGGGCGGAAATCGCTTCGATCGCCAACCCGCGGCAGCCGCTGCGACACACGGCCGACCTGATCTGCTTCGGCAGCGCGCCTGCCAGCTTCAGCTCTTCCAGCGCGTACAACCTCCATCAGAACTGGAGGTGCTGGATGGAGATGGGATGGCTCGATGCGGGCATCCCCATGAACTACAAACGGGACCACGACAGCAGCGAGTACAACATGTACCGCAGTTGGGTGACCAAGGCGGTCAATGACTGGCGGTATGATCGCCACATGTTCTGCGGCCAGGGCAACTACCTGAACACGAAGGCCAACAGCGTCGCCCAGTTGAACTATGCCTATTCCGCCGGTGCGGACGGATCGGTCAACTATGCGTATGACGCGACCGCCGACGAGGACATGAACGGCTCACCCGAGGCGGACTGGACGTGGTACCCCTACGTCCAGACGAACGTCTTCTCGGTGCCGGCCGTCACGCCGACCATGGACTGGCGGGACCCGGATTCCGCCGTGGAAGGCACGATCTGGGGTGTGGTCACCGACTGCCTGACCGGACTGCCGCTGGAAAACGCCACCGTGACACTCAACGGCTCCGGCGGCTCCGCGTACACCGACGGCAACGGCTACTACGTCATCACTATGGCGCCGGCCGTGGCGGGCGGCACGTCGTACACCCTGACCGCGTTCAAGACCGACTACCCCAACTCCGTCGTGTCCGTCGTGGTCAGCGCTGGGCAGATCACCCGCCAGGACGTCGCCCTCGGCGCAATTCCGGGCGATTTCAATCGTGACGGCATGGTGGACCTGAACGACTACCGGCTTCTGGGCATCTGCCTGAGCGTTTCCGGACCGGACAAGCCGCTGAGTTCAGCCCACATGTGCCTGGAGGGATCCTCCGGGAACGGCTACCACACCGACCTGGATGGAGACATGGACATCGACCTCGCGGACACGGCGCTCTTCTGGGAGCTGTTCGGCAGGCCGTAGGGCCGTCGACCGTCCAACCCGACGGGACGCGCCGGTTCGGCCGCACGGACCGTCATTCCACAAGCTGCGTGCGGCAGAGCATCTGGTACAGCGGGCAGCGAGCCAGCAGTTCCTCGTGACGCCCGGTGTCCACGACGCGGCCCTCGTTCAGCACGACGATGCGGTCGGCAAACTTGATGGTGCTTAGCCGGTGGGCGATGACGAAAGTGGTCCGGCCGCTGGCGAATTCCTTCAGCGCGGTCTGGATTTTCTGCTCCGATTCGGCATCGATCTGGCTGGTGGCCTCGTCGAAGATGAGGATGGGCGCATCCCGCAGCACCGCCCGGGCAATGGAGAGCCGCTGGCGCTGGCCGCCGGAGAGGGTGCAGCCGCGCTCGCCGCTGATGGTGTCGTACCCGTCAGGCAGGGCCCGGATGAACTCATCGGCATACGCCCGACGGGCGGCGGAATGGACCGCTTCCTCCGTGGCCTCGGTCGCCCCGTACGCGATGTTTTCGAACATGGAGACGGGGAAGATCAGCGCGTCCTGGGTCACCAGGCTCATCTGGTCGCGCAGGCTGCGCAGCGTCACGTTACGGATGTCGTTTCCGTCGATGAGGACCTGCCCCTGCTGCGGATCGTAAAACCGCAGCAGCAGGTTCATCAACGTGGTCTTGCCCGACCCGTTCGGACCCACGATGGCCAGCACCTCGCCCGCCTTCACGGACAGGTCGGCCCCGCGCAGTGCGGGGGTCGCCCCTTCCGGATACGTGAATGTCACGTTTCGGAATTCGATGGACTGGCTCAGCGGCGGCAGGACGACGGCGCCCTCCATCGTCTCCTGCTCGATCGGTGCGTCCAGCACGCCGAAAATGCGCTGGGCGCCGGCCGCCGACCGCTGAATCCGGCCGTAGAGTTCGCCCAGGGTCCGCAGCGGCTCGAACATCATGCCCAGCACCGCAACCAGGGCGGCGAACTCGTCGGTCTTGATTTCGTCGTGAAGGACCTTGGATCCCAGCCAGGCGGTGACGATCAGCAGCGCCACCACCCCGAGGACCTCCAGCATGGGGCGAAGAAACGCGTCCAGCGCGGCGATCTTCACCTGCTGACGGAACATCCGCCGGTCAATCTGCCAGAGGCGCTTGCGCTCGGCGTTTTCCGAGGTGTACGCCCGGATGACGGGAATGGCTTTCAGCGTGATTTCCAGGGCGCCGATCATGCGCCCGTAGCCGCGCAGCAGGCGGCGGTTCGCCCTGCGAATCTTGCGCCCCACGTACGTGAACAGGACAACGGCAAACGGGGCCACCAGGAACATGACCAGGGTGAGTCGCCAGTTCAGGAACAGGGCCACCACCGCCACGGCGGCCGCCCGCATCGGCTCGCGCAGCATCCGCCCGAACAACGCGTTGAGCCCCTGCTGAATCTCCTGCACGTCCTGCACGAATCGGGAGACCAGGTCGGACACGTCGCGGACGAAGAAGCTCATCGGCAGCCGAAGCACCTGGCGGTACAGCCTCCGCCGCAGGTCCATCATGCCTCGGAACACGCCCACCGAGATGAAGTACTGCGCGAGAAACCGGAATACGTTGCTGATCACCACGGCCGCACCCACGGAAATCAGCACGTACCGGAGCGTGCCAGCGGTTTCACCGCGCGTCTGGGCCCGGGGAATCCACCCCGCCACGGATTGCAGGGCCTGCCAGCGGGCAGACACGGATCGCAGGGCGAGGTCCGTCACGGCGGGGGCGGCGCCGGGGTCGTGCATCGGCACGGCGCCGATCCGGATGGTGACGCTGCGAGGCGCCTCCGCCACCCGGCGGAACAGTTCGGCCGCCGAGACGCGTTCGTCGTTCGCCGTCACGATCAGATCGGTCTGTCGAACGCCGGCCGTCTCCAGGGGCGAACCGGGCCTCAGCCGCTGAACAACGGCCGGCCGCCCTTCCACCGGATACACGTTGAACTCCGCACCCAATCGTTCCTGGGCCACCGACCGGTCCACCCAGCCGTGCAACCCTTCGTCCGATACCAGCACCTTGAGGATCGGGATTAGCCCCGCCACGCCCGCCGCATTGAAGACGGCGAACCCCACGGAGGCGGCCAGCCCGATGAAGATGAACCTGCGGTGCGGCCAGACCAGCGACAGCATTCGCCGGAAATACGGAGATCGCAACGAGGCAGGCGGCGCTCGGTGGTGGTCCTGGGCAGTGATCAGATGGGCCTTCATGGACGGGCCGGTTCCTCGAGATTTGTTACGCGGTCGACCGGCTCCGCCGGTTGGGACGCCGGCTGCGCGGCCTCTTCCGTGTCATCGTCGAGCAAGGTTTCCGGCGTACCCGTCAACTGCTCGTGCAGGCCGGTCGGCGGGCGGACCAGCCGCCATTGATCCCCCTCGCGAACGATCAGAAGCACGACCTCCCGTTGGGACTCCGGAACGGAATCGTCCAACTCCACGCGGGCGTGGACGCCGTACACGATGTCGCCTTCCTCGCGGCGCCGAAACTTCTGGACGTGAACGAGGGTGACGCGTTGCACCGCCCGCCAGCCGCGTTCGAAGGCATCACGCGAGAAGGGATCCTCGCGGGCACTCCAAAGCAGCCGGAATGCGTCGTAATCGCCCGCCACACACGTATCGACGACGTGCTGGATAAAGGCGCCCACGGACGGGTCGTCGGGCTGTAGGGCCGCCGGGAACTCCACAACCGCGCCACGCGGCGGGGGTGCGGTCCGCCCCTCTTCGACGGGCTCGCGTCGGCTGCAGCCGCAGACGGCCCCGCCAGCCACCGCGCAGAAGACCAGCGAACACGCAAGTTTTCCCAGTTTGTCTTGCACCGCGCCTGTGCTCCTTTGCACGGAGGGCATGATACCCCCGCCCGGCCAGCGCGGCAAACCGGGCCCGGACCCGAGCGGCCGTGACGCTCCAGCACCCTCTTCTGTGGCCGGTAGCCCGGGCAATCCGGTCATGGGGCGGCAAAGACGGTTCGCTGGCTCTCGCTCAGGAGGACCAGGGACGATTCCGGGCGGGTGTCGCCGTCGGCGAAGCGAGCGGCGCCCAGGACGGCCCGGCCAATCGACTGGTCGTCCAGGAGGACGAGGCTGGGTGAGCCGTCGCGGTCCAGACGCAGCCAAGCGCGAGGGCGCCCGTTGGCGTCGCGCAGTTGGAGCCCGGCGGGATTCAAACGCACGCGATACGAGCCGTCATCCGCGAGCACGGCCACGTCCGACTCGCCGTCCGCGGACGTGCTCAGGCGAATCCGCTCGCGGCCCTGGGCGTCGCGCAGCGTCAGCGCCACGATGCCGTCGGGCGAGGCATTGAGCACGGCCCGAGCCGCCCCGCCGCGATCCGTGATGATGAACGCCTCCGCCTGAACGATGTCCGTCGTCATGCGCGGCTTGGCATCCTGCGCCCCGGCCCGCTCCTGGGCCACGGTCACCAGCGCCCCGCCCGCAAACGACGCCGCCACCAGGGCCACGATCAGCCATAGCGGTTGTGTCTTCATCCGAAACCACCTTTCGCAGACTGTGGGTCTTCTGCCTTCCGCGCTGCTCGCGCCGAGGCGTCCGGCAAACCCGCCCCGCGCGATCGTACCCCGGCCGGGCACCGCGTCAACGACACGCCAGAGCCGGCCCGGGCCGCCCGGCGAGGGATGGGCGAGGGATCAAGGGAGCCAGGGATCA
>CAZPHH010000050.1:0-34523 GCA_964586145.1 uncultured Phycisphaeraceae bacterium | reverse complement strand
CTCAAAGAGAAGATCCTCAACCGGCGCGACTGGAACGACGAAGGCAGCCGAACGCGCTCATTCATCCACCGCCTCATCGCCGAGGAACGCGGAATGCCCACGCCGAACTACGACCGGCCCGCCCCGCCCTTCCAACGCGACCCGGACCTCGCCTCGCCCGACCTGGTGAACGACCTGCCGGATGAGAACGCCACGGAGCAACAGCCATGACCACGACCGCCGCCGCACCCCGCGCCGCACGATTCGCGACCGTCGCCGGGGCCGTGCTCTCCATGCTGACGGCCTGCGCCCTCACCGGCTGCTCGCAGACCACCCACGACGAGGCGAAGGCCCAGGCGCAGCAGCGATGGGACCGCATCCGCGCCGGCGTCAAACTCCAACTCGCCGACCAGCACTTCCGCGCCGGCCGCATGGAGAACTGCCTCCAGGAAGCCGGCCAGGCCGTCGCCCTGGACCCGCAGTCGATCGCACCGCGAATCCTGCTCACCCAGGCCCTGCTCGAAACCGGAAAGGTCCTCGTCGCCGCCGCCGCCATTGACGCGGCCGCCGCGATCGAGCCCGAACACCCCGAAGTGTTCTACATGCAGGGCGTCGTCGCCGAACGCCGGCAGGATCTCGAACGCGCGCTCACGTATTACCAACGCGCGAGCGAACGCGACCCGACCCAGGCGGATTACGTGGCCTCGGAAGTGGAATGCCTCGTCGCCATCGGCCGGCCCTGGCTGGCCCAGGAGGTCCTCCAGGCCCGCAGCGCGGACTTCCCGCACGACGCCACGCTCAAGGCCCTGCAGGCCGAGGTCGCCCTGCTCCTGGGCGACGAGCGCACCGCCCTCCAGGGATTGCAGGCCGCCCTCCGCACCGCGGGAAACGACCCGCGCCTCACCGAAGAATACGGCCTGCTGCTCGCCCGCACCGGACAACACGAGCGGGCGGTCAGCGCGCTCGAGCCGATGTACGCTCGCTCACCGGACAACATGTCCCGCCTGAGCGTCCGCACCCTCGCCTCCGCCTATCTCTCCCTCGGCCGACCACAGCAAGCGAAGAACCTGTTGTCCCGCCTCGTGGAGAAGTACCCCAACGACCCGCACGACTGGACCATCCTCGCCCGGGCCGCCATGGTCTGCAACGATTGGGCCACCGCGCGCCATTGCGCCGAGACCCTCGTCGGACTCGCGCCGGACGACCCGGACACCCAGTTTTTGATGGGCTACGTCTGCTGGAAGCTCAACGACCCCCAACGGGCCAAGGCCGCGATGCGAGCCGTCCTGATCGCCAACCCGTCCGACGCCATGGCGCATTGCATTCTCGGCGACCTCTACCGCCAGAACGCCGATCTTCCCAACGCCCAACGCCATTTTCAGTACGCCATCCAGTCTGACCCTACCTGCGAGTGGGCCCGCGACGCCCTGGCCGAACTGAAAGCGTCCTGAGAACCCAACGGCCCCGCTCGGGCGCTGCCTACGGAAGCGGAATCACCGCGATCACCCCTCCATCGTTGTCTGTGCCTGCGCCCGACACCACTCCGCCGTCCGTAACGATCTCGATCATCACCTGCCGGCTCGGCGTCCCCATCTGCCCCGAAACCTCCGCAACCGCAACGGTCACGGTGTTCCCCGCCTGCACCGCGGTGTATCGGGCATGCCGATAGTCGCCCGTCAGATAGTCAAAACCCTCGCCGGAATCCTCGTACAGCCATCCCTCCGCCTGCCCGCTGCCATCCAGGCTTACCACAAGCGTCAGCGGATCCAGCGGTGCCTCGTTCGTGTACTGCATAACCGGACCGACCGGCACGATCGCCCCGCCGCGCACCCGCAAATCCGGCTGGTTCACGTCCGTGGCACTGTTCTCGCCCACGAGCGAGATCGTACGCCAGATGCCGCCGGGGAGGGCCGGCGTCGGCGCGCTTCCCGGGTTCTCCGAGACGTTCGGCACCACCAGCACGTCCGAACCCAGCAAAAACGCGACATCCTCCTGCCGCAACGCAAGGTCCGCCGGATCGGCAAAGAACACCGGCCGGGCGACCGGCAGCCCCGTCCGCGACGCCTCCTCGAACAACGTGTAGATATACGGCAGAAGCCGGTACCGGCGTTCAATCGCCGTCCGGCACACCGCCTCCACCGCCGGGCCGAACGACCACGGCTCCTGATCCACGCCGTACCCGTCGTAATGCCCCCGACAGAACGGCATGAACACGCCCACGCCCATCCATCGCGCAAACAGATCGCCCCAGGCGTCCCCGCCGTATCCGCCCAGGTCCGGCCCGGCAAACGGCTGCCCCGACAGGCCGATGTTCAACACCATCGGCGTCGAGTGGTACAGGTGGTCCCAGTTCGCGATGTTGTCACCCGTCCACATGGCCGCAACCCGGTGCCCGCCGATGAAGCTCGCCCGCGACAGCACAAACGGCCGCTTGTCCGGCTTCGCCGCCAGAATGCCGTCGCGCGACGCCTGCGACATCAGCATGCCGTACACGTTGTGGTACTGGTAGTGCGGACCGGCCGGCAAACCCCCGCCCCCGCGATGCCAGCAGTCCAGCGGCATCGAGTGGTTCGGGCCGTCAAAAATGCCCGGCTCGTTCATGTCGTTCCACACGCCGTCAATGCCCTGCGCCATGAACGCTCCATACAGCCCGGCCCACCAGTCGCGCGTCTGCGGCCGCGTGTAATCCGGGAAATAGCACGCCCCCGGCCACACTTCGCCCGTATACCAGCCGCCCGTCGCCTTGTAGACCCAGTGGTCGCCCGCCGAGCCCTGATCGCTCACGAAGTATCCGGACTCCGCCTTCACGCCGGGGTCGATCATCCACGTCGTGTGGTACCCCATCGCGTGCAGGTCGCTGTTCAGCGCCAGCGGATTGGGGAACCCGTACGGATCAAACGTGAAGATGCGGTACCCGTTCATATAGTCAATGTCGAACCAGATCACATCGCACGGAATGCTGCGGCTGCGAAACTCGTTCGCGATCCAACGGGCGTAGCTCTCCGGCGCGTACGAATACCGGCTCTGGTGGTACCCCAGCGACCACAACGGCGGCAGCTCCATCCGCCCGATGAAGTCGGTCAGCCGGACCAGCACATCCTGCGGTGAATCGCCCTCAAACAAATACAGCGGAAACGCCGGACCCTCCGCCGCGAACAAAATGTCCATCGACAGGTCCATCTTGCAGCGGAACGTGGTGTCGGCCAGCACGCCGAAAGCCGTCCCGTCCGGCCGCACTGCCAGCACCCACGGGTGCGACTGGTACAGGCTCTCATTCCACGGCCCGTAGCCGTACGCGTCGGTATTCCACGCCTCCGTCGTGTGCCCGCTCCGCAGCAGCTTCCCGCAGATTTCGCCCGTCCCGTACAGGTGGATGTCATCGTCGATCGGAATCCAGACCACGTGCCGCCCGCCGGACGCGAAGAACTGCGGCTGGATCGCCCACGGCGGGTCCGACAGGCCGTACACCACCGGGTCGGTCTCCATCGACATCGACGGCGGCAGCTCGCCGAGCGTCACGCTGCCCGGATAGAACCGCGTCGCGTTCGCCCCCAGGTCCTCGGCCACCACCGGCTCCGGAACGATCACCCGACCAAACGCCGCCTGGAAGTACGCATAGTCGGCAAGATCAACGTCGCCGTCCGAATCGAAGTCCGCATCGGGGCAGCCGGCCGTTCCGGGCCCGTTCATGCACCCCAGGAACACGACCAGATCGTCCGTGTCCACGTCACAATCGCGATCCAGATCCAGCGCGGAGCACGCAACCCGAATCGAGGCGATGCTCACCTGCACGTATTCGCTCGCCTGCACATCGCCGTCGTTGTCCGTCGAGGCGGGGACTTGCAATGCGTATCGCAGCGCGCCGCCGTCCGGCGTGTCGTACGGCGCGAACGCCAGATGGATGCTGCCGGGCATCGACCCGAACTCGGCCACCAGGTCGAGCGTGCCCTCCATCCAGGTGCCCGTGGCGACCTCGCCGGCGCCGTCCGCGTCGAACCAGCCGATCCAGCCGCTGTCCACTTCGTTCCCGATGTACGCCGACCACCGCGCGACGCGACCGCTCTTGGCCCACGGCGCGTTCCGCAGTGATCCCGGACTGTCCGCCACGAAGACGAAGTGATCGTTGCCGTCCCGGGCGCCGGGCGCCGCAACGTACAGGACCGTCCCCCGCACGCCCGCATAGAGCTGTCTGGGGCCGCTCTCGGCCACCAGTACGGCCTTCTCGTCGAGTTGTCCGTCGATGATCCAGCGCTGTCCGCCGACGACAAACGCATGCCAGTCCGCCCGTTCGTGGTCGTCCCACGTGCCCGACCCGTTGTGGAACACCACGTCAAGCTGCGTCGCCAGCGCGGCGGCCGTCACGGTCGCCTCCCACACGGACGCCCCGGCGTTCCAGCTCATCGGCACGTCGGACATCACCGGGTTCCACTTGTTGAACCCGTAGTGGAGATAGACCTGCAACGCCCCCTGCAGCACCCGACCCGCCGGATCGTACTGCACGACCACCGGCTCACCCGCCACCACCGGATACGGGCTGAACCGCACGGCGCTGCCCGCCGCCCCCACCGGCCCGGCACCGGCGGCCAAGAGCATCATCAACGCGATAATCCGGTGTTCCCAAACAGCCTGCGACATGGTGCTTCCTTTCCTCCAAGTCCGATACCTCCCCCGACCGTCGCGCGCCCCGTGCCCTCTCCGACTCCCCCATTGTAGCGACTGCCCACCCATTCCTTCAAAAATCCCCCTCTCGTCCGTGTTTCGCCCACCCCGCCCCCAATGGGGGCGGTGGACGCTAGCCACGGGCGAAGCGAAGCGGAGCCCGTGGGTCGGTACGCCCCAACAGCCCACCTCCCCCGGTAGGGGCAGAGGATCCGCTCACCAGCCGTCGTCGTCTCTTGTTCTCCCCGGCCACTCTTCTGCCCCGCCCCGGAGAGCAGGCCCCACTCGCTGCGCAATCCCCTCGCATGCGCGCACTCTGCCGCCTCCCCTCGAACCCCATCCGCGTGCTGACAGCAAATCGCGATATCAGATGTCCCGTTCAATCCGTCCTATCGGAGTGCTACGAGAACAAACACGACAATCACACCGACGATGAGCGCCGAAACCAACATATAACACAACGTAACCAGGATCGCTCGCCAGAATGTGGTTCGCAGCATGGCGGAGAGGATGCCTGCCATGACGAGAACGCCGACTGGAAGAGCTGCGACTTGAGCGATCACGGCTGCTTCCTCTCCCCGAGCCCCCGCTGCGCCAGACGCCGCACCGATGGCCATGCCAAGGAGAAAGCCAACGACAACGTTGGCGAGAGTAGCGAGGAACACGGTAAGCGCCGCTTTGTCCATGGAAGGTTCAGCGACAGCATTTGGTGAGCCAGCCCCCCCAGCGAGTTTGTTATACAGGCTGACAGCGGCACGGAGTATGACCGCGCCAATGAACGTCCCGATCGCAAGACCTATTGCCAACCCGGCAATCCCACCAAATATCATCTGTCTTCTCCTTTGGCTTGCTCGAAACCAATCCTCCTCACCGCAAACGTCCAAACGCCTCGCACCCCGCGCGAATTCTCACAGACGCGTGGGTCCAAGTCCTTTCTCCTCCATCGCTTCATCGTCCCGGCCGCGCCGGAATCGCTTTGTCGCTTGGTTCCCTCTTCACTTTGTCCCTCCGTCCCTTCATCACTGCCTTTTGCTTTTTTGTTTCTTGCTTTCTGTTTTCTGTCTCGCCCCATTCTACCAACTGCCCACCCCTCCCTCCAAAATCCCCGCCCCCATCCACTGGGACCGGCTTTCTCGCCATCCCGGCGCGCCGGGGCCTGCGGAGACCAGCCGGTCAAGCCAGTCATCCTCACCCGATAAATCGCCCTCTGACGTGGAACCATTCGCCCCTGGCGGATTGAGACGTGTTCTGTGGTGGTTCCTGAGGCCGTCGCACGCGATGGGCCACTGCTCTTGAGCAGTGTTTTCGGGGCCTTGCGACCGTCGCCCCTCCCAGGGCCGTCGGCCCATATGCGCAAAGCCCGCCCGTTTCAACCGCGGTTGTGTGCCGCCCCACCCCAACCCACCGGCCCTGAAGGGACCGGATGAGTGACACTCTCACCCCCAGGCCCGTTCACGGGCCTTCCCCGTCGCCGGCGGGTATGCAAACCGGCCGTTTCCGGCCGGTTGATCCTTCACAGTTGTGGCCGGTTTCAGCCGCCCTGCCCCCGGTTACAACGGGGTGCAGCCCGCTGGGGGTTTGGCCGGATCACGAAGCGAACCCTACTTGTCGGTCAACAGCGTCTGGAACTCAGCGAAATCGAGCAAATCCACATCGCCATCGCGGTCGAAATCGAAAACCGCGCACTGCGGCGACATCGGACCACCCTGGGGGCCGGTCAGGCAATTCGCCAAAGCCACATAGTCGTCCAGGTCGACGTCGCCGTCGCAATCACCGTCGCCGGGGACACAGCCGAACCAGTACCCGCCGAACAGACCGAACGAACCGGACGCCAGATCGCCCGCGTCGGGCTGGCCGATGGTCCCTCGCAACTCGAAATCACCGCCGATGCTGACGCCTGCACCGCTGTCCACGCTGTAGCGGACAATCTCGTATTCACCGGCCGCCGCGGCCGCGGCCACCGCGAGCATCGCCACACACAGGATCGCCCGCCCTCGCCCGTCTCGGTTGCGTGTCATCGCGCACCTCCGCTCCGCGAATCGGTCGGCGGCGCCAGGATCGCCTCGAGCGCTTCCAGGCGAGCCCGCAGCGCGTCGATCTCTTCCCGCTGGACCACGATCCGGGTGTTCTGCTCGGTCACAACGGCGTGCAGCTCCTGCACGGCGGCGGCGGAGTAAACGGTCAGCGGATACGCATCGACCTGAAGAATGGGCTCGCCGCAGGGAAGCCGGTCGCCGCTCTCCCGCACGTGGTTGGGGAAGACCTCCCGGAACTCCTGCGCAATCACATTCATGTAGGTTTGATCGGCGATCTCCTCGTGCTCGGCCCGGTACTCATCGGTGTACCGGAAGCTCACCAGGCGAACGCGGGCCAGCGTGTCCAGCGCGTCGCCGATGGGTTCAATGTCGGTCTTGATCCGCCGGTCGGAGTTGGCCAGCCAGTCCCCGGCCACCGATTTCGAGGCCGTGCCCTCGACCTCCAGGCGATTGGTCGTAGCGGTTCGCCCGATCCCGACCCTGCCGTCCGCGTTGATGTGAACGCGCTGCTGGTCATAGGTGCCGAACTTGAGACACCCGTACTCCCGATTCCAGATGCCGACGTCCCGGGAACCGGTGGAGACGAATCCGATTTGCAGCCCGGCGTAGCCGGTGCCGGTCGCATTGTTCGACAACCGGATGTTTCCCACGTCCCCGTGGACACACAGATCCGCCTCGGGGTTGTTCATGTTGATCCCCACCCCACCGGCCGCCCGGATCAGGTACTGATTCGCACCGGTCGAAGCGAAATCGGAGGCCTGGGAATCCGCCCATGCGAACGAACCCGCATGGTTCACCTTGGCCTGCCGGCCGGCCGCGAAGCTGTAATCGCCCCCCGCGGTGTTCCAGAAGCCGCCGGGCACGGTCGCGTGGCTGCCGGACGCGGTGTTGCCTTCGCCGCCGCCAACGGTGGAGCTGGATCCGGTCGCCCCGTTGAAGTCCCCGCCGGCCACGGTGGAATTGGCGCCGATCGCATGGTTGCTCTCACCCCCGCCGACCGTTGCGTTCTCGCCGTCGGCGATGTTGTACTGGCCGCCGCCAACGGTGGCATACTCCGCCGTAGCGTCGTTATAGTAGCCGCCCCCGATTGTGGTGAATTGGTCTATGGCGTCGTTGCCGGCGCCGCCGCCGATCGTGCTGGCCCCGCCGCCGGCGGTGTTGCCCGTGCCGCCACCCACCGTGGCGAAGATACGCTCATACGTGAAGCCCATGTTGTCGCCGGCCTGGTTGTAGCGGCCGCCGCTGACCGTGCCAAAGTCATCGGTGACCCGATTGATCAGACCGGCCTCCCCGCCACCGCCGATCGTGGCCCCGTACACGTCCGTGGTGACACTGTTGCCGCTGTAGCCGCCGATGATGTTGGGGCTGTAGCCGCCGTAGCCAGCCTCGAGGCGAAAGACATGCAGCCCCCAGCTCTTGAACACCAAAGGCACGTTGTCCGTCGTGCCCAGGAAATTCGTTCCCGCCGTCGTGCCCGCGTTACCGGTCAGGTTCCACGCGTTGCCCGCCGAAGCAGCATAAACCGCGTGCGGGGCCGGTGTGACGAGCTGGCGCGGGTCGAGCGTCGTGAACCCTCCGCTGCCGGAGGGGACCCGAACGGCGATCTCCAGCCACCGCGCGTCCCCCGTGAACGCACTCGAGCCGAAGTCGAGTCGGGCCGTGAACTGCCCGTTGACCACGTCCACGTCGTCCACCGGCGCCATCGGACCCACCTGGCTGCCGTCCGTCTCCTGCGTATACAGCCGGAACTCGAAGTCGGCGCTGTCGTTCACGGGCACACCGGCCTTCGTCAGTTGCCCCTGATAGGTGAACGCCGTGCCCATCGGCGCCGCCCAGCCGGTGTTGTCGCCGACCCCCAGCACGATCCCGGCCGTCAGAATTGTCCACATCGCCCTCTTCATGGCTGCACTCCTTTCGACGCGATGACTTGTCGGGCCCCGCGAGCCCGGCACCCGAGCCACGGTCCCCCCAGGTCTTAATCGAGATTCCGGAGACCAGACGGCGCGGTCTTTCTAATTGGTTTGGGGAACAGAGGTTGGAGATTGGGCGGGCAGGGAATCCAGCCGCCACCGAGCAAGAACATACTCGCTCATGGGCACGACCCGGGCGAGCTCCGGATCGGACTGGACGCCGGTCTGCGTGCATTGCAGGAACCACGCTCGAGCCTGCGCGGTTTCGCCGGCGAGCAGGCTGACTTCACCGGCGTAATAGAAGGCTTCACAGAGCGGCTTGCGATCGTTCCGCAGTTGAGCCTCCGCCACCAGATCCGCAGGCGAGGACTCGCCGGCCAAGCAGCCAAAGACCCGGGCCAGCCACGAGGCCGCCACGACCTCACGTCGCGCCGCCTCGAGGATGGCGGCGGCTTCGTCAGGACGACCCATCTCGCGGAGAATCAGGAATCGGCGGGCATCAGAGTAGAACGGCCGGCCCAGCAGGTAGCGCACGCGCCGGTAGTCCTCCAAAGCCTCCTCTCGCCGCCCGAGGATCCACAGCGGTGTCGCCCGTTGATAGTAGTACCAGACGTTGGCCGTCGCATCGCCCTCGTGTCGGAGCAATTCGGTGAAGTCGTCCACGGCCGAGACGTAATCCCGGACGTGGAGGAACGCGTGGGCACGGGCCAGGTAGGCCCCCCAGAAGTCGGGGCGACGGGTTATCACTTCGGTGTACCGCTCGATCGCCTCAGGGTAGCGACCTTGCCTGGCCAGCATCTGCCCCCGGGCAAACTGCAGTTCAATGGGATCCTCACCCAGTTCAATCAGCCGATCCACGCACTGCAGAACACCGTCCCAATCGCCGGTCAGAAACCGCACGTCCGTCAGCCGCCTCCACGCCAGAACGCTGGACGGCGCCCGCGCCGCTGCTTCCTCCGCGCATTGGGCCGCCCGTTGCAGATCGAGGGTCGCGAACGACTGCAGATACCAGCCCTCGGCCGTGTCCGGCAATTCCGTCCGGGCGTGGGCCTCCAACTCTGCCGCCCGTGCGTCATTCCCGACGGTCCGGTGGATGTCCGCCAGCAGCATGCGACCCGCCCAGTGCGACGGGTCCTGCTGCAACAGTCGCTCCAGGAACACCACGGCCTGGTCCCGCCGCTCCGCATCTCGATACTGAGCGTGGGCCCACAGCAGTTGTGCTTCCGAAAGGTCGGGAAACCGCGCGTGCAGCGAATAAGCCGTGGCGAACGCCGACGAGAGGTCGCCCGATTCCAACAGCCGCTGCTGGGCCAGGATCTGCAGCCGCGCCCCGTAGATCCGCCGCTCCCGCCACCGGATGCCAATCAGCGAGCCGGTCAGAAGCAACACCGCAACCGCGAGTCCCAAGGCCACCGCCAGACGGTGCTTGACCACTTTCTTCCGGAACACGTACAGGCCGGTCGGTCGCCGCGCCAGGATCGGCTCCCCGGCCAGATAGCGGCGCAGATCGGCCCCCAACTCGCCGGCCGACGCATAGCGCCCCGATCGATCCTTCTCCAGCGCCTTCAGGACAATCGTCTCCAATTCACGGTCAACCCGGCGGGAAAGCGACGAGGGCGGAGTCGGGGGCGTTTCCAGAATCCGCCGAACGATTTCGGAGGGACGACCCGTGGAATCAAACGGCAACGTGCCGGTCAGGACCTCGAACAGCAGAACGCCCAACGCGTACACGTCCGTTCGGGCGTCGATCTCCTCCGAATCCCCCACTGCCTGCTCCGGAGACAGGTAGAACAGCGTGCCCAGGACCTGCCCCGGGAACGACAGGCAGGCGGTCGATTCCTCCTCCCCCTCCGACGGGTCGGTCGCCTTGGCCAGGCCGAAATCGAGAATGTGAGGGTTGCCCTCTTCATCCACCAGAATGTTGGCCGGCTTGAGATCACGATGAACGACACCACGCTGATGCGCGGCGTCCACCGCTTCGCAGACGCGGATGAACAACTCGAGCACCGCGCCAGGCTCCGGGCTGGACACCGATGGATGTCGGTCCAGCCGCACGCCCTCCACATAGTCCATGGAGTAATACCGCTGGCCCGCCACGGATCCACCCTCCAGGATCCGCACAATCCCCGGGTGCTGCAGCCGGGCGGACAGCTCCACCTCCCGCTCGAACCGCCGCCGGGCCGACGCGGAGGCAAACGGACCTGCCAGCAAAACCTTGACGGCCACGATCCGCTTCGTCGATCGCTGCCTCGCCCGATAAACCACGCCCATGCCCCCGCGACCAATCTCCTCAATCAGCTCATAACCCTCGATCGCGGGCAGGTCCGGGCGGGTTGAAAGCGAGGACGGCTCACCGCGGCCCAGGGCACAGGCCTTCTCAATCAGCGGCAATCCGTCCAGAAGCCGCCGCAACTCTTCGGCAACTTCCGGATGCTGCGCCACGAATTGCTCTGGGGTCAGGTCCTTGTCCACCTGCCGGCGATCGAAAAACTCGCTGACGACAGCCGACAGACGTTCATCGGACTCCGGGCCGGAATGAGGGGAGGACGAGCCCATGCCGCCGCCTCCACGTGCGGCCGAGGGCGCGGGCCTCCACAACCGCAACCTCTATGGTAGCCGCCCGACATCCCCGTCGCAAACGTAGCGCACGCCCCCGCCTCCCCCGGGTATAATGGACGATCCACGGTGCAGGGGGCCGAACCCCGCGGACAGGGCGCAGGTTCGGCGCGCGAGAGCAGGGCCGGGCCTGCACGGCGTGATCCTGGCCCTACCCGTGTGTGCAAGCCGCGTATGGCCCGCGCAGACACGGCCCCGATGGGCGATCCAGCCATGGCGGAAGGCAATCCGATCGAGACGTGGGTCCAGGCGGCCCGAGCCGGCGACCGTGTGGCGCTGGCCAAGCTCCTGACGATGTCTCATCCCCACCTCCGGGCGAGGGCGACCGCCCGGTTGGATCCGGCCCTGAAAGCCAGGATCGGCCCGGAAGACGTGCTGCAGGAAGTGTATCTGGACGTCGTCCGCCAGATCGATCAGTTTGAGTACCGCGGTCCGGATTCCTTTCTCCGGTGGGTCAGCGCGATCCTGGACCACAAGCTCATCGACTGGCGACGGGCGGCCCACTGCCGGGTCCGCGACATTCGCCGCGAACGGCCCGTCAACGCAATCCTCACCGATTCGTACTGGAACCTGCTCGATGATCTCTATGCGGAATCCGGCACCCCCAGCCGCGTCGTGCGCCGACAGGAGGCGCTGGCGGCCCTCCTCGCCAGCCTGTTGGACCTGTCCGATTCGCATCGTCAGGTCATCGAGATGCGGTTTCTCAACGGTCTTTCCGTCGGCGAGGTCGCAGCCCGATTGGACCGGTCGGAAGACGCCGTGGTCGCCTTGACGCGCCGCGCCCTCGACGCGCTTCGCGAATCCATGGACCGTCAAGGGGACTTCTCGAGGGGACCGTGATCGCTGCCGACCTCATGCGGTCACACCTCCGCCCGGGCCCGGGATCCTCCAGACCCGTGTCCCCACCGCCATTTCAAGCGAGGACCCGGAATACGGCCGGTCGGTCCCACAAGAGCCGGTACGCAACGTGCGAGCGCGCACCGTGCCGTCCCCGCGCCCTGGACCCCGACCCCGGCGCCCTGGATCCCTTCCTCTCTTCCTTATCACCCCACGCCCGTCATGCGACGAGTGACAGAATCCGGCACTGGTGCGTAGCGCAGCGGCTCCATGCTCACCGAGGCCCGGCCCTGCGACAGGCTGCGCAGCTCCGTCACGTAGCCGAACATCTCCGCCAGCGGCGCCTCCGCGAGGATCAGCCGGTTGCGGCCCCGCATGTCCGTGCCCGTGATGATCGCCCGCCGCGCATTCAAATCGCCGTTGATCGCCCCGAAATACTCGTCGGGCGAGGTCACCTCGATCTTCATAATCGGCTCCAGCAGCACCGCAGACGCGCCGGCCACCGCCCGCTCAAACGCGATCCGGGCGGCGTTTTCAAACGCCAGGTCCGAGCTGTCCACGTCGTGCTGCTCCATGCCCACCAGCGTCGCCTTCCAGTGAATCAGCGGATAGCCGATGACCGGCCCGACGGTGGCCGCCCCCCGGATGCCGGATTCCGCTGCGTTCACGTACTCCGAGCGCACCGTGGAGGAGTCCACCAGGCAGCGAACCAGTTCGGTCTTGCCCGTGGCCTCCAGGGCCACCGGCTCCACCCGCACCTTCACCGCGGCGAAATGGTTGCGTCCGGCGATCTCGCGCTCGAAGCGGGCCTCGGCCTCCGCCGTGCTCCGCACCGTCTCGCGATACGATGCCTGCGGCCGGCCCACGTGGACCTCCACGTTCATTTCCTTCGTCAGGCGCTCCACCAACACCTCCAGGTGCAGCTCCCCCATGCCCTGGATGAGCGTCTGCCCGGTCTCGGTGTCGATCTTCGGGCGGAACGTCGGGTCCTGGCGCGACAGGGCGCGGAGGGCGTCCGCCAGCTTGTCGCGATCGCGTGAGGATTTCGGCTCGATGGACTGCACGATCACCGTGTCCGGAAAGGAAATGCTCTCCAGCAGCACCGGCCGCTGCGCGTCGCACAGCGTGTGCCCGGTCAGCGTGTCCTTCAGCCCGATAATCGCCACAATGTCCCCCGCCTCCGCCCTGGCCATCT
Source organism: uncultured Phycisphaeraceae bacterium (assembly GCA_964586145.1). Classification (GTDB taxonomy): domain Bacteria; phylum Planctomycetota; class Phycisphaerae; order UBA1845; family UBA1845; genus JAFGJQ01. The sequence continues at coordinate 21,291 of CAZPHH010000050.1, read as the reverse complement.
GCTCGCGCCGCTTGGCAAACATGCGGAACATGCGGGTGACGGCCTCCTTCTTGCCGGTGTTCACGTCCAGCACCTTGCGGCCCACCACCAGCGTGCCGGAGTAGATCCGCACGAAGTACAGATCCGCGTTCCGGTCCGCCACGATTTTGAACACCAGGGCGGCCAGCGGTGCGTCCGGCTCGGCGTGCAGGAGGACCTCCTTCGGCTCGCCGCCCGACCGGCCGGCTTTCTTGCCCAGCATCTGGCCCGGCACCGGCGGCACGTCCAACGGCGACGGCAGGTAGTCGCAGACCGCATCCAGCAGCGGCTGCACCCCCATGAACCGCAACGCCGACCCGCACAGCACGGGCTGCACGCGGCCGGCCAGCGTCGCCGCCCGCAACGCCTTCTTCATCGCAGGAACGGGGATCGGCTCGTCCGCCAAAAACAGCTCCGTCAGCTCTTCCGAGGTCTCGGCCACCTGCTCGACCAGATGAGCCCGATGCCGCTCGGCCTCCGCCCGCCGCGACTCCGGGATTTCGCGCGTTTCCACACGCGCCCCGAGTTGGTCCGGGCCGAAGTACAGCGCCTTCATGTCCAGCAGGTCAATCACACCCTCGAAGCGAGCTTCCGACCCGATCGGAATCTGAAGAGCCACCGGGTTGGCGTGCAGGTGCGTGATCAGCGAGCGGAAGGAGTATTCGAAATCCGCCCCCACCTTGTCCATCTTGTTGATGAAACAGATGCGGGGCACGCGGTACCGGTCGGCCTGCCGCCAGATCGTCTCGGACTGCGCCTCCACGCCCTCCTTGGCGTCAAAGACGGCCACGGCCCCGTCCAGGACCCGCAGGGAGCGCTCGACCTCCGCCGTGAAGTCCACGTGGCCGGGGGTGTCGATCAGGTTGATGGTGCAGCCCTTCCAGGGACAACTCACCGCGGCGGAGTAGATGGTGATGCCCCGCCGCTGCTCCTGCTCGTCAAAATCCGTGATGGTAGTCCCGTCGTCCACGTCGCCCATCCGGTGCGTCCGGCCGCTGTAGAACAGGATGCGCTCCGTGGTGGTGGTCTTGCCCGCGTCGATGTGCGCGGCAATCCCGATGTTGCGGACCGTGGATAGATCGATGGTCATCCCGTCTGCTCCGCGCCCCGACGCGGCGAGGACGATCGCGGCCTGCCGCGAATACTGCGATGCCGACGGCATCCGCGCGAACGCCGTCGGCACCGTTTGTGAACTCAGCGAAGTCTACCAGGCGAAGTGGGCGAACGCCTTGTTGGCGTCGGCCATCCGATGCACGTTGATCTTCGTGGTCACCGCGGTCCCTTCCCCGCGATACGCGGAGGCCAGCTCCTGGGCCAGCACGACGGAGGTCGGCTTGCCGGCCTTGCCGCGGGAATCGCGCGTGGCCGTGATGATCCACCGGAAGGCCAGGGATTGCTGGCGCTTGCGGTTGACCTGCATCGGCACCTGGTAGTTCGAGCCGCCCACGCGCTTTGAGCGGACCTCGATGTTCGGCTTGACGTTGTTCACCGCCGTCTCGAAAACATCGAGCGGTGACTTCTCCTTGATCTGCTTGGCCAGGATGTCCATCGCGTCATAGAAGACCGCGGTTGCGGTGGCCTTCTTCCCGTCCAGCATCAGGCAGTTGATGAACTTGCTGACCAGCTTGCTGTTGAACCGGGAATCCGGCTTCAACTGCTCTCTCGAATTCGTAAACCGCTTGCGAGCCATGCCAATCTTCCAATTTCGAGCCGATGTCCACCATTCCGGCTATTCCCGCCCATGGACGCCGACCCTGATCTCTGCTTACTGCCGGAGCCCCACAGTTTACCCGCCCGCGCGGCCCGCGGCAAGGCCAACCGTTCAAACCGCTCCCGAGCGGGTACCGCGGACCTGCCGGCCACCCCGAACCAGGGTCACCGCCACCCCTACCTTGGCCACTTCGATCCAGACAAAGGGAACCAGGCCAACCATCACCGCTTCCGAAAGGCTCCCCGTCAGGACCGCCAGCCACGATACGCCCAGACCAAAGACCACCCCCAGGCCCAACACCGCCGCCGCCACCGGGCGGCCGAGCCCGGTGTGCCGACCCTGCCCGATCCGGCTGACCAGGGCCGCCGCCACCGGGAAGCTCAGCAGATACCCCGCGGTCGCCGCGGTCAGGCCCGCCCGGCCGGCCGCGAACACCGGGGTGCCCAGGCACCCGGCGGCCACGTACAGGGCCATGGCGGCCGCCGCCTCGCGAGGCCGCAGAAGCAGCCCCGCCAGGACCACCGCCAGCGTCTGGAGGGTGACCGGCACCGAGCCGATGGGAACGATCACCTGCGCCGCCAGCGCCGCCAGCAACGCGAAGCCGATCACTCGCCCCACACTCCCCGTCGCCCGGACGGCGACGGACGGAATCCCGGCCGGCGGCTGTTGCACGCTGAACATCGAACCGCACCTCCCTGTGGTTCGCGCCCTGCATCGGGCGCCGGACAAGCCCTGCGGCTACTTGCGCCGACGCTTCACGCCGTACTTGCTGCGGCTGCGGTTCCGCGGCCGGCCCGCCTTGTCGTTCTCCACGCCGGCGCAGTCCAGCGCCCCGCGGACGATGTGGTAGCGCACGCCCGGCAGGTCACGCACCCGTCCGCCGCGGACGAGCACAATGGAGTGCTCCTGCAGGTTGTGGTCCACGCCGCCGATGTAGGCGGTGATTTCCTTGCCGTTGGTCAGCCGCACGCGGGCGACCTTGCGAAGAGCCGAGTTCGGCTTCTTGGGCGTCTGCGTCTTGACGATCAGACAGACGCCCCGGCGCTGCGGGCATCGCTCGATGTCCCGCACCTTGGACTTGCGCTGCACGAACCGCCGTCCGTTCCGGACCAGTTGATTGATGGTTGGCATGAACTCTCCTTGCAAACACACACGCGGTTCGCCCGGGCTGCGGTCACCGCCGCCCGCTCCACCGCGGTTCTTTCTGCTACATGTCCTCGGGCGACAGCCCCCGAACGGAACCGCCGGCCCCCTCGCCATGCGACCCGGTGGACGCCAGCTCCCGTCCCAGCGTACTGGCCAAGCCCGATCCCTCGCCCCCGAACCCGCTGAGAGCACCTATTCGAGACTCGCTCGCGGGCACGTCGGGTGTGGGGGCAATCATATCCGCCGCCTGGTCTTCCGCAATCGGCAGCGGCTCCCCGATTCGCCGAACCCGCAGATTCAGGTGTGGCTTGAACGCCGTTCCCGCGGGGATCAGGTGTCCCAGAATCACGTTCTCCTTCAAGCCCAGCAGCGGGTCGACGGCGCTGGCCAACGAGACCTCCGTGAGCACCTTCGTGGTCTCCTGGAACGACGCCGCCGAAATGAAGGATTCGCTCTGCAGGCTGGCCTTCGTGATACCCAGCAGCACGGTCGTGGCGGTGGCGGGCTTGGGCTTCTTGCCCTTGGCCGGTTCGCCGCCGTTCTGTTCCGCTTCGTCGTTCTTCTCCTCCAGTTGCGTCTTGCGGATGATCTGGCCCTTGGTCAGGTCGGTGTCACCCGGATCCTCGATCCGCACGCTCTTGCTCAACTCCTCGTTTTCCTTCCGGAAGCGGAACTTGTCCACCACCTCCCCCGGCAGGAAGCTTGAATCACCGGGCGACTCGATCTTCACGCGACGCAGCATCTGCGTCAGGATGACCTCCAGGTGCTTGTCATTGGTACTGACGTTCTGGCTCCGGTAGACGGCCTGGATCTCCGCCAGCAGGTACTGCTGCAGCGCCTCCTCGCCGCGGATGCGCAGGATGTCGAACGGCACCAGCGGCCCTTCAATCAGCGGATCTCCGGCGTCCACGTGGTCGCCCGCATGCACCAGGAGCTGCTTGTCCTGCGGCACGTGGTGCTCGCGTTCCATCCCGCTCTCGCTGCGCACGATGATGGTCATCTTGCCGCGGCGCTTGTCCGCCCGGATCTCCACCAGCCCCGAAATCTCCGCCATGACGGACGGCTCCTTCGGACGACGAGCCTCGAAAATCTCCGTCACCCGCGGCAGACCGCCGGTGATGTCCTGGGTCCCGCTCATCGCGCGAGGCTGGCGGGCCAGCAGCATACCCGGCAAAATGGCCTGCCCCTCGTTCACCTCGATACGGGCCTTGGCCGGCAGGTAGTGGTAATCCAACACCCGTCCCTCATTGTCCTCAATCACGACCTGCGGGTGCTTCTCCCCCTTGTGCTCCACCACCACGAAGCGGGCCCCGACGCGGTCCTGTTCGGCCCGCACGGTCTCACCCTCGGCGATGTCCTGGAAACGCACGAAGCCGCCCACCTCCGCCAGAATCGGAGTCAGGTGCGGATCCCACATGACCAGCGTCTGCCCGGTCCGGACCTTGGTCCCCTCGGCCACCAGGATCTCCGCTCCGTAGGGGATCTTGTACGCCTCCAGCTCACGCTCCTTCTCGTCCAACAGGACCACCTCGCCGTTGCGCTTCAGGGCCACCACGCGCGCCGGAATCTGCCCCTGGGCCGGGACGGTCACCGGGGCCAGGTCGCGGTACCGGACAATCCCTGCCGAACCGGCAATCAGCTTGTTCTCCACCACGGCACGGGACGCCACGCCGCCCGTATGGAACGTCCGCATCGTCAGCTGCGTGCCCGGTTCGCCGATCGACTGGGCCGCGATGATTCCCACCGCCATGCCCTCTTCGACCAGAAGCCCGGTCGACATGTCCACCCCGTAACACCGGGCACAGCAGCCCAGGGGGCTCTCGCACGTCAGCGGACTGCGCACGCGGATCATGTCCAGCCCCAGATTCTCGATCTTGCGCGCAATCTCCGTGGTGATGCACTCGTTTTCCGACACGATGATCTCGTCCGTCACCGGGTTGCGGATCGTGTCACGCGCGACCCGCCCCAGGATCGCCTCCCGCAGCGGGATCTCGATTTCCTCGCCCCGGTAGATGGCGCTTTTCGTGATCCCATTGATCGTGCCGCAGTCAATCCGGTTCACGATCACGTTCTGGGCCACGTCGGCCAGTTTCCGCGTCAGATAGCCGGAGTCCGCCGTCTTCAGGGCCGTGTCCGCCAGACCCTTGCGAGCTCCGTGCGTCGAACTGAAGTACTCGAGAACCGACAGCCCCTCGCGGAAGTTCGCCTTGATCGGCGTCTCGATGATCTCGCCCGACGGCTTCGCCATCAGTGCGCGCATGCCCGCCAACTGCCGGATCTGGTCCACGCTGCCGCGGGCCCCCGACTCGGTCATCAGGAAGATCGGATTGAGGTACGGGCGGGCGCCCGCCGGCGCCGACAACTGGCCCCTCTCCTCCCGAACGGCCGCCACGTACGCGCCGCTCTCGTCCCGGTAGTCGTGACGCAACTCGACCATCATGGCCTCGGTGACCTGCTCCCGGGCGTGAATCCACACGTCAATCACCTGGTTGTACCGCTCCAGAGGCGTCAACGCGCCGTTCGCGTGGTCACGCTCGATCTGGTCCACCTTCTTCTGGGCCGCCTCAATGATACCGCCCTTGGCGGCCGGCACGCGCAGGTCGCTCACTGCGAACGACAACCCCGCCAGCGTGCTGAACCGGAAGCCCGTGTCCTTGATCCGGTCCAGCAGGTCCACGGTCGCCGCCCGCCCCAGAATGGCGTGGCAGTCCGCGATCACCCGGCCGGCCCCTCTCTGCGAGAGCGAGCAGTTGTAGAACGGCATGTCCGGAGCCAGGATGTCGTTGAACATCAGACGCCCCACCGTCGTAACCACCCGGCGGTTCGCCGGCGCGTTCTCGATGGGACCCTTCACGTCGCGGACGATCTGGCGGCGGGGGATGCGCACCCGGATGAAGTCGTGCAGGCCGACCCGGCCCAGCGCGTGCGCGTACATCGCCTCGTGAACGGAGGAGAACGACTTCATGTCCTTCTCGTCCACCCGACGACTCACGTGATCCGTCGTCAGGTAGAAGATGCCCAGCACCATGTCCTGAGACGGCGACATGATGGGACTGCCGTTGGCCGGACTGAAAATGTTGTTCGTCGCCAGCATCAACACGTGGGTCTCGGCCTGCGCCTCCACGGACAGCGGAAGATGGACGGCCATCTGGTCCCCGTCAAAGTCGGCGTTGAAGCCGCGGCAGACGAGCGGATGAATGCGAATCGCATTGCCTTCCACCAGCACCGGCTCGAAGGCCTGGATGCCCATCCGGTGGAGGGTGGGGGCGCGGTTCAGCAGCACCGGGTGCTGATAGATCACCTCTTCCAGAATGTCCCAGATCTCCTGGTCGCGCCGCTCCAGCATCTTCTTGGCCGACTTGATGGTGTCGGCCAGGCCCCGTTCCTTCAGTTTGCGGATGATGAACGGCTGATACAGCTCCAGGGCGATCTTCTTGGGCAGACCGCACTGGTGCAGCTTGAGCTCCGGACCCACCACGATCACCGAGCGCGCCGAGTAGTCCACCCGCTTGCCCAGCAGGTTCTCGCGGAAGCGGCCCTGCTTGCCCTTGATCATGTCCGTCAGCGATTTCAGAGGACGGTTGCTCGACCCGAGCACCGCCCGCCGGCAGCGCCCGTTGTCGAACAGCGCGTCCACCGCCTGCTGCAGCATCCGTTTCTCGTTCTGGATGATCACTTCCGGCGCGTTCAGGTCCACCAGCTTCTTGAGCCGGTTGTTCCGGTTGATGATGCGCCGGTACAGGTCGTTCAGGTCGCTGGTCGCGAAGTTCCCGCTTTCCAGCAACACCAGCGGGCGCAGGTCCGGCGGGATCACCGGAATCACCTCCAGCACCATCCAGCTCGCGTCGTTGTCGGAGTGCCGCAGCGCCTCCACGATGCGCAGGCGCTTGGTCAGGTCCTTGATCTTCTGCTTGCTGGCCGTCTCCTCGATCCCCTGCCGCAACTCCACGGCCACCGTGGACAGGTCCAGGCGTTCGAGCAGCGCCTTGACCGCCTCCGCCCCCATCATGGCCGTGAACGAACTGCCGTACTTGTCCTGCGCGGCTCGGAATTCCTCCTCCGTGAGCAACTGGCGGTCCTTCAGGGGCGTGTCGCCCGGGTCGACCACCACGTAGTCCTGGAAGTACACCACCTTCTCCAGGCTGGAGGTCTTCATGTTCAGCAGGCAGCCCAGGCGCGAGGGCATCGCCTTGAAGAACCAGATATGGACCACCGGGGCCGCCAGGTTGATATGGCCCATCCGCTTGCGGCGCACGCGAGAGTGCGTGACCTTCACCCCGCAGCGGTCGCAGATGATCCCCTTGTGCTTGGTGCCCTTGTATTTCCCGCAGGCGCACTCCCAGTCCCGCTCCGGACCGAAGATGCGCTCGCAGAACAGGCCGTCCTTCTCCGGTCGGTAGGTGCGGTAGTTGATGGTCTCCGGCTTGCGCACCTCGCCGAACGACCAGCTCCGGATGTCGTTGGGCGACGCCAGTGAGATCTTCACACTGCCGTAGTCATTCACGCGGTCGTAGATACTGTCCGCCATGGTTCCCAAGCCTTCCTCTCTGACGAGGTTGCCTGTCCGTCCGGCTCATTCATCCGACGCCTCCGGCGGAACCGTCCGCCGGCTGCGGTTCACCCCTCATTTCCCAACACGCCCGCCTCCGCCGCGACGGGCGCCGAAACGCCCGGATCCAGGTGCAGGACCACCAGGCCGCAGGCCTTGCGGAACCCGATCTCCTCGCAGAAGTCCACCTCCGTCCCGTAGGCCAGGGTGGTGATCCGCTCGCACCCGTACTCCCGCAGCGCCCCGATCACCCGCAACGCCATCTCCCGCGCAATCCCGAGGCTGTCGTGTTCGATGCGGCCGTCCTTGCGGGTGATGCACGCGGGGCCCTGAAACTGCGGGTCCAGCTTGCAATCCGCCAACTGCCCGCGGACGCCGTCCGTGACGCCCCGCGCAATCCCGATCAGCTCCCCTTCCCGCCGGGCCGTCACGAAACAGAACGTGTTGTCGACCATCCGCTGCAGCTTCGCCACGTCGTGCGTCGTCTCGTGATGCTGCTTCCGGTAGAACGTCAGCAGCTCTTCCGGATCGATCGCTTTCACCGTCTCGTACGCCACGTCGGCAGGCATGGTCCGTCTCCCGCGAGGCCCCCCGGCACAGGGGCCGCCCCGCCTTTCGCCGCCTCAAATCACCCGTTTCTTCTCCAGTTGAATGTTCAGGCACAGCCCCCGGATCTCGTTGCACAGAACGTCAAACGAAACCGGCGTCCCCGCCTCCAGCGTGTTCGTTCCCTTGACCATCGATTCGTAGATCTTGGTTCGGCCCTCCACGTCGTCGCTCTTGACGGTCAGAAGCTCCTGCAGCACGTAGGCGGCGCCGTAGGCCTCCAGGCCCCAGACCTCCATCTCGCCGAACCGCTGACCGCCCGTCCGGGCCTTGCCGCCCAAGGGCTGCTGGGTGATCAGGCTGTACGGACCGGTGGCACGCGCGTGGATCTTGTCGTCCACCAGGTGGTGAAGCTTCATCATGTAGATGTAGCCCACGGTCACATCCTGATCGAACGGCTCACCCGTCCGACCGTCGATCAACCGCATCTTCCCGCTGCGCGGCATCTCGCAGAAAACCTCACGACTCGCCCCCGCCTGCGCGACCGCCTTCGGATCCTCCCGCCGCTGACACACGCGCGCGTTGGCCTCGGCGAGCGCCTTGAAGATCTCCGCCTCCTTCGCCCCGTCAAACACCGGGGTCACCGCCTGGAAGCCCAGAATGCACGCCGCCCAGGCCAGATGCGTCTCGAGAATCTGACCAACATTCATACGCGAGGGCACGCCCAGCGGGTTCAGGCAGATGTCCACCGGGGTCCCGTCCTCGAGGAACGGCATGTCCTCTTCCGGCATGATGCGGGCGATCACACCCTTGTTCCCGTGCCGACCCGCCATCTTGTCTCCGACCGCCAACCGGCGCTTGGTCGCCACGTACACCTTGACCATTTCCAGCACGCCCGAGGGCAGCTCGTCCCCTCGCTTGAGCTGGGCGATCTTGCGGTCGCGCTCCTCCGCCAGCCCCTCGATCCGCGGCCAGAACCGGTCCACCAGGGCCAGCGCCTCCCCGCGCAGCGCCGCCGGCTTCACCCACTTCAACTCGCGAGCCCGCACCTGCTCCGCAATCGCGTCCACCTGCTCCAGAATCACCTCGTTCAGATCGCTGTGCCCCACCTTCTGACGCGTGTTCGGGTCGATCATCGGCTGGTTGGCCAGCGCTTCGATCTCCAGGCACATCTGCTTGAAGCACTCGATGATCTTCCCGTTGCACTCGGCGCGGTACGTCTCGATCTCCGCGTTCAGCTGGGCCTTCTGCTCGTCCGTCATGTGCATCCGACGCGAAAACCGCTTGGCGTCGATCACGATGCCCTCTTCGCCGGCCGGCAGCTCCAGCGAATCGTTCTTCACGTCCTCGCCTGCACGTCCGAAAATCGCGTGCAGCAGCTTCTCCTCCGGCGACAGCTCCGTCTTGGACTTCGGACTGACCTTGCCCACCAGGATGTCGCCCGGCCCCACCCGCGTGCCCGTGCGCACCATTCCGTTCGCGTCCAGGTTGCGCAACGCCCGTTCCGACACGTTCGGAATGTCCGCCGTGAACTCCTCCCGGCCCAGCTTCGTCTCCCGGATCTCGACCTCAAACTCCTCGATGTGGATGCTCGTGAACACGTCGTCCTTGACCAGACGCTCGCTGATCAGGATCGCGTCCTCGAAGTTGTATCCGTCAAACGTCATGAACGCGACCAGAACGTTCTTGCCCAGCGCCAGCTCACCCAACGTGGTGGCCGGTCCGTCCGCGATGATCTGGTCGGCCTTCACCCGTTCGCCCAGCCGCACGATCGGCCTCTGGTTCAGGCACGTCCGCTCGTTGAGGCCCTGGAACTTCCGCAACACATACTCGTCCGTGTCGTTGATGACGATGCGGAGGGCATCCACGTAGGTCACCTTGCCCGCCTTCGCCGCCCGGATCACCATGCCGCTGTTTTCCGCGACCGCCCGTTCCATTCCCGTCGCCACGACGGGCGGCGTGCATCTCAGCAGCGGAACGGCCTGCCGCTGCATGTTGGAGCCCATCAAGGCCCGGTTCGCGTCGTCGTGTTCCAGGAACGGGATGAGGGCCGCGCTGACGCCCACCGTCTGCTTGGGCGAGATGTCGACGTACTCGATGTCGGAGGAGGACACCTGTTTGAGCTCGCCGCTGCTGCGGACCACGCTCTGCCCCTCCTGCACGTGACCGTTGCCCTCGACCAGCACGTCGGGCGGGGCCAACACGTGCCGCATTTCCTCATCCGCCCGCAGGTACAGGATGTCCGGATCGAGCCTGCCGCCCTTTCCCACCTTCCGGTACGGCGTCACGAGAAAACCGTAGTCGTCCACCCGGCTGTAGATGCCCAGGGACGCGATCAGACCGATGTTGGTGCCTTCCGGGGTCTCAATCGGACAGATCCGACCGTAGTGGCTGATGTGAACGTCCCGAACCTCAAAGCCCGCCCGCTTGCGGTTCAGACCGCCCGGACCCAGGGCCGACAGACGACGCTCGTGCGTGAGCTGCGACAGCGGGTTCGTCTGGTCCACCACCTGCGACAGCTCGCTCCGCCCGAAGAAGAACTCGATGGCGGAACTGACCGGCTTGCTGTTCACCAGTTCGGCCAACCGGCTGATCTGCTCCGGGTCCTTCAGACTCATCCGCTCCTGCACGGTGCGCCGCAGCTTCAGGAACCCCTTCCGCATCTCGTCGGCCGCCAGCTCGTCGATCGTCCGCAGACGCCGGTTGCCCAGATGGTCGATGTCGTCCACCTCGAACTGAGCTTCGCCCGTGCGCAGCAGCATCAGGTACTTCAGGCATTCCACCACGTCCTCGACGTGCAGGACCATGTCCTCGTCCGGCGTGTCCGTGCCCAGCTTCCGGTTCAGGCGGAACCGCCCCACCTTGCCCAGCCGGTACCGGTTCTCGTCGTAGAACTTCTCCGCGAACAGCTTGCGCGCCTTGTCGATCTGCGGCGGGTTGCCCGGACGAAGCTTCGCGTAGATCTTCAGAAGCGCCTCCTCGTGCGACCGGCTCGCGTCCTCCGCCAGCGTGTTCAGCACCAGCGGGTCGCCCACCTTCGGGATCACACGAACCTGCTTGATCTGCGAATTCTGAATCTGGGTCAGGGCGTCGCCGATCTGGCACCCCGCCTTCACCAGCTCCTCCCCCGTCTCCTCCTCAATGATGGACGTGACGGCGTACATCTCCGGCTTCAGGGCCGACGTGCGAACCATCTTCGTCTCGTGGAACTCCTCCACGATCGACTCGTCCGAGGAATAGCGCTCCGCCATGGCGCGCACGAACGTGGTGGCCGGGATCTTGCTGGACTGGTCGATGCGGACCGCCAGCACGTCCTGCTTCGTCACGTTGATCTCGATCCAGCTCCCGCGCTCGGGAATGATACGGCAGGCGTGCAGGGCCCGGTCGCCTTCCGCCTGTTCCTTCACGAAGTCCACGCCCGGCGAACGGTGGAGCTGCGACACGATGACCCGCTCGGCCCCGTTGATGATGAACTCGCCGCCGCCGATCATGATCGGCAGCTCGCCCAGGTAGATGTGGTCCTCCTGAATCTCGTCCTTGTCCTTGCGGACCAGCCGCACGCGAATGCGAAACGGCATGCCGTACGTGAGGCGAAGCTGGCGGCACTCGTCCGGCGTGTACCGCGGCTTGCTCAGCTCATAACTGATGTAGTGCAGCGACAGGTTCCCGTCGTAACTCTCAATCGGGAACACCTCCCGCAACAACGCCTCCAGCCCGCTGCACGCCCGCTCCGTCGGCGACAGCTCCGCTTGCAGGAATCGGGCGTACGATTCCGTCTGGAGGTTGATCAGGTTGGGGACCGGCATGGCATCGCCGACCCGGGCGAAGTTCCGTACGTTCTCGAACTTGAACATCGAACTCACCTCACGCTACGAGCCGCAGCGGACCGGCCCCGGGCCCCCGGGGACCCCCGCGCCCACGCGCGGCCCGGAACGCCCGGAACCCGCTCCGCCGTCCAAACTTCCACGTAGCCGGCATGGCACGACCGGCGCCTGGTTCGGCGCGGGTCGCGGCGCTGCGTCAAAAAGTCTCTGGGAATACCCGGGGAACTTCCCGATGGAGAGGCATCTGTGTCGTCCGGACGTCCCTGCTCATCCGGCCGGTCCCGCCTCCCTGGGATGGGCGCGCACCCTCACCCCTGCCCCGCCGCCGCGGGGCCGGATGCACGGCACGCTGTTCGGCGCGATCCGTAATCTCGCACCCTCTCGTCAAACCCGACGCTACTTCAGCTCGACGGCGGCGCCCACTTCCTCCAGCTCTTTCTTGATCGCCTCGGCATCCGCCTTCGAGATTCCTTCCTTCACCGGCTTGGGCGCACCGTCCACCAGGTCCTTGGCCTCTTTCAGCCCCAGACCCGTATGGGCGCGGACGACCTTGATCACCTTGATCTTCTGGTCGCCGGCCCCCGCCAGGATCACGTCAAACGTGTCCTTCTCCTCCACGGCCGCTGCCTCGCCGCCACCCGCAGCCGGACCCGCCATCATAATGGCACCGCCACCGGCAGGCTCGATCCCGTGGACTTCCTTCAGATAGTCCACCAACTCCTGCGCTTCCTTCACCGTAAGCCCGACGATTCCTTCCGCCAAGTCCTTGATCTTCCCGCTGACTTCCTTCACCGGTGCGTCTGCCATCTCTGCCTGACTCCTGCTGTCCTTTATCCAATCCGCCGGTCGGATAGGCGGCGTCCCGCCGACGCCATTTCATTCCGCCCGAAGGCGGAACCAGTCCGTCCGTCGCGAATCCATGAATCTCATCGAGTCCGTGTCCCCGCCGCGCCGGGCCGCTCGTCCGGCCGGCCCGCCCCTCGGTTACGCCGCTTCCTTCTCCCCGCGGTCCGCGATGGCCTTCACGCAGCCGGCAAGCTTCGCCTGCGGCCCCGCGATACAGCCCGCCACACGCCGACCGGGCGAGGCAATCAGCATCGCCACCTCCCCGATCAGCTCCAGGCGGCTCTTCAGCCGCGAGACGTCCTCCACCGTCATCAGGCTCGGATCGCCCTCCACGATCGCCTGCTTCAGGCGAATGACGGCGTACTCCTTTGCCGCCGCCACCAGGGCCTTGGCCACCTCAATGATGGAATCGCCCCCGCTGACCAGCGCACTGGGGCCCTCCAGCGACCGGCCCAGCGCCTCCAGCGGCGTTCCCTGGAACGCGCGGGCGGCCAGGCTGTTCTTCACCACAGACACGCGGATGGACTTCTCACGCAACGTCCGCCGGAACCGCGTGGTCGACACCACGTCCAGCCCCGTCAGGTCCACCACACATGCGCTCTCCACGCCCACGTACCGATCCCGCAGGGCGTCCGTCATCATCTGCTTCAGAGGCTTGCTCATTGCCGTTTCCGAAACCGCCGCTTCGCCGGCGGCGCTTGTCCTCTCAGCCCACACTCAGAAGAATCGAGGGGGTACGCGTCGCCTTGATGCACACCTTCTTAAGAAACTGACCCTTTGCCGACGCCGGCTTGACCCGCTGGATGTGCGAGACCACCGCTTCGATGTTCGTCTTCAGGTCATCCACGGCAAAGCTGGTCTTCCCGACGGGCAAATGCACGTTTCCACCCTTGTCCGTCCGGTATTCCAGCTTGCCGGCGCTGTACTCGCGAACCGCGGTCTCCACGTCCGCGGTGACGGTACCCGCCTTGGGCGACGGCATCTTCCCCTGCGGACCCAGCACCTTGCCGAGCTTGCCGACCCGACCCATCATCGACGGGTGGGCCACCGCCACGTCAAAATCCATCCACCCGTCCTGAATCCGCTTGATCAGGTCGTCTCCGCCCGCCTCAACCGCACCGGCGGCACGGGCCTTCTGCGCCAGATCCTCGTCCGCAAAGGCAATCACTCGCTTGGTCGATCCCGTCCCCTTCGGCAGGGAAAGGGAGCCCCGGATCATCTGGTCCGCCTGCTTCGTGTCCACGCCCAGCAGAACACAGATCTCCACTGTCTGGTCGGGATCTTTCCGCCGGCGACCGTTCTTGTACGTACGGTCGCTCTTCACGCCGGCCATCGCCTTGACCGCCGCGATCCCGTCCACCACCGACCGGGCCTGCATCCGCGGGCCGCGAATCTCCACCTGCTTGCGATACCGAACACTTCGGGTCGGCATCCGGAACCTCCGTTTCGCCATCCTGACCGGCCCCGCCGCCACGCAGCGACGGACGCCGGAACTCAGCCGCTGACCTCAATCCCCATGGACCGGGCCGTACCCTCGATCATCCGCATCGCCGCTTCCACCGATCCGGCGTTCAGATCGTCCATCTTCCGTTCCGCGATCTCGCGGACCTGCGACCGCTGCACCGTGGCGACGGTCTCCCGACCGGCCAGGCCGCTCGCCTTGGCCAGCCCGGCCGCGCTCTTGAGCAGCACACCCGCCGGCGGGCTTTTCACGTCAAACGTGAATGACTTGTCGCCGAACACGGTGATGACCACCGTGACCCGCATCCCGTTCAGCGCGTTGGTCGACGCGTTGAACTGCTGTACAAATTGCCCGATATTCACGCCGTGCTGGCCGAGGGCCGGGCCGATCGGGGGGGCCGGCGTCGCCTGCCCGCCCGGCGCCTGGAGCTTGATGATCGCCTTTACTTCCTTCTTCTTCGCCACACCTGCACCTGTTTCTCCACGCGGTCGCCGCGGGCGCGGGGCTTACGCCAGCTTCTCCACCTGCCAGTATTCGACCTCCACCGGCGTGGACCGGCCGAAAATCGTGAGCACCACCGTCACCAGGCCCCGCTTCGTGTCCACCGACTCCACTTCACCCTCGTAGTTCTCGAAGCTGCCTTCCGTGATCTTGACCGGGTCGCCCTTCTTGAAATCCAGCCCGGAAAGCGTCGGCTCGTCCTCCGCCTTCTGCGACGCCGCCAGCATCCCCACCACGTCGTGGTCCGACATCCGCGTGGGCTTGCCGTCGGATCCGATGAAGTCGCCGACCCCGGTGGTCTCCTTGATCAGAAACCACACGTTTTCGGCGATCGAACCATCCTCCTCGCAGGCCATCTCCACGAACACGTACCCGGGATACAGCTTCTTCTCGATGATCCGGACCTGGCCCCCCCGCATCCGCCGCTCTTTCAGCGTGGGCACGAGTATCCGCCCGACCCGGTCCTCGATCCCCTCGATCTTCACCTTCCGCTCCAGCGCGCTGCGGACCTGCTCCTCCTTGTTGGACGCCACCCGCAGCACGTACCAGTTCATGCCCGGAGCGGCGAGCGGCTGGCTGGTCTCTTCCATGATCAGTCACCAATCCCAAGCAGCTTCAGCAGCGGCGAGAACATCTTCAGCAGGGGCGGCGGCAGCCGCAGCACGTTCAGCAGGCTGAAGATCGTCCCGAACAGCAGGTCCGTCACGAACAACATCGCCGCAATCAGCAGCGAGAACACGATCACCACCTTCGTCGAGCCGATCAGCTCCTTCTTGCTGGACCAGCTCACCTTCTTCATCTCGCCCTCGGTGGCGATCATGAAGTCACACGTCTTCCGGTTCACTCCCACCAACCAGTACAGCAGCAGCCCCAGAATCACCACAAACGCCAGCGGGATGCCCACCTGCACCCACAACGTCCAGGCCGCCTGTGTCTCGAACAGGTCCAACTGGTTGTACAGGAAGTTGCCCCCCGCCAGAATCAGGACGCCGCCGCCGACGGCCGTGCCCATCCGCGTGTGGTAGCCCTGGCCCCGCTTGTACACCTCGAAGAACGAGCGGCGCTCGGCGCTCAGCGGGGCGACGCCCACGGGACGCTCTATCGGTTTATCGGTCACCTTGGACTGGTCCTTCCTGGCCGCCGGGCCGCCGGGGCGCCCTGCTCCCGACGCGGTGGCCGCCCCACCCGATCGCGATCCGGTCGATTCCTGCTGATGGCTCATGCCTGCCGCCTGCCCGTCCTCGGATGTCCGGGCACTCCCGCCGTCCGCGTCCGCGATCCATCCTCCGCTTCCCACGCCGCGGTCTCGTCCGTCGCACAGGAGCGGAGGGATTTGAACCCCCAACCGCCGGTTTTGGAAACCGGTGCTCTGCCAATTGAGCTACGCTCCTCCGGCGTTTCGCGCAACCGGCGACCGGGCTGGATGCCGCGCTACGCCTTTCGCTTGATCTTGTGTACGGTGCGCTTCCGGCACCTCTTGCAGTACTTGTTCAGCTCCAGCTTCGGAAGCCCGCCCTGAACGTTCACCGTCGTCCGGTAGTTCAGGTCACCGGATTCCTTGCACTGCAGCCACACGTATTCCCGCTTCTGGGCCTTGGCCATCGTACGTCGTCCTTCGCCTCGGCGCCCCCGGCGCCTACTCGGTCACCTTCGCAATCACGCCCGAACCCACCGTGCGACCGCCCTCGCGGACGGCGAACCGGTCCTGCGGCTCCATGGCCACCGCCTTGCCCAGCTCCACCTGCATCGTAATGTTGTCGCCCGGCATGCACATCTCGGCCCCGCCCGTCAGCGTCAGGCCGCCCGTCACGTCCGTCGTCCGGAAGTAGAACTGCGGACGATACCCGTTGAAGAACGGCGTGTGACGGCCGCCTTCCTCCTTCGTCAGCACGTACACCTCCGCCTCAAACTTGGTGTGCGGCGTGATCGTGCCCGGCGCCGCCAGCACCTGGCCGCGCTCAATCGAGTCCTTCTCGACGCCGCGGAGCAGGCAGCCCACGTTGTCGCCGGCCACGCCCTCGTCCAGCGTCTTGTTGAACATCTCCACGCCGGTGACCGTCGTCTTCTGAATGTCCCGCAGGCCGACGATCTCCACCTGGTCGCCCACCTTCACCTTGCCACGCTCGATCCGGCCGGTGGCCACCGTGCCCCGCCCCTTGATGCTGAATACGTCTTCCACCGACATCAGGAACGCCTTGTCGATGATGCGCGTGGGCTCCGGAATGAACGAGTCGATGGCGTCCATCAGCTCGCCGATGGACTTCGTCAGAGACTCGTCCTTCGGACTCGTCAACGCCCCCAGGGCGTTGCCCCGGATCACCGGCGTCGCCTCGCCCGGGAACTCGTACTTGTCCAGCAGCTCCCGAACCTCCATCTCCACCAGGTCCAGCAACTCCGGATCGTCCACCAGGTCCACCTTGTTCAGGAACACCACGATCGCCGGCACGTTCACCTGGCGAGCCAGCAGAATGTGCTCACGCGTCTGCGGCATGGGGCCGTCCGCCGCCGACACCACCAGGATCGCGCCGTCCATCTGGGCGGCGCCCGTGATCATGTTCTTCACGTAGTCCGCATGGCCCGGACAGTCGATGTGAGCGTAGTGACGCTTCTCCGTAGAATACTCCACGTGTGACGTCGCGATGGTCAGAATCTTCGTCGGGTCGCGACGCCCATGCGCCTCGGACGCCTTGGCCACCTCGTCATACCCTTTGAACGTGGCCAGGCCCTTGGCGGCCTGCACGGCCGTGATCGCCGCCGTGAGGGTCGTCTTGCCGTGGTCCACGTGACCGATCGTGCCGACGTTCACGTGCGGCTTCGTTCGCTCAAATACTTCCTTGGCCATTGCTCTATGATCCTCCACTCATCGTCGTGAAAAGCACCGACCGCCGAGTCTCGCTTCCGTCGAAAAACCTCCGGCGGCATCCTCGGCCGCCGCACGCCTGTTTCACTTGCCATCCGCGGACCGCCGCCCGGCACCGCAGGTCCGCCCCGGCTTCCCTCGCGCTGAACACCGTCACCGCAGTCCACACGCCGCCGGGTCGCGTAACAAGCTTCTGCTGGGACTTGAACCCAGGACCTCGTCCTTACCAAGGACGCGCTCTACCACTGAGCTACAGAAGCATCCAGGCAGACGGGCGGACAGACGCCCAGAACCGCGCGCGACCCGTCTGTCTCGCGCCGTCTTGAACGATCCGTACGCGTCTACCCCTCTGGTACGCACCCCGCCCGACGACCGACGCTTGAGCCGTCCCCGGGGGCCGTCTGTGTGTCCTGACGCCACAACAGTACCTAGAGCCTCGCGAGTATAAGCATCGCCACCGACCTGTCAAACGCAAAAATCCCGCACCCTCCGTCCCCCCCCAACCCGATAACCCCAACCCATATAAGCTACACTGCAATTTTGTGCCTCAACGAGCGAAGCCCGGCGTCGCATTGTCTCGCCGCCCGCACGCCCGTACAATGGGGCCTCCACTACGGTGCGGAACCCCCGAACTCGGCTTCAACCGGAAACCCCATGCTTACCCGTGAACTCGGTACCAGCCAACGGCACGTGTCGGTGCTCGCCATCGGAACGGCCGCCCTCAGCGGCAATGCAGCCGAGTGGGGCGCCACAGACGACAACGAAGCCGTCGCCGCCATGCACCGCGCCGTCGACGGCGGCGTCAACCTCATCGATACCTCGCCGGCCTACGGCCAAGGCCGGGCCGAAACCCTGGTCGGACGGGCCGTTCGAGGACGACGCGAACAGATCCTGCTGGCGACCAAGTGCGGAATGGTCCCGGTCAACGGCGGCGGCGGCCTGAAAACCTGCCTGACGCCCGCCGGCATCGTCCGCGAGTGCGAGGCCAGCCTGCGCCGCCTCCAAACCGACTACATTGACCTTTATCAGTGTCACGAACCCGATCCGCACACCCCCATCCGACAGACCATGGAGGCCCTGGACGGGCTCGTCCGCGAAGGCAAGGTCCGATTCATCGGCCTTGGCCACTGCGGCTGCCAGGAAATTGCGGCCGCAGCGGAGTTCGGCCGGATCTGCTCCGTGCAGACGCCGTTTTCCCTGCTGAACCGCCGAGCCGCCACGGACCTCATCCCCTTCTGCCAGGAACTCAATCTGGGCGTGCTTACGCACAGCCCGCTGGCCCTGGGCCTGCTGGCCGGTGGATATGGGCCGGACAGCCGGATCACCGGCATTCGGTCCCGCGACCTCAACTTCATGCCGCCCCGCTTTGCCCGGAACCTTGCGTTTGTGGCGAAGCTCAGGGACATTGCCGGGGGGTACGGCAAGACCGTCGGGCAACTGGCGGTCCACTGGGTGCTGAGGCAACCTGGCGTGACGACTGCCGTCTTCGGCGCGACCCGGCCCTCCCAGGTCGAGGAGATACTGGCCGCCGCCGGCTGGGCGCTCGCTCCGGCAGACGAGGAGCGGATTGACGCTTTGATCCAAGAGCTGTAACGAACCGCGTCCCTCGGGGACGCGTCCATTGTCGGGGTATCGCGCGGTATGCATCAAATGGCCTCGCCCGCCAAAACCAGACGCCCCCCTCGCTCGGTCCGGACCGGCCCTCCCGCCGGCGAGCCGGCCCCTTCACCGACCCCCGCCCGACCCGGGACCGGACGCGCCTGGCCGTGGACCTCTCTGGTGCTGGCCGCCGCGGCCGTCGGAGTGGGCGTGGTCACCGTCTTCATCGAACCCTTCGAGTATCAGTGTGTCATCGAGTTCGGAATCCGCGACCCCCAATGCCGGCAGGAAACCCTCGCCCCCTACTACCACGAGCTGCGCGAACTGACGGAAAGTCTCGTCCCCACCGGCAGGGACACCGGCAACGGGCCGTCACCCGTCGCCCGCTGGGTCCCATCCACCAGGCCGGAATCGTGCTCGATCCGCTACGTGTTCCTGGCCCCGTCGGTCCGAGAGGGGAACCAGCAGTTGGTCAAGCTCACCCACTCGTTCCCGGAGCACCTGCGAATCGTGGCCGAGCGGGCACTCTCGCAACCCAGCCCCGCGGAGCAGAGGCTCGCCCTGGAGCGCGACGATCGGATCGCCCGGCTGAATTCCCTCAGGAAATCCGGCGCACCGTCATCCCAGCCCGTAGCCCGCGATTCCGACCCGCTGCGGGAGACCGACCACGCCACCGCATCACTCCAGACCGAGCGAGCCGGGTATGACGGCCTGCGCAGCCGACTGGATGACCTGGTCGAGCAGCTCACGTACCTGCAGCAGACCCCGGTGCCCAGAACAGTGCCCGTCGATCCCGAACTGCGACACTCCGCCCTGGAGGCGGACGTTTCCCTCGGTCAGGACCTCAAGACGATGGAAGTTCACCTGGCCGAAACCCGGGCCCGTCTGCTCGAAGTCCACAACAGCTCCCTGCCCGCATTACGCACACTCGCGACCCAAGCCGAGGCCGTCCAGCAGCTTGGCGAAACCCGGGCCGCCCAGTCCGCCACCGGCATGCACCGGCTGGCCGCCGAACGCCTCGTGGAGGCCGCCAACGAGTACCAACGCCTCCTCACCCGCTTCGCCGGAAGCTGGCGCCGTGAGTTCATCGGGCTCCAGGACACCGCCGGTCGGCCCGCCGACCCGGCCGTCATCGAGACCCAGGACCGGCTCGCCCGCCTGCTGAGCGACCTGCTGTTTGAGACCGTCGAGCCCCTGTCCACCCTCAAGGACCAGGTGGACGCCATGGCCGCCGATCCGAACAACGCCGCCCGTCATCACGAACTCATCACGCTGGCCACCCGCCGATTCAACACGCTGCGCACCGCCCATCACCAGTTCGAGTTCAGCGCCTCGGACATCCGGGCACTGAACAATCCGCGGCTCGACGCCGCGCTCCGCACCGCCCGCGCCCTGCACCAGCGCACGCAGGAACGCATCCGCACCATCGACCAGGGATTGCAGGCCGAGGCCTTTCGGCTGGCGGTGGAAGAGCGCGATCGGCAGATCGCCGAGCGGCAGGAGCAGATCGACCGCCTCCGACCGCAACTCGACCAGACGGTCACCGCCATGCTCAGCGCACAGGACGTTCTGACCCAGGCCGTCCCCCGCCTCGAAAGCTTCCTCCACCAGCAGTTTGACGCCGAGCGGCACGCGAAGGAGATCCGCAGGCTCGAGACCGAGATCGCCGACAAGCAGTCGCAGCTCAGCATTCTGGCCGCCGGCCGCACGTCACCCGTCAACCCGGACGTCGTCACCGTGCTGGACCGGCACGTGGACCGCCAGCCGGTGAACCTGCTGCAACGTCTCGCCTCCGGCTGGCTGGTCACCGCCACCGCCCTGGTCCTGATCCTGCTGGGCCAGGGCCTCACCCATGCCCGACAAACCCACCGCACGTTCTGAGCCCCGACCCCAGGCCCGTTCACGGGCCTTCCATCGCCGCCCTCGCTCAGCCTGTAGGGTCCGCCTCGCGGACCATCCCTTCCAGTCTCCAGTTTCGAGTTTCTTGTTTTTAGATGTTGGCCGGTCGTTTACGGCCGGTAGACCGCCCCGCAGCCCCCCTTTTTTTTTGCCCGGCACCCCGTTTCAACGGGGTTCCGCGCTCAGTGCCACCGCGTGCCACTGATCTTGAGCCGTGCCTATTCTCCGCTTTCCCCGCATCAGGGCCGTAGGCCCGCCCGAGGCCAGCCCGCCGTTTCGTACGTGTTTAGCGTACGGGGGTGGGCAGGAGGGTCAAGTACGGGCGTAGGG